>DAIUEV010000006.1:0-76262 GCA_036844945.1 Acidimicrobiales bacterium
ACAACGACCCCTTCCAGCTTCGAATGACCAAGATGGCCGTCAATCAGATGCAGGATGTCCAGGGCTTTCAGGCGCACATCACCACCGCGCACCTGATGCATCTGATGTCGTCCGCTGGGGAGTCTGACCCGGACTATGCGTTGCGGCTTCCCGACGCCCGGCGCCGGCCCATGGTCCAGAAGGCCTTCGAAAACTACGAGTTGCGCAAAGCCGAGCAAGGCACCCACCCCGGCAGATCTCCGGCCTGAACGAGAGCCGGCAAGATGCGCTGGGCCTGCCATTAGAGCGTCGGCTCAGATGACAGCTTCGCCCCGCCTGGAGCTACGGTGACCAGCTTCGCCACCTCTTCGACGGCCTCGCCGGCCAGGTCGGCCGCGTCACCGCACTCGCCCTGCCGATCCCACTGGCGGCACCGGTGATGACGGCGATCTTCACAACGAGTCTTCCGGGCATCGTCAGTCTGAGGAGATGAACACGTTCTTCGTGTCGGTGAAAGAGTCGAGCGCGTCTGGGCCGAGCTCACGTCCCAGCCCCGACTGCTTGAAACCGCCGAAGGGAGTCCAGTACCGGACCGAGGAGTGCGAGTTCACCGACAGGTTGCCGGATTCCACCGCGCGGGCGACCCGAAGTGCTCGTCCGACGTCACGGGTCCAGATGGAGCCCGACAAACCGTAGGGGCTGTCGTTGGCCATCCTGATCGCGTCGGTCTCGTCCTCGAACGGGATCACCACGACGACCGGGCCGAAGATCTCCTCTCGGAACTGCACCGAGTCCTCGGTTACCGGTGCGAGCACGGTTGGCGGGAACCAGAACCCCGGTCCCTCGGGCGCGGTTCCTCGGAACGCCACCGGCGCATCATCGGGCACGTATCCATCCACCTTGTTTCGGTGCTCGTCGCTGATCAACGGCCCCATCTCGCTCTCCTCGAGGGCGGGGTCAAGCACCTTGAGCCCGGTCACCGCCGGCTCGAGCAGAGCCATGAAACGGTCAAAGGCGGACCGCTCCACAAGGATCCGCGACCGGGCGCAGCAGTCCTGTCCGGCGTTGTCGAAGACGCCGTAGGGGGCGGTTGCAGCGGCCCGCTCGATGTCGGAGTCGGCGAAGACGATGTTGGCGCTCTTCCCTCCGAGCTCGAGGGTGACCCGCTTGACTTGCTCGGCGCAGCCCGCCATGACCTGCTTGCCCACCTCGGTCGATCCGGTGAAGCAGACCTTACGGACGGTCGGGTGTGTGACGAACCGCTGACCGACGACGGAGCCCTTCCCGGTCACCACCTGGAACACGTCTTCGGGGATCCCTGCCGAGCGTGCCAGCTCGCCCAGCCTCAGCGCGGTTAGCGGGGTCAGGCCGGCCGGCTTCAGTACGACCGTGTTGCCGGCCGCGAGCGCCGGGGCGAGCCCCCACCCGGCGATGGGCATAGGGAAGTTCCACGGGACGATCAATCCGACGACCCCGAGCGGCTCCTTGAAGGTCACGTCGATCCCGCCGGGCACCGGGATCTGTCGGCCAAGCTGACGCTCCGGCGCGCCCGCGTAGTAGTCGAGCACGTCGCGCACGTTGCCGGCCTCCCACCGTGCATTGGTCACGGTGTGCCCGGAGTTGGCCACCTCCAGCTGCGCCAGTTCCTCGACCGCCGCATCGACCGCCTGGGCGAACCTGCGCAGCAGGCGGGCCCGGTCGGCCGGGGCGGTTTGTGCCCAATGGGCCTGGGCTCGGCCCGCCCGATCGATGGCTAGATCCACCTCGCTCTCGTCGGCCTGGTGGACCCGGGTGAACGGCACGCCGGTGGTCGGGTTGACGACCGGTGCGTCGGCGCTCACAGGCGTTCAAAGCCGCGGAATCGCTCCCAGTCGGTCACGCACGACTCGAAGGCGGCCAGTTCGATCGTTGCCATGTTGGGGTAATGCTCCACGACGTCGTCCCCGAAGGCGCATCGGGCGATGTCACTGTGCTCGAACAGCGTCGGTGATGGCGAGAAGGACGGTGTCGACCTCGTTGTTCTCCACCAGGCGGCACAGCTCCTCGAGAGAGACCACGCCTCCTGTGGTTCGCTCACGTCGTGCGGTCCAGCTCCACCTCGAGGGACTCGATGACTTGGAGTTCCCTCTCGATCTCCTCGAGCCGCGTCTCGTCACCCTGGGGCCGGGGACCCTTGAACCACTTGCGGGCGCTCACCAGCCAGAAAACTCCGGCATAGAGCAGGACGACCCCAACCGCCACCGGTGTGTAGTTGAAGTCGTGCCAGGTGATAGGGCTGGCCGTGGGGAGCACGAAGAGAACGGTGATGATCCCGACCCAAGCCACGCCAACCCATCCCACCAAGGTGCTCCATCTTCCGAGGTGCCAAGGTCCAGGCTTGAAGCTGTCGCCAGCCAGGCGACGTAGGAGCGTCGGGATGACATAAGCGATGTAGAGCCCAATCACCGAGATCGAGATCACGGCCCCATAGGCCACGGAGCTCCAAATCGACGGTATGGCCAAGATGAAGGCGAACACCACGGCGAAGTAGACGGCTCGACTTGGCGTGCGGGTACGAGGATTGATGTGGTGCCAGAAGTGTGATCCCGGGATGGCACCGTCTCTGGAGAAGGCGTAGATCATCCGGGAGTTGGCGGTGACAGACGCCATGCCGCAATAGGCCTGGGCGACCATTGCCACGACGAGGAGCCACTCTCCGCCGTGGCGCCCGATGGCGTCGATCCAGATCTGCACCGGGGGTACCCCTGTCTTCGACACGAGGGCTGAGCTGTAGTTGTTGGTGATCGCATAGGTGATACCAACGAGCAGTACGAAGCCAGCGATCAGCGACACCCAGATCGAGCGGACAATCCCCTTCGGTCCCGCCAAGGCCGCGTTGTGAGTTTCCTCGGTCATGTGGGCCGAGGCGTCGTAACCGGTGAATGTGTACTGCGCCAGGAGCAGCCCGATCATGAAGACGTAGAACCGGTTGTGGTACCCGGTCTCATTCACAAGCCTGGTGAAGACGAACGAGGTCGAGGCGTGGTGCGCCGGAACGGCCAGGAGGACGGTGACGATCAGCACGACACCAAGGATGTGCCACCACACGCTGACATCGGAGAGGAATGCAACCACCCGGACACCAAAGATGTTGAGCCCGGCGTGCAGGATGAGGATGCCCGCGTAGATGAGCAAGGTGTGCCCGGGCGTGGCAGCCCAACCGGTGGTCAAATTGAGGAACGCGTTGAAGAAAAGGGAGAACCCGTAGTCGATCCCGGCGGTGACGGCCACCTGCCCGAGCAGATTGAACCATCCGGTAAACCAGCTCCAGGCCGGGCCATTGCGCTTGGCCAGCTTGGCCGACCAGTAGTAGAGGCCGCCGGCGGTGGGATACGCCGAACACACCTCGGCCATGCCGAGGCCCACGATCAACGTCATCAACCCAACGAAAATCCACCCCCATGTCATGTCGACCGGGCCACCGTTTGTCATCGCGATCCCGTAGGCCGTCAGGCACCCCGAGAGGATGGAAATGATGGTGAAGGAGACGGCGAAGTTGGAGAAGCCGCTCATCCGCCGCCGGAGTTCCTGGGCATAGCCCAGCGAGTGCAGTTGACGAATGTCCGCCTCCAGCTCGGCCGAGGCCGACGGCGGTTCCTCCGTGGTGGTCATGTTTGTCCCCCCCCTTGAACCTGGTGTTGAACTGAAGCAGCCGCCAAGTGCCCTGTCAACCGCGCCGCCGTCTTGGGCATCGCTCCCGTGGCGACGCCACGTGTCGCCTCTCTTGAGTGTTCATAGGGCGGAGCGGATCACATCCGAAGAATGAAAAGCCGCCCGCCAAGGGGACGGTCGGGCAGGAACCGGGGGGTACGTGCCTGCGCGACGACCGCCGTAGCAGTTCCCCCGGTGACGAGTGGTCTGACCCGATGATGCTTCGATGGGGGCGACCCGCCTAGTTTGGCGAACGCGGCCTCCGATCGGCACCGTTCCGGATGTGACCATGCGCACAGGGCGCTCGCTGCGACACGGGGCCAACACCGGTGACCTCGAGCAGCTCGGGACGAAGCGCGCCGGCCAGGACCTTGATCGCCTCTTCGTCAGCTTCGGCAAACTTCGTCCGTCTCCCTCCGCAAGAGGTAGAAGAACAACGTCAACAGCAACGGGAAAGGAAAGCGCCCACAAGCGCAGTCCGGTGTCCAATGGTCGTAGCCGCTAACAGCAAACACCGTTGGTCACGGATTGGAACGTGCAGGTGATCCTGACAAAAGCCATCCGACGAGCTGTGCGTAGTTCATGAGGTGCTTGTCCCCAACGAAGCCATCGAGGACGTGCTGACGCGCACGCGTGCCGAATTCATCGATCTTGTCAGGGCGGACAAGAAGCGCGGCGAGGGTTTCTCCGAACGCTGAAAGGTCCGTTGGATCGTCGATAAGGAGACCCGTTCCGGGCGCGATCTGTTCGGTGATCCCACCGACGTTCGAGGCCACGACCGCCTTCGACTTCCACATCCCTTCGGCGACGGTCAGCCCGAAACCCTCAGCCAGGCTCTTCTGTACGATCACCGTGGAGTGTCGCTGGAGGGCGTTCACCATTGCCGCGTTCTCGTCGATGTCCTGCATTGGCAAGGTCACCAACCTGATGCGGCGCTGGGCGGCCGGAGGCAGTGCCTCCCAGGTGGCCACGCAGTTTGCGAACACTTCGGCACCCTCGGGGTCGTCGGTCACTTCGCTCACCGAGGGACCCACCAGAACCAGGTCTGCGTCGACGTTCGGTGCCACCGATGAGGCGAAACCCCGCATCACCCCGGCCATGTCCTTCAGCCTGTCCCATCTCGACACCTGAACGACTAACGGGACGCCCGGCTCCAGTGATGAGCCGTCAGCGGACAGGATGGACGCTCGGTGTCGGACGATCCCTCTTCTTCCGTCGCGCCGTGTGAAGGTCCCCATGGAGTCGTCTCCGCCTTTGGGAAGCAGGCCGATGTGGCGAAGCGTGTGAATGACGTCGATCTCCGCCATGTCCTCATTCTTTGCCGAGAACGGGTCGATCGATGGAGTGATCACCCATGACTTGGACTCGTCGATCCACGACGGGATGTACCTGCGCAGGGAGAAGACGTGCGCTTCGCACGGAGCCAGGTGGGGACGCAGAAACGCCCACGCTTGGTCGGTCCAGTCGTTTGTCGTCTCGCTACCGACGTGGCATCGCCACACCACATGAGCTCCAGCCTCGGCGAGCTGGGTCGCCATTCCTGCCGTCTGAGGATCGTGCAGAATGATCACGTCGCCTGCTCGCACGCGACTCCTCATGCTCACGGCGTTCGCTGCAGTGACGTCCGCGTAGTGGCCCGACTCGCTCGACCCGAGCTCTCCAGCGTCACCGTGTGCCCCGTGGAGGCGATTGTGTATCCGCTTCGTGACGCGGAAGAACTCGGCGTCGCCGCTCATTACGAGCCAACGGATGTCGACTCCCGCGTCGAGTGTGTAACCGACAAGTACCTCCAGCATCTCGGCGACTCCTCCGCCGGCGGCCGTCGAACTCACGTTCCAGACGGTGGTCTCCCGAAGCTGCTGGCTCGCGATCGCAGTGGCCTGCCTGAAGAGCCCGTAGCGCTCCACACCGATGAGCGACTCGAACTTGGACAGTGCGCGAACCGGCACCTCGACCTCCCTGACAGTGAGGTTCTCGAAGGGGTGCGGGTCGCGGGGCAGAGACAAAATCCTCCCAGGTTTCCCATTGGGACCGGAGAGGCGAGGAAGAGCCGGCCAGGTATGGGGCGCGAGCCGGTGGGATCAGGAACCAGGGGCGCGGCAAGTGCCGGACGGCCAGCCCCAACCCTGGAGGATCGCCGGCGGGACGGTGATCCCGCACGCCCCGAGCTGTGTAGTGCCGCCCGTCGCGTAGACCTCCCACGGGCCGCCCCGCGGCTTCTCGAAGATGTAGTAGGAGCCCTCGTCCTGCGAGGACACCTGGGCCTGTGTGGGCTGGTTGGGATTAGGGGACGGCGCGGGCACCATCTGCGCGCCCGCCCAGTAGGTCTCGGTGGTCGTGTCGACGGCGTAGTAGGTCAGCCCCTGCCTTAGGCCGCTGTATTCGGAGGGGGCAACTCGGATCTGCGCCGCCACTGCGGCGATCAGCTGTGTCCGCACCGTGTCGGAGATGATCAAGTTCTTCGCGCCTCGGACCGAGGAGGTCGTGGGCGACGCGGCCGCGCCGGTGCTGCTGGTGCTCCGAGGAGCGTGGGAGCTCGGTGATACCGAGCATCCGGCCGCGACGATGGCCACCGCGGCAAGGGCGGTGAGCCGAAGGTGTTGGCCTCCCCTCACCAGGCCCATCTCCGGGTCACACTTCCACCATCAGCGGCACCATACGTCGCCAGCGTGGTCTCTGGTGGGCTCCGTCGGCCAATCTCAGACCCCGAGCATCGCCACCGAAATCATGGTCCTCGTGGGATTCAGCCGCTATTGCTGGACAAGGTCCACAATCGGCATGATGACGGGCGGTTGCGCCAGTTCGATTCCCAGCTCCTCCATGATCGGCCCGAGATACTTCAGGAACTCGTCGAAGGCCTCCTGGCTCTCCCAGACATCGAAAACCTGAAGCTGGCCATCTTCGCCGAAGCATGAGTGGAGCTTCATGGCGCTTTCAGGTGCCTCAGCCTGACGGAGGCGATCTCGGCCCTTGGTGTGCTGCTCAAGAGTCATGTTCTTGGTCACGATGTAGATGGCAATCACGAGCGGTGAACTCCTTAGTTGGCTGGCTACTCATCACATTCGTCGGTAGGCCCTCGGGTGGATCACAGCAATTCGAGGGTGCCAAACCGGCTGGTCCAGGCGGAGCATAGGACCGGCCGGATGAACCCACCGAGTGAGCCCCTATCGTGCCGGTCCGTCGTCGCTCGGTTCCGCAGTTCTGCTCTTGTTCGGTTCGAGTCCGCTTTGTGGTCGAGGGGTGTCGTCATCTGGCCCACCCGCAGCGTCACTCGGTGAGGACCAGGTGCTGCTTACCGTCGATCAATTCGCGCGCCGCGTCAAGGTGTCCGGTGTGCGCGGCGGTCTCAGTAATGACGTGAAGCATGATCTCTCGGACGCTGTCGAGCCGCCACGATTCGAAGAATTCCGGCCACCATGCCGGGGCTGCATCGAGAGAGTCGACGCCGGTGATGATCGAATTGGCACGTTCGATGTTGCTCCGGTACCGCTGGAGCACCGCCTCGGCGGAGTCCTCGATACCTACGTCCCAGGCATTGACCGATGAGTCGAGGGCATCTTCGACGGCCGTTTGGTCCCCAGCGATGACGGCCTGAAACCAGAAGCGCTCCACGTCCAAGGACAAGTGGTTCACCAGGCCGAGGCAGGTCCAGCGGGACGGAAGGACCGGACGCCGGAGGTCGGCATCTTCGAGGCCCCGGAGGGCCTCGAAGATGCGCTCGCGTTGACCCGTCAATGCATGCAACAGCGCTTCTTCCTCGTTCGACGGCGCTGACGGCATTCGTTCGATCTCCTTCCGGTCCTGATTCGGTGTTCCTTGGAAACGATCGCTCTCCGCTCATCGGGCACCCACGGCCACGGCTGATGAATCGGATGGAACTCGGGAGGGGCGATCCTGGGGTGTGAAAGCGGACGATGTCTGAAAGGTCACGCCACTGTCACTTCCGACTGTAGACGTATCCATCCTGGTCTGAGCTTCGGAGGTGAACCTCGAACGAGGGCGCATGATCCTTTCCCTTGGCGGGTAGAAGAGGCGCATGCCCCCGAACCGCTTTGACTACGAGTTCACTATCTGGCCGCAGGATCATGTACGCGAGCGGTCGGTGTTCGAGGTGTTTCGCCGCATCACTCCCCGCACCTCGCTGACTATGACCGAAGGCGAGTTCTGGGAGTTCCTCAGTCAGTTGCGTGGAAGCGGGCTGACCGTGCTCGAAGCGACCAAGGTGCCACACCGAGATGGGTCCGGGGGGAACCGCGAAGCCCGGCATGCGGCCTAGAGCACACATCCACTGGGTCCTGCTCTGATCGGCCAGAAGCCGACCAGCACGCAAGGGACGCCTCACTCGCGCGACGTCGCTTCGAGGTCAGCCCCTGGGATCGAGCCTGAGGGCCAGAGCCCAGGCCGCTGCTCCGATCCGTCGTTGTCGGAGCAACCCGGTCCGAGCGAGGAGCGGGTGCAATAGCCTGCCCAAGCGGTGGCCGACCTCTTGGAACTCAGTGGGTTGCGCCGCACCTACGGGACGCTCAGGGCGCTCGATGACCTCTCGTTTTCCGTGCCCTCTGGGAAGGTCGTCGGTTTTCTCGGTCCGAATGGTGCCGGGAAGACCACGACGATGCGGGCCATCTTTGGGCTGACCGACCTCGAAGCCGGGACCGTTCGGTGGAAGGGTGCGCTCGTCGGGCAGGCAGCACGGCGCCGGTTCGGCTACATGCCCGAGGAACGGGGGCTGTACCCCGGGATGCTCGTCGGCGAGCAGATCGAATACCTGGGTCGACTGCGGGGGCTCAGCGTCGCCGACGCCCAACGAGCTTCCGACCATTGGCTCGAACGACTTGCAATCGCCGATCGCAAACGGGACAAGGTGGAGACGCTGTCCCACGGCAACCAGCAGCGCGTGCAGTTGGCGGCGGCCTTGGTCCACGACCCCGAGGTGATGGTCCTCGATGAACCGCTGTCCGGTCTCGACCCCGCCGGCATCGACGCCATCGGCCGGGTGCTCGTCGACCAGGCCCTGGAAGGGTGTTGCGTGCTGTTCAGCAGTCACCAGCTCGACCAGGTCGAGGACCTCTGTGAGGAGGTGACGATCATCGACCATGGCCGTCTGGTGGTGTCGGGATCCGTCGACGAATTGGCGTCCAGTGGGGCCCGCAGACTGGTGGTCCGGGTGGAGGGGGACCGGACGGGGGACTGGGCCCGACGGCTCCCAGGGGTGACCGTCTCCGAAGTCGACGGAGGCGCCGTTCGCCTGGCCCTCCTGGACTCGGTCGAGAGTGACGAAGTCCTGCGGGCGGCGATGCGGACAGGGAAGGTGACCCAGTTCTCGTTTGAGCGTCGCAGACTCTCCGAGGTGTTCCGCGAGGCGCTGGCGTGAAGGGCGTGTTCATCGGGGTTGGCGTCGCCGTGCTCGTCGCCCTCCGCGTCTGGATCCATTTGATCCGACGGCGTCGACGGGTTGCCCGGAGCACCGGGGACGCGACGCCCCCGACGAGTCGAGCCTCGCGAACCGAACACCGACGAACTCGTTCGTGGCTCAGCACATCGACAGAGAACGCATTCGGCGACGTCGGGATCGTCGCGATGCGCGAGATCAAACAACGTGTCCGCGGCCGCATCTTCCGGGTCGGAACGCTCATCGTCCTGATCGGGGTCGCGGCGGCGATCATCATCCCGTCCATTCACAAGGGGAGCGGTCTCACGACCCAGCCTGTCGGGATCGTGGGGGGACTGTCGGCTGAAACCAGAGCGTTCGTCCACACCACCGGAACCGAGGATCAGGACAGCGTGCGGTTCATCGTCGAGCCATCCCTGGCGTCCGCGAAGAGCGATCTGCGCTCAGGAAAGACCGCGTTCGCGATCGTTGACAACGAAAGGATTGTGCTGAACCAACCGGCGAGCTCGAGCAGCTCGCCCGCCGATCCCGCGCTCGTGCAGAGCGTCGCCGAATATCTGGGCGCGCTGAAGGCCTTTTCGATCGCTCGACTTACACCCGCGCAAGCGGCGACCGTGCTGAACACGAGGTCGGCACCGATAGAGACGTTGGAGCCACACGCGAAGGGCAAGGCGAACGCACCCTCGGTGGTCGGCTTGATACTCCTGTTCGTCATGCTCCAGCAATACAACACGTGGATCCTCATCGGGGTCATGCAAGAGAAGTCGAGCCGGGTGGTGGAGGTGCTACTCGCGGCTCTCCGACCGCTGCAGCTTCTGGGGGGAAAGGTGCTCGGGATCGGGCTCGTGGCGCTCGGACAGGCGGCGCTCATCGTGAGTTTTGCCCTCGTGGTGGGCGCGGCGGTGGGTTCGGACCTGCTCCACGGCACGGCCCCACTCGTGCTCGGGTGCCAGCTGCTCTGGCTGGTCCTCGGCTATGCCTTCTACTGCTGGCTGTACGCGGCGGCCGGGTCGACTGCCGAGCGCCAAGACCAGGTGCAGACACTCGCCCTGCCCCTGAGCCTCCCCGCCCTGCTGGGGTACATCTTCGCCATCACGGTGGCCAGCTCAGGCAACGCCGACGTGGCATTCAAGGTGTTGGCCTACCTTCCCCCGACGGCCCCGTTCTGCATGCCGGTCCTGGTCGGGCTCAACCTGGTCACCTGGTGGGAGTTCGTCGCATCGGTGCTCATCTCGGTTGCCGGCACCGCCGGGATGGCGGTCTTCGCGGCGCGCATCTATCGCCGGGCGGTGTTGCGGACGGGCGGCCGGCCGAAGTTCCGAGAGCTCGTCTCACGGACCGGAACACTGCGGCAGCAGGCGCCGAGCGCCGTCTGACGCGTTGGGTTCCCCGCCGGAATACCCCGGCGAGTGGCCACCGCCGTTGCGGACACGAGCGTCGGTGGACACCGGGCCCTCGCCGGGTCACAGTGTCCGAGTCGAAACGATGGGGGATCGCCGTGGCACTGCGCATCGTGGGGGCCGGGTTCGGGCGTACCGGCACGCTTTCACTCAAGCTCGCGATCGAGCAGTTGCTCGGGGCACCCTGCCATCACATGGTCGAGGTCCTAGGGAAACCCGAGCAGATGGAGCTGTGGGCCGCTGCGGTCGACGGCCGACCCGACTGGGACCGGATCTTCAACGGCTATGCCGCCACCGTGGACTGGCCCAGTGTCGCGTTCTGGGAGGAGATCGCGAACGAGTATCCCGATGCCGTCGTCCTCCTGTCTCAACGGGCCGATGCTGACGCCTGGTGGAGAAGCGCACACGGCACGATCTTCCAAGTGTTCAATCGACCATCACCTGCGGATCCGGACATGGCGGGCGTGCTGGCCTGGATGGACGCGGTCCGCAGAATCGTGTCCCGGAACGGTGTCGACCCCGCGGACGAGGCCGCGTCCAAGGCTGCCTACCCGAGGCATCTCGACGACGTGCGTCGTGCGGTTCCCGCCGAGCGGCTCGTCGAGTGGCACACCGGCGACGGATGGGCGCCGCTCTGCCGAGCGATCGGGGTGCCCGAGCCCGCGGATCCGTTTCCGCACGTCAACACCACCGAGGAGACTCGAGCGTGCTCGGGCTCGACGCCTGAACGGCCCGCCGCGACGCCGCCTGCGGCGATCGGTCGGAGGACGATCGACTGAGTCCCTGGGGCTGCCGGACGTCGACCGGCAGGGTGCTGAGCGGACGATTGAGGCGGGGCGGTGTCAGCGGGCCCGTTGGGCGCGCCGGGAAGCGGCATCGTCAGTGGAGTACGCAAGCACCTGGTTCCGGTTCTCGATTTCGAGGGCTGCGGCCAGGCTCGGAGCGTCGACGTTGGCCTGCAGCGCTCGCTTTGTCATGTAGACACCGAGTGGCGCGAGCTCGGAGATCTGGACGGCGATCTCGAGCGCCCGGTCGACCAGTCGTTCAGGGGGGACCACCTCGCTCACCAGCCCGCGACGGTCGGCCTCCTCGGAGGTGACCGTCCGGCCCGTGAGCATCCAGTCCGCCGCCACGGTGACCCCCACGACGCGGGGGAGGTGGTAGCTCATGCCCATTTCGGCACCCGAGAGCCCGAGGAGGATCGCAGCGTTTCCGAACGAGGCGGCGCTCGAGCAGATGCGGATGTCCGCGGCCAGGCAGAGGGCGAGCCCGCCGCCGACACAGGGACCGTTAACGGCTGCGATCACCGGCTGCGGGAGCTCCCGGAGGACCCCGGGCAGTGAACCCATCATCTCCTGGAACTTCAGGCGGGAGGCCGACGTCCGCACGACGTCGGTCATCGACGGGCCGAAGTCGCGTATGTCGATCCCCGAGCAGAAGCCGCGCCCGGTCCCGGTGAGGACGACGGCCCGGCATTCGGGGTCGGCGGTGATCGCCGCCGCGTGCCGGCGCAGCTCGTCGACCATCGTCTCGTTGATCGCGTTGAGGCGCTCCGGCCGGTTCAGGCTGAGCAGAGCGACGCCCGGCCTCGCCGTGTCGATCGTTACCACCTCGAGCATCAGACCCGCTCGATAATCGTGGCAGTGCCCATCCCGCCGCCGGTGCACATCGCCACCAGCCCGATCGTCTTGTCGGTCCGCTCGAGCTCGTCGAGCACGGTCCCGAGGAGCATGGCCCCGGTCGCTCCGATCGGATGGCCGAGCGCGATCGCGCCCCCGTTCACATTGACTTTCTCGGGGTCGATCCCGAGGTCGCGCATCGACTTGAGGGGAACCGCCGCGAACGCCTCGTTGATCTCCCAGAGATCGACGTCGGCGGCGTTCATGCCGGCCTTCGCGAGGCACCGTTCGGCGGCCGGCCCCGGGGCGGTCAGCATGATCACGGGCTCCGACCCGACCGCGGCGGTCGCCGTGATACGGGCCCGCGGCGTCACCCCGTTGGCTCGCACCCACTCGTCCGACCCGACCACTGCGGCGGCGGCACCGTCGACCACCCCCGAGGAGTTGCCCGCATGGTGGACGTGCTCGACGTGGTCGACATGCGGGTAGCGCTCGATGCAGAGCTCGTCGAAGGTCCGGTCGCCGCCCTCGGGCACGGCCGAACCTGCGTCGGCGAAGGCGGGCCGGAGTTTTGCCAGGCCTTCGAGCGTCGACCCCGGCCGGGGGTGCTCGTCGACGGCCAGGAGGACCTGGCCCCTGTCGTCGGCGACGGGGACGATCGACCGGTCGAAGCGCCCCTCGGTGATGGCGACGGCCGCCCGGCGCTGGCTCTCGACCGCGAACGCGTCGACATCGTCCCGGCTGAAACCTTCGATCGTGGCGATGAGGTCCGCGGACACCCCTTGGGGCACGGTCGGGTAGCGCGCTCGGAAGTCGGGGTTGGCCCCGTCGATCGTCATGCTGCCGACCGTGAGGTTCCAACGGGACATCGACTCGACGCCACCGGCGAACACGAGATCCTGAGCGCCGCTCTTGACCCCCATCGCGGCGACGGTGATGGCCTGCTGGCCGGACCCGCAGAAGCGGTTGAGGGTGAGCCCCGGCACCGACTCGGGCAGCCCGGCGAGGAGCGCCGACAGCCGGGCGATGTCGTCGCCGTGATCGCCGGAGAGGATTCCGTTGCCGGCGATGACGTCCTCGATCTCGGTCGGGTCGAGACCGACCCGCGAGACCAGCGCCGTGAGGCAGAGGGCGAACAGCGCCTGGGGATGGACTCCGTGCAATCCGCCGTCGGGTCGACCTCTACCCCTCGGGGTCCTCACTGCGTCGACGAGCCATGCGTCGCCCATGATCTGTTGACCTCCCCGGCGAAGCCGGCGCTGGTGCCAGCGGTCGACGAGACCTTGGAATGTCCGAGGTCACCGCCCCCGGATCCGCTGGGGTCCGACGGCCGGTCGTCGCTGGGGCCGGCGTCGGAGCCGGCCGGGCCCCGTCGTCGATGCCCGCCGCCGCCCGCTGATTCAATAGTCCTACTCATAGCACCGCCCAGGTCGGGCGATCGATCCGACGGGAGACGACCGATGGCGTGGGACTTCTCGACCGATCCGGAATGGGCCGCCCAGCTCCGTTGGGTGGAGACCTTCGTGCGGGAGGAGTGCGAGCCCATCGACCTGATCGTGAAGGAGTCCCATGACCTCAACGACCCGGTCCGGCAGGCCCTGATCCCGCCACTGCAGGAGGTCGTGCGGGAGCGTGGGCTCTGGGCGACTCATCTGGGCCCCCATCTCGGGGGACCCGGCTACGGCCAGGTGAAGCTCGCCCTGTTGAACGAGATCCTCGGGCGCTCCGAGTGCGCCCCGATCGTCTTCGGCTCCCAGGCGCCGGACTCGGGGAACAGCGAGATCCTGGCCCACTACGGCACGCCCGAGCTGAAGCAGCGGTACCTCGAGCCGCTGCTCGCCAACGAGATCGTGTCCTGCTTCTCCATGACCGAGCCCCAGGGGGGCGCCGACCCCAAGGTCTTCACCACCTCGGCCGTGCATGACGGCGACGAGTGGGTCATCAACGGCGAGAAGTGGTTCGCCTCCTTCGCCTCGATCGCCTCGTTCCTGATCGTCATGGCCGTGACCGATCCCGATGCGCCTCCCTACGAGCGCCACTCCATGTTCGTGGTGCCGAGCGAGACCCCGGGCATGCACGTGCTCCGCGACGTCGGCCTCGGCTACCAGCCACGCGGAGGGGGACGGGAGGGATACGTCCGATACGAGAACGTGCGGGTCCCGGCCGATCACATGCTCGGGCCCCGGGGTGGAGCGTTCGTCGTGGCCCAGACCCGCCTCGGCGGGGGGCGGATCCACCACGCCATGCGGACGGTCGGCCTCGTGCGGCGCATCTTCGACATGCTGTGCGAGCGCGCGGTGTCGAGGCACACCCAGGGGGAGATGCTCGGTCACAAGCAGCTCGTCCAGGAGATGGTCGCGGACTCGTGGATGGAGATCGAGGCATTCCGGCTGCTCACGCTCCAGACGGCCTGGAAGATCGACCAGCACAACGACTACCGCGCGGTCCGGGCCGACATCTCGGCGGTCAAGGCGATGATGCAGCAGGTGCTCCACGACGTGTCGGCCCGCGCCCTGCAGCTCCACGGCTCTCTGGGCACGACGCACGAGATGCCCTTCGTGCAGTACCTGGTGGAGTCCTTTGTGCTCGGCCTCGCCGACGGACCGACCGAGGTGCACAAGGTGACCCTCGCGCGACAGCTCCTGCGGGAGTACAAGCCCGCGCCCGACGTGTTCCCGTCCGAACACCTGCTGCGCCTGCGCGAGGCGGCGGAGGCCAAGTTCGCCGACCGGCTCGCCGGGATCCCGCGGGGCTGATCAGTCGAGCAGCGCCCTCGCCCGCTCGAGAAGGCGCGAGAGGACCGGCGCCATCGCGTCGAGGTCCGGGTCGGGGCGGCTTCGGCGGCGGTTGTGCTTGACGATGAGCGACCACGTCGCCGCCGACTTGAACGCCGCCAGCGCGACGAACCAGGAGATGTCGCGGGCGGCGTGTCCCGCGGCGTCGGCGTACGCGGCGGCCAGCTCCTCGGGCGGTGGCGTCGACCCGACATAGGGGGTGGGCCGCCCGTAGGTGTGCGGGTCGGCGTTGAGGAGGAACCAGCCCAGGTCGACCCGGGGGTCGCCCACCGACCAGATCTCCCAGTCGACGACTGCCTCGATGACCTCGCCGCGGGCGAGGAGGTTGCCGAGCCGGAAGTCGCCGTGGACGATCGACGGGCCCCCTTCGGCGGGGAGCGACGAACGCAGGGTGTCGGCCACCGCCTCCCACCGGGCCACCAGCGACTGGTCGACGGTCTCGAGGAGCCGGCTCCACCGGTCGATCTCCTGTTCGGCTCCGGACCGGGGTTCGTCACCGAGACCCACGGCCACCGGTTCCACCCGATGGAGGTCGGCGAGGACCGTCGTGGCGCCCTCGAGCCTTGGTCTCACGACGGCCGGATCGGTCCCCGTCTCCTCGAGATCGAAGAGCGGCTCCATCGCCTCGCCCTCGACGAAGGACATCACGAAGAGCGGCGGGATCGCCGGTGGCGCACCGGGCTCCTCCGCCAGCACCTCGGGGACCGGGACCGGGGTCGGCTGGAGGATCCGGAGCATCCGCGCCTGACGGAGGACGTCTCGGTGGAGGACCGGCGGGACGCCGGGCGGGGCGACCTTGACCACAACGCGCCGGCCCTCTCGGCGCCCGCCGAAGGTGAGGCTGGAGGCGCCGCCCGGCATCGGCACGACGTCGACCACGCCGAGCGGTCCGAGCCGTGCGACCAGCTCGTCGAGGTCCAGTTCGGGCACTTCTCTAGTATCGGCGGTCGACGGGAGGAGGGGACCAATGGCCACGCCGTGTGAGGGGAAGGTCGCGCTGGTCACCGGCGGAAGCCGGGGGCTCGGCAAGGCGATCGCCAAGCGGCTGGCCGCCGAGGGCGCCACGGTCGCCGTCACCGCCCGGACCCTCGACCCCGACGAGAAATACGTCGGGTCGTTGCGCGAGACGTGCGAGGAGATCACCGCCGAGGGCGGGCGTGCGGTCGCGGTCCAGGGCGATCTGTCGATGGCCGAGGAGCGCGAGCGCCTCTTTTCCGAGGTCGTCGACCGGGTCGGGGCGCCCGACATCCTCGTGAACAACGCCGCCGTGACGTTCCTCCGACCGCTCGACGAGTTCCCGGAGCGTCGCGCCAAGCTCATGGTGGAGATGCACGTGATCGCGCCGCTGCATCTGTCCCAGCTGTCGCTGCCGACCATGCGCGAGCGGGGGCGGGGGTGGATCTTGAACATCACCTCAGTCGGCGGAGACCTGCCGTCCGGACCGCCGTTCTCCGACTTCGACCGGACCGCCGGGTTCGGGATCTACGGGACCTGCAAGGCGGCGCTGAACCGGCTGACGGTCAGCCTGGCCGCCGAGCTGTATGACGACGGCATCGCCGTCAACGCCGCCGCGCCGTCCAACCCGGTCGCCACGCCCGGGGCCGGGACGCTCGATCTCGCCAAGTCCGACACCGAGGACATCGGGCTGATCACCGAGACCGCCTTTCTGCTGTGCACGGCCGACCCGAAGACGCTGACCGGGCAGATCGTGCACACCCAGCCGTTCCTCCGCGAGACCGGCTGGTTGAAGTAGTCGAAGCTGCGAGCGGGGTCGTGCCCGCCATCGGTGACGGCCTCCGCCCGTCCGTTACCGTGCTGGTGTGGGGGAGGGTTCCGGACCGGGTCGGCCGTTCGAGCCGCCTTCTCCGGCCCTCGTCCCGCTGGCCCGCTTCCATGTGGAGCTCGGGCCTCCCTTCGAGCTCGGACCCGGCCCGGGCGGCCGCCGGCGCATCATCCCGATCGTGGGCGGGCACTTCGACGGTCCGCGGCTACGTGGCACCGTCGAGCCGATGGGGGCGGACTGGCAGCTCGTATGGACCGACCGGACCGCGGTGATCGACACGCGCTACACGTTGCGCACCGACGACGGCGTGCTCCTCTACCTGGCCACCCGGGGTTTCCGGACCGGACCCGAAGAGGTCCTCGTCCGACTCGCCGCCGGTGAGGAGGTCGACCCGAATGACTACACCTTCCGGGTGGTCTGCTCCTTGGAAACCCCCGACGGTCCGTACTCATGGCTGCGCAGCCGGATCGTCCTCGCCTCTGCGATGCGGCTTCCGGGAGCAGTGGTCTATGACGCGTACGAAGTGTGCTGACCGCCGGTGCAGGGCGCCGGTTCGAGGTCGCGGCGGGGAGGTGGGATGAGCTTCCAGCCGTATGAGCGGCCGATCCGGACCGCCATCGTCGGCCTGGGCCGGATCTACGACCTGAACGTGAGGGCGTATCTGGACAACCCCGAGGCTGAGGTGGTCGCACTGGTCGACCCCGACACCGAGCGACGGGACCAGCGCGCGGCCGATTGGCCCGGCGTGCCGACCTTCGCCACCGCGGCCGAGCTGGCCAAGGCCCGTGTGGAGGTCGACGCCGTGGAGGCCTTGTTGCCCATCCCGCTCCATGTCGACGGGGTGCTCGAGCTCCTCGGGAACGGCTGGCACGTCAATCTGCAGAAGCCGCTGTGCAACGACCTCGCCGGGGCGGAGCGATTGCGCGACGCCGCCCTCGACCACGACCGGATCGTGCGGGTCATGGAGAACTACCTCTTCTACGAACCCCTGCTGAAGCTGAAGGAGATCGTCGACTCGGGCGAGCTCGGAGAGATCGCCGGCTACCACATGAAGATGGTCGGTAGCGGCCGCGGCGGCTGGGACGTGCCGGCGAGCACCTGGGACTGGCAGTTCGCCCAGATGCGAGAGGGGCGGGGCATCCTCGTCTTCGACGACGGGTGGCACAAGTTCTCGACCGCCCGGTGGCTGTTCGGCCCCGTCCGCGAGGTGCGGGCCTGGATCGGCTCGACCGAGGTGTTCCCGACCATCGAGATCGACGCGCCGACCACCGTCGTCTGGGAACACGAGAACGGGATCCGCGGCGTGTGGGACGTGACGCTCGCCCCGGACCTGTACCTGCGGTCGGACTACTACACGAACGACGAGCGGTGGGAGGTGACCGGCCGACGGGGTTTCGCCCGGGTCAACCGGTGCACCGGCCGGGGGATCCAGGAGCCGAGCTTCGAGGTCTACGTCGACGGCGAGCTGCGGTCGTTCCACGCGCTGGACGACGACTGGGCCAGCAGCTTCCGGGACTCCGGACGCCACTGGCTGCGCTGGCTGCGCGGCGGCGAGGGGCCGCTCTTGTGGTCGCTCGACGACGCTCTCGACGTGCTCCGTTTCGCGCTGGCCGCCTACGAAAGCAGCGCGGCGGGCGGCAAGGGCGTCGACCCGGCGTCGCTCGGGTAAGACCGAGCCGCCTCAGACCGAGTCGACGAGCTTCTTCACCGTCTCCAGCACGTCGACCGGGCGCTGGCCGCCGGTCGGGACCGGCGCCACCTGGAGGTGGGTGACCCCGGCCTCGGCGTAGGCGGCGATCCGCTCGGCCACCCACTTCTCTGGCCCGCACAGCGACATCGACTCGATCAGCCCGGCCGGGATCGCCGCCTCGGCCTCGGCCTTCTTCCCCGACAGGTAGAGGTCCTGGACCTCCTCGGCCTCCTTCTCGTATCCGTAGCGGCGGACCAGGTCGTTGTAGAAGTTCTGGCCCCGGGCGCCCATGCCCCCGACGTACAGGGCGAGCTGGGGTCGGGACCGCTCGCGCAGCGCCACGACGTCGTCGCCCTCGCCGATCGCCACCATGCCGCCCGCGGTGATCTGAAGCGGCCCGAGCGCCGGGTCACGCTTGGACCGACCGGCGGCCAGGGCGTCGCCCCAGACCGCAGCGGCCTTGTCCGGCGCGAAGAAGATGGGGATCCACCCCTCGGCGACCTCCGCCGTCATGGCCACGTTCTTCTCGCCGATCGAGGCGACCCACACCGGGATCCGCGACCGGACCGGGTGCCCGATGATCTTGAGCGGCTTGCCGAGCCCGGTGCCCTGGCCGGCCGGCAGCGGGACCCGGAGCGTCCGGCCCTCGTAGCTGAGCGGCTCCTCGCGGGCCCACACCTTGCGGCAGATGTCGATCGTCTCGCGGGTGCGCTGCAGCGGCGCCTCGTAGGCGACGCCGTGCCAGCCCTCGATGACCTGGGGTCCGGAGGCGCCCAGCCCGAGGTGGAACCGGCCCTCGCTCAGCGCGTCGAGGCCCGCCGCGGTCATCGCGATGAGCGCGGGGGTCCGCGAGTAGATCGGGAGGATGGCCGAACCGATCTCGACCCGCTCGGTCAGGCCGGCGATGTAGCCCATCAGGCTGGGGGAGTCGTACCCATAGGCCTCGGCGACCCACACGAGGTCGAGACCGGCGTGCTCGAACTCGGCCACCTGCCGGGCCGCCTCGCGGAACCCCCCGTCGTACCGGAGCATCGTGGCGATCTTCACCGGGCCCCCTCTCGTCTCGTCCGGGCCGCGCCCGTGACTGCCCCGATCGTGCCACCACCGGCGGGGCGCCCGCACCCCGCGGTACTCGGACTACCCGGCCCGGCGCGCGTAGAGGTCGCGCAGGAGCCCCACCTCGGCGCCGTGGTGGGACAGCTCGTGGAGCACGTGCAATGCCAGGTCGACCGTGTTCGCGGTCGCGTACGGGCCCCACTTCGGCCCGATCGGGCTCCACCACCGCTCCTCGTCGATCGTCTCGATGCCCTCCCGCCACGGGCGGTAGTTGGCCTCGCAGTAGGAGGGGACCTCGGCCGCCAAGCCGGGGAACGTGAGATCCTGCGCGGTCAGCGTGCCGTCGCCGAACAGCCGGTCGGCGAAGCCCCCGATCGCCATCCCGGCGATGTGGCCGATCCTCCAGGCGATGGTGGTGATGGGCGCGGGCTCCGGGGCGGGCGAGTTGCCGCTCGCGCCGTCGATCCTCCACACGCCGTGCTCGTCGGGGTGGATCGACCAGCACCCCTCGACCGGCTCCCACAGGTACTCGTCGTCGGTCAGGCCGTCGAGTCGGTGGACGAACTGCCCCCAAACGTGGTCGAAGGCCTCCGCGATCGAGGTTCCCGTGCGCTCCATGCGCCCATTCCACTCGACCGCTGCGACGCGGGTTCGCCCGGGTCCTCAGGCACTCCCGTGGGACGGCGCCGGGTCGGGCTCGAGCACGTAGCCGATCCCGGGGGCGGTGCGGATCAGGCGGCCGGGGGCATCGCCGAGCTTCTGGCGGAGCCGGTGGATATAGGCGTGCAGGTACTGGGACTCGCGCCCGTACCCCGGACCCCAGACTGCCGACAGGATCATCTCGTGGGTGCAGGTCCTCCCCGCGTGGCCGGCCAGGAAGGCCAGGACGGCGAACTCCCGGGCGGTCAACTCGACCCTTCGGCCGGTCAGGAGTGTCTCCCGATGGACGAGGTCGAGCTCGAGCTCGCCCACCGACAGCGTCTGGGGACGCGACCCGTTCGGTTCGAGCGGTCGGCGGAGCGCCACTCGGAGGCGGGCCTCGAGCTCGGCCATCCCGAAGGGTTTGGTGACGTAGTCGTTGGCGCCTCCGTCGAGCGCGGCGACTTTCCGATCCTCGGTCTCGATGGCCGACAGGACGATGATCGGGACCTCGCTCCACTGCCGGATGCGGCGGCACACCTCGACCCCGTCGATATCGGGAAGCCCGAGGTCGAGGATCACGATGTCAGGCGACAACCGCGCCGTAGTTGAGATGCCCTGCTCGCCGTTGGCCGCGGTGAGCACCTCGTGCCCCCCAGCCCGAAGTCCGAGCCGGAGGGCCCGGAGCAGAGCCGGGTCGTCGTCGATGACGAGCACGGTCGCCACTACAGGTCCGCCTTGGTGTCCTGATGCACGGGGAGCGTGAACACAAAACGGGCGCCACCACCTGGGGCGTCCTCCACCCAGATCTTCTGGTGGTGCGCCTCGACGAAGGTCTTGGCGATGGCAAGCCCGAGTCCGGCCCGACCCCCGGTGTCGAAGCGGACGAAGCTCTGGAACACCGACTCGCGCTCGGCGACCGGCACGCCGTTGCCCCGGTCGGTGACCGAGACGGCCACCAGGTCGCCGTCGGCACGCCCCGCGATGACGATCGGCGCGCCCGGCGGGGAGTGCCGTTCCGCGTTGTCCACGAGATTGGTGATGACTTGGCCGATGAGCACCGCGTCGACGTCCACCTCGGGGAGGGAGTCGAGGCGGTCGAGGCCGACCTCGCGGTCACCGAGGGCCGGTCGCAGCCCCGCCAGTGCCTCCCCGACCAGGTCGAGCACCGGCTGGGCCCGGATCTCAGGATGGAGGACTCCGCTCTGGTATCGGTTCATGTCGAGGAGGCTGGTGACCAGGCGGGTGAGCCGGTCGGTCTGCTGGTCCAGGAGCTCGTAGAGCTCGCGGGTGTCGGGACCCGAGAGGCTGGCGTCGGGAGCGAGGAGTGTGGAGGTGGCCACCTTCATGGTGGCGAGAGGCGTGCGGAGGTCGTGGGACACGGCGCCGACGAGGTCCCGGCGGACCTGGTCGACCTCTTCGAGCAGCCTGGTGCGCTGCGCCTGGGTCCGGAGCTGCACCCGTTCGAGAGCGAGGGCGGCGTGGTTGACGAAGGTGCGCAAGAGCGCCCCGTCGGCGGCCGAGGCCGACAGCCCTCGGAATGCCAGCAGGCCGACCGGTCCGCTCGCCGCCGCGAGCACGAGGGTTTGGAGCCCACCGGCAATTCCCACCCGCACCAGCACGCCCGCTTCCGGCTCGACGGCGGCCAGGTCGGCGGCCGACAGCGTCTGGCCGGCCGAGGCGGCCACGGCGAGGCGACCGCCGCCGGGGAGCAACAGCGCGACCCCATCGACGTCGAAGACGGTGTCGATGGCGGTGACGATCGTTTCGAGCAGTTCGTCGAGTGAACCGTTCTCGACCAGGAGCTCGGAGAGCGCGAACAACCGCCGGGCTTCCTCCTCCCGTCGCAGGGCGGCACTGCGGGCTGTCCGGAGATGCGCCGCCACCTGGGCCACCAGGAGCATCACGACCACGTACACGCCGAGAGCCACCCAGTTCTGGCCGTCCCCCACGGTGAGTGTGTTGTAAGGAGGGATATAGGCGAAGTCGTAGACGAGGAACCCCGAGACCACGCCCGCCACCCCGCCGGGGTAGCCGCCCAGGATCACCCCCACGACCACTGGCAACACCAGCACGAGGCCGGCGGTGGCGACGGCGACGTGGGAGCGCCAGGGCAACATCGCCGCCCCGAGGGCGAAGGCGGCCGCCACTCCGACCGCGGGTCCGGCCAGGCGGGTACGCACGGGCCCATTGTCCTACAGCCGAGCCAACGGCCGGTCGGGGCGCCGGTTCAGAGAATTTTCAGACGATCTGGCCCAAATGAAGATCGCGTTCAGCCCGCCGGGTCGAAGATCGACTCCGTGGCTGACTTTCTCGTGGTGGTCGGGATCATCGGTTTTGCCGTGGTCATGCTCGGCCTCGTCTGGGCGCTGGAGCGGGTGTGACGGCGGTCCAGGGGGTCCTGCTTGCGGTGTCGATGGCGGTGTTCATCTACCTGGGCGTGGCCATGTTCAAGCCCGAGTGGTTTTAGATGGGCTTCACCTGGACCATCGTTGTCCTTGTCGTCGCCTTAGGGCTCACCTGGCGATACCTGGGCTCGTACATGGCCGCCGTCTTCGAAGGCCGTGTGCAATTCCTGGCGTGGGCGGAGCGGCCGTTCTACCGCCTCCTCAATACCAGCCCCGAGCAGGAGCAGTCCTGGAAGCGCTACGCCGGCTCGACGGTGATCTTCTCCGGCGCGTTCGTCGGTATCGGCTACCTGCTGCTCAGGATTCAAGGGTCGCTGCCGCTCAACCCACAGCACTTGGGCGCCGTCCCGCCGGCGCTCAGCTTCAACACGATCGTGTCGTTCATGACGAACACGAACTGGCAGAACTACGGCGGAGAGTCGACCATGTCGTACTTCTCCCAAATCGGTGTGCTCACGGTGCAGCAGTTCGTGAGCGCGGCGGTCGGGATCGCGGTGGCGATCGCGATGGTGCGCGGGTTCTCCCGCCGCAATTCGCCCACGATCGGGAACTTCTGGGTCGACATCACCCGTTGCATGCTGTACATCCTCCTCCCCATTGCCTTCCTCGCCGGGATCATCGCGGTCGGCCAAGGGGCCGTGCAGACCCTGGCCGGGCCGGTCGTCGTGCACGATTCGCTGAACGGCGTCACCCAGACCATCGCCCGTGGTCCAGCGGGATTTATGGGACCGATCATGCAACTCGGGACCAACGGAGGCGGGTTCTTCAATGTCGACCTGGCCCATCCGTTTGAGAACCCAACGGCGTTCACCAATCTGTTCTACATCTGGCTGACGCTCTCAATCCCGTTCGCGCTGACCTACACCTTCGGCAAGATGGTCGGCAGCATCCGCCACGGCCGCGCCTTGCTGGCGGCCATGGTGATCATTTTCGGGTGTTGGGTGAGCTTCACCGCCTACTCCGAGCACCAGGGCAACCCCGCGGTTGTCGCCGCTGGGGTCACCCAGACCAACACCGGGAACACCGAGGGCAAAGAGGTCCGCTTCGGCGACACGAGCAGTGCCCTCTTCAACATCTCGATGACCCAGACCTCGGACGGTGCCGTCGACAGCCAGACCGACTCGTACAACCCGATGGGCGGCTTCGGCCCCCTTACCGGCATGATGCTGGGCGAGGTCACCCCCGGCGGGGTGGGAAGCGGGATCTACACGATCCTCATTTACGCCGTCATCGCCGTGTTCATCGGCGGATTGATGATCGGGCGGACACCCGAGTACCTCGGCAAGAAGATCCAGGCCAAGGAGGTGAAACTGGCCGGGCTCGGGGCGCTCGTCATGCCCCTCATCGTGCTGGTCATCACCGGCATCGCGGTGTCGATCCACGCTGGTCGGGCCGGCCCACTCAACAGCGGACCTCATGGGTTCAGCGAGATCCTCTACGCCCTCACCTCACAGGGGAACAACAACGGATCGGCCATGGCCGGGCTCACCGGGAACACGCCGTTCTACAACGTGGTCGGCGCCATCGACATGCTGATCGGCAGGTTCGGCATCATGATCCCGGCCTTGGCTCTGGGTGGGTCGTTGGCGGCCAAGAACACCGTTCCGGTATCCCTCGGGACATTCCGGACCGACAACACCATGTTCATCGGGTTGGTCATCGGCGTGATCTTGATCATCGGCGGCCTGACCTTCTTCCCAGCAGTGTCGCTCGGCCCGATCGTCGAGCAGTTGAGCCATGGAAAGTTCTTCTAATGCCTGCCCCTGAGACCGAAGGTATGCAACCAAACGGCACGATGACCGCTCCGAGCGCTGGAGCCGGCCCGACGCTGGCGCACGGCGTCGCCCAGGCGCGGAGCCTCTTCGACCGGGAGATCCTCGGCAAGGCCGCGATTGACTCGTTCAAGAAGCTCCTTCCCACGGTGCAGATCAAGAACCCGGTGATGTTCGTGGTCCTCGTCGGCACCATCGTGACTTTCATCGAGGCCATCGCTCACCCGGGGATCTTCACCTGGAGCATCACGATCTGGCTCTTCCTGACGGTGATGTTCGCCAACTTCGCCGAGGCCATGGCCGAGGGCAGGGGCAAGGCCCAGGCCGACACTCTGAGGCGGATGCGCGCGGAGACCGAGGCACGCCGGCTTCTACCAGATGGAACCGAGGAGCGTGTCGCCGCATCAGCGCTGGCAAAGGGTGATCTGGTCGTCTGTGAAGCCAACGACCTGATCCCTTCCGATGGTGAGATCGTCGAGGGAATCGCATCGGTCGACGAGTCCGCCATCACCGGGGAGTCCGCCCCGGTCATCCGAGAGTCGGGAGGTGACCGTTCGGCTGTTACCGGGGGGACCAAGGTGCTCTCCGACCGTATCGTCGTGCGGATCACGGCAGAGCGCGGCCACACGTTCCTCGACCGCATGATCATGCTCGTAGAGGGGGCCAACCGCCAGAGGACACCCAACGAGATCGCCCTCACGATCCTCCTGGCGGTGCTGACGATCGTGTTCCTCCCTGTGGTGGTGACCCTCCAAACGTTCGCCCACTACTCCGGGGCGACCGTGTCGGTGGTCATCTTGGTCTCACTCCTCGTGTGCCTGATCCCGACCACCATTGGTGCCCTGCTGTCGGCGATCGGCATCGCGGGAATGGATCGCCTGGTGCAGCGAAACGTGCTCGCCATGAGCGGTCGAGCGGTGGAGGCGGCGGGTGACGTCCAGACGTTGCTCCTCGACAAGACGGGCACCATCACGATGGGCAACCGTATGGCCTCGGATTTCTATCCAGTCGGCGGGCACAGCGAAGAGGAGGTGGCGGACGCCGCGCAGCTCGCCTCCTTGGCCGACGAGACACCCGAGGGTCGTTCCATCGTCGTCCTGGCGAAGGAGCGCTTTTCGATCCGGGAGCGCGAGATGGGCGCTGGGCACGCTTTCATCCCCTTCTCGGCAACCACGCGTATGTCGGGAATCGATGTGGATGATCGCAAGATCCGGAAGGGGGCCGTCGATTCCGTTAAGCGCTGGGCGACCGAGCAAGGGGGCACCGTCCCTTCTGATCTCGACCCGATTGTTGACCGGATCTCCCGCGCCGGGTCGACCCCGCTGGTGGTCGCCGAAGGCCAGGAGCTGCTCGGCGTCATCGAGCTGAAGGACGTGGTGAAGCAGGGCATCCGGGAGAAGTTCGACGAGATGCGCGCGCTCGGGATCCGTACGGTGATGATCACCGGGGACAACCCGCTGACCGCGGCTGCGATCGCGCAAGAGGCGGGAGTCGACGACTTCTTGGCCGAAGCGACTCCTGAGGCGAAGATGGCCCTGATCAAGTCCGAGCAAGAGGGCGGGAAACTCGTCGCGATGACCGGCGACGGCACCAACGACGCCCCAGCTCTCGCCCAGGCCGACGTCGGAGTGGCCATGAACACCGGGACGACCGCGGCCAAGGAGGCCGGGAACATGGTCGATCTCGACTCCAACCCGACGAAATTGATCGACGTGGTGGAGATCGGCAAGCAGCTGTTGATCACCCGTGGCTCGCTCACCACCTTCTCGATCGCCAACGACGTGGCCAAGTACTTCGCCATCATCCCGGCTCTGTTTGCAGCCACGTATCCGCAGCTCCAGACCCTCAATATCATGAAGCTGCACAGTCCGGAGTCGGCCGTGCTCTCGGCGGTGATCTTCAACGCCCTGGTGATCGTGGCCCTCATCCCGCTCGCATTGCGGGGCGTCAGGTTCCGGGCGACCACCTCGGCAGCCATCCTGCGCCGCAACGTCTGGATTTATGGGGTCGGCGGAATCGTGGCTCCGTTCATCTTCATCAAGCTGATCGACCTCATCCTGGTCGCTCTTCACGCTTACTGATCGCGAGCCCTCACATGATCTCTAATCTCCGCCGCTCGATCGTCTCGATCGTGGTCATCACGCTCTTCTTCGGGTTCGTCTACGCCTTCGTAGGCACCGGAGTTGCCCAACTCTTGTTCCGGCACCAGGCCGACGGGTCGATCACCGCCAACGGGTCCACCTTGATCGGACAGAACTGGTCGGACACGGTTTGCCCGGGACATCCGCTGGGAAGTTGTGTATTCCAAGGCCGTCCCGACGACCTGGGTCCCTACGCCGCCAACCCGAAGGAGCACAGCTCCGGCGGGGACAACCCCCTCGTGGCCAACGGCGTGTCGGGCGAATCCGGGGCGACCAACCTCGGGCCCCGGTCCAAGGTCCTGCTGACAAACACTGAGGCGCTGGTGGCTTACTGGCACAAGCGCGGGGTCAACCCGACCCCGGACCTGGTCACCACCTCGGGCAGTGGTCTTGACCCCGACATCAGCCAACAGGACGCCATCGTCCAGATCCCGATGGTGTCGAACGCGACCGGGATCTCCCCCTCCCGGCTCCGGGCCCTGATCTCCCGTCAAACCCAGGGCCCGGAGCTGGGATTCCTTGGCTCCAGCTACATCGACGTCCTGCAGCTGAACGAGGCCCTGGCCAAGATGCGATGAGCCAGGAGCCGGGTTCCGGCGCCAGCTCACGGAGCCTCCCGCTTGTCCTCGAGCTGGGCTCGGCGTTCGACCGGTGTCGATTGGCGGTAGGCGGGGTGATCGTGTCGGCCCGTACCGCCCCGGACGAGGCCGGGCCCCGCTCCCTCGGGTTCCGGTGCACGCTCGACGACGGCAGCGGCCAGGTCGACCTCCTGTTCCTCGGCCGCAACCGGGTGCCGGGTCTCGTCGTCGGCGCCCGGTGCCACATCGAAGGCACCGCCCGGCTGGAGCACGGCAGGCTCACCGTGTGGAACCCTCTCTACCGGTTGGAGCCTGGGGGGTGCCCCGACCAGCGCCTACCCTGAGAACTGGTGAGCGAGAACCGACCATCGGCTATGTCCTCGTCGGAGCCGACCATCGCCGACCTCGCCGACGACATCGAGCCGGCCGGCCACTTCCGGGTGTATCTCGGAGCGGCGCCTGGGGTCGGGAAGACCTACGCCATGCTCTCCGAGGGGCTCCGCCGGTGCCAGCGTGGCACCGACGTGGTGATCGGGTTCGTCGAGCCCCACGGCCGGCCCCAGACCCAGGGCATGTGCGAGGGCCTGGAGACGGTCCCCCGCAAGATGGTGGAGTACCGGGGATCGGTGTTCCCCGAGATGAACCTGGCCGCGGTGTTGGCCCGCCACCCCAAGGTCGCGCTGGTCGACGAGCTGGCTCACACCAACGTGCCGGGATCGGGGCCGCACGAGAAGCGCTGGCAGGATGTCCACGAGCTGCTGGACGCCGGAATCGACGTGATCTCGACGGTCAACATCCAGCACCTCGAGAGTATCGCCGACTCGGTCGAGCAGATCGCGGGGGTCCCGATCCGCGAGCGCGTCCCCGACTGGGTGCTCCGCAAGGCCGACCAGATCGAACTCATCGACTCCTCGCCCGAGCAGCTGCGCCGCCGGATGCTGCACGGGAACATCTATCCGACTGCCAAGGTGCCCCAGGCCCTCACGCACTTCTTCCGCACCGACAACCTGATCGCGTTGCGCGAGCTGGCCCTGCGGTTCCTGGCCGACGAGACCGAGGACGAGCTGCTCGACCACCTGGCCCGCTACCAGACCGAGGTGCTCTGGGAGACGAGCGAACGGATCCTGGTGGCGGTGATCACGGCACCGGGGACAGAGGCGATCATCCGACGGGCGTCGAGAATGGCCTCACGCATCAAGGCCGACCTGCACGTGGTGCACGTTCGTTCGAGCGAGGGCAGCGGCCGCTCGGATGAGGCGAGGCTCGCGGCGCTGCGCCAGCTTTGTGAGGACGTCGGCGCCGACTGGACCGATGTCGAGAGTGACGACCCGGCACAGGCCATCATCGAGCACGCCAAGCGACGCCAGATCACCCAGATCGTCCTCGGCTCAAGCCAGCGGGGCCGGCTCCAGGAGCTGATGGGCGGCGGGTCGGTCGTGCGCAAGGTGTCGCGTGGGGCCGCCGACGCTGGCATCGACCTGCACATCATCGCCCGCCGCCACGTCGAGCCCGCCGACGCCCAGGCGGTGGGGGAGACCGAGTCGTAGGGCTCGATCGTCCACCCGACGGCGGCCGGCTCGACAGGTCCATAATTCCCACCTCGGAGGGAGGTGGGCCATGGCCGTTCAGCTGAACCACACGATCGTCCGGGTCGACGACAAGAAGGCCGCCGCCGGGTTCCTGGCCGAGATCCTCGGGCTCGACCCGCCGGTGCCGTTCGGCCCGTTCATGTGCGTCGAGACCGCCAACGGGGTGAGCCTCGACTACGACGACCGAGGGGCCCCGGTCCCGGCGCACTACGCCTTCTTGGTTTCCGAGGAGGAGTTCGACGCGATCTTCGCCCGGGTCACCGAACGCGGGCTGACCTACTGGGCGGACCCGATGCACCAGCAGGTCAACCAGATCAACGGCCACGGCCGGGGCTTCTACTTCGAGGACCCGGCTGGCAACAACCTCGAGGTCCTCACCCGGGTCTACGGGACCTGATCGGGGGTCCGGGCCGTCAGGCCTTGTCGAGGTCGGCCAGCGTGCGGTGGAGCGCGGCGAGCCGGTCGGCGCCGATCCGATCCGAAAGCGCCGCCTCGAACGTCTCGACCGCGTCGGCGATGACGTTCGCCGCCGCCTCGCCACGCGCAGTCAGGCGGAGGAGGGTGCGCCGGCGGTCCTCGGGGTAGGGGAGCCGCTCGACGTAGCCGGTCCCGACCAGGGTGTCGACGAGCTGCCCGACCGCCTGCTTCGTGATGTCCATCCGGGCGACCAGATCGCGGGCGCTCGCACCGGGGATCGTGAGCACGCTCAGCGCCCAGATGCCCTGCTGGGGGAGGTCGCCGAACCCCTCACCCCGGAGCGCCTCGGTGACCGGGACCCGGAAGCTCCGCACCGAGCGGCGCAGCAGCCAGTTGAGGGCGTCGGGATCATGCGGCGGGGGGAGCGGCGCACCGGACCGCCGGCGGGACGGAGCCACCGGGCCAGTGTAGGTCAAGAGATTGGTCAGTCAGGTTTCTTGACCTTCTTCCCCGGTTCTGTCAGTGTGTCGTGCGTGCCCGAGACCCTGAACCCCGCGACGGCCCGCCGCCGGCTGCGCGCACGGGGACCCGCCGCCCTCGCGATCGCCGTGCTGGGCGTCCTGCCACTCGCGGCCGCAACGCCGTCGGGAGCGGCGGTCGGCACCGGCCCCGACGCCGCCGGGGTGACGTGGCTGTGCCGGCCCGGGCTGCCCGGTGACCCGTGCCTCTCCCCCGAATCGGCCACCTCGGTCGCGGCAGGCGGGACGAAGACGGTGGTCCCGCTTCGGCCGGCGGCCAACCCGAAGTTCGACTGCTTCTACATCTACCCGACCGTCACCGCGAGCGCCGCCGGCACCAACACCGGCACCCGGGTGACCGCGGCCGAGCAGGGCGCCGCCGTCTCCCAGGCCTCCCAGTTCTCCCAGGTCTGCAACGTGTGGGCGCCCACCTACCGCCAGCGGACCGCCGCGTCGCTCGCCCTGGGGCTGGGGAACGACCCGTCCGCCGACCTCGTCTCCTACGACTCGCTTCTCAAGGGCTGGAAGGACTACCTCACCCACGACAACCACGGCCGGCCGATCATCCTGCTCGGGCACTCGCAGGGCGCGGCCAACGCGATCCGCCTGCTGCGCGGGGTCTTCGACAACGACCCGGCGCTCCGGTCCCGTCTCGTGGTCGCGATGATCATGGGGGGCAACGTCCAGGTGCCGACCGGCATGACGGTCGGCGGGAGCTTCGCCCACATCCCAGCGTGCACGCGGACCGGTGAGACCGGCTGCGTCATCGCCTACTCGTCGTTCTCGGGGACGCCGCCGGCCGACTCGCTGTTCGGTCGCCCCGGCGCAGGGGTCAGCCTCCAGTCGGACCAGCGGGTGTCGGCGGGCCAGCAGGTGCTCTGCACCAATCCGGCCGACCTCGGGAGCAAGGCATCCGCGAGCCTGAGCCCGCTCTTCCCGTCCACGGTCAGCTCCACCGGCGAGCCGTGGGTGACCTACCCGGGGCTCTACACGGGGACATGCGAGAGCCAGGGCGGGGCGACGTGGCTGCAGGTGACCGCGCGTCCGGGCGATTCCCGACCGGTGGTGACCGAGACCCTCGGGCCGACCTGGGGCCTCCATCTCGACGACGTCAACCTGGCGCTCGGCGACCTGGTCAACGACGTGCGGGCGGCCGAGGCCGCCTACAAGGGACCGCGCTAGGAGCTCAGCGGTTGTAGTTGCGGTACGCCCGGCGTCGGGCGACCAGCCGGAGGAGCTTGCGCACGAGAAAGAACACGGTGCGACCCTACCGCCGGCGCGGCGCCAGGAGGGGAGCGCGATCGCCGTCCGGTACCCTGTGCGCCCGTGGCGCCAGGGACCGCGACGGGAGACGGCGAACGGCTGGAGGTCCGGGCCGTGCTCTTCGACCTGGGCGGGGTGCTCACCACCGGGCCCTGGGAGGGGTTCGCGGCCTACGAACGCGCGCAGGGGCTCCCCGACGGGCTTCTCCGGAGGTTGAACTCGACCAACGCCGACACGAACGCGTGGGCCCGCTACGAGCGCGGCGAGGTGGACTTCGCCGGGTTCTGCGACCTGTACCGCGCCGAGGGTCAAGCGCTCGGCCACGAGGTCGACCCGGTGGAGGTGATTGGGGCGATGCGTGGCGAGATGCGTCCCGAGATGCTCGACGCGGTCCGGTTCTGCCGGTCCCGGTACAAGACCGCCGCCCTCACCAACAACTTCGTCGCGATCGAAGCGGAGCGGCGGACCGACACGCTCGGGTACTTCGGCGACCTCTTCGACACCGTGGTCGAGTCGAGCAAGGTGGGCATCCGCAAGCCCGATCCCCGCTTCTACGAGCTGGCCTGCGACGCCCTCGGGGTCCAGCCCACCGAGGCGGTGTTCCTGGACGACCTCGGGGTGAACCTGAAGCCGGCCCGGGCGATGGGGATGCGCACGATCAAGGTGGTCACCGGGCACCAGGCGGTGGCCGAGCTCTACGAGATCCTCGGGGTCGCGCCCGACGACTGGGTGCCGGAGCCCGCGTAGAAGGGCGAGTGGTGACCGGTCCGCTGGACGACATCCGCGTCGTCGAGATCGCCAACTGGATCGCGGCGCCGAGCGCCACGGCGCTGATGGCCGACATGGGCGCGTCGGTGATCAAGGTCGAGCCGCCGGGCGGCGACTCGATGCGCAACAAGCTCCGCCAGCCCCGGTTCCCCGAGGGTGTGGAGGGCACCGACGTCGTCTTCCAGCTCGACAACCGGGGCAAGCGCTCGATCGCGCTGGATCTCGGCCACGAGCGAGGACAGGAGCTGGTGCGCGAGCTGATCGACACCGCCGATGTGCTCGTGACCAACCTCAACCGATCGCGCCTCGACCGCTACGGGCTCGGCCCCGAGACGCTGCGCGCCCGCCACCCCCGCCTCGTGTTCGCGTGGGTCACCGGCCAGGGCACGACCGGGGCGGACGCCGACCGGCTGGCCTTCGACGTCACGGCGTTCTTCGGCCGCGGCGGCGTCACCGGCCTCCTCGGCGAGCCCGATGCCCCCCCGGTGGCGCCGCGCTCGGGCCAGGGTGACCACCCGACCGGCCTCGCGATCCTGGTGGCGATTCTGGCGGCGCTGCGCGACCGGGACCGGACCGGCGAGGGCCAGCTGGTCGAGACCGCCCTGATGCGGGTGGGGGCCTGGACCGTCGGCGCCGATGTGGCCGCGGCGCTGGTCGACCGGCGTCAGCCCAACCGGCGGAGCCGCCTGCACCCGTTCTCGCCGATGAACACCTCCTACCGATGTGCCGACGGCGCGTGGCTCATCCTCTCGTCGCACGACCAGGCGACCTGGCCCCGGTTCTGCGCGGCCGCCGGCCGGCCGGAGCTCGCCACCGACGAGCGCTTCGCCACCGCGCCGGACCGCTTCGCCCGCGCCGAGGAGCTGGTGGCGATCTTCGACGGGCTGTTCGGGGCCGAACCCTTCGACCACTGGCCGCCCCGGCTCGCCGGGACCGGGGTCATCTTCTCGAAGATGGTCGAGCTCCCCGAGCTGGTGGAGGACCCGGCGGCCCGCGCGATGGGCATGTTCGCCACCCTGACCCATCCGGCCATGGGGACCTTCGAGACCCTCGAGGCCCCCTTCCGTTTCGAGCGCTCGGAGGTGGCGGCCCGGGGCCCGGCGCCCGAGGTGGGCCAGCACACCGACGAGGTCCTGGCCGAGCTCGGGAAGACCCCCGCGGCGGTGGCCGAGCTGCGCCGGGCCGGGGTGGTGGGGGTGGCCGCCCCGGGCGAACCTCAGTCCAGACGGCGCAGCTCCACGCGGTAACGCGACGCCAGTCGCGTGTAGTGGCGGACCGCGTTTTCGACCCAGTTCGGGATCTCGGGGGTGGGGCGGGTCCGGGCCGGCACCCCGAGCGCGAGATGCCCGGTCGGCACGACCTTGCCCTCGGCGACGACCGCGCCGGCGGCCACCGCCGCCCCCGGCTCCACCTCGGCCCGGTTGAGCACGACCGAGCCCGAGCCGATCAGGCAGCCGTCGCCGATGCGGCAGCCCTCGAGGTGGGCGTTGTGGCCGATCACGCAGCCGCGCCCGATCCGGGTCGGGAAGCTCGGCGTCGTGTGCAGGACCGTCCCGTCCTGGATGGAGGTGCCCTCGCCGATCTCGATGAAGCCCGAGTCGCCCCGCGCGACGGCCCCCGGCCACAGCGACGCCTCGGCGCCGACGCGGACGTCGCCGATCACCACCGCGTCGGGGTGGACGAAGGCGAGCTCGTGGATCTGGGGCGCGAGATCGCCCAGCGCATACAGCGCCATCAGTGGGCCGGGCCGGGGTGCGAGGCCCGGCCGGAGCGGGTCAGGAGTCGGCCGACGCCGCCGCCGCGGCCTCCCGGTCCTTCGCGACCTCGTCGTAGGTGGCGTAGTCGGAGCCGGTGTCCTCCGCGAACTCGTACTCGAGCAGCCCGGCCTCCCCCCACGCCTGGCGAAGGTAGCCGTTGTTGGCGTCGAGCAGCCCGAGCTTGCGGACGTTCGGCACGAGCTTGGAGAAGAAGCCCGCCATGAACTGGCGGTTGACCCCGCCCCGGCGGTTGGCCGCCGCCTCCATCAAGAACGGCATGAGCGCCTGGGGATCGACCCCGAGGCGCTCCCAGACCTCGGGCGTGGTGGCCCGGCTCCGGTTCCGGAGCGTGTTCTCGAGCAGGAACTCCTGTCGGTCCTTCAGCTCGGGCTCGCTCAGCTCGGCGTACAGCTCCGAGAGGCTGAGGATCCCGAAGGCCACGTGGCGGGCCTCGTCGGACATGACGTAGCGCAGGAGCTTCTTGAGCAGCGGCTCGTCGGTCCGGCGGTGCATGTCGCCGAAGGCCGCCAGGGCCAGGCTCTCGATGATCACCTGCATGCCGAGGTAGGCGATGTCCCAGCGGCTGTCCTCCAACAAGACGGTGATCTGCTCCTCGAGGAACGGGCTCATCGGGTAGGCCTCGCCCAGTTTCTCCTGGAGGTAGCGGGCAAAGACCTCGGTGTGGCGGGCCTCGTCCATCGTCTGGGTGGCCGCGTAGTACCGGGCGTCGATCCACGGCACGGTCTCCACGATCTTCGCGGCCGTCATCATGGCGCCCTGCTCGCCGTGCATGAACTGGCTGAGCGATGCCTTCTGCAGCTCGAGCGCGAGCGCCAGGAACTCCTTGTCCTTCCAGGTGGCGATCGGCGAGCCCGGGATCTTCGCCGCGTCCTTGAACAGCGGCATGTTCCCGCCCTCGAGCTCGACGTGCTTCTCGGGGTCGACGTCGGTCGACCAATCGAGGTCGCGCGAGCTGCTCCACTGCGACGTGGACGCCCGGTTGTAGAGCGTCACCAGCTGCTCGCGGGATCGCTCGTACTGCCAGATGAAGATCCGCTGGGCCTTGTCGTGGACGTTCTTGAACACCGGGTGCTCGGGGTCGTTGTCCACGATGCCGAGGGGCAGCACGGTCTCCTGGGTGTCGGTGGTCATGGCGCTCTCCTCTTCGAGGTCGGGGCGGGGGTGCGGTCGGACTCGGGCGGCCCGAGCCCGGCGACGATCCGGGCGACGAGGTCCTCCCAGCCGCCGCCGCCCGGGGCGGACAGGCCGGCGGCGCGCTGCAGCATGAGGCCGAGCCGCACGGTACGGATGAAGTACAAGAAGGCCTCGGGGTCGACGTCCCGGTCGACGGTCCCGTCGTGGCGGGCGGCGTCGAGCAGCGGCTCGGCCCGTTCGCGGAAGATCGCCTCGGCGTCGGCCAGCGCCTCGGCCACCTCCGGCTCGCGGCGGGCCGCCACGTAGGCCTCGAGCTGCATGGCCTCCGAGTCGCTCAGGGGCTCGGAGCGCAGGGCCCCGCGGATGAGGAGGTCGGCCACCTTGGCCACCCGCTCGGCGTCCACCGACACCCGGGCGGCGGAGCGGCTGCACACCGCCTCGCGCAAGAGGTCGTTCTTGGAGGAGAAGCGGCCGTAGACGGCGCCGGTCGAGAGGCCGGCCTCCGACACGACGTCGAGGATCCGGGTCCCGGCGTACCCCCGGCGGGCGAAGACCCGGGCCGCGGCGTCGAGCAGCCGCTCCCGCAGGGGGTCGGTCCCGGGCGCGACCGTCTGCGCCGGCTGGACCATGGTGTGAGAATAAAATTCGTTCTCGGATCCGTCAAGGCCCTCCACCTGCGCATACTCTTCGAGCGTGGGACCAGGGAAGGCACAGGCGGCGGCCCGGGGGGCCTTCAAGGGGTGGACGGCTGGGGCCGTCGAGTTCTTCGACCAGCTCGAGGTCGACAACACGAAGACCTTCTGGACCGCCCACAAGGTCCTCTACGAGACCAAGGTGCGGGGGCCCATGGAAGCGCTGCTCGCCGAGCTCGCCCCGACCTGCGGCGAGGGCCGGATCTTCCGCCCCTACCGCGACACCCGGTTCAGCAAGGACAAGTCGCCCTACAAGACGAACATCGCGGCCCACAACGACGGCTGCTACATCTCGCTCAACGCCCACGCCCTCGGGGTGGGCGCGGGGCTGTACATGCCGTCACCGGACCAGCTGGCCCGCTTCCGCGAGGCGGTGGCCGACGACCGGATCGGGACCGAGCTCGAGCGCCTGGTCGCGGCGCTCAGGAAGAAGGGGGTGTCGGTCACCGCGCACGAGGTGCTGAAGACGGCCCCGCGCGGCTACCCAAGGGACCACCCCCGCCTCGAGCTGCTCCAGCACAAGGGCCTCACGGCGTGGCAGGAGTGGCCGGTCGGCGCGTGGCTCGGCACCGCCGCGCCGAAGAAGCGGGTGCTCGACTTCCTGAGCGCGTCGAAGCCGCTGCGGGCGTGGCTCGACGCGCACGTGGGCGAGGCCCGGGGCTGACGCCCGCGCCCGCCCGGGCTCAGTCGGCCAGGGCCTGGTAGACGAGCGAGCGCAGCTGGGCCCGGAACGGGTACGAGGCCGAGGGCATGAGCTGGGTCATGAACACGACCGCCAGGTCCTCGACCGGGTCGATCCAGAACGCCGTCGACGCGGCGCCGCCCCAGTAGTACTCGCCGGCCGACCCGGCCATCGCAGTGGCGGCCGGTCCCTTGCTGACCGCGAACCCGAGTCCGAACCCGGTGCCGGACCAGCCGACCTCGCCGAACCCGCCGTAGGCGACGTCGGCAAGGTCGGCGCCGCCGGGCAGGTGGTTGACCCGCATGAGCTCGAGCGTCTTGCGGCCGAGGATCCGGTGCCCCTCGAGCTCCCCGCCGCCGACCAGCATCCGGCAGAAGTTGAGGTAGTCGGGCGTCGTCGAGACAAGGCCGCCGGCGCCGGACAGGTAGGCCGGCCTGCGGCGGTAGTTCGAGGTCTCCGGGTCATCGGAGAGCCGGGGGGCCTCACCCGGCTTGCGGGTGTAGTTGGCGGCGAAGCGCCCGAGCTTGTCGTCGGGGACCGAGAACCCGGTGTCGACCATCCCGAGGGGCTCGAAGATCTCGCTCCGCAGGTACGTGTCGAAGTCGGCCCCCGAGAGGATCTCGACGAGGCGGGCGCAGATGTCGGTCGACAGCCCATAGTTCCAGCGGGTGCCGGGCTGGAACTTGATCGGGTGGTGCCCGAGGATCTCGCAGACGGTCTCGAGCGTCGCCTTCGAGCCGGCCTCCCGACGCTCCGCCGCGAACGCGGCGTCGATCGGGTTGTCGGAGGCGAAGTTGCCGGGGAGCCCGGTCATGTGCATGAGGGCGTCACGCACCGAGATCGGCCGGTCGGGCTCGCTCAGCTCGACCGAGCCGTCGGCGCCGACGGTGCCCACCTTCATCCCCTTCCACGACGGGATGTAGCGCTCGACCGGGTCGGCGAGGAGGAACGAACCCTTCTCGAACAGCTGCATGAGGGCGACCGAGGTGATCGGCTTCGTCATGGAGTAGATGCGCCAGATCGTGTCATCGGCCACCGGCTTGCCCCGCTCGCGGTCCATGAGGCCGAGGCCGCGGTGGAACGCGACGTGGTCGCCCCGGGCGACCGTGATCTGACAGCCGGCGATCTTGCCGGACGAGACGTAGCGGTGCTCGAAGTGCTCGGTGATCCGCTCCAGCCGGCGCTCGTCGAATCCGGCCGCTTCCGCGTCGACCTTCATGGTCCCCTCCGGGTCGGTGGTCTGGAATCGTTCCCAGGCGTCGCGGGTCACGATAACCCCGTCGCCCGCCGGCCGTCGCCCGGGTTTGTCCCCGGCTCGGTCCGGTCCGGCGCGGTGCGCGAGACTGCGCCCGGTGCTCGCCTCCGTGACCCCGGCGCGGCCACGCGCGCAGTCCCGCGGAGGAGACGCCCAGTGCGCCTAGGGCTCCTCGGTGTCCGCGGCTCGACGCCCGCGCCGGGACTGGAGTTCGTCCGCTACGGCGGTCACACCTCGTGCGTGGCGGTGGCCCACGACGGGGAGGTGCCGACGCTCGTCCTCGACGCCGGCACGGGGCTGCGCTCGCTGCCGACGCTCCTCGGTGACCGGCCGTTCCACGGGTCGATCGTGCTCGGCCACCTCCACTGGGACCACACGATGGGGCTCCCGTTCTGCCGGGCGGTCGACCACCCCAAGTCTCACGTCTCGCTGTGGGTGCCCGCCCAGGGCGACACCGAGACGATCCTCGAGCGCTGGATGGCGCCCCCGCACTTCCCGATCACCCCGACCCAGCTGCGCGGCACGTGGCACTTCGGCGGCCTGGAGGAGGGCGCGCACAACCTCGAGGGCTTCGTGGTGTTGGCGCGCGAGATCCCCCACAAGGGCGGCCGGACCTTCGGCTTCCGGGTGTCCGACGGCACCGCCTCGTTCGCGTACCTGAGCGACCACTGCCCGACGGTGCTCGGGCCCGGGCCGAAAGGGCTCGGCGAACTCCACCCTGCGGCGATGGCGCTCGCGGAGGGGTGCGACCTCCTCATCCACGACGCGCAGTACCTCGACGAGGAACTGGCCGCCCGGGCCGACTTCGGGCATTCCGCGGCCAGCTACGCGGTCGAACTGGCCGAGGCGGCGTCGGTCCCCCGGGTCCTGCTCTTCCACCACGACCCGCCGCGCACCGACGACGAGATCGACGCGCTGGTCGCTCGCTACGCGGGGGCCGCCGTCACGGTGGAGGCGGCGCGCCAGGGCACCGTGATCGACCTCGGGTAGGGCCCGGCCCGTCAGGGTTTGGACAGCGTCACTCCGCCTCCACCGACGAAGGTGAAGACCGGCGCGGGCAGCCCGGTCACCCCGATCGGCACCTTGGCCACGTCACCGGCCGCGTCGACCACGACGATGTCGCAGGTGCCGGGTGCCGCCGGCGGCGCCCCCGAGCACGGGGACGCGCCGGTCACCGAGTCCGCGTAGTCGGTGTAGCTCTCGACCGTGGCGTTGGTGGTGAGGTTGCCCGCCTCGTCGGTGACGTTCGGGAACGAGTCCGAGATCACCGAGCAGTCGATCGGGAGCCCGCTGAACGGGTCGGTGACGACCCCCGGGACGTACGGGCACTCCTCGACGAGGGCCGGCGAGTCGGGGGTGAAGCCCGAGGCGTCGACCACCACCTCGGTGCCCGAGGGGATGGCCGCTTGATCGAGGGCGCCCTCGAGCGCGAGCACAGCCACGTTGGGCGAGAAGGTCCGGGGCGCCCCGAAGGAGATCGGGGTCGAGGCCGCCTCACCCGAGTCGTCGACGAAGGTCACGTCGCAGCTCGCCCCCCGGGCCCGTTGCGCCGGGGTGGGCGGGCACGGGAACGCCGCCGCGTCGGCGGTCGCATCGTTCCCGGCGCTGTCGATGTCGGTGCCGGGCCCGGTATCGAAGTTGGGCGGCCCGAGCGCCCCGGTCAGCACGGTGAAGTCCGCCTCGACGGAGCCGTCCGCGCCCGTCGCCCCGAACGCCGTGGTGAGCTCGTTCGGGGTGAACGGGTTGGAGCAGCCGACCGGGAGCGTCACGCCGTTGAACGTGACCGTCGGCTCCCCGGGGGTGCGGTTGCACTCGTAGGAGAAGGCGTAGTTGTTGGCGGAGAAGCCCGAACCGCCGAGCACCACCTGCTGGCCGTTCAGGAGGCCGGACGACGGGGTGGCCGTGATGCTCGGCACGGGGACCGGCCCGAGCAACCCCAGGGAGCCGTGCCCGGTGTTCCCGCCGGAGTCCTCCACGACGATGTCGCAGCTCCCCCCGAGCGCGACGTTGGCCGCGCTGGGAGGGCACGGATAGGCGGCCGACTGGGCGTTCTCCCCGACGTTGCCTTCGACGAGCGTGAACGTCGTCGTGAGCGATCCGGTCGAATCGGTGGACGGGGGGAACGGCGCGTTCAGGATGGAGAAAGGCGGTGTGCAGCCGACGGTGGGGCCGAAGCCCACGGGGTTGTTGGGCTCCCCGGGAGTCAGGTTGCACTCCTCGACGAGGACCGGCGAGTCGGGGGCGAACCCCGACGCGGTCACCTGGACGGGCTGGCCGTTGGCCTCGTATCCGCCGGCCGCCGAGACCACCGGGGTCGAGCTGAGCGGCCGCCCGAAGGAGATGCCGGCGCGGGCGACGTCGCCGGCCAGGTCGCCGTAGACGAGGTAACAGCCGTCGCCGGCCGCCTGTTGGGCCGGGGTGGGCGGGCAGGGGTAGTTCGCGGCGTCCGCTCCGGCGTCGTTGCCGGCGCTGTCGGTCCCGCTGGTCGGCGGCCCGAGCGCCCCGGTGTGGACGATGAAGGTGGTCGAGAAGGACCCGGCGGCCGAGGTGGAGACGATGGTCGAGAAGATGACGTTTCCGGGGGAGCCGAAGATGGGGGAGCAGCTCACCGGGATCGCGATCCCGACGTAGGTGACGGTCGGCTGGCCCGGGTCGCTGTTGCACTCGAGGATCGCCCCGGTCTGGTTCGGGGTGAGCCCGGCGCCCGAGACGTTCACGCCCTCCCCGTTCACCAGCCCGACGTCGGGGGACACGATGAGCGAGGCCCCGGCCGTCAGCGAGTTGAGCGCGCCGGCCGGGATGGCGAAGCCGAGGACGGCGAGGGCGCACGCCGCCCCGATCACCCCGAGCCGCACACCGCTGCCTCGTCGCCCCATCCCACCCCCCAACGGCCGAACGCTACTGCCGCCCCGTTGGCGCGGCCCGGTCCGCAACCGACCACAACGACGCTCGGGAAGGCCCCCTGGTTGACGCGCCGACCGCCACCGTCGGAGCGTGGCCCATCGGGTCGGCGGGGCGGGCGCGCTACGTTCGAGCCATGGACATGCGAACCCTGGGGAGAACCGGCGTCAAGGTCAGCCCGCTGTGTCTCGGCGCCATGATGTTCGGAGGTTGGGGCAATCCCGACCATGACGACTCGGTGCGGATCATCCACCGCGCGCTCGACGCCGGGATCAACTTCGTCGACACGGCCGACGTCTACTCGCGCGGCGAGTCAGAGGAGATCGTGGCGAAGGCGCTCAAGGGACGTCGGGAGAATGTGGTGCTCGCGACCAAGGTGCACGGGGTGATGGGTGAGGACCCGAACGCACAGGGCAACTCCCGCCGCTGGATCATCGCCGAGTGCGAGCAGAGCCTGCGCCGCCTCGGCACCGACTGGATCGACCTCTACCAGATCCACCGGCCCGATCCGGGCTGTGACATCGAAGAGACGCTCGGCGCGTTGAGCGATCTCGTGCACCAGGGCAAGGTCCGTTACATCGGCTCCTCCACCTTCCCGGCGGTCGACATCGCCGAGGCCCAGTGGGCGGCCGAGCGGCACGGCACGGAGCGCTTCAAATGCGAGCAGCCCCCCTACTCGATGCTGGTGCGGGGGATCGAGACCGACGTGCTGCCGACCATCGAGCGCTACGGGATGGGCGCCATCACCTGGAGTCCGCTCGCGGGTGGATGGCTGTCGGGCGCGTACCGGGTGGGGGCCGACATCCCGACCTCCAGGCGGGCATCGCGGATCCCAGGCCGCTACGACATGTCCAACCCGGCCAACCAGCGCAAGCTCGAGGTGGCCGACGAGCTGGCCAAGCTGGCCGACAAGGCCGGGATGAGCCTCGTGCACCTGGCGGTCGCCTTCGTGCTCGCGCACCGTGCCGTCACCGCGGCGATCATCGGGCCGCGCACGATGGAGCAGCTCGAGACCCAGCTCGGCGCGGCCGACGTCACGCTGCCGGCCGACGTCCTCGACGCGATCGACGAGATCAACCCCCCGGGCCGCAACCTCAACCGGGCCGACGGCGGCTACGTGCCGGCGTCGCTCACCGACAGCCGGCTGCGCCGCCGCTGAGCTACGGGGCCGGTCGGGTCCCGACCCGGTGCTCGTAGCCGGGGAGCGGGGTCCGGTACAGGCATCCGTCGCAGTTCATAGCGACCGGCGCGCCCAGCGCCTCGTCATAGCGCGACCAGGCCAGCTCGACGAGCCGGTCGTCGATGCCGAGGTGCGGGCCGAGCGCGACCTCGGTGTCGGGATGGGCCCCGGCCCAGTCCCGCGCCGCCTGCCCGATCCGCTCGACCAGGAGCCCGGTGAAGAGGAAGTAGGGAACGACGGCGATCCGACGGGCACCGAGCGCGTGGCAGCGGTCGAGGGCGTCGGCCACCCCCGGCCTCGCCAGCGACACGAAGGCCGGCTCGACCGCCCCGAGCGGTGGCGTGGACCCGGCCGGAGCGGACGCGGCCGGACCGACGGCCAGGCCCCGGCCGTCGGCGAGCAGGCGGGCGGCCTTCACCAGGTCGGCGTTCGCGTCGGGGTCGGTCGAGCCGCGGCCGACCAGGACGACGGCGTCGTCCGGCCCCTCCGGCCACCGGTGGGGCGACGGGGCGAACGCGGTCTCCCGCACCCGGTCCTCCGCCACCGCCAGCACCAGCGGGTGGAGCCCGAGGTCGCGCCCGTAGCGGAACGCTGTGTCCGGGTGCCGCGCCCGCGCCCGGGCCAGGGCGCCGGGGCCGTCGTCCTTCAGGTGGCCGGCTCCGAGGAGCAGCAGGGGGACCGCGACCACCCTGGTGCTGCCGTCGGCGACCAACCGGTCGACCGCTTCGTCGAGCGACGGTTCGACGAACTCGATGAAGCCGGGTTCGACGGCCACCTCGGGCCGCGCCTTCGCCAGCGTGACCGCGAACCGCCGGAGCTCATCGGCCCCCTCGGGTGAGCGTGTCCCGTGCCCGATGAGAAGGAGTGCCGCGGGTCTCTTCGCGGGCGGCCGGACCTGGGCCCGCCGGACCAGCGCGTTGAGCAGCGCCGCCGCGACCGCGGCCCCGCCGCGTTCCCCTCGGAGCGCGATGGCCGGCACCCCGCGCCGGGTCGCGGTCTCGAGCAGCGCCTCCTTGGACTCGGCCGCGCCGACGTACCCCACCGGCGTGCCGATCACCAGCGCCGGGCGGACCTCCCCCGACTCGATGCGCGCGCTGAGCTCGGCCAGCGCCGTCGGCGCACAGCCGACGACGAAGACCGCGCCGTCGGGATGCGCTGCGGCCGCCCGGGCCATCGCCGCCGCCGACCGGCTCGGGAACGGACCGGCGTCGGCGACCTCGCCGAGGGTGCAGATGGCAGCGACCCCGGTGATGGCGGCGCGGACCATCTCGATGTCGCACACGACCGGGGCGCCCGAGGCGAGCGCGGCGGTCCCCGCGTCGACGGCCGATTCGGGGATCACGAGGTGGGGGACGAGGCCCGGGTCGGCCGTGGCGTGCACGACCCGGGCGGCGAGGGCGGCGGCGCCCTCGGTCCAGCCGGAGAGGTCGACCCGCTCCGCCAGCAGCCGGTAGCTCTCCTCTTCGATGGGGTGCACCACGCCGGGCTCGGTCGTCACCGCGCCGGCTCCACCAGCGCGTCGCGCGGGCACACCTCGATGCACTCGAGGCAGAGCGTGCACCGGTCGGCCACGACCACGGGTCGCCTCGGCCCGACCAGCAGCGCGGAGGTCGGGCAGGTCGCGAGGCAGGCCCCGCAGGCCGTGCATCGATCCGTGACGGTCACCGCGAGGGTTGCGGTCACGAGCGATAGCCCCGCGGGGTGACCATCCGCCCGCCCGCCACCTTGGTCTGTGAGGACCCCACCACGACGCACGTGGTCATGTTGACCGCTTCGCAGTCGAGGTCGCCAAGCGTCGTGAGGACCACCTGCTCCCCGGGCCGGCCCGCGTCGACCACCACGCCGACCGGGGTCGTGGCGGCGAGGTGCTCGAGGAGGAGCGAGCGCGCCTTTTCGATCTGCCAGGTGCGGGTCCGGGAGCGGGGGTTGTAGATCACGAGCACGAGATCGGTCTCCGCGGCCGCTCGGATCCGGGCCTGGATCCTCTCCCAGGGGGTCAGGAGGTCCGAGAGGCTGACCGTGAGGAAGTCGTGCCCGAGCGGCGCGCCGAGGAGCGCAGCAGCGGCCAGGCCCGCGGTCACCCCCGGGATCACCTCGATCTCGACGTCCACGTACCGCTCGCCCCCCGGCCCGGCCGGGTCGGCCAGCTCGAGCGCCGGTGAGGCCATGGCGTAGACCCCGGCATCGCCCGAGCACACGAGGGCCACCCGCCGCCCCCCGGCCGCGAGGTCGAGGGCGAGCCGGACGCGGTCGAGCTCCGCGCCGATCGGGAACCGTCGGACCTCCTGGGCCGGGGTGAGCAGATCGGCGCACTGCTCGACGTAGGCGTCGAGGCCGACGACCACCTCGGCGTGACGGATGGCGGCGACCGCTTCGGGAGTGCGCCGGGCGGCGCTGCCCGGGCCGAGCCCGACCAGGCGTAGCGATCCCGTCGGGCCCGTCCGCCGGGCCACCGCCACGGTGACCTTCGGCGCCACCACCTTGGTCACGGCCAGCTCGGCTCCCGGGCCGGCCCCCAAGAGCGCGGCCGCCTCGGCCACCGAGCGGGTGCCCACCGCTTCGGACACGACCGCACTCGGGGTGGGCACTGACACGGCGTCGAGGGCGGCCGCCCCGTACGACCGCAGCGGGACGCCCCGCTCGGCGGCCAGGGCCACCAGCGCCGGGTGCCCGGCCCGGCGGTCGATGGTGGCGACCGACGACACCGCGTCCGCGGCCAAGCCGGCGTCGGCGAGGGCGCTGGTCACCGCGGCGCCGACCTCGTCGGGTGACGCGTCGGTCGTGGTCCCCACGCCGACCACGAGGGAGGGCGGGTGGAGCGCCACGACGCCGTCGGCCGGATCGACGATGCGGTCCGTCACGACGATCCGCAAGGCCCCCTCGGCGGCACCGGCCGCCGGGCCGGGCGGCAGGGACCCGAGCGAGGGCGGGAGCGGCCAGTCGAGCAGCCGGTCGACGGTGACCAGGTCGCCCGCGAGCAGCGCCGCGGTGACCCGGGCGACGTCGCCCTCGGCCCGCCAGCCGGGCAGGTCGTCGAGGGCGGCCACCCCGAGCCGGTCGGTGGCGGTCGTGATGACGGGACGGGCCCCGAGCAGGCCGGCCACCTCTCGGGCCAAGGCGTTCGCCCCGCCGGCATGGCCGCCGCACACGGACAGCGCGAACTCCCCGGCGTCGTCGACGCAGACCACGGCGGGATCGCTGCGCTTGTCGGAGAGCAGGGGGGCGACCAGGCGGACGGTCGCCCCGAGTGCGAGCACCACCACGAAGGCGTCTACGTCGCCCCAACGGGCGGCCAGGGTCGCACCCGGCGAGCCGTGCACGTGCTCGAAGGGGAGGCGCTCGGCGATGCGCCGCCCCGGCTCGGTCACCGAGAGGGTGAGGACCCTCATGGGCCGGGCTCCTCGGCCGGCCCCCAGGCGACGAACACCGGGTTGTGGGCGGCCAGCCTCCACGACCCGTCGGGGAGGCGCTCCCCCCGGTCGGACCGCACCTGGATGAGGTGGCCCAGCAGGCCCGCCCCCTCCACGGCGCGGTCGAGCGACGCGAACGAGGCGACGACGTGACCCCCCGGCATCAGCCGTTCCAGCACCGCCCGCAGGACTCCCGTGCCGCCGCCACCCACGAACGCGCGGTCGGGCGCCGGCAGGTCGGCCAACGCATCGGGCGCGGTCCCGGCGATGACGTGCACTCCCGCGCCCGCCTCGGCGGCGTTGGTCCCGATGCGGGCGGCGGCCTCCGGATCGGCCTCGATCGCGAACACCGTCAGCTCCGGGCACAGCCGCGCGCTCTCGATGGCGACGCTCCCGCTGCCCGCCCCGACGTCCCACAGCACGCCCCGCTCGGGGAGGCCGAGCTTGCCGAGGATCACGGCCCTCGTCTCGGCCTTGGTGATCATCCCGGCCCGGTGCTCGTAGCGCGCGTCGTCCCGGCCCCAGGCGAGCACCCGATCTCCGCTCCGTCGAGCGGCGTCGCCGGCCGCCCAGCCGGTCAGCGGGAGGCCCCCGGGGCCGACCACGACGACGACCGAGAGCGGGTCGAACCGCCCCTCGGCGAGCTCGCCGAGCGTGAGCTCGCGTACGGACTCCTCGGCTGTGCCGAGCCGGCTGCACACCGCGACGAGGTCGGCGGTGCACCCGGCCGCGACGAGGGCCTTGCCGAGCTGTTCGGGCGGGGATTCGGGGGCGGTGAGCACCGCGACCTTCCGGCCGGTCCTCGCGGCGCGTACCGCGTCGTCGAGCGGGCGCCCGTGCGCGGAGACGACCAGCGCGTCGTCCCAGGGGAGCGAGAGCCGCGCGAAGGCGGTCGCGACCGACGACGGCGCCGGCAGGACGCGGAGCTGGTGGCGGTCGAGGTGGCGGAGCAGCGCCCGGAGGATGCCGAAGAAGCCTGGGTCGCCCGAGGCGAGGACGCACATCGGCGTACCGTCGCCGACCCGGCCCCGGATGCGCCCCATCAGTCCCTCGGTGTCGGCGGTGATCTCGAGGGTCTCGGCCGGCGTGGGGGACCAGCGGGCGTAGGCGTCGAGGTGCCGGCGACCGCCGATCACGAGCCTGGCGCGCTGCAGGGCCTCCCGGGCCTCGGCCGAGAGCGTTTCCAACGTGTCGTCGGCCACGCCGATGACCGTCACCGAGGCGCCGGGCTCAGGCACGGGCGACGATCCTCTCGCCCTCGAAGTCCACGAGGGCGACCTGGATCGCGAGCGCGTCGGCGACGTGGGTCCGGCAGTGGGCCGCTGCGAGCTCGCACAGGCGTTCGAGCGGGGCGATCGCGCCGGCCGCCACACAGACCTCGAAGAAGTGCCGCGCCGTCGCGGTCTCGGTCGCCGCGCGCACCGCGTCCTCGGGCGCGCCGGTCTCCCGTGCGACCCGCTCGAGCAGTTCGGTGTCGACCACCGAACGGTGCCAGTGCGTCATCATCACTCCGGCGGCGAGTTTGGTGATCTTGCCGATCATGGCGACGAGCGCGGCGCCTTCCATCCCGGCGGCCGCGCACCGACGCAGCGCGATCCCGGTGAAGTCGCCCACCTCGACGAAGCAGACCTGGTCGAGGTCGGGGAAGTTGCGCATCGCCGCCTTCTCCGAGCGCGCGCCGGTGCACAGCACCATCTGGCGCTCGCCCTGGGCCGCCGCCACGTCGACCTGCTGGACCACGCTCGCCCGGTAGGCGGCGGTCGAGAAGGGCCGGACGATCCCGCTCGTGCCGAGGATCGAGATCCCCCCGAGGATGCCGAGGCGGGCATTGCTCGTCTCCTCGGCCATCGCCTCGCCGCCGGGGACCGAGAACTCGACCCGCATCGCCCGGCCACCCTGCGACGAACCGGCCACGCCGTCGACCTCGGCGAGCGCCGCCAGGATCATGCGCCGGGGCACCGGATTGATCGCCGGGGCGCCGACGTCGAGGCCGAGGCCGGGCTTGGTGATGGTGCCCACCCCCGGGCCGGCGGACAGCTCGTGCTGCGCGGCGTCGTGCCACTCGACGGTCGCGGTCATGTGCGCGCCGTCGGTGCAGTCGGGGTCGTCTCCGGCGTCCTTCACCACCGCCGCGGTCACCCGGGGCCCGTCGGCGGGCCCCGATCCGAGCACCGGGAACTCGACCCGGGTGCCGTTGGGCAGTCCGACCTCGATCCGTTCGGGAACCGTCCCGCTCACGAGACCGAGCGCCGCCGCCTTGGCAGCCGCCGACGCGCAGGTCCCGGTCGTGAACCCCGTGCGAAGGCCCCGGCGGCGGGACGCGACCTCCTCGGGCAGCTCGGGTTCGAAGGGCCTCGGCCCCTCGTCAGCCACGCCGGCGGATCCGGCCGGCGGGGCGGCCGGAGGTGGTGCCGGGCCGGGACCGGCGGCGGCGGCCGTGGGCGAAGGCGGGGGAGTAGAGGTGGCTGCGTGGCGCGGTTCCCCTGAGCGCATCGCCGACCAGCACGAGGGTCGTGGTCGTCGCCCCGGTCGCCTTCAGGTCTTCGGCGAGCCGCCCGAGCGTGCCGCTGACGACCCGTTCGTCCGGCCAGCTGGCGCGGATGACGATGCAGACGGGGGTGTCCTCGGAGTAGGCGCTCGGCGCGCCGAGCAGCTCGCGCTGGAGGGCCTCGGGCTGCGCGGCCGAGAGGAAGACCGCGAGGGTGCACCCGGTCGAGGCGAACGTCGCCAGTCGTTCGCCCTCGGGGACCGACGCGGCGGTCCGGGTGGCCAGCCGGGTCACCACGACGCTCTGGCTCACCTGCGGGATGGTCAGCTCGCGCCCGACTGCCGCCGCGGCGGCGGCGAGCGACGACACCCCCGGGACGATCTCAAAGGAGCGCTCCTCGGCGACGCACCAGTCGATCTGCTCCTGGATCGCGCCGTAGAGGGCGGGGTCCCCGGAGTGCAGTCGCACGATCGCGTCTCGGGGGTGGTCGCGATAGACGGTGAGCACGTCCTCGAGCGTCATCCCGGCCGAGTCGTGCACGGTGGCGTCCGGTCGCGCATGGGCGAGGAGCGCCTCGGGGACGAGGGAGGACGCCCAGACGACGACGTCGGCCGTCCCGAGCCGTTGCGCGCCGCGCAGTGTGATCAGGTCGGGCGCACCCGGCCCGGCCCCGACGAAGCTGATGAGCGGGCGGTCCACTCAGGGGTCCTTGCGGGCGCGCCCGGCCGGGGGCACCACCACCGTCGCGAGGTAGGAGGCGGGCCCCTCGCCGGCCTCCGACAGCGGGGCCACCCGCTCGTCGTCGAGCCCGAGCCGCTCCCCGAAGACCGCGCCGTCGAGTCGGTCGTGCCGGGCGAGGAGCTCGGCGATGGCGGTGAGGTGACGGCCACCCTTATAGACGACGACCGCTCGTCCGGGGTCCTCGAGCGCCTGTTCGACGAGCTCGACCCCGTCGAGCGCGGTCACGAGCGAGAGCGACTCCGTGCCGTCAAGAAGGACGGTCCCGGTTGCCGCCGCGAGCGCCTGGAAGGCCGTGATGCCCGGGACGGTGGCGGCTTCGCCCCGCCAGCCGAGTCCTCGCAGCGCACGGAGCAGCGAGGGGAACGTGCTGTAGATGTGCGGGTCGCCGAGGGTCACGAACGCGACGTGCTCTCCGTTGGCGAGCCATGGGAGGAGACGCTCGGCCGCCGCCCGGTGCGACGCCTCGCGGGCCTGGGCGCCGCCGGAGGAGTCCGGGCTCATGTCGAACACCAGGCGGTCAACCGCGAGCCCCGGCAGGGCCGTCGTCACGATCGACTCGGCCCGTCCGGGAGTCGCGGCGTCGGTGGTCGGAGCCACGACCCGGTCGGCCGACCGCAGGACGGAGGTCGCGCCGAGCGTCAGCAGCTCGGGGTCGCCCGGACCCACCCCGACCCCGGTGAGGCGGGCGGTCGCTGTCCCAGTCCCGTCGGCCATGGGCGAAAGGCTACGACCGCCCGTCGCACCCCGTTCACGCGTTCCGCCGCTCGTCAGCGGCGGAAGCTGGTGCGCAGATAGCCAGCCGCGCCACCGAGCGAGGCGATCACAATTGAAAGGAGCGCCGCCTCGACCCACAGCCGGAGCACCCCGCCGGAGAGCGACTGGTGCCGTTCGAACCTCCGGGCCACGTCGGCGGCGAGCAGCCCCCCGGCCACGATCGTCCCGAGGATGACGCCCCGCCACAGCGCCAGCCACAGCTCGGCGGACCGTCGGGCGCAGACCGCGCCGCCGAGGGCGAACCCGGCGGCAACCACGAACGTGGGGATCACCCAGAGGTGCCCGGGCTGGTCGATCATCGGCCGACCGTGCCAGTCCTCCTCGAGGGCGAGCGTCGGCACTGTGACGACGAGCGTCACAACCAGGCCTTGGACCATGGTCCGCACCCGGAGGCGTTCGGCCACCCGGCCCGCGCGAGTGACGCTCGACATGATCCGCCCAGGCTACGGGGCCTGAACGGCCGGACCGCGGCCGGTGGTCGGGGTCAGTTACCCAGGGGAGTCTTCTGGTCCTTCGCCTTATGCTCCCGACATGGCGAATCAATGGAAAGTGCTGGATGCGGGGGACCTCATGGAGTTGGGCCAGGGCAGCATCGAGGCGGCGCTCAACGACGAGTCGAGCCTCGGCTGGGAGCTGGTGACGGCCTTCCAGCAGGAAGAGCACACTTGGTTCGCATTCCGGAAGCATGCTGCGGGCTAGCAGCGGTACGTGTCGTGACTCGATCGTTTCGGGGACTATCACATCTAGTTACCGCACCACAGGCACGGGCTAGAGCAACAGCGACCAACGTTGGTCCGTGTCACATTCAAAGCCGATCGCATCCCAGAAGGTCAGTGCCACAACATTGGCGGGATCGACCATGGCATCCAGCCTCCTGGCTCCCCGAGCAGATGCACGCGTCTGCGCTTCGCTCACGAGAGCCCGCGCGACCCCAGAGCGACGGGCAACCGGCTGGACTGCCAGCCTGTACAGATGGCAACGCCATCCGTCCCACCCCGCTATAAGGGTGCCGAGTAACTGGCCATCATCCTCCGCGACGATCAACGCATCTGGATCGTGCCTGAGCAACTGCTCCGCCTCATGGTGTTGGCCTGCCTGACGGGTCGGACCCGCCGCTCGGTTCCATAACTCGATCACATTTGGAATGTCATCCGGCAATCCCGAGCGGACTGTGAGCACACGGTCGATCCTGCCAGACGGCCGAGAGTGTCAGGGGTTACGCCCCCCTCCTAGCGACCCTGGGTTTCGGGGCGGACTCGCTCGGCCTCCTCGTCGTCCGCCTTCCGGTGCTTCCCTGACAGGACCTTTGGGTCCACCTTCAGGGCGGCGAGTGGTCCGAACGCCCCGAGCGCGTTCTCTCGCCCGAAGGCGCGGCCGTTCCGAGCCCCCTCTGGGTAGGGTCTGACCGTGCCCGCGGACTGGCAGCTGCAGCTCATGAACGGCATCCACCGGACGATCCTCAAGGCAACCGGGGGACGGGTCGGTTGGAGCGTCGCCGGCATGCAGGTCCTCGAGCTCACGACGAAGGGGGCGAAGAGCGGTCACCCCCGGACGGTCATGCTGACCTCGCCCGTCCAGGAGGGCCACGCTGTCGTCATCGTGGCTTCGAGGGGCGGCGACGACCATCACCCCGGCTGGTACCACAACCTCCGGGCCAATCCCGAGGTGACCGCCTCGCTGGCGGGCGCCCCGAAGACGACGATGAGGGCGCGGGTGGCCAACCCCGACGAGCGAGCCCGGCTCTGGCCGCAGGTCACCTCGAGGGTCGGCCAATACGCCAACTACCAGCGCAAGACCTCAAGGGAGATCCCGCTCGTCATCCTTGAGCCGGTCGGCGGGACCACGCCGGCATAGGGAGCACCGGTCGCCTTTCCAAAGGCCGAGCTGGCGTGGCGCGGCGCCCACCCGGTGACCCTCGCCGACTCGACGGGCCCGTTCCTTGGGGACGGGACACCGTCGACATCACGGAGAGCGCGCCCGGAGTCCACGGGACGTCGATCGGCTTCGGCGAGGTAATCGGGACGGCCGGGCCGGCTGAACCGCCCGACCGGGGGTCGCGCCCACCGGAATAGGTTGTGGCTCCCGCGGCCGAGCCCGACGTCGAACCGAGGAGCGCACCGTGAAGCTGGCCACCATCCGACGAGGCGGCGAAACGACCGCGGCGCGGATCGAGGATGACCACGCCGTCGAGATCCAGAGGGTGGTCGGCCTGCGAGCGCTGCTCAACCGCCCGGATTGGCGGGCATTCGCCGAGGGTGCGGATGGCCCCCGTCACGACCTTGCCGAGCTCGACTTCGCCCCACTCGTGCCGCGCCCGGACAAGATCGTCTGCGTCGGCCTCAACTACGCCAACCACATCTTGGAGATGGGCCGCGAGCTCCCCGAGCACCCGACGCTGTTCGCCAAGTTTCGTTCGGCGCTAATCGGCGCCCGGGACGACATCGCGCTGCCCGCCGCCGTCAACCAGCTGGACTGGGAGGCGGAAATGGCGGTGATCGTCGGCCGCCGGGTCCGCAACGTCTCGGTCGACGACGCCCCGGCGGCGATCGCCGGGTTCAGCGTGCTCAACGACGTGAGCGCCCGGGACTGGCAGAACCGCACCCTCCAGTGGCTGCAGGGGAAGACCTTCGAGCACTCGACCCCCCTCGGACCCTGGATGGTGACCACCGACGAGGCCGACGGGCTGAGCGGTGCGATCAGCTGCGAGGTGAACGGGCAGAACATGCAGCTGGCCGACGTGAGTGACCTCGTCTTCGGCCCCGCCGCGCTGGTCTCGTACATCTCGACCGTGGTGACACTGATGCCGGGCGACGTGATCGCGACCGGCACGCCCGGCGGGGTCGGCGCAGCCCGCACGCCCCCCGTGTTCCTGAAGGACGGCGACGTCGTGTCGACTCGGATCGCCGGGATCGGGGAGTGCGTCAACACCTGCCGGGCCGAGTGAGTCCCGGCGCGCACCGCCTCGGGCAGACGCTCGAGTGGATGGACCGGGGCACGACGTTCTTCGTCGGCCAGCTGGGCATGCTCAGCGACCGGCAGCTCGCCGACTCGTCGCGGCTCCCCGATTGGACCCGGCTGCATATCGTGAGCCACATGGCCCGCAACGCCCGGGCCCTCATGAACCTGCTCCGCTGGGCCGAGACGGGGGTCGAGTCCCCGATGTACTCGAGCCCGGAGCACCGCCGGGCCGACATCGAAGCGGGCGCGAGCCTGCCGGCCGCCGAGGTCCGCGCCGACGCCCTGGCGGAGGCCGGCCGGCTCCGCTCGGCGATCGACGGCCTGCCCGATGACGCGTGGGCGAGCGAGGTCCGCACGGCCCTCGGGTACCCCGTGCCGGCGAGCGAGGTCCCATGGATGCGGGTCCGCGAGGTCTGGGTGCACGCGGTCGACCTCGGCGCCGGGGCCGACTTCTCCGACATCGACGAGCAGGTCGCGGGGGTGTTGTTCGAAGAGGCCGCCGAACGCTTCGCCGGTCGCGACGACTGCCCGCCGACCGTGCTCGTGACGGACGACGGGGGTCGGCGGTTCGAGATCGGACCGGCATCGGCCAGCCCGGCCCGGGTCACCGGGTCGACGCACGCCCTCGCTGGATGGCTCCTCGGCCGGACCGGGGGCAGCGGCCTCGAGGCCGCCGGCCCGCTGCCCGAGCTGCCCACGTGGATGTGAGCGCACGACCCCGGTGCCGGCACCAGTGGTTGTCGGTCCCGAGGTCGGCCGATACCGTGGGCGACCGGCCCGGACGAGCCGCCCCCTCGGCGGTCGGGCCGAGAGGTTGCCCATGACGTCGGCTGCGCACGACCACGACACCCTGGCTCCGCCCCGGGTGGAGGAGGTCAGCGACGGCGTCTTCGCCTACATCCAGCCCGACGGCTCCTGGTGCCTCAACAACACCGGGTTCCTGGTCGGCGGCGACGGGGTGGTCAGCATCGACGCGACGTCGACCGAACGCCGTACCCGCGCCTACCTTGCCGCCATCGCGTCGGTGACCGACGCCCCGCTCCGGACCCTGGTCAACACCCACTCGCACCTCGACCACACGAACGGCAACTGCTTCTTCGGTCCGGTGACCATCGTCGCCCACGAGCGGTGCCGGACCGAGGTGCTCGCGGCCCCGCCGATGCAGACCGGCCGGGGCCCGTTCCCCGGCGTCGAATGGGGAGCGATCGAGAAGGCGCCGCCCACGCTCACGTTCGAGGACGCGGTCACGGTCTTCGTGGACGACCTGCGCTGCGAGGTCCGCTACGTCGGGACGCCCGCGCACACGACGAACGACGTCGTGATCTGGCTGCCGGAACGCTCGGTCCTCTTCGCGGGTGATCTCGTCTTCAACGGCGGGACCCCGTTCAACGTCGCCGGGTCGATCTCCGGCGCCCGCCGCGTCCTGGAGGACATCCGCGCCCTCGCTCCCGCGGTCATCGTGCCGGGCCACGGCGATGTCTGCGGCGTCGAGGTCATCGACGGGATCGTGGCCTATCTCGACTTCGTCACGGAGACCGCCACCGCGGGCAGGGAGGCGGGCCTCACTCCGCTCGAGGCCGCGCGGGAGGCCGACCTCGGCGAGTTCGCCGGGCTGCTCGACCCCGAACGGATCGTCGGGAACCTGCACCGTGCCTACGCCGAGTTCGACGGCGCCGAACCTGGCGCCCCGATCGGGATGGCCGCGCTGGCCGAGATGGTCGAGTACAACGGCGGGCGCCCGCTCCGCTGCCTGGCCTGATGCCGCACTACCGGGCCGCCGGCGAGATCCCGAAGAAGCGCCACACCCGGGCGACCCGGCCCGACGGCGGGCTCTACGCCGAGGAGCTCATGAGCGCGCAGGGGTTCGCGGGGATGACGAGCCTGCTGTACCACCGTGGCCTGCCCACCGCGATCGTGGAGGCCGAGGCGTTCGAGGGCCCGCCCGCCGCGACCTCGCCCAACCACCCGCTCCTGCCCCGGCACTTCCGCACCGGTGAGCTCCCGAGCGGGGCGGACCTCGTGACCGGTCGACACCTGCTGCTCGCCAACGCCGACATCCGGATCGGCTACGGGACCGCGGCCGCGCCCTCGCCGCTCTACCGCAACGCGGTCGGCGACGAGTGCGTCTTCGTGCAGAGCGGGACTGGGACGGTCGAGACCTCCTTCGGGCGGCTGGAAGTGCGCGACGGGGACTACGTCGTGATCCCGAAGTCGACCACCCACCGGTGGGTCCCGACACCGGGCGGCACGCTCCGCGCGCTCACCCTCGAGCTCGCCGGGCACGTCGATGTGCCCCGGCGCTACCGCTCACCCGAGGGCCAGCTGCTCGAGCTCGCCCCCTACAGCGAGCGCGATCTGCACGGCCCCACCCCGGCCGAGCCGATCGAGGAGGAGGACGTGGCGGTGTTGGTGCGGCACGGACCCGACCTGTGGACCCGCTACCTGTACGCCACCCATCCGTTCGACGTGGTCGGCTGGGACGGCTGGCTCTACCCCTTCACCTTCAACATCGCCGACTTCGAGCCGCGGGTGGGACGGGTGCACCTGCCTCCGCCGGTGCACCAGACCTTCGAGGCGCCCGGCGCGGTCATCTGCTCGTTCTGCCCGCGGCCCTACGACTTCGACCGCGACGCGATCGCGGTCCCGTACAACCACGCCAACGTGGACAGCGACGAGGTGCTCTTCTACGTGGCCGGCTCTTTCATGTCCCGGCGCGGCTCGGGCATCGGCGCCGGGTCCATGTCGCTGCACCCGGCCGGCTTCGTGCACGGGCCGCAGCCGGGGTCGGTCGAGGCCGCCTTCGGGGAGCCGGGCACCGAGGAGACCGCGGTGATGGTCGACACCTTCGCCCGGCTCGAGCTCGGCGACGCCGCGCGCGGGTGCGAGGACGCGGGCTACTTCAGGAGCTGGGCGGGCCGCTGACCCGGGACGCGGTCGCGACGAACCGCTCGGCCGGGCCCGGGTCGGCCCCCAGGTGCAGGTGGAGGTAGGTGGCGAGGAGGTGCGGGGCCGCCCACCCTTCCCGCCGGGTGCCGGCCCGACCGGTGAGCTCGAGCGCCGCTCCTGCGGGGTCGACCGAGGAATAGTGGTGCTCGTGGCCGCGCAGGACGGCACCCTGCGGCGCGACCGGTGAGTCGACGAGGGCGGTGGCCGTCCGGTAGCCGACCGTGACCCGGCTACCCATCGACCCGGCGGCCTCGATGGCCCCGCACAACCGGTGCCCGTCGAGCGACGAGACGAGCCACAGGAGCCCGCCGCACTCGGCCCAGGTGGGGAGGCCGCCTGCGACCCGGTCCCGGACGTCGGCGAGCAGCGGCTCGTTCGCGGCCAGCTCCTCGGCGAAGACCTCGGGGAAGCCTCCGCACGCGTAGAGGCCCTGGGTCCCATCGGGGAGGGCCGGATCGCGCAGCGGGTCCACCGGGACCAGTTCGGCGCCGGACTCCTCGAGCCGCTCGAGGTTGTCCGGATAGGAGAAGGAGAAGGCCGGCCCGGAGACCACGGCCACCCGGGCCCGACCGGTCCGGGTGGCCGCCGCCGGCGGAGGCGGGTCGAGTGGCGGGGCGCGCCGGGCCAGCGACTCGACGGTGTCGAGGTCGACGCCCCGCTCCACCGCGGCGGCCAGGCGGGTCAGCGAGGCCGCCACGGCGCGCGGGTCCTCGACCACCGGCACCAGCCCGAGGTGCCGATCCCGCCATTCGAGCGCCGGGTCGCGCCGGAGCACCCCGACGACATCGACCTCGGCGCCGGCGAGCGCCTCCCGGAGGATCGACTCGTGGGTGTCGCTGCCCACCCGGTTGAGGATGACCCCCGCCAGGGGGCGCGACCAACGGTTGCGGAGGTGGTGGTCGTAGCCGTCGACGAGGGCCCGCACCGAGGCGCTCATCGACGACGCGTCGACGACCAGGACGACCGGGGCGTCGAGCAGCGAGGCGATCTCGGCGGTGCTGGCGGTTGACGACGCGCCGAGCCCGTCGAAGAGCCCCATGACCCCCTCGACGACCAGCAGGTCGGCCCCGGCCGCCGCCTTGGCCGCGATGGCCGGCACCACCTCGGCACCGCACAGGAACGAGTCGAGGTTCCGCCCCGTCCGGCCGGTGGCGAGGGCGTGGTAGCCGGGGTCGATGAAGTCGGGCCCGACCTTGGCCGAGCCGACCACCCGGCCGCGCCGCCGGAACGCGACCATGAGACCGGTGGCGACGGTGGTCTTGCCGACGCCCGAGTGGGTCCCGGCGATGACGAGCCGCGGCCCGAGGGACCCGGTCGCGGCGCTCAGTACTCGATGCCCTTCTTGGCCTTCACGCCGCGGTCGTAGACGTGTTTCACCTTGCGCATCTCGGTGACGGTGTCGGCCACCTCGACCAGCTCGGGCGCCGCGTTGCGGCCCGTGATGACCACGTTGGTCTTGGGGGCTCGGCCCACGATGCCATCGACGACGTCCTGCGCGCCGACCCAGCCGTAGCTCACCGCGTAGGTCAGCTCGTCCAGGATCAGCAGGTCGTAGTCGCCCGAGGCCAGCTTCTTGCGGGCGACCCCCCACGCGTGGCGCCCCTTGGCGGCGGTCTCGTCGAGGTCCGTCGACTCCCAGGTGAACCCGTCGCCGAGGGTGTGCCACTCGATCTCGAGGTGAGCGGCCAGCTTGCGCTCACCGGTCTTCCACTTGCCGCCCTTCACGAACTGGACGACCCCGACCTTCCAGCCGCGGGCCCAGCCCCGGGCCATGACGCCGAAGGCAGCGGACGACTTCCCCTTCCCGTCGCCGGTGTTGAGCAGGACGATCGACTCGTCGCGGGCCACACCGCACGCTACCGCCGGGGTCCCGGGCCGGGCACCGGGACGAACCGGCCGGTACGCTCGGGCCGCGGTCCGGGGAACCCGGTGCAAGTCCGGGGCTGTCCCGCAACTGTGATCGGTGTGCCGTCGCCACGCCGAGAGCCAGGAACCCGCCGCAACGAGATCGGCCACGGCCGAGAGAGACGCGAGGACGTCGTTGAAGGCAGAGATCATCCTGGTGCTCGGTGGAGCACGGTCGGGAAAGTCGGAGGTCGCCGAGCGCCTCGCGGCTGCGCAAGGCCGCCCCGTCACCTACCTGGCCACCGGCCCGGCGCCGGAGGGCGACCCGGACTGGGCCGAGCGGGTGGCCCGGCACCGGGATCGCCGGCCGGCCGAGTGGACGACCGTCGAGCTCGGGCCGGGCGGCGACATCGCAGCCGCGCTCGCCGCCTTCGGTGGAGCGCTCCTGATCGATTCGCTCGGGACCTGGGTGGCGGGCCTCTCCGGCTTCGGCGCCGAGGTCGACCGTGATGTCCTCACCGATGCGCTCGTGGCCCGCAGGGACGCCGGTCATCCCACCGTCGTCGTCAGCGAGGAGGTGGGCCTCGGCGTCCACCCGTCGACGAGCGCCGGGCGAGAGTTCCGCGACGCGCTCGGCGCGCTCAACCGGCGGGTGGCCGACGTCGCCGACGACGTCCACCTCGTCGTGGCCGGGCGCACGTTGCGGCTGTCGGGTCCGCCGGCATGAGCGGCCCGCGCGCAGCGCTCTCGTTCCTCACCCCGCTCGGCGGCGCGGCACCCCCCGAACCCGAGGCGCTCGGCTGGTTCCCGGTCGTCGGCGCCGCGATGGGCGCGGTGCTCGGCCTGCTGTGGTGGGCGACCGGTCACGCATGGACCGCACCGGTCGGCGCGGTGATCGTGGTGGCGGCCGACCTCGGGCTCACCGGGTTGCTGCACCTCGACGGGCTGGTGGACGCGGCGGACGGCCTGCTGCCACACCTGGAGCGCGAGCGACGACTCGCGGTGATGCGCGAGCCGTCGGTCGGTGCGTTCGGGATCACGGTGGCGGGGGTGACGTTGGTCGCGCGGGTGGTCGCGTTGGCCTCCATCAGACCGTCCGTGCTGCTGCTCACCGGGATCTGGTGCGGGTCCCGGACCGTCATGGCCGTCGCTCCTTCCTGCCTCGTCTACGCGCGGAGCGACACCGGCGGCCTGGCGAGTGCGTTCCTCCCGGGACGCGGTCGGGTCGGACTGATCGCCGCGGCCGTCGGGGGGGCGGGGCTCTTCTCGGCCACGATGCTGTGGCGGCCGCTCGGCGGCGCGGTGGCCGCCCTGAGCGGGACCGCCGCCGCGGTCGTGGTCCTCTGGTTCGCCCGCCGGCGGATCGGCGGGTTCACCGGGGACGTCCTCGGGGCCGCCGGGGTCGCGTTCGAGACCGTGGCGCTCGTGGTGGCGGCGGCGCGGTGGTAGGGGACCGGGCCGGCGCCGTGGCGGCGGGTCTGCTGCTCGACGGGTTCCTGGGCGAGCCGCCGCCGCCGCTGCATCCGGTGGCCCGCTTCGGGTCGGGGATGGAGCGGCTCGAGCGACACCTCTGGGCCGGTCGGACCGAGCGGGGGGCGGCCTACCTGGCGGCGGGGGTGAGCGCCGCCGCCGCGGTGGGACTCGTGACCGAGGCCGTGCTGGGCGAGCAGATCGCGCTCACCGCCGCGGTCGCTGTGTGCAGCGCGCAACGGGCGCTGCTCGACGCCGCCCGGGTCGTTGGGTCCCATCTCGACGCCGGCGATCTCGACGCCGCCCGCGCCGCCCTTCCGGCGCTGGTCGGACGCGAGCCCTGGACGCTCGACGAGAAGGAGATCGCCCGCGCAGTCGTCGAGTCGCTCGCCGAGAACCTGTCCGACGCGGTCGTCGGCACCGCCGTCTGGGGACTCCTCGCCGGGGCGCCCGGCGCCCTCGTCCACCGCGCCGTAAACACGCTCGACGCCATGGTCGGCCACCGCACGGCCCGACACCGGCGGTTCGGGTGGGCCTCGGCCCGGGCCGACGACCTCCTCGGCTGGCCGGCGGCCCGGGTGACCGCGGCGTTGGTCGCCCTCTCGGCGCCCCGCCGGGCCGGCCAGGTGTGGACCGCCTGCCGCCGCGACGCGTCGGCACACCCCTCGCCGAATGCGGGGATCGCCGAGGCGGCGATGGCGGCGGCGCTCGAGCTCCGGCTCGGCGGCATCAACCGCTACGACGGGCGGGAGGAGCTGCGGTCGAGCCTCGGGGGTGGGGAACCACCGGCTCCCGCCGATATCGAGCGGGCGGTGGAGCTCGTCCAGCGGACCGTCGGAGTCCTCGAGCTCGGCCTCGTGGCCGTCTGGGCGCTGGCCGGCGCGGCGCGGTGGGCTCGTCGAGGTGCGCAGTGAGCCTGCCGGCGGCCGGTCCGCACGGCGGCGACGGGCGACTGGTGGCGGCCGCGCTCGGGCTCGACCCCGGGGCGGTGCTGGACCTGTCGCTCAGCCTGAATCCCTTCGCCCCGGATCCGACGCCCGTGGTTCGCCGGCATCTCGACGCGGGCGCACTGGGGCGGTACCCCGATCGCGCCGATCTCGACCGGGCGACCGGGGCGGTCGCCGCGGCCATGGGTCTCGAGCCGGCGCGGGTGCTCCTGACCAACGGCGGCGCGGAGGCGATCGCCCTCGTGGCCCAGGAGCTCGGACGCGGCTGGGTCGACGAGCCCGACTTCTCGCTCTACGCGCGGCATCTCCCGGTGACCGAGCGCGGCGCCCCGAGGTTCCGCTCCGATCCCCACAATCCGTCCGGTCGACTGGCGGACCCAACCGCGCGGGCCGAGGTCTGGGACGAGGCCTTCTACCCGCTGGCGACCGGACGCTGGACGGCTCCCGGTCGCGTCGAGCGCTCGGTGGTGCTCGGCTCGCTCACCAAGGTGCTTGCCTGCCCGGGCCTGCGGGTCGGTTACCTCGCCGTCCCGGCTGACGACGGGGCGGATCTCGGGGTCCCCGGCCTCCGCGACCGGCTGGCTCGTCGGCAGCCGGCGTGGTCGGTGGGCCCGCTCGCCCTCGCGGCGGTGCCCGAGCTCCTCGAACGGGCCGAGCCCGGGCGATGGTGCTCGGCGGTGGCCGACGCCCGCCGCGCGCTCGTGGAGGTTCTCCGTGCCCACGGGTTCGACCCGGCCCCGTCGGACGTCAACTTCGTGCTCGTCCCGGGCGCCGCCGGCCTGCGCGCCGCGCTCGCCCGCGAGGGGGTGGTCGTGCGCGACTGCACGTCGTTCGGCCTCCCCGACCACGTCCGCATCGCCGTCCCCGACGACCCCGGCCGAGCCCGCCTCGACGAGGCCCTCAGTCGGTGCGCGACGACCACGTCGCGAGGTGGATCGTGAGCGCGCCGCCGCTCCGTGGTGCCGTCATGGTGTGCGGCACCGCGTCCAACTCGGGCAAGAGCGTCCTCGCCGCCGGTATCTGCAGGGTGCTCGCCCGGCGCGGCGTGTCCGTGGCCCCGTTCAAGGGCCAGAACATGTCGCTCAACTCGGTCGTCACCGCGGACGGCGCGGAGATCGGCCGGGCCCAGGGCGCCCAGGCCGAGGCGGCTGGCGTCGAGCCCGAGGCCGCCATGAACCCGGTGCTGCTCAAGCCGATGAGCGACCGGCGGAGCCAGGTGATGGTGATGGGCCGGCCCTGGCGGGTGCTCGACGCCGCCGAGTACCACGCGGCCAAGCCGGAGCTGCGAGAGACCGTGCTCGATGCGCTCGGCGAGCTCCGCGGCCGTTTCGACGTGGTCGTGCTCGAGGGCGCCGGGAGCCCAGCCGAGATCAATCTGCTGGAGGGCGACCTGGTCAACCTCGGGCTCGCCGACGCCGCCGGCATCCCCGCCGTGGTCGTCGGCGACATCGACCGGGGCGGTGTGTTCGCCCATCTCTTCGGCACGGTCGAGCTCCTGCCGCCGCACCTGCGGCGGCGGGTGCGGGGATTCGTCATCAACAAGCTCCGGGGCGACCCCGCCCTGCTCGGGACCGGACCCGGCGAGCTCGAAGCGCGCACCGGGGTGCCGACACTCGGGGTCGTCCCGTGGTTGGAGGGGATCACCGTCGACGCCGAGGACTCGCTCTCGCTCGGCTCGGACACCTCGTCGCCACTCGTCGCCGAGGTCGGCCGCGACGACCCGCTCGACGTGGCGGTGCTCCGGTTCCCGAGGGTGTCCAACTTCACCGACGTCGACGCGCTGGCCGCCGAGCCGGGGGTCTGCGTGCGGTGGGTCGACCGGGCCGCCCGATTCGGGGAGCCCGATCTGGTCGTACTCCCGGGGACCAAGGCGACCGTGGCCGATCTCGCCTGGCTTCGCGACACCGGGCTCGACCGCGCGCTGGTCGCCCGGATGGCCCGTGGCGACGCGCCGGCGGTCCTGGCCGTGTGCGGCGGGCTCCAGATGCTGGGCCGCCGGATCGAGGACCCCGACGGAGTGGAGGCCGCAGCCGGGACCGTCGAGGGGCTGGGCCTCCTCGACATCGACACGACGTTCACGGCGGACAAGCGGACGGTCCGGCGCCGGGGTCGGGAGCGGGGGAGCGGGCTCGCGGTCACCGGCTACGAGATCCACCACGGGCGGGTCCGGGCCGGGCCGTCGGCGCAGCCCTGGTTCGACCTCGAGGGACCCGGTGGCGTCGAGCCCGAGGGCGTGCTCGACCGTGCCCGTGCCCTCTACGCCACCACCCTCCACGGCGTCCTCGAGAACGACGAACTGCGCGCCGCGCTGCTCGGCGCGGTGGCCGACCGGCGGGGGAAGCCCTGGCGGCCGAGCGGGGTCTCGTTCGCGGGGCTCCGGCAGGCCCAGCTCGACCGGGTGGCCGACGCGTGTGAGACGCACCTCGACCTCGACGCGCTCGTCCGGATCATCGGCGAGGCGGTGGCGTGATCCTCTTTCTCACCAACGCCGACACCGAGCTCTTGGGCCTCCGCACGCTCGCCGAGGGGCTGCCCGAGCGACTGGGGCCGCTGCGCGCCGCCCATCCCGACCGGCTCGGGGCCGAACCGGATCTCGACGGGGTCGACCTCGTGGTCGTCCGGCTGCTCGGCGGCCGGCGGGCCTGGGAGGCCCCCTTCGACCGGTTGGTGTCGGACTGTGCCGCCCGCGGGGTGCCGTTGCTGGCGTTCGGCGGCGAGGCGGTGGTCGACCGCGAGCTGGCCGAGGCGTCCACCGCGCCGCTCGAGACGGTGCTCGGCGCGTTCGACTATCTGGTCCAGGGCGGGCCGGCCAACCTCGAGCAGTTCCTCCGGTTCGTGTCCGACCGGGTGCTCGGCAGCGCGCACGGGTTCGCCCCGCCGGCCATCGTGCCGTCCTGCGGCGTGTTCGGGGCGCGCGAGCGGGTTCGAGGACGGCCGACCGTGGCGGTCATCTTCTACCGGGCCCATCTCGTCGCCGGGAACACCCGCTTCGTCGATGAGCTCTGCGACGGGCTCGAGGCGGCCGGGGCCAACGCGGTCGCGCTGTATTCCTATTCGCTGCGCGGCCGCGACGGCGACGAGGAGCACCCGGTCCTCGGGCTGCTCCGGGACGCCGCTCCCGACGTGGTCATCACCACGGTGCTGGCCGCCGGCGCCATGGCCGCGTCGCTCGAGAGCTGGGACCCGGGGGCGCTGGCCGCGCTCGACGTCCCGGTCGTCCAAGCGGTGTGCGCCACCACCGACAGGACGACGTGGCGCGACGCACCCCTCGGGCTCTCGCCCGTCGACGTCGCCATGTCGATCGCGATCCCGGAGTTCGACGGCCGCATCATCTCGGTGCCGTTCTCCTTCAAGGAGGAGGTCGACGACGGCGATGGGCTCGGGACCGCCGTCAGCGCGTATCGGACGGTCGCCGACCGGGTGGCGCGGGTCGCCGGGGTGGCGGTGGCGCTCGGACGCCTCCGGGCGATCCCGCCGCCGCAGCGGCGCGTCGCCCTCGTCCTGTCGGCCTATCCCACCAAGCGCAGCCGGCTCGGCAACGCGGTCGGGCTCGACACCCCGGCCTCGGTGCTCGCGTTGCTGGGCGCGCTGGCCGACGCCGGCTACACCGTCGCCGACCGGCCGGGGACCGGCGACGACCTGATGGCCGAGCTGGCCGACGGCCTCGTCTACGGATCCGACGCGGCGCGGCCCGACCACGCGGTGGGCCGGTTCGACGTGGCCCGCTACGAGGCGTGGTTCGGGGGCCTGCCCGCCGAGGCCCGTGACGTGGTCGAGGCCCACTGGGGCCCGGCGCCCGGCACGGTCTCGGTCGACGGCGACGCCTTCGTCTTCTCGGGGCTCGACCTCGGGCACGTCCTCGTCGCGGTGCAGCCGCCCCGCGGCTTCGGCGAGAACCCGGTCGCCGTCTACCACTCGCCCGACCTGCCCCCGACCCACCACTACCTCGCCTTCTACCGCTTCTTGGAGGAGGGCTTCGGGGCCCACGCGCTCGTGCACGTGGGAAAGCACGGGACCCTCGAGTGGCTGCCCGGCAAGGGGGTCGGGCTGTCGTCGGCCTGCTTCCCCGACGCCGCCCTCGGCGACCTCCCCCTCGTTTACCCGTTCGTGGTGAACGACCCCGGGGAGGGGACCCAGGCCAAGCGGCGCAGCCACGCGGTGGTGGTCGACCACCTGGTGCCGCCGCTCACCCGGGCCGACACCTACGACGACGTGGCCCGCCTCGAGGAGCTGCTCGACCGCCACGCCCAGCTGCTCGCGCTCGACCCGGCCAAACTCCCGAAGATCCGCGCCGAGGTGTGGGAGGCCCTGGTCGCCGCCGAGATCCACCGGGACCTCGGGCTCACCGCCACGCCGGGGGAGGGCGGCATCGACGACCCCGCCTTCGACGACCTCCTGGTCGAGGTGGACGGGTACCTCTGCGAGCTGAAGGACGCGCAGATCCGCGGCGGGCTGCACGTGCTCGGGCGGGCACCCTGCGGCCTCGAGGAGCTCGAGATGGTGGCGGCCATCACCCGGCTGCCCCAGGGCACGGTCGGGTCGCTCCGAGAGGAGGCGGCCCGGGCGCTCGGGCTCGGGCCCCTCGAGGGGTTGTCGCGTCGGGACACCGATGCCGTCGAGGCCCAATGCCTCTCCTGGCTGGCGCGTTGCCAGGAGCATGGATGGGACCGGACCGACGCCCGGGCCGGCGGCGCGCCCGACTCGCCGGTGCTCTCCTGGGTCTGCGACCGGCTCGCACCGGCGCTCGCCGCCACCACCGGTGAGCTCGACGCGGTGCTCGCCGCGTTGGACGGTCGCTTCGTCCCGCCCGGCCCGAGCGGCGCCCCGAGCCGCGGGGCGGCCCACGTGCTGCCGACCGGCCGGAACTTCTATGCGCTCGACCCGCGCGCCGTCCCCTCCCGCCTCGCCTGGGACGTGGGGCGCACGCTGGCCGACCGGCTGCTCGAGCGGCACCTGGCCGAGGAAGGGCGCTACCCGGCCACGGTGGGGCTCGTGGTGTGGGGGACGAGCGCGATGCGCACCGGCGGTGACGACATCGCCGAGGCGCTCGCCCTCTTGGGGGTCCGGCCGGTGTGGGCCGAGGGGAGCGGCCGGGTCGAGGACCTCGAACTGATCGACGGCGCCGAGCTCGGCCGGCCCCGGGTGGACGTGACGCTGCGGGTCTCGGGGTTCTTCCGCGACGCCTTCCCCCACGTGCTCGACCTGCTCGACCGGGCGGTGCGGCTGGCCGCGGCGGCCGAGGACGGACGACCGAACCCGGTCGCGGACGCGGGCGCCGAGGAGCCCCGCGTCTACGGCCCGCGTCCCGGTGCCTACGGGTCGGGCATCCTCGCCCTCTTGGAGTCGGGGGAGTGGCGGGACGACGACGACCTCGCCCGGGTCTACGTGGCCTGGGGCGGCTGGTCGTACGGGGCCGGCGGGGCCGCCCGTCCGGCCGAGGAGGCGTTCGCCCGCCGGCTCGCCGCGATCGAGGTGGCGGTCAAGAACCAGGACAACCGGGAGCACGACATCTTCGACTCCGACGACTACCTCCAGGACCACGGCGGCATGGTGGCGGCGGTCCGGGCGCTGTCGGGCCGGCAGCCCAAGGCCTTCTTCGGCGACTCGGCCAACCCGGCCCGGCCCCGGGTCCGCTCGCTCGCCGAGGAGGCGGCCCGGGTCGTCCGCACCCGGGTCCTCAACCCGAAGTGGCTCGAGGCCATGGAGCGCCACGGCTACAAGGGGGCCTTCGAGATGGCCGCCACCGTCGACTACCTCTTCGGCTACGACGCCACCGCCGGGGTGCTCGAGGACTGGATGTACGAGCGGGTGACCGAGGCCTACGTCGGGGACGGGGCGCGCCGGAAGTTCTTCGCCGAGTCGAACCCGTGGGCACTACGGGCCATCGCCGAGCGTCTGCTCGAGGCGGTCGAGCGCGGGCTGTGGCAGCCGAGTCCCGAGTCGCTCTCGACACTGCGCGCCGCGATCTTGGAGGGCGAGGGAATGGAGGAGGAGCGGTGACCGGACCGCCGGTGGGCCCGATGCCCGTGTACCCGATGTCGGCACTGGTGGGGCTCGACGATCTGGTGACCGCACTCGTGCTGGCGGCGATCGACCCGGCGTTGGGCGGGGTGCTCGTCCGGGGCGACAAGGGGTCGGCCAAGACGACCGCCGCGCGCGCCCTCGCCTCGCTCCTGCCCGAGGGTGCGCCGTTCGTCGAGGTGCCGCTCGGGGCAAGCGAGGACCGGGTGGTCGGCTCGGTCGACGTGGCCGCGATCCTCGCCGAGGGCGAGCACCGCTTCGCGCCCGGTCTCCTCGCCGCCGCCCACGGCGGGGTCCTCTACGTCGACGAGGTGAACCTTCTCGCCGACCACCTGGTTGACGTGCTCCTCGACGCGGCGGCGACCGGGGTCAACCGGGTCGAGCGTGAGGGGGTGTCGCACACCCATCCCAGCCGGTTCGTGCTGGTGGGGTCCATGAACCCCGAGGAGGGCGAGCTGCGGCCCCAGCTGCTCGACCGTTTCGGCTTGTCCGTGCGGGTCCGCACGCCGGTCGACCCCGACGCCCGGGCCGAGGCGGTCCGACGCCGGCTGGCCTTCGACGCCGCCCCGGCCGCCTTCGTGGCGTCCTGGCGCGACGCCGAGGAGGGCCTCGCCGCCCGCGTGCGCGCGGCGCGGCCGGTTCCGCTCGCCACCGGCCTCGAGCGCGCGGTTGCCGAGCTGTGCGTCGCCGCCGGCGCGGAGGGGCTGCGGGCCGACCTGGTCATCTGCCGGGCCGCCGCCGCCCTCGGTGGCTGGCGCGGTCTCGAGCGGGCCGGGCCCGATGAGGTGATGACGGTCGCGCCGCTCGCGCTCGGCCACCGCCGCCGCACGCCCTTTGGACCGACACCGATGGACGGCGACGAGCTCGAGCGGATGGTCGCCAACGCGATGGGCGGGGTCCCGTCATCCCCGCCGGTCGACCGGCCGGGCGGTCGGCCGGACGCGGGCGAGGACGCGGGACCCGATTCGGCCACGTCCGAGGGCCCCGGGACAGGGGCCGGGTCGCCGGGCCCGGCTCCGCCCGAGCCACGGCAATCCGAGCCGCCTTCTTCCGATCCGCCCCGGGTCGACGGGCTGCTCGAGCCGCGGCGCACCGGGGCGACCGGGCGAGGGCGCCGTCGCGCCCCCGCCGTGTCGACCGAAGGACGCGGCCGACGGGTCGGGACCGAGGGATGGAGCGCCGGACAGCCCGGCGCGCTGGCGTCGGGCGCGACGGTGCTTGCCGCCACCGTCCGCACGTCCGGGGCCCGCCCGCTCGCGGTCGCGACGCAGGACCTGCGGATCGGCCGGCATGAGGAGCGCGGCGAGCGGGTGGTGGTGCTGGCCGTGGACGCCTCGGGGTCGATGGGGGCGGCCGGACGGGTCGCGGCCGCTCGGGCGGCGGTGGTCACGCTGGTGGCCGACGCCTACCAGCGCCGTGACCGCGTCGCGGTGATCGCCTACCGCGACCGCGAGGCCCGGGTCGTCCTCCGGCCCACGTCGAGCACTGAGGTGGCGATGGCCCGGCTGGCCGAGCTGGAGACCGGAGGCCGGACCCCGCTCGCCGCCGGGGTCGATGCAGCAAGGGTGCTCGCGGCCGAGGAGCGGCGCCGGGGCGCCAGCCCGCTCGTGGTCGTCGTGACCGACGGCCGGGCGACGTGGGCCGAGGACTGCGACCCGGTGGAGGCGGCGCTCACCGCAGGCCGGGCCTGCCGAGCCCTCGGCCTGGACGCCCTGGTGGTCGACTGCGAGTCGGCCCGGCGGCCGCTCGGGGTGGCCAGCGCCCTCGCCGAGGCGATGGGGGCGCGCTGTGTCGCGCTCGGCCCGCTCGGCGACGGGAACGCCGGGCTCCTGGCCGACACGATCACCGCATCGATGCGGGACGGCCCCAGCCCTCGGTAAGCCCGCGGCATCGGGGCCCAAGCCCAGGCGGCGGTTGCGGCTGGCCACGCGGGGGTGGACCCGGTCGCCCGCCGCTGGCGCCACACGGGTCGGCGAGCCGCAAGGCCAGCCCCACCATCAGGTCGTCCGCGGTCCTGGGCATCCTCGCCACGGGTCCCCTGGAGGTCCCCGTGGCGCCTGGCCGCCCGAGTCGGGTCCTCGCTCTCCCGCCCCGGCACTTCCTCCAGGACCATGGTGCGAGGTGGCCGCCGTGCCCATCGCTGCCCGCCTGGATCTTGGACGGCCTCGGGCTGACGCCCCGCCCTGGGTCGAGCGTTCTCCCTGTTCAGAAGGGTGAGTCGGGGATGGCAGGGCTCGGGCGATGACCGGCTGGTCCCGAGCCCTCCTGGTGGGACGCGAGGTGGACGGCCAAGGGATGTGCGGGTGAGACAACTGCAGGGTGACCACAGCCCTCGCCCGTACCGGCCCTCGGCCGGTGGCCGGCGGGCGACCACGAGTGGCCATCGTGCACGACTACCTCACCCAGATGGGAGGGGCCGAGCGAGTGGTCCTGGCCATGTTGAGGGCCTTCCCGGACGCTCCCCTGTACACGTCGGTCTATCGCCCGGCGCGGACCTATCCCGAGATCCAGCGGGCCGATGTGCGCACGATCGGCTGGCTCGACTCGATCGACCTCCTCCAGCGGTGCCATTGGCTCGGCTTCCCTGCCTATGGGCCGGCCTTCCGCCACCTCGACGTCGACGCTGACGTCGTGTTGTGCAGTTCGAGCGGGTGGGCCCATCACGTCACGACGACCGGTCGCAAGGTGGTCTACTGCCACACCCCGAGCCGATGGCTGCACCGCTCCAAGACGCTGTTCCCGCCGGCCGGCGCGACCAATCGGAGGGTGGTCAAGCTGCTGCGGCCGCTCGCCTCCCCGTTCGCCCGACGCGACGTTTCGCTGGCCCGGACGGCGGACCTCTATCTGGCCAACTCCACGGTAGTGCGCGACCGAATCACCCAGTTCTACGGCCTGCCGGCCATGATCGTGCCGCCGCCCCCGGGACTCTTTGGCTCCGGTCCGTCGGTCCCCGTCGACCTGCCGCCCGGTTTCGTGCTGGCCGTGAGTCGCCTCGTCTCGTACAAGAACGTGGACGCGATCGTGGGTGCCGCGGCGGCCTCGGGGCGGCGCGTGGTGGTCGTCGGAGAGGGCCCTGACCGTCGTCGGCTGGAACGCCAGGGGGCCGGAGAGGCGGTCTTCCTCGGGAACGTGAGCGACGGGCAGCTCCTGTGGCTCTACCAGAACGCGAGTTGTCTTGTCACCGCCTCCTACGAGGACTTCGGCCTGGTACCGCTCGAGGCAAACGCGTTCGGTCTGCCGGTGTTGGCGCTGCGCTGGGGTGGTTTCCTCGACACGATCGTCGAAGGCGAGACCGGCCTGTTCTTCGACGAACCGACGCCCGGAGCGATCGCACGCGGGCTCGAGGAAATGGAGCGGCGCCATTGGGACACCGGTCGCATCCGAGCACACGCTGAACGGTTCTCCGAGGAGACCTTCGTCGCCCGGCTCCGGGCGATTGTCGACTCGCTCAGCCCGGCCGAGGAACCCTCGGTTGGGTTGGAGGTCGATCGCCGCGTCGAGATGTGGGCTCGGCAATGAGCACGTTGTTCGTGGCGGGCACCGGCGGTCACCTCGAGGAGCTGTGGCTTCTGCGACCCCGCCTCGTGGAGGACTCCGAGGCGGTCGCCTGGGTGGTCGTGGACACCCCCCAGAGCCGGTCGCTCCTGGCCGGCGAGGACCAGGTCTTCATCCCCCGGTCGCGACCCCGTGACCCCCGAATGACCCTGGCCATCTTGGCCCGGGCCTTGGGCATCCTCCGGCGCCGTCGTCCGAACCAGGTCGTCACCGCGGGCTCCCTCCCGGCGGTCCCCTTCATCGTGACCGCGCGGGCCATGGGAATTCCCTGTCACTTCATCGAGAGCGCGGCGCGGGTGCATGCTCCGTCGTTGTCGGCACGGATCGTGCAGGCGGTGCCCGGTGTCCACCGCTATTGCCAGTACGACTGGGGTCGGCACAACTGGTCCTACCGCGGCTCGGTGTTCGACGGATTCGCCCCGTCGATGCTGCCCGGCGGCGAGGTGCGCCGGATCGTGGTCACCGTCGGCTTGAACGGTTACGGCTTCGGCCGGTTGCTCGACGCCGTGAAGCGGGTCGCCCCGGAGGGGGCCGAGATCGTGTGGCAGACCGGGTCGACCGACGTCTCCCACCACGACATCGCGGCAGTCTCGACGATGCCGACCGAGGACCTCTTTCAGGCCATGAAGCGCGCCGACGTCGTGGTCGCCCATGCCGGGGCCGGCTCGGCGATCATGGCAATGCAGGCCGGAAAATGCCCGATCCTGGTTCCGCGCGAGCGCGCCCACCACGAGCACATCGACGATCACCAGCACGAGATCGCCGCGACGCTCGCCCGGGCCGGGCTCGCCCTGACCTGCGACCCGCCCGGACTTGACGGTGACCTGCTGGCCGAGGCGGCCCGCCGCCGGGTCGTAAAGAACGAGCACGCGACGCCGTTCGAGCTGAGCACCAACTGACATGGTCGGCGTCCTCGACCCGCGGGCGCGCGTCGCATCGAAGCAGCGCGACCTGGTCTTCGTCGCGTGGGGCGCGGTGGCCGGACGATCCGAGGAGATCGCCGCGGCGCTCGGCGGGGAGGCCCGGTGCTTCTTCCCCCAGGGGACACGGGTGCGGCCGCCGGTCGTGCTCCGATGGGTCCTGTCGGCGGTCGGCACCGCCTGGTACCTGCTGACCCGGCGGCCCCGAGCCGTCATCGTGACCAACCCTCCGATCTTCGCCCCGCTCGTCGTCCTTGCCTGCGCCCGTCTGATCGGCGCCCGCGTCCTGATGGACAGCCACCCGGGCGGGTTCGGCGTCCAGGGCGACCGGGTCGCCGGGCGGGTCCAGCCGATCCACCGGTGGCTGATGCCACGGGTCGACCTCGTGCTCGTCACCGAGGAGGGCTGGTCCGAGACCGTCGAGGCGCGGGGAGGACGGGCCGCGATCGTGCACGAGGCCCCCGCCGGCTGGGTGCTGACCCCGCCGTCGCGCCACGAGCGCCTCCGTGTCCTCGTCATCGGCCGCTTCGGGGGCGACGAGCCGGTGGCACAGGTCCTGGAGGCCGCCGGCGCGCTCCCGGACTGCGACTTCGCGCTCACCGGGGACCCGTCGCAGCTGCGCGACGGGCTCCGCGACGCCGCGCCGGGCAACGTCGAGTTCGTGGGGTTCCTGGGACCCGACGCCTACCGGGCGGCCGTCGTCGACTGCGATGCCGTGCTCACCCTCACCACCGAGCCCAGCTCGGTCATGCGGGCCGCCTACGAGGCGGTCTATGCCGGTCGCCCGGTGGTGGTCAGCGACTGGCCGGCCGGCCGCGAGCTCTTCCCCTTCGGGATCCACACGGCCAACGAGGGGCCGGCGATCGCCAGGGCGATCGCCACCCTCGACGCCGACTACGACACCTACGCCGCCGGGGTCGCCGATGCGCGCCGGCTCCAGCAAGAGCGCTGGGACACTCAGCTGGCCGTCCTGGTCACCGCCGTCGGCGGCTGACCGCTGCGGGGCTCGCTACGCCCCGAGGGCGTGGGCGCCGCCGTCGACGTGGAGCAGCTCGCCGGTCGTCATCGGGAACCAGTCCGAGAAGAGGGCGACGCAGGCCTTGGCGACCGCGGTCGTGTCGGTGACGTCCCAGCCGAGCGGGGCCCTCGTCTTCCAGGTGTCCTCGAACGCGCCGAACCCCGGGATCGACTTCGCCGCCATCGTGCGGATCGGCCCCGCCGCCACCAGGTTGACCCGGATGCCCTTCGGGCCGAGATCGCGGGCCAGGTAGCGGGCCAGCGACTCGAGCGCGGCCTTGGCCACGCCCATCCAGTCGTAGACCGGCCACGCCACGGTCGCGTCGAAGTCGAGCCCGACGACCGAGGCACCGCCCGCCCGCCCGGCCGCCTCGAGGAGCGGTCCGAAGTGCTCGACCAGCGCCTTCAGCGAGTATGCCGAGATGTGGAGTGCGGTGGCGACCTCGTCCCATCCCGCGCCGAACATGCCCTGGCCGAGCGCCTCGGGAGGCGCGTAGGCGATCGCGTGCAGGATCCCGTCCAGGCGGTCCCAGCGCGCCGCCAGCCGGGTCGCGGCCGCGGCGAGCTGGTCGGGCACGGTCACGTCGATCTCGAGCACCTCGGGGGGGCCGGGCAGCTTGCGGGCGACCCGCTCGGTGATGCGCAACGCCCGTCCGGCCCCGGACAGCACGATCTCGGCCCCTTCGGCGATCGCGAGGCGGGCGACGCCGAACGCGAGCGACTCCTCCGTGAGCACGCCGGTGACGAGGATCCGCTTGCCGTCGAGCACTCCCACGGCGACCACGCTACCCGGGTGCATCCCGCGGTCCCGGGGGATCGACCGTGCCGACCTCGGGACCGGGCCGTCGAGGCGCGCTGTGGAAAGGTATGCGCATGCACGTCGGGATCCTCGGGGGCACCGGGCCCGCCGGCCGGGGCCTCGGCTGCCGGATGGCGGCGTCGGGGATCGAGGTGACGCTGGGCTCGCGCGAGAAGCCCCGGGCCGAGGCGATCGCGGCGGAGATCGTGGGCGCCTGGCCCGACCGCGCGCTCCCGATCGTCGGCGACGCGAACGAGGGGGCGGCGGCGGCCGAGGTGGTGATCGTGGGCACGCCGTGGGAGGGCGCCCTCGGCACGGTCCAGCCGCTCCGGAGCCGGCTCGAAGGCAAGGTCGTGATCAGCATGGTCTCGGCGCTCCTCCGGGTGGGCCAGACGATCCAGGCCGTCCACCTGGGGCGCGGCTCGTTTGCCGGGACCCTGCAGGCCGCGTTGCCCGGGGCCCGCATCGCCGGGGCGTTCCACCACCTGCCGGCCGAGGACCTCGCCAACCTGGACGAGGGACTGATGGCCGACGTGCTCGTCTGCTCTGACGACCCCGACGCCAAAGAGGTCACGATGTCGCTCGTGGACTCGATCGAGGGTTTGCGGCCGCTCGACGCCGGCCGGCTCACCCACGCCCAGGCGATCGAGGCGTTCACCGCGGTGTGCATCGCCATCAACATCCGCTACAAGGCGCGGACCTACGTGCGGATGGGCGGGATCTGACGGCCATGCGCCTGTTCGACACGGCTCGGGGTGAGGTCGTGGAGTTCACTCCCGGCGAGATCGTCACGATGTACAGCTGCGGGATCACCCCGTACGACTCGGCGCACATCGGGCACGCAGCGGTCTACCTCACCTTCGACATGCTGCAACGGCGCCTCCGCGATCTCGGGCACGTGACCCGCTGCGTGCGAAACGTGACCGACGTCGACGACGACATCCTGCGAAAGGCGCGCGAGCTCGGTGTCTACTACCTCGACCTCGCGGCCGAGGAGATGGCGCGCTTCGACTCGGACATGTCGGCCCTCGGCCTCCTGCCCGTCTACTCGGAGCCCCGGGCCACCTCGGCGATCGCCGAGATCCTGCTCTTGATCGGGGCCCTCCTCGAGTCGAACCACGCCTATCGGTCGGGAGGCGCGGTGTACTTCGACGTCGCCACCTTCCCCGCCTTTGGCCGGCTGAGCGGCTTCAACCGGGACGAGATGCTGCGGCTGGCCGGCGAGCACGGGGGGAACCCCGGCGACCCCAACAAGCGGGACCCGCTCGACTTCGTGCTCTGGCAGCCCTCCCTCCCCGACGAGCCGGCCTGGGAGTCGCGCTGGGGGCCCGGCCGACCGGGGTGGCACATCGAGTGCTCGGCGCTGGCCCGGCGCGAGCTGGGTGACTCGATCGACCTCCATGGCGGAGGACGCGACCTCGTCTTCCCGCACCACGAGTGCGAGGTCGCCCAGTGCGAGTCGGTCACCCATACCCGCTTCGTCCGGCACTGGCTCCACGTGGGGTTGGTCGGACTGGGCGGCACCAAGATGTCGAAGTCGCTCGGGAACCTGGTCTTCGTCTCGGACCTCTTGAAGGACCATGAGCCGATGGCGGTGCGTCTCGCCCTGCTCGACCACCACTACCGGTTCGACTGGGAATGGGAGGGGCGCGACCTCGCGGGAGCCGAGGCGCGCCTCGTGCGCTGGCGGGCGGCACCGACCGGCGACACCGACGAGGCCCTGGCGGCGGTCCGACGATGTCTCGACGACGACCTCGACACCCCCGCGGCGCTGGCGGCGCTCGACGGTCTGGCCTCGGCCGGTCGCCCGGTCGCGTCGGGCGCCGCGCTCCTCGGGGTCGACCTGTAGAGCGCGCTGATCGGCGCGTCGGTTTCCCGGGGTCCTCCGGGCGGCCGGTAACCTTCACCAGGCGCGACGGCCGGCCGGACCCCCTCGAGCCGGCGAGTGCCCCGGTCAGACAAGGTCCTCGGATGCCAGCCAACGTGACAGTTCGACTCCCCGACGGCTCGACCAAGGAGCTCGTCGCGGGGACTACCGCGGGCCAGTTGGCCGAGTCCATCGGAGCGCGGCTCGCCCGCGACGCGGTGGCCGCCGTCCTCGACGGCACCGAGGTGGACCTGTCGACCGAGCTCGCTGACGGCTCGCAGGTCAGCCTGCTCACCGGCGACACCCCGGCGGGGCGCGAGGTCCTCCGCCACTCGACCGCGCACGTGATGGCCCAGGCGGTGCTCCGGCTGTGGCCAGGAGCCCACTACGCCATCGGACCCGCCATCGAGGACGGCTTCTACTACGACTTCGAGCTGCCCGGTGGTGCCCACTTCAGCGACGACGACCTGGCCCGGATCGACGCGACGATGCGCGAGATCATCGCCGAGGACCAGCCGTTCACCCGGGCCGAGCATCCCGTCGACGAGGCGCTCGGGTTGTTCGCCGACCAACCCTTCAAGCGCGAGATCATCGAGGCGGTCCGTGACGGCGCCGACGAGCACGACGCGCCCGCCCAGAGCACCGGTGCACATCCGGCGATCTCGACCTATGCGAACGGCAACGGCTTCGTCGACCTGTGCCGCGGCCCGCACGTCCCGGCGACCGGCCGCCTCGGACACTTCAAGCTGACCCGGGTGGCCGGCGCGTACTGGCGCGGCGACGAGAAGCGCCCGCAGCTCCAGCGCATCTACGGCACCGCCTGGGAGTCGAAGAAGGCGCTGGCCGAGTACCTCCACCGGATCGAGGAGGCCGAGCGGCGCGACCACCGCAAGCTCGGCGCCGAGCTCGATCTGTTCTCCTTCCCCGACGAGATCGGCTCGGGCCTGCCGGTCTTCCACCCGAAGGGCGGGACGATCCGTCGGCTCATGGAGGACTACTCGCGCGAGCGCCACGTGGCCGGCGGCTACCAGTTCGTGAACACCCCGCACATCACCAAGGAGGAGCTGTTCGCGACCTCGGGGCACCTCGTGTCGTTCGCGGACGGCATGTACCCGCCGATGGCGCTCGACGGCGGGCAGCTCTACTACCTGAAGCCGATGAACTGCCCGTTCCACGTGCTCATCTACAAGGCCCGGCAGCGCTCCTACCGCGAGCTGCCCATGCGCCTCTTCGAGTTCGGCACCGTCTACCGCTACGAGCTGTCCGGCGTCGTGCACGGGCTCCTCCGGGTGCGGGGCATGACCATGGACGACAGCCACATCTTCTGCACCGAGGACCAGGTGCCCGGCGAGGTCGAGTCGCTGCTCGGCTTCGTGCTGGGGCTGCTGCGCGACTTCGGTCTCGACGACTTCTACCTCGAGCTCTCGACCCGGCCCGACGACAAGGCGATCGGGGCGGACGACGAATGGGCGCGGGCGACCGCCATCCTCCAAGAGGTGGCCGCCGGGGCGGGCCTCGAGCTCGTGGCCGACGAGGGGGGCGGCGCCTTCTACGGCCCGAAGATCTCGGTCCAGGCCCGCGACGCCATCGGGCGCAGCCACCAGGTGTCGACCATCCAGCTCGACATGCAGCTCCCACAGCGCTTCGGCCTCGAGTACGTGGGGGCCGACAACGCCCGGCACCGGCCGGTCATGATCCACCGCGCCCTGTTCGGCTCGGTCGAGCGGTTCCTCGGGATCCTCCTCGAGCACTACGCCGGCAACCTCCCCACCTGGCTCATGCCCGAGCAGGTGCGGGTCCTGCCGGTGAAGGCCGACGTGCAGCCGTACGCGGAGTCGGTGGCGGCCCGGCTGTCGGCGGCCGGGCTGCGGGTCAGTATCGACGGGGCCGACTCGGGCGTCGGGGCCCGGGTGGCGCGGGCCAAGGCCCAGAAGATCCCCTACGTGCTCGTGGTCGGGGACCAGGACGTGGCCGCCGGCACCGTCGGGGTCAACCGACGAGGGGGTTCGCGCGCCGAGCGGGCCGTGCCCCTCGGGGCCTTCGTCGACGAGGTGGCCGCCGAGGTCGCGGCGCGGGGGATCGGGCCCCAGCCGGCGGAGGCGTCCGCCGGGTCGTGAGCGCCCTCGAGCAGCTGTGGGCCGGCTGGCGCAACGAGTACGTGGTCCAGGCGACCGACGCCGAGCGCCACGGCGACGAGCAGGGCTGCGTGTTCTGCCGGATCGCGATGAGCGGTCCGCCCCGGCCCGACAACGGTGTCGTCCACATGGGGGCTCGGTGCTTCGTCGTGCTGAACGCCTACCCGTACGCGAGCGGCCACCTGCTGGTCCTGCCCATCCGCCACGTCGAGGACATGGCCGGGCTCACCGACGGGGAGGCCGACGAGCTCTGGGCCGCCACCCGCACCGCCATGGTCGCGCTCCAGTCGGCCTATACGCCCCAGGGGATCAACCTCGGCGCCAACCTCGGCCGGGCGGCCGGGGCCGGCATCCCCCGGCACCTGCACCTCCACATCGTCCCGCGTTGGGCCGGTGACACCAACTTCATGACCGCGGTGGCCGGGGTGCGCGTCCTCCCCGAGTCCTTGAGCGTGGCCTGGGAGAAGCTCCACGCCGCCTGGCCGACCTGAGGCGGCCGGTGGTCAGGGCTTCACGTCGTAGTGGTCGTGGGAGACCCGGAACCGCCCGCGCCCACCCGTGATGGCCCGGAGGTCGACGGCGTAGCGGGACAACTCGGCGGTCGGGACGAGCGCGGTAATGGTCTGGAGCCCGTCGGCCGACTCGGTGCCCTGCACCCGGGCTCGCTTCGAGTGCAGGTCGCCGAGGACGTCGCCCTGCACCTCGGTGGGGATGGTCACCGCGACGAGGCTGATCGGCTCGAGGACGACCGGGCCGGCCTTCTCGAGAGCGGTGCGGAACGCCAGGGCTCCGGCCATCTTGAAGCTCATCTCGGAGGAGTCGACCGAGTGGTACTTGCCGTCGTCACAGGTCACCGCCACGTCGACGACCGGGAAGCCGAACTGGCCGCCCTGATCCATCGCCTCGAGCACGCCCTTCTCCACCGCCGGGATGTATTGGCGCGGGATCGCGCCCCCCACCACCTCGTCGCGGAACTGGAACCCCTCGCCCCGGCCGAGCGGCTCGATCCGGAGGTGGACGACCCCGAACTGGCCGTGGCCGCCGGTCTGCTTCTTGTAGCGGCCCTCGGCGTCGGCCGGCTGGGTGACGGTCTCGCGGTAGGGGACGACCACCTCCTCGCGTTCCACGTGCACACTGAACTTGCGGGTGAGCCGCTCGAGGGTGATCGAGAGATGGACCTCGCCGGCCGTGCCGAGGACGGTCTGGTGGGTCTCGTCGACCCGGGTCACCGAGATCGAGGGGTCCTCCTCGGC
>DAIUEV010000006.1:76362-83512 GCA_036844945.1 Acidimicrobiales bacterium
TGCAGCCGCTCCTCTGAGCGCGTCCTCGTGTTGATGAGGACGACGTCGGGGCGGATCGTCCCCGAGATCACCTTGCACAAAGAAACGCGCCCGGCGTGCTGGTCCGAGAGCGTCTTGCACACCGCGAGCAAAGGTGGCCCGGCCGGGTCGCAGTCGATCTCGGTCAGCGTGTCGCCCGCCAGCACCTCGGCCGGGTACCGGTGGTCGGCGGGGGGCGCCAGCTCGACGAGCAGGTTGGCCAGCCGGTCGACGCCCACCCCCGAGATCGCCGAGGCGCAGAGGACGGGGAACACGGTGCCGGAGGCGACACCGGACGCGAGGGCCTTCTGGAGCTCGGAGCGGTCGATCGTCTCGCCCTCCAGGTAACGGGTCATGAGGTCGTCGTCGCCGACGACGATGCCCTCGACCAGCTGTTCGTGGACCTCGTGCTCCTCGTTCACGAGGTCGTCGGGGATGGGACCCTGGGTGCCGCGCACCGGTGGGGCACCGGTCGTGTCGTAGAGGGTGGCGGTGTCGTCCAGCAGGTCGATGACCCCGCGGAAGGTCGCCTCCGATCCGATGGGCAGCTCGACCGGTGCGACGCCGGCGCCGAAGGCGTGACGGATCTCGTCGAGCACCCGCGCGAAGTCGGCTCGCTCGCGGTCGAGCTTGGTCACGACGATCATGCGCGGCAGGTCGAGCGCGACGGCTGACCGCCATGCTTCGACCGTCTGGCCCTGCACGCCATCGGTCGCCGAGACGACCACCACCGCGAGGTCGGTCACAGCCAGCGCGATCGCGAGCTCGGCGCTGAAGTCGGCGTAGCCGGGGACGTCGAGAAGGTTGACCTTGATCCCCTCGTGCTCGAACGGCGCGATGGCGAGCGAGACCGACAGCTGGCGCTGGATCTCCTCGGGCTCGAAGTCGCACACCGTGGTGCCCTTCTCCACCGATCCGAGGCGCTGGATGGTGCCGGTCACCGCGAGGAGCGCCTCGGCGAGCGCGGTCTTACCCGCCCCGTGGTGACCGACCAAGCACACGTTGTGGATCGACGAGGGCGAAAGACTCGCCACGGCGCCACCTCCCCTGGATCTCTGCGTGTCGCGGATGTGTCACGTGAGCTTACGTTCGGGGCTGCGGTGGGCGCCCGTCCCCGAGGGGCCCGAAGGGGCCGGTGGTACCCTTAAAAGACCATGTTCGATGGTCGCTGGCGCGATGCGGTGGACCGGCGCACCGGCCCCGTCGGCGCCGCTCTCCAACGTCACGGCGTGACCGCGGATGTCCTGACGGCGACCGGGCTGCTTTCGGCCGTGGCGACCGCGGTGACGGTGGCGACGGGCCACCTCCACTGGGCCATCCTCCTTCTGACCCTCACCGGCCTCCACGACCTGCTGGACGGACCGGTCGCCAAGGCGGCCGGCACCGCTTCGGTCCGGGGGGCGTTCTTCGACTCGGTGGTCGACCGGGTGAGCGACGCGGTGGTCATGGGCGGGGTGACCTGGTACCTGGTCTCCACCCGCCGTGGGCACCTCGCGGTCCTCCCGCTGGCCATCCTCGGTGTCACCTCGCTCATCTCCTACCAACGGGCCAAGGCCGAGGCGCTCGGGATGGAGGGCGCCCGCGGCGGGCTCATGGAACGGGCCGAACGGATGATCCTGCTCGGCGCGGGATTCCTCAGCTCGGCGCTCCTGGTCCCCGATCTGTGGGTCCTGCTCGGGCTGACGAGCGTGACCGCGATCGGACGGTTCCTCCGGGTCTGGAGGGCGGCCGAGGGCCCTCCGCCCCGCGTGGTTGCCGAGCGGCCCCGGTCGCGGTGGAGCGAGGGTCGGGTCGACTCGCGGTGGCGGGCGTGGCGGGAGGAGCGCGCCACCGGGGTCCGGGCGAGCCGCACCGGCGAGTCGGTGGGCCGCTGGCGGGCCCGGCGGCGCGAGGCCCCGCTGGCGAGCCGCAGCGGGCGGGTGCGGCGGGCACAGGGACGGCGGGTCCGGGTCGGCCGATCCGACTCCGGCGACTCCGTGTCGTCCTAGGCGGCGGCCCGCCACCCGACGAGCCCGTCGATGTCTTCCCGCGCCCGTCGGGTGCGTTCGCGGCTCGTCTACTTCACCTACACCGGGCTCGCCATGGGGATGCGGAACCTCCCTGAGCCGCTCGCGCGGTTGGCTGCCGCGGTCGTCGCGCTCGGGATGATGCACGGTCGGGGCAGCACGGTTCGGATGCGAGTCGACCACCTCCGGCGGGTGTTGCGGGACATCGACGGTCAGGATCCCGATCCGAAGACGCTCAAGAAGTGGACCCGCAAGGCCTATCTCGCCTACGCGCGGTATTGGTGTGACGGCGCGCGGTTGCCGGCCCACTCCAAAGCCTTCGTGGCGTCCCGCATGCGCGCCGACGGGCGCGAGAACCTCGAGAAGGCGATGGCGGTGGGTGCCGGCGTCATCATGGCGCTGCCCCACGTGGGCAGTTGGGAGTGGGGCGGATCGTGGCTCGAGAGCATCGGGTTCCCGATGACCGCGGTCGCCGAGATCCTCGAGCCCCCCGAGCTCTTCGAGTGGTTCATCGAGCAGCGGAACGCGATGGGACTGACCGTGGTGCCGCTCGATAGCCGGGCCAGCGCCAACGTGGCCCGCTCACTGCACGAGGGGAAGCTCGTCGGACTCCTGTGCGACCGGGATCTGGTCGGCAACGGGATCGAGGTGGAGTTCTTCGGCGAGCGCACGACGTTCCCCGGCGGCCCGGCCACGCTGGCGCTGCGCACCGGAGCCACCCTGATCACCACGGCGGTCTTCAATCCGAGCCACGACGACCACCTCGCCGTCATCTCGGCACCGATCGACACCACCCGCAGCGGCTCGTTCCGCGCCGATGTGACGAGGATCACCCAGGAGATCGCCCGGCACTTCGAGGGCTACATCCGGCGGGCCCCCGACCAGTGGCACATGTTCCAGCCCGAGTGGCCGAGCGACCACGACGCCGAGCTGGCCCGCCGTCAGCGCTGAAGGCGACCGTGCGGATCATCATGGTCTCGCCCTACGACCTGTCGGTCCCTGGTGGGGTCCAGGGCCAGGTGACCGGGCTGACCGCAGCGCTCCGCACCCTCGGTCACGACGTCGTGGTCCTGGCCCCGGGCCGTCCGGGGAGCGAAGACGCCGCCGGTGTCCGCCGGCTCGGGCGGGCCTTCGGGGTGCGGGCGAACGGCTCGGTCGCGCCGGTGACGCTCTCGCCGTGGGCGGCGGTGCGCGCCGGCGCGGCGGTGCGGGATCCCGGGATTGACGTGGTGCACATCCACGAACCGCTTGCCCCGGTCCTGCCCTACGGATGCCTGGTGGCGTCGCGCCACCCGATCGTCGGCACCTTCCACCGCAACGGATCGAGCCCCCTGTACCGGGCGATGGCACCGGCGGTCCGCTGGGTGGCCCGCCGGCTGGCGGCCCGGTGCGCGGTCTCCGAGTCGGCCCGCGACAACGTCGCGCCGACGAGCCGCGCCGAGTTCGAGGTGCTCTTCAACGGGATCGACATCGACCGCTACGCCCACGCGGCACCGGCCGCGAGGACCGGGCCCACCGTCTTGTTCGTGGGCCGGCACGAACAGCGCAAGGGGTTGGGCGTGTTGCTCGAGGCGTGGACACGGGTGGAGACGCCGGCGACGCTGTGGATCGTCGGCGAGGGTCCCGAAACAGACGAGCTCCGCGGGCGGTTCGCAGCGTCGGCCCACCTCGAGTGGCTGGGAGCGATATCGGAGGGCGAGAAAGCGGCCCGGCTGGCCGCCGCCGACGTGTTCTGTGCCCCGTCGGTGGGCGGCGAGTCGTTCGGGGTGGTCCTCCTCGAGGCAATGGCGGCCCGCTGCGCCCTCCTCGCCTCCGACATCGACGGCTACCGCGCCGCGGCCGGGACCCACGCGCGGCTGGTGCCCCCCGGGGACTCCGGCGCGCTGGCCGTCGCCATCGACGAGATGCTGGGCGACGCCGCGGCCGGTGCGGGCCGGTCCGGCGTCGACGCGCTCGACGCGGCCTTCCGGCACGCCGAGCGGTGGTCGATGCAACGGCTGGCCATGCGCTACGTCGAGATCTACGAGCGGGTGCTGGCCGATCCGCCGGCCCGGGCGACCCCGGGCCCCCAGGTAGCCTGAGCCGTCATGGCCGAGCCCGGACCGCCCCGCCCCCAAGGGGGCGGTGGCCCGCGTCCGGGCGGCGCCCGGCGGCGCCATCGGGGCGGCCGGAGCCGTTCGGGTCAGGGCCAGCGGAGCGGATCCCGATCGGCTGAGGGCGCGGCGCGCGGCCAGGGTGCGCCGACGGCCGCCCGGTCGGGCTCCTCGGCGGCGGGTGCTCGGAACCGTTCCCGTAACCGGGGCGGCGCCGACCGGAATCGGCAGCGGGCCGCCTCCGCACCGCGCGAAACGGCCCCGGTGCGCGACGCCCCGACCAGCTCGGCTACCACGACGGCCGCGCCGCTCGTTGAGGACGGCGAGGTCCGGGCCAACCACCGGCGGGCGCGCTCGCTCAGTCTGGCGGGTGGCCTCCTCCCGGCTGCCGTCGTCGGCGTCGCACTGGGTGTCGCGGTGTCGATGGTCGCCGGAGCCGTCGCCGGAGCCGTCGTGCTGGTCCTCGTCTCCCTGGCCATCCGGCGCCTCGCCACCCCGGTCGCGCTGCGCATCATCGGGGCCCGACCGGTCGGTGACGATGAGTTCCCCCGCCTGCAGAACCTCGTCGACGGGCTGTGCCCGACGTTCGGCGTGCGCCGTCCGCAGCTCATGGCCGTCGACGACGATCTGCCCAACGCATGCTCGGTCGGGACCGGGCCCGATCGCGGTGCACTCGTGGTCACCACCGGACTCGAGCGCGCCCTCGACCTCATCGAGATGGAGGGCGTGATCGCCCACGAGTTGTCGCACTTCAAGCGGGCCGACACGCTCGTCTCATCAGTTGCCGTGACCGTTCTTGCCCCCTTGACCTGGGTGTCGGGGAGCGACCGGCTGCTGCATCGGGTACTCGGCTACGGACGCGAGCTTCGGGCCGACCAGGTGGCCGTCCGGGCCGTCCGCTACCCACCCGGGCTCGGGAGCGCGCTGTCCAAATTCGATGCCGGGGCGGCGCCCTCGCCCGACTCGCGGTTTACAGCTCGGCGGCTGGCGATGTCACGGTGGCTCTGGATCGACCCGGCCGTCGGGCGCCGTCGGACCGACGCGTTGGGGGACCTCGATCTCACCGTCGTGCGCATCGACGCCCTGGCCGAGGCCTAGAGGAGCTCTCAGGCTCCGAACACGTTCCTCACAGTTCCCTGACAATGGCCAGGTAGATCAGGGGATCATGCAGAAGAACTCGAAGTTCACCGCACTCACCGCCGGGTGCGCGCTCCTCGCCCTCGTGATCGCGGCGACCCCCTCGGTTGCCTCGGGCGCCACCCTCCAGCCTTCCCCGGTCGGGCCCGGTCCGGTGCCTCCGCAATACGCCACGGAGTACGCGGGGGTGCAGGCCGAGCTGGCGTCGTTCGCCACGAAGGCCGGCACCCCACCGGCCCACGCCTCCACGACGCTCGGCATCGAGCTGCTCACTGCCAACGGCAACATCGGGCCGGGATTGCTCCGGCCCGGAGCCATCAACGGGGTGGAGACGGAGCTGAACGCCTTCCAGGCCCTCGGGATTGGCGGCGTCACCGTCGACGTGTCGTTCCCTCTCCTCATCAAGAGCACCCCCGACAGCGCCGCCTACCTCCGCTTCTACGAGCAGGTCGCCGCACAGATCCGCAATCGCCATCTCGTCTTCTCGGTGGAGGAGAACCCGGTCTTCTCCGGGACGCCGCTCACCCCGTTGCACATCAGTTATGCCGGGCTCACCCTCGCGTCCTACGCGGCCGAGGAGCGGGCCGAGGCCAAGACGATCATCAACGACCTGAAGCCCGACTACCTGTCGCTGCTCACCGAGCCGGACACCTACACCGACGCGTTGCACATCACCCTCGACACCCCGTCGAGCGCGGTGGCCGTCGTGACCGACGAGCTCCGCGGCCTCACCCGCCACCGGGTGAAGGTGGGGGCGGGCACGGGGACCTGGAGCAACCCCTCCATCGACAAGGCGCTGCTTGCCCACACCTCGATCGACTACCTCGACGTCCACGTCTACCCGTTGGGGCCGATGATGCTCGGCAACCTGCAGACCGACGTGGCCGCGGCGAAGGCCGCCCACACGCCGCTCATCATGGACGAGACCTGGCTCGACAAGCCGACCTCGGGGGAGGGCCTTGGCCCGGTCGGGGCACCGGAGAACCTCAAGGTGAAGAGCTTCAGCTTCTGGGAACCGCTCGACGAGACCTACGTCGCCGCGATGACCGACTACGTGCAGGCCAAGGGGTTCAAGTACGCCTCGTTCTTCGACGGTGCCCGGGCGTTCTTCGGGTACCTCACCTGGTCCCCGTCGCTCGAGACGGCCAGCTACCGGAGCTTCTCGGAGCAGTACAACCAGCTCGTCGGGGCGAACATGCAGAGCCTCACCATCTCGGGGACCGGCGACGCGTTGGAGCACGCCCTCGGTCGTTGACCGGGCTCAACCGGTCGGGTCCCGGTTGACCGTGTCGGGGGAGAACGCCGGCAGGCACACCGACACGTAGTGCGCCCCGCCTTCGGTCGGCGTCGAGTAGCGCACCCACTCGCCGGGGGAGGTGTGCACCGCCTGGCCCGCTCGGACCACGAGCGTGCCGCCCTCCGTCTCGACGGTGAGCTCGCCGCGGAGGACCACCGTGTACTCGTCGAACTCGGGGCGCTGGCCCGGCTCGGTCCATCCCGCCGGGCTGTCCATGACCGCCACCGACGCGTTCGTGGTTTTGGTCGAGACCCGACCGACGTACTCGGAAATGGTCTTCGGGGGTGATCCCGGGGAGGGGATGACCACCGGCCCGTCGATCAGCTCGGCCATCGGCCGTCCTTTCTCTCGACGCTGCGACTCTCTCGACCCTGCGACCGGATCGGCACCCTGGCCAGGGCCGGACCGGCCACCGGTAGGATTGGCCCATGACCGACCACTCCGACTCGAGCGCACAGACTGGCACGTTCGCGGTGAAGCGTGGCCTGGCCGACATGCTGCGCGGCGGGGTCATCATGGACGTGGTCACGGCCGAGCAGGCCCGGATCGCCGAGGACGCCGGGGCGGTCTCGGTGATGGCGCTCGAGCGGGTGCCGGCC
>DAIUEV010000007.1:0-79655 GCA_036844945.1 Acidimicrobiales bacterium
CAGAGCCACGTGCCCGAGCACCCCCGCCTGGCCTGGCTCCTCGAGTGCACGGCCACCATGGGCGAGCTCGGCCGGATGACCCAGTTCAAGGACAAAAGCTCGGGCAATGAGACCGTCCGGGCCGGCCTGTTCACCTACCCGGTCCTGATGGCCGCAGACATCCTCCTCTACCAGGTCGACCAGGTCCCAGTCGGCGACGACCAGCGCCAGCACCTCGAGCTCACCCGGGACGTGGCGATCCGCTTCAACAACCGCTACGGGCCCACCTTCACGGTGCCCGAGGCGAGCATCCCCAAGCTCGGCGCTCGGGTGATGGACCTCCAGCACCCCGAGAACAAGATGTCGAAGTCGGTCGACTCGCCCCTCGGGACGATCGGCCTCCTCGACGAGCCGGCCGAGATCGAGCGCAAGGTGAAGCGAGCGGTGACCGACACCGAGACCACCGTCTCCTACGACCCGGCGACCAAGCCGGGGGTCTCGAACCTCCTCGAGCTCTTGGCCGCGTCGACCGGGGTGGGCGTCGAGGAGGTGGCCGCCCGCTACGACGCCTACGGGCCGCTCAAGCAGGACGTGGCCGACGCGCTGGTCGCGCTCCTGACCCCGGTGCGCGAGCAGTTCCTCGAGCTGCGCTCGGACCTGGGCGAGGTGGAGCGCATCCTGGCCGCCGGAGCGACCAAGGCCCAGGGGGTCGCCCAGGTCACCTACGGGCGCGCCGCCGAGGCGATCGGGCTGTACACCTGAGCGCCCGCGAGCGGGTCAGCCCACCCCGAGCACCTTCAGCCACCAGTTCTCGGTCGACGCCGCGAAGTGGCCGATGAGGGTGGTGTTGCCGTCGGGGATGAGCGTGAGGATCACGACCAGGCCGAGCACGAGCGGGAGCGTGTAGCGGCGCAGCCGCAGGTAGTGCGGCCACCACGACCCCGGCAGCAGTCGCTCGATCAGGACCGACCCGTCGAGCGGCGGGATCGGGATCATGTTGAAGACCGTCAGCCAGACGTTGACCAGCCCGAGGTAGACGAGGATGAGCACCCAGTCGGGCGTGATGAGGTCCTGGTTGGCGGCGCGTACCCCGCCGAGAAGGTGGAACAGCACGGCCGAGATCACGCACAGTGTGACGTTGACGGCCGGACCGGCGAGCGAGACGAGCACCCCGTGGTTGCGGGGGCTGCGGAGCTTGGACACGTTGACGGGGACCGGCTTCGCCCAGCCGAAGAACCCGTACCCGCCCCAGATCATGAGCAGCGGCACGATGATGGTCCCGACGATGTCGATGTGGGCGAGTGGGTTGAGGGTCAATCGCCCGGCGCGTTTGGCGGTGTCGTCACCGAAGGCGAGCGCCACCCATCCGTGCGCGATCTCGTGGAGGATGATCGAGGGGACGATCGTGCAGAACAAGATGACGTCGACCCGGCCGATCCGGTGGGAGTGCAGCAGGAGCGCCACCGCCCCCACCCCGATCGCGATCCAGATCCACCCCTGGGGGGTGACCCTGCGCGGCGGCGGCGGGGCGCCGTTGGTCCCCCGCGCGCCGGGGGTCGTCCCGGGCGGGTAGTAGTAGCCCCCGCCGCCCACCGGCCCGGGGTCGCGGCCACCCTGACCGCTTTGGCCCGTCGACCCCTCCCGGGGTCCGGGCCACCAGTGCGACGGGTCGCCGCTCACGGGCCTAGCCGCGCGACGCGCACGTGATGCAGAGCTGGGCGGCCGGCTTGGCCTCGAGCCGGGCGGGGCTGATGGGCTGTCCGCAACGGGCGCACCGCCCGTAGGTCCCCTCCTCCACCCGGTGCAGGGCCGTCTCCACCTCGGCCAGGGCGTCCTTCAGCTCCCCAGCCAGGGCCTCCGCCTCGCCGCGCTCGGCCGTGACCTGGGACGTGTCGGCGAAGTTGGAGTCGTACTTGAGGGAGCCCGAGTCCCCGTAGCCCAGCTCGGCGAGCTGACGCGCCAGGCTGGCCCGCTCGTCCTCCAGGATCGCGCGGTAGTCAGCCAGGGCCGGTTCGGACGTCGGAGCGTCACTCGCCATAGGCCAAGAGCCTAGAGGTTCTCCCTGCACCGGGACGCTCGGCGCGGCATCCCTCACCGGCATACCACGCCCATCGGGACCTTCGTCCCTACCAGGCAGTACCGTCGAGGCACAGGGTGGACCGAACGAGCCCCGGGGGTGCCGAATGCCAAACCACAGTCTGTTGACCGCTGCCGCGGTGAACCTCAACGGACCGGGACGGTACCTCCACTGGTCGATCTTCACGGTGTCGGTGGCCAACCTCGTGCTCATCGGCGTCATGGTCGTCATCTTTGGCGTCGCCCTCGTCCTGCCCTTCCCCGGCCGCCACGAGGCGCCCCACGAGGCGCCTGGGCCCGACCCGGTGGACCCGCGCCCCATTCCGGCCGAGGATCCGAGCACCGCTGGCATGTGGACCGCCCGGCTTCGGACCCGGGCGGTCCGAACGCTGCCGCCGGGCAAGCTGCTCCCCGACCACCAGCCGGCCTACGTGGCCTCCTGGGTCTACGTGTTCGGCGTCGCCAGCCTCGCGACCCTGGCGGTGGTCATCTTGTCGGGCGTGGCCATCGCCCTCGGAGGCGTCGACTGGTGGCACACCAACCCGGTGGGGCACTTCTTCAACAGTCTGCACCTCTGGAGCGTCGAGCTGTTCATGGCGTTCCTGGTGATCCACCTGTGGGGCAAGTTCTGGATGGCGGCCTGGCGGGGCAAGCGCACCGCCACCTGGGTCACCGGCGTGGTCGCCTTCATCGCGTCGATCGTCGAGTGCTTCACCGGCTACCTGTCCCAGCAGAACTTCGACAGCCAGTGGATCTCGACCAACGGGAAGGACGCCATCAACTCGACTGGTCTCGGCGCGTTCTTCAACCTCTTGAACTTCGGACAGATGTTGTTGTGGCACGTCGTGCTGATCCCGATCGTCCTCATCGCGATCATCGGGGCGCACGTCCTGCTCGTGCGGGTCCGAGGGGTCTCGCACCCGTTGCCGACCCGCTTGGCGCGCGGCGGTGCGGCGCGGCGAGCGGCCCGGGCCGCCGACGCAGCCGAGTGGCGGGGTCCCACCCGTCGCTACGACATCGCCAAGGAGGCCACGGTCGCCGGTGTGGTGGCGCTCGTCCTCGTCGTGCTCCTGGCCGGGCTGCTGTCGTCGCCCGATGTCCCGCCGGTGACGGTCGCGACCTGGGCGAAGGTGGCGCCGGCCGATTTCATCGCCACCGCCGCCACCGAGTTGGCCGGCACCAGCGAGACCGCCACGTACGGCCCGCCCTACAACCACGGGACCAACAACGTGCAGCGGATCCTGTTCTCCTGGCAGACCCTGTTCGGGGTGCGTCAGCCGATCGACCCGGCCAACGCCTTCGTCCTCTCGCCGCTCAGCAAGCTGGCGTCGACGGATCCCGCCCTCGCCGGCGCGCTCGCCCGCTACCAGTCGGCCGGCCCGAGCCAGCAGCGCGCCTGGGCCAATGCCTATTCGACCGCCGTCGCCAAGGTCAGCTTCGTCGCCGGCCGGCCGGTCGTCCCCCGTGCGCCCGACGGCCCGGTGCCGGTCATGCTCGCGACCGAGCTGACCCTGGCCCGATCCGGCGCCCTCGACGCCGACCTCTTGGCCGAACACCCCTTCTACGGGACCGACTTCACCAAGCCCCTCCTCTTCTTGGAGGACGGGAGTTACTTCTCGAACCTGGCCAGCGCCGACCACTTGACCGGCGCCCAGTGGGGGGTCATGAACGAGACGGGCAGTTACCCGGGCCAGCCGTGGCTATGGCTCTACACCCTCTGGTACCAGGTGCCTGGTCTCGACAGCTCGTCCAACATCGACCTGATCGCCATCTACCTGACCGGCGTGGCCACGTTGCTCCTCCTGGCGGTCCCCTTCATCCCGGGGCTGCGTGACATCCCGCGAGTGGTCCCGGTCCACCGGCTCATCTGGCGCGACTGGAATCGCCGGGTCGACGGGAACGGCACCAAGCCACCGACCGGCGACCCGGGGTCGCCCACCGGCGACGCGACCTCGCCCGTCGTGGAGGCCGGGGTCGCGCCAGTGTCTTAGCCGGTCCGGCGTCCCGGACCCTGGGCAGAGGCCGCGGGTCGGGTCGGCACCGCCGACAGGGTGATGAAGTCCCGGGCCCACCAGGGCTCGAAGTACCGGGTCGGCCCCCCCACCATGCCCGGGAGGAGCAGCGAGCCGTTGGCCGGGACCGCCGGGCCGGTGCCCCCCGCCGGGGCGTACACACTGAAGTTCACCCAGTCGGTGTTGATGTCGAGCTCCATCGCGCGCACCGCGCCGGCCCGGGCCAGCAGGTCGGCCAGGTCGGTGATGTTGAGCCCGGGACCGCCCACGTAGACCAGCGCGCCGTTGGCGGTCACCCCGAGCCCGGAGCGCCAGACGTAGACCGCATCCCCGAGGGTGGCGCCCCACTTGGTCGTGTCGGCGCTGTTGAGCCCCGGCACGGGCTGGCCGTGGTCGACCAACAGGTCGAGGTTCTGGCGGACCGATACCACATCGGGCGTCATGGACACGTCGACGCCCCATTGCCCCACCGTCGCGGTGCCATCGCGGTAGACGACGAAGGAGGCGGCGCCGGTGCGAAGCGGTAGGACGACCCGGCCGTCGGTGTAGTAGCCGCCCTCGGCGGCCGCCATGAGAAACCCGGCATTGAAGGCGGCAACCAGGCTGTCGGCCGCGGCGGGAGGGATCGGTGCCGAGTGCAGGTAGGGGCCGCCGCCGGGGATCTGGCTCCCCGAGTACAGCGTGGTGTCGAGGAGCTTGGTGTCCATCCAGGCCACCCCGACCACGTAGCTCGTGTGGACGGCGTCCGGCCGCAGGGTGGTCTCGTAGACGGCGGGGATGCCGTCGACCGATCGCCCGACCGGCGTCCACTGCCCCTCGCCCGGCAGGGGCGGCGACGCGGGCGGCACGATCGCGGGCGGGGTCGGTAGGTGCGGCAGACCGACGGTGTTCGACGCCGTGGCCGCGCTGGGTTTCCGGATGGCGCCGACCGGGGGACGCCCCCCGACCGGTGGCGGATGGTGGGTGTACCAGAGGTTCTCCACCCAGTTCACGATCGAGGCCCCACCGTTGCCACGGCCCCACTCCGCGAAGCGCGACGCGACCGAGCTTCCGAGGGCGGGGTTGGTGAGCGCGGTGCCGAGGGAGATCCCGAGCCAGAGGGTGAAGCCGGCCAGGATGAGGGCGATCGCCGCCCGCAATCGCCGCCGGGCGAGCGAGCGGCGGCGGGACCCACCCCGCCGGATGGGCCGGGGGCGCGCGGACCGAACCGCCGATGGGGCGCCGGTGGAGCTCACCGACCCGCTGCCCCGTGCAACCACGGGCCCACGTGCGGGACGAGGAGCACCCCGAGGGCGGCGCCGGCGAGCAGGCTCACCGCCACGGCCCACTGACGGACTCCGGCCCCGCGGACCTGCCGCCGGGTCTTCGCCACGAGGTCGAGCGGGGCCAGTCGGGCGGTGTCGAGGAGGTGACCAAGGACGTGCACGGCCATCGCCCCCAGCCACAGCACGAACGTCGCCTTGTGCAGCAGGAGCATGGGGGCGCGCCATGTGGATGGACCGAGGAGCAGCGCGATCCCCGAGGCGAACAGGCCGACGGTGAGCAGGACGACGACCGGGCCGAGCGCGCGCAGGAGCATCGGGGGCGGCCCCCGGCGTCGGTATTCGGGCGCGCCCAGGTAGTAACGCGCGAGCCGCCACCCGGTGGAGCCCATCTTGAGCAGGATCGGGGGCACCAGCAGCATCCCGATGAACACGTGCAGGGTCAGCAGGGGGCCGACCCTGAGGACCGTGACACCCTCGGCGGCCAACCCCACCACGAGGACGGCGGCCGTGGTCGCGGTGAGCCGGGCGTTGCCCTCGACCCCCGCCCGGCGCCGGCGGGCCGGGCGGTCGTCGGGCGCCGGCACCGTCTCCAGCGGCTCGGGCAGGCCGGCCCTCACCGTCGCCTCGGTGACGCGACCGGGCGGGGGACCTCCTGCTCCTGCTCGACCACGTGGATGGCGAGGTGCGGGCACATGCTCTCGGCCCGGAGCGCGTGGTCGAGGAGCGACAGCGGGACGGACTCCCCGTCGACGATCGGATAGCCCCACCGGTCGAGCCGGATCCGCTCGGGGAACAGCTCGGCGCACAGGCCCCGTCCGGCACACGAGGTCGGGTCGACGACGACCCGGAAGCGGCTCACCGCCGCCGCCCCGGACGGCCCCTTGCGGGCCGCGGCCCTCGAAGGGGGAGCACCGAGGGCGCGGTGACCCGTCGGCAGGGGCCGCGGCGGAGGTGGTCGCTCACCTCGGCCGAGAACACATCGCAGGCGCTGCGGACGAACCGGGCGACCCCGTCGGGATGCCGGCAGGCCCCCCGGCCGTCGACGAGCTCGCAGTACTCCCGGATCGGTGCGATCGTCCCGGCCAATGCCTCGGGCCGGAACGCGAGCGCGTGCATGGCCCGATCCAGCCCATCGAGGCCGTGGATGCACGGGCCGCACTGCCCGGCCGCCTGGCCGTGCATGTACCGGACCACCCGGGCCACCTCGGCCAGCGGGCAGACCGAGGTGGCCAAGAGCACGGCCACGCCCGGTCCGAGGGTGGCGCCACGACTTCGGGCCGACCGCTCGGAGAGCTCCAGCGCCCTGAGCGTGTCGAGCGAGACCCACGTCCCGCCGTACCCGCCGAGCAGCGCACCGGACCAGGTGTCGGTGGCGTCGCCGGGCAGATCCAGGACCTGGCCGAGCGGGGTCCCGAGCGGCGCCTCGAGCACCACCGGTCGCGGGTAGCGGCCGGTGACGGTGAGCAGGGCGGTCCCCGGGTCGGCCTCGGTCCCGGTCGCCCGGAACCAGGACGCACCGAACCGGGCGATCAGGGCCACGTGGGCGAGCGTCTCGACGTTGTGCACGAGGGTGGGGCCCCCGTCGACCCCGCGCGTACGCACCGGGATGCGCCCGGTGAACGAGGGAACGGCAACCCCGCGTCCGTTGAGCGCGTTCACCACCGCCGACTCCTGACCGGCGAGGAAGGCGTCGGTGGCCCGAACGATCTCGATGGCGATTGGGTCGAGCCGGAGCCGGGCCCGCTCCTCGACCGCCCGGGCCAGATCACCGGCGAACCGCCGGGGCACGTAGAGGACGACGCGCCTCGCCCCGAGCGTCGCGGCCGCCGCGCTCGCACCGTCGAGCACGAGATGCGGGACCCGGGTGAGGAGGGTCGCGTCCTTGGCGCTGGCCGGTTCTCCCTCGGCTCCGTTGGCCACGACGACCGGGCGCCCACGGGCGTCCCGCACCGACCGCCACTTGGCCCCGACCGGGAACGCCGCCCCCCCATGCCCGGCCAACCCGCTCCGATCCAGCTCGTCGAGCACGTGGAGACCGGGCCGCCGGGGGTCGAGCCGCCCCCAGGTCGACAGGTGGGCCTGCAGGTCGACGGGTCCCCCGTCGGCGACCACCCCCCGCAACAGGCGGGGCGCGGCCGCCGAGGTCGTCGCCGGTTCGGCCACCGGTGTCGTCAGGACGCTCACGGCGCGGTGCCGCCGCCGGCCGGCAATCGCCCGGTCACCGAGCCGGAGACCCCGCGGCCCGTGTGATCGAGTGCGACGAGGAGCGAGAGCCGATCGGAGACACCCCCGCCCCGGACCGTGGCGGTGATGGCGCCACCGTCGAGCGAGGTGATCGGTCCGGCCAGGTCGCCGAGGGTCACCTCGCCCGTGCGCATGATCAGGCCGTCGTCGACCGGGGGGCCCACCAATGAGACGGTCATGGGCACGCCGGTCGACAGGTGCGTGGACATGACGAGGTGCTCGTCCCCCGCGCCGTCGGGTCCGGCCACCGAGTAGGTGCCGGAGAAGGTCGACTGGAACGGGACCGAGGGCGCCGAGGACCGGCTCGGTGTGGTGCTGGCCGTACCCGCGGCGGCCGGGGCAGCCCGGGCGGTACTCAGCGAGGCGAGGAGCGCGCTCGAGGTCCCGGACCGCTGCGACCACCCCGGCCGCAACGGTCCGAACCCGGCGAAGACGGTGCCGGCGACCAACACCGAGGCGGCACCGGCCGCCGCGACCAGGCGTCCGTTGGGGGTTGCCGAGCGAGCCAGGGCAATCCGCCACACCAGGGCAACGAAGACGGCGCCGATGCACACCACGTAGAGGGCCTGCACACCGGCGAGGCGGGTGTCGCTCCCCGACCCGAGGGCGTGGAACACCGCCACCGGCCAGCACGCGTACGCCAGCCAGTGCACGGCCCGCCACACCCGAACGCCGATCCGTCGCCGGAGTCCGGTGGTCACGCCGAGCGCGACCATGAGATCGAAGGCGCAGGCACCGAGTCCCACCCACAGGGGCCGGTAGGGGGAGCGGAACGGCACCACCGCGTCGATGAGCGTGATCGGCACGTACCCGTCGGCCACCGTCGTGACGATGTGCACGCCCACGAAGGCGAGGGCCAGGAGCGACAGGTTCCGATGGACTGCTTGGGACACGAATCGGGGCCAGCGTTCGCTCACCCACCCGACCGAGCTCACGATGCCGAGCACCATCGCCGCCGAGAGCAACACGAGGGCGACCACCCCGGTCGCCCTCGTGAGATACCACAGCGAGGTGCCGGCATGGCCGACCGCGGCGACGACGACGGCGCTCACCCGGCCAGCCGATCCGGTGTCACACCCGGCCAGCCGGGGGTCCGCCACACCCGACCGGCCGTGTCGACGAGACGGGCCGGCAAACCGCGCGACTGCAGCCAGTCCCATCCCGACCGGCCCATGACCATCGCCGCGGTGGCCGCAGCGTTCGCCCCGAGACAGCTGGCCGCCGCGACGGAGACCACCCGCCATGGTGTGACCGCCGGAAGACCGGTCGTCGGGTCCACGATGTGGTGGACCTCTGAATCCCCGAGGTGCCACCTCCGCACCACGGTCCCCGAGGTCGCCAAGCCGCCCGTGCGCAGCGCCACGGTCTCCGCCGAGCGATCGTCGGTGCACCGGTCGGTCACGCCGACCGCGAACCCGGCCTCTGGCGCGTCTCCACCGATCGCCACGTCGCCGCCGAGCGCGACGAGCACGCCGACCCCGAGCGTCGCGGCCACCCGCGCCGCGACGCGGTCGGCGGTCCACGCCTTGGCGGTCGCCCCGAGGTCGAGCGCGACCCCGGGCGGGACGAGGACGCTCGAGCGCGACCGGTCGAGGACCACCCGGCGCCATCCCGGCACCGGGGCCGGTGCGGGGAGTTCCCCGGACACCCCCGGGGCGACCAGCGAGAAGTCGCGGTCGTATCCGAGCCGGCACATCGCCTCGCCAACCGTCGGATCGACGGCACCGTCAGTCGCTTCGGCCATGGTCAACGCCGCGTCGAGCGCCGAGAACAACGTGTCGCTCACGACGACGTGCCGACCGGCGAACCGGTGCAGGCGCGAGATCTCCGAATCGGCGCGGAAGCGGCTGGCGGCCGCGTCGATCCGCGCCACCTCCTCTTCCAGGATCCTGACCGCGTCGAGCAACACCGACGGCGCGGCGACCACGATCTCGAGCAGAGTGCCGAGTCCCCTGGTCCGGTAGCGCAGATCGGCCACCCCGATGTCCGCGGTCAACTCACTCCGCTCGAGACCGCGGGCGGGCGTGAGGTCTGCACCGGCACGGTGGTCGGCGGCGCGATCGCCGGAGCGCCTGTGGGGGTCGGCACCGTGGTGGGGGTGCCGGAGGTTCCCGGCTGGAGCGCCGGGACCCCACTCGTGGCCGAGGCGGGGTGAGCCTGGTGGCCGGGGAACGCCTTGCTCACATACATCCCGACCGCGGCGACCCCGGCGACGCCGGCCACCACGGCGGCCCGGGTGACCCGGCGGATGCGGTTCCAGGAGGCGTCGCGCCGTCGACCTGCCGCACGCAGGGAGATCGCGTGAGCGCGCTTCGCGTCCGGGGCCACGAAGCCACGGTACGGACGGTTCCTGAAGCGGAGATGACGGAGGGCGCCCCGCCGGCTAAGAAGGCGCTAAGACTCCCCGGACCTGCAAGTCAGAGGTCGCCCAGTGGCTCGACCACTCGCGAGGGCACGTGCACCCACCCGTTCTCGCCGTTCGGGTGCGGTCGGCTCCGGCGCGGTGGGAGACGACGCCACGACACCGACATCTGCGCGCCGCCGAGGCGGGATCGCCCGACCGACCACACCCCCCGGGTGGCGCGGACCACTGCGTCGGCGATCGCGAGGCCGAGCCCGGAGCCGCCCGGCGATGCAGTCGCGCGGTGGAACCGATCGAAGATGAAGGGGATCTCGTCGGTCGGGATCCCGCTGCCGGAGTCCTCCACGTCCAACCGGACCCGGCTCCCGTCGGCTGCCACCCTCACCGTCACCCGGCCGCCGGCGCCGGCGTGCCGACAGGCGTTGTCGACCAACACGCCGGTGAGACGGTCGGCGTCCTCGTCCGGCGCGCCGATGAGGGCGGGCGGGCCCGCGCCCGGGCCGTCCACCTCGAGCGTGATGTCTTGACGCTCGCACACGGCCCGAAAACGCTCCGCGCAGCGGCCCACCACCTCGCCGAGGTCACAGGCATGGCCGCTCACCCGGTCGGGGATGCGGCCGTCGCTCCGGGCCAGCCACAGGAGATCCTCGACCACCTTGCGCAAGCGCCGTCCCTCCTCCCCGATGCGCACGAAGACCTCCGCATCGGACCGCGGTTCGCGGGTGCTCGCCAGCGCGAGATCCACCTCGGCCTCGATCACGCTCAAGGGAGTGCGCAGTTCGTGTGAGGCATCGGCGGTGAACTCGGACTGACGGCGCCGCACCATCTCGACCGGGGCGGACGCCCGCCGGCCGATGAGCAGGGCACCGACGAAGACGGCGACCAGCAGGAAGGCACCGAACACAACCTCGGGGCCCTCGAAGGCCGACTGGACCCGCGGGATCTCGGCCACGCTCTGTCCGGCCACCACCCAGTCGGCCCCGATCCGGGCGGCGAGGAACCGGAAGGGTGTGGCGCCAAACGAGATCGTCACCGGCGTCGCGTCCCAACGGCGCCGCGGCAGGGCCGGCGCGCCGGTGCTGAGCGCGGTCACGGTCCGGTCCGGCGCGACCGACCAGAGAAAGCTCGGCGCGTCGTCGATGTCACTCCCCCGCTCCGTCGGGGGTGGAGAGCCGGGCGCGACCGGTTGCACGAGGTCACCGGGGGTCACCCGCGCCAGCTGCGCCGCCAGTCGTGCGTCGACCTCGTGGGTGAGTCGACCCACGACGACGAGGTTCAAGACCACGACGGCCACGATGTAGAGGGCCACCACGATGACCGTCGCCACCGCGGCAACCTGGATGGCATGCGAGCGGTTGTTCGGCCTCATCGGGCGACCATGCGGTATCCGCTCCCCCGAACGGTTTCGATCTGGGTCCCGCCACCCTTGAGCTTGTGACGCAGCCGCGCGATGTGCACGTCGATCGTGTTGGACCCGACGGCATCGGCCTCCATGTCCCACACCTGGAGGGCGATCGACCGCCTCGTGACCACGGCCGGCGCGCGGCGCAACAGGACCTCCATGATGCCGGTCTCGGTCGCGGTCAGGACGATCGGATGCCCGCCCTTGGTCAGCTCGCGGCTCGCCGGGTCGAACCGGAGGTCCCCGCACTCGAGCGTGGGGCCGAAACGCAGGGCGGGCCTCCGCTGCAGAGCGTGCAGGCGAGCGAGGAGCTCGTCGAAGTGGAACGGCTTGACCAGGTAATCGTCGGCACCGGTGTTGAGCCCCTCGACCCGATCCGCTGCGGTGTCACGGGCGGTCAGTATCAGGATCGGGGTCCGGACGCCGGCCGTCCGGGCCTCGGCCAGCGCCTCGAGACCGGTCTTGGCCGGCATCCGCCAGTCGAGCACCGCGACCTCGTAGTCGTAGGTGCGGAGGTGGACGAGCGCAGCCACGCCGTCGGAGACCGCATCGACGGTGTAGCCGTTCTCCTGGAGGCCGCGCGTCAGCACAGCGCGCAACGCCGGGTCGTCCTCGGCAACCAGCACTCTCATGGGAGCCCATGATCGTATTGCCCCGAGCGAGCGTGCGAGCGAGCGAGCGAGCCCCCGGCGCTTCAAGCCGCGCCGGCCGCACCACCCCTCGCGCGCGGGTGCGCCGACTCGTAGGCGGCCCGCAGGTGCTCGGCCGAGACCTTGGTGTAGAGCTGGGTCGTCCCGATGGACACGTGGCCGAGGAGCTCCTGGACCACCCGGATATCGGCCCCGTGGGCGAGCATGTGGGTCGCGCAGGAGTGGCGCAGCGCGTGCGGGCTCACCGGCCGCGTGATCCCGGCGTCCCTCGCCCGGCCGGCCACCACCGCGAATGCGCCCTGCCGGCTGAGCCGGCCGCCCCGCAGGTTCAAGAACACCGCCTCGGAGTCGTCGCGCCGTCGCCAGCGGGCCGGCGCGAGCGCGCCCCGGCCGAGGTCCGACAGCCAGGCGTCGAGCGCCTCGCGGCACATCGTCCCGACCGGTACCACCCGCTCCTTCGACCCCTTGCCGTAGAGCCGGATGAGCCCGTCGCCCGAGGCGAGGTCGGCCAGGTCGAGACCGACCGCCTCGCTGATGCGGGCGCCGGTGCCGTAGAGGAGCTCGAGCAGCGCGCGGTCGCGCCGCGACCGCGGGTCGCCCAGCTGGACCGTGGCGAACAGCCGGTCGACCTCCTCCTCGCTCAGCGCCTTCGGCAGCCGGCTCGGCAGCCGGATCCCGTCCACCTCGGCCGTCGGGTCGGCGTGGGCCCGGCCCTCGTCGAGCAGGAACTGGTGGAGCCCCCGCAGGACCGAGTGGGCCCGGGCCACGGACGCGGGGCCGTGCCCGCTCGTCCGCAACGCCGCCAGGTGGTCCTCCACGTCGGCCATGGTGGCGTCGGCGGCGCAGCGGCCCCGGGCCGCCAGGTCCGCCTCGTAGGCGGCCAGGTCTCGGCGGTAGGCGCGGATCGTGAGCTCGGCCCGCCCGCGCTCGACCGTCAGCCAGGAGAGGAACTCCTCGGCGTCGTCGGAGAGCGCGGCGGTGGGCACCGGGCTCAGCGCCGCGCCGCCAACGCTCGGAGTGCGAGCGCAACCCCGGCGACGGTGGGCGCGTCGATGAGCTCACCGTTGGCCGCCATGGCCACCACTCCGGCCAGCGGGACCACTTCGAGCGTCATCGCCCGTTCCTCGGGACCGTCGCGCTCGGTCTCGCACGATTCGAGGCCGGTGGCGAGGTACACGCGGGTCACCTGGTCGGTGACGCCCGGGGAGACCGGCAGCGGGGCGAGCTCCTGCCAGCGTGACGCAACGAGGCCCACCTCCTCGGCCAGCTCCCGGCGCGCCGTCGCCTCGGGCCCCTCGCCGTCCACGTCGCACGTGCCGGCGGGCATCTCGAGGATGGTCCGGCCCATCGGGCCGCGGAACTGGCGCACGAGGACGACCCGCTCGTCGTCGTCGACCGCGATGACGCCGACCGCACCCGGGTGCCGGGTGTACTCGCGCTCGAACTCCTCGCCGTCGGGGCTTCCAAATCGGCCCCGCTCGAGCGAGACGCGCCGGCCGGTCCAGACGGTCTCGGTGGAGAGGGTGACGAAGCCTCCGTCCTGCGGCGAGGCCATGGCGTCAGCTCCTCAGCGCAGATCGAGCTCGATTAGGTGCGGTTCGCGGCCCTCGGCCCGCTCGAGGGCCGCGCCGAGGAGCTCGCGGAACAGGGGGTGTGGGCGCTCCGGCCGGCTCTTGAACTCCGGGTGGGCCTGGGTGCCCAGCCAGAACGGGTGGTCGGGCAGCTCGATGAACTCGACCAGGCGGCCGTCGGGAGAGTTGCCCGAGCAGACCAGCCCCGCCGCCTCGAGCCGGCTGCGGTACTTGCCGTTGACCTCGTAGCGGTGGCGGTGCCGCTCGGACACCACCTCGGTCCCGTAGCAACTAGCCACCTGGCTCCCGGCCGTGAGCATGGCCGGGTAGGCACCGAGCCGCATGGTGCCGCCGAGGTCGACCACCTTGTACTGCTCGTCCATCAGGGCGATCACCGGGTGCGGCGTCGTCGAGTCGAACTCGCCGGAGTTGGCCCGCTCCAGCCCGGCGAGGTGCCGGGCCACGTCGATCACCATCACCTGAAGGCCGAGGCACAGCCCGAGGCACGGGATCCCGTGCTCACGGGCGTAGCGGGCCGCTTCCACCATGCCCTCGGTCCCCCGCTCGCCGAACCCGCCGGGGATCACGATCCCGTCCAGGTTGCGCAGCCGGTCGGTCTCGAGCAGCCCGGGGACGTACTCCGCGTCGATCCAGTCGATCTCGACCGAGGCGGTGTGATGGAAACCGGCGTGCCGGAGCGCCTCGACCACCGACAGATAGGCGTCGGGCAGGTTGACGTACTTGCCGATGATCCCGACCTTCACCCGCCGGTCGGCCATCGCCGCCCGGGTCACCACCGACTCCCACTCGGAGAGGTCGATGAAGTGCTCGTTGACGTCGATGCCGAGCATCGAGCACACGTACGCGTCGAGTCCCTCCTCGTGGAGGACGAGCGGGATCTCGTAGATGTTGGACGAGTCGACCGCCGAGATGACGGCCTCGACCGGGACGTCGCAGAGGAGCGAGATCTTCCGCTTCAAGCCGTCGGAGATCGGGTGGTCGCTCCGGCACACGATGGCGTCGGGCTGGATGCCCCGGCTGCGCAGCTCGGTCACCGAGTGCTGGGTGGGCTTCGTCTTCTGCTCCCCCGACGGCGCCAGGTACGGCACCAGGGTGAGGTGCAGGTAGCACACGTTCTGGCGGCCGATGTCCGAGCGGAACTGACGGATCGCCTCGAGGAACGGGACGATCTCGATGTCCCCGACCGTGCCACCGATCTCGACGATGACGATGTCGACGTCCTCGTCGGCGAGGCGGCGGATGCGCTCTTTGATCTCGTCGGTGACGTGCGGGATCACCTGGACGGTCTTGCCCAGGTAAACACCGTGGCGCTCCTTGGCGATCACCGAGGAGTAGATCGAGCCGGTCGTGGCGTTCGAGTTGCGGTTGAGGTTCACGTCGATGAAGCGCTCGTAGTGCCCGAGGTCGAGATCGGTCTCGCCGCCGTCCTCGGTGACGAACACCTCGCCGTGCTCTCCCGGGTTCATCGTGCCGGGGTCGACGTTGATGTACGGGTCCAGCTTCGCCATCGTGACGCGGACGCCCCGCTGCTTGAGGAGGCGGCCCAGCGACGATGCGGTGAGACCCTTACCGAGAGAGCTGGACACACCCCCGGTGACGAAGATGAACTTGCTCACCGGGGTGCTACGACCTCGCTTCTCGCGTGGTCGGCCGGCGGTTTGGGCGGCGCACCCTCACACACTAATCGGGCCCTGCGACATCGATGGTGGACGGAGCGGGCCCAGAGCGCCGCCATCGTCCCGGCCGCCGGCCGCGAGCTCGAGCAGCTCCCGTGCGTGCGCCTGGGCCCGTTTGGAGTCGGGGTGACCCGACAGCATCCTCGACACCTCGACCACCCGGTCGGCGCCGGTGAGGGGGTGCGCGGCGGCCGTGACCCGGCCACCGTCCTCGGCCTTGGCGATCGAGACGTGGTCGGCGGCGAAGGCGGCCACCTGGGCGAGATGGGTCACGACCAGCACCTGCCGGCCCGACGCCACCTCCCGGAGCGCCCGGGCCAGCGATAGTGCGGCGGTCCCGCCGACGCCCGCGTCCACCTCGTCGAAGACCATCGTGGGCGGCCCCCCCGGCGCCACCAGCCGGAGGGCGAGCATGGTCCTCGCCAGCTCCCCTCCGGACGCGGCCCGGGCGAGCGGGCGCAACGCCTCGCCGGGGTTGGCTGCGAACAGGAACGTCACGGCCTCGCCGGCATCGCCGGCCACCTCGACCTCCAGCCGGGCGCCCGGCATGGCGAGGTCGGCCAGGCGCTCGACGACCGCCGAGGCGAGCCCGGGCGCGGCGACCTCCCGCTGGTCGTGGAGCGCCCGTTCGGCGTCCGCCAGCGCGGCCCGGGCCTCCCGGCGGGCGTCCTCCAGCGCGGCCCCCTCCGCCTCGGCCCGGCCCAACCGGTCGGCCCGTTCCCGGGCCGCCACCAGGAATTCCTGCGCGGCGGCGCGATCGCCCCCGTACTTGCGGTAGAGGTCGGCGAGCAGCCGACGTCGAGCCTGGATCGCCTCCAGCGCCGCGGGGTCGTCCTCCCAGGTCTCGACGACGGAGCGGAGCTCGGTCGCGATGTCGGCGACCTCGGCCTGCGCGGCCCGCACCCGCTCCTCGAGCGCGCCGAGCGCGCTTCGCCCATCGAGCGCGCCGGCGGCCTCGCCGAGAAGGTCCAGCGCCCCGGGGTCGTCGGCCCGGCCGTCGAGCGCCGCTAGCGCCTCGGCCGCGCGGGCGCGGTGGGCCGCCAGGTCGCTCAGGCGGTCCTCTTCGGCGGCCAGGCGCTCGTCCTCGCCGGGCTCGTCGAGGCCGGCGCGCTCGATCTCGCCGATCTGGTGCGCGAGCACATCGAGCTCGCGGGCCCGCTCTCCGGCGTCGCCACCGAGCCCCGACAGCTGCCGCCCGAGCTCGGCCACCCGCTGGCGCAGCTCGTCGACGGGTCGGGGGTCGAAGCCGCCGAACACGTCCAGGGCGCGGCGCTGCGCCGCGGTGTGGAGCAACGCCTGGTGGTCACCCTGGCCGTGGATGTCGGCCAGCGCTTCGGCCAGCTCGGCCAGCGCCCCGAGCGGGGCCATCTTCCCGTTGATCCAGCACCGCGAGCGCCCGGTCGCGGGCACTGACCGGGCGACCACCGTCTCCTCCCCGCCCTCGTCGAAGAACCGGGCCTCGACCAGGGCCTGGTCCTCGCCGGTCCGGACGAGGCCGGCTTCGGCGCGCTGGCCGAGCACGAGCTGGAGCGCCTCGACGAGGAGCGTCTTGCCCGCACCGGTCTCGCCGGTGAGCGCGTTCATCCCCGGGCCGAACTCGACGGTGACGTCCTCGATCACCCCAAGATGACGGACACGGAGCTCGGCCAGCACCGCCGCTCAGCGTTCGCGTTCGGCGGCGAGCGTGTTGCGCAAGAGCGTCCCGAACCCCTGGTCGGCGAGCGTGACGAAACGCACGGGATCGGGCGCGGTCCGACAGCTGATCGACGAGCCCGGGGGCACCCGGGCGAGGGTGCGGCCGTCGATGACCACCACCGCGGGGCGCACCCCCTGAATGGTCACCTTCACCGACTGGTCGGCGTCCAGCACCACGCTGCGGTCGAAGCCGAGGTGGGCGGCGATCGGGGTGATGACGAGGGATCGCATCGTGGGCGCGAGCACCGGCCCGCCGGCCGAGAGGTTGTAGGCCGTCGAGCCAGTGGGGGTGGCCACGAGCACGCCGTCGGCGCGGTAGTGAAGGAAGGGCTGGCCCCCGATCTCGGTGGTGAAACGCACGGTGTGTCCCGGGTAGGTGCGCTCGACCACCACCTCGTTGAGCGCCAGCCAGTGGCGGACGGTCCCCTCCGCCCCCTCGGCGAGAAGGACCGAGGGGTCCCGCTCGTCGACCGGGATCTGTCCTCCGTCGGTGCGCACCTCGAGCACCGCCCGCTCCTGCAGGACGACGTCGCCGTCGAGCGCCCGCCCGAGCGCGGCCTCGAGGTCGGGCGGCTGGACCTGGAGGAGGTAGCCGAGATGGCCGAAGTTGACACCGAGGATCGGCGCCCCCGATGCGTGGGCGAGCGGGATCAGACGCAGGAAGGTTCCGTCCCCGCCCAGGCTGACGGCGAGGTCGGCCCCCGAGAGACGCACCGAGCTCAACGGGGTCACGGTCCCGTCTTCGACCACGGTGTCGGGCAGCTGGAGCAGGAGCGTCCGGACACGGTGGCCCTCGGCGTGCAACCAGGCGGCGGCGTCCTCGGCGAGCTTGGCGGCGGCGTCGTTGGCCGGGTTGGCGAGAAGGGCGACGGTCGCCACGGCGCTCAGCCCCCCCGGACGGTCCCGACGGCCGCCTGGACCATGTCGAGCAGCACGGGCTCCGGAGTGGGCGCGCCGCCCGCCCGGGCGTGCAGGAAGAACTCGACGTTGCCAGCGGTCCCCCGGATCGGTGACGCCATGGCCCCCATGATGCCGGTTCCGGCCGAGCTCAGTGCTGAGCCGACCTCGACGAGGGACCGGCGCCACTGGTCGGCGTCGCGCACGATCCCCTTCCCCCGAGACACTTCGGCCCGCCCCGCCTCGAACTGCGGCTTCACGAGGACGACGAGGTCACCCCCGTTGCGGACCAGGCCGACCAGTGCGGCCGCGACCGTCCGCAACGAGATGAACGAGAGGTCGGCAGTGAGCAGGTCGACCGGGCCGGCGTCGCCGAGGAGTTCCGGCCCGGCGGTGCGCACGTTGACTCCCTCGAGCACGAGGACCCTCCGGTCGCCGCGCAGCCGGAGGTCGAGCTGCCCATGGCCGACGTCGAGCGCCACCACGCTGGACGCCCCCCGCTGGAGCAGGCAGTCCACGAATCCCCCGGTGGAGGCACCGGCGTCGAGGACCCGCCGGCCGGCGACGTCGAGCGAGAACCCCTCCAGCGCGGCGTCGAGCTTCTCCCCTCCGCGCGAGACGAACCGGGGCCCCGGTCCGAGCAGGACGACGGGATCGGCCGGCGACACGAGCCGGGAAGCCTTGTCGGCCGGGGCGCCGGCGACCAGCACCCGTCCCTTGGCGACCGCCTCGAGTGCCTGCTCTCGGGAGCCGACCAGACGCCGACGGACGAGCTCGGTGTCGAGGCGCCGGCGCGAGGGGCTCAGGAGCGACCCGCGTCCGAGGATCGAGGCAGGGTCACGATCGTGTCGGCGCCCTCCGCGACGACGCCCTTCGCGGCGGCCTTCTTGTCCTTCTTGTCCTTCTTGTTCTTCTTCTTCTGGCCCGAGAACTTCGGCTCCTTGTCGCCCTTCGCCCCCTTCGCGCCCTTCTTCTTGCCCGAGTCCTTCTTCGAGCCGGGCTCGGCGGTCCGGTGGGATCGCGCCGCTGCCGACGACGCCCCCGGGTGGTCGGCGACGGGCGCCATCTCGGCCGGCCCGACCTCGGTCGACGGGTCCCGGGCCGGGTCCCGGACGGGGCCCCCGAGGACGTCGGCGATCCGGTCAAAGAGCTCGTCGAGTGAGCCCACCTGCTTGAGCTGGCGGCCGAGCTCGTCGCGGGCAAGAGCGACGAGCTGGCCCCCAAAGAGCCGGCTGGCCCGGCCGAGGTCCTCGAGATCCCGCCGGGCCCGGGTGCGGGTCTGCTCGTCGTCGGACAAGAGTCCCCGCGCGATCTCCTGGGCCCGGTCGAGGGTGACCTGGCCGACGGCGGTCGTGGCGTCCAGATAACGCCGCCAGCTCTCGTTGCTGGTCACCACTCCACCGTAGTGTCCGGCCGGCCGAGCCCTGCTCCGTGACGATCAGGCGGCGCCCGCGCGGGCGAGCCTGACGAGGCCCAAGAAGTCGTCCGCCACGACATCGGCCGGCGGGTCGACGGGATCGCCCGCGGCGGTGACCCCCGAGAGGACCAGCGCGAAGGGTGCCCGGAGGCTGCGGGCGAGCAGCCCGTCGGTCGAAGGCCGGTCGCCCACCACGACCCGGGTGTCGGGGTGGTGGGCGGCGATGAGCTCGGTCATGGGCCGGTAGGGCTTGCCGGCCACCTCGGCCTTCGCTCCGGCCGCCGTCACCACCGCCGCCAGCAGGGCTCCGGACCCGGGGAGCAACCCGTCGGGGGTGGGATGGGTGGGGTCTTCGTTCGTGCCGATGAGGCGCGCCCCGCGCCGCACGGCCGTCGCGGCCTGGGCAAGGCGCGCAAAGGTGAAGTCGTGGGTCCAGCCGACCAGCACGACGTCGGGCTGTCCGTCTTCGACCAGCCGGGCCCCGCGGGCGGTGAGCGCCTCGCGGGCGCCCCCGTCGGCGAGGGCCAGCACCGACTGGCCGGGCTGGACCATCGAGGCTGCGGCCTGGGCCGAGGTGATGAGGTCACCCGGCTCGGCCGGGATGCCCGCCCGGTCCATCCGCGCCAGCAGCTCGTCGATGGTCGGCGCCGAGTTGTTGGTGGCAAAGACAACGCGCGCGCCGTGCGCGCGGAGCAACGACACAGCCTCGGCGACGCCGTCGATCGGTTCGCCGGCGAGCCAGATCACGCCGTCGAGGTCGACGATCCATGCGCCCTCGAGCGGGGGGGCCCATCCGGGGCGGGCGGTTCCGGCCACGTCCCACCTTCTCCCGTCCAGTCTGTGGTCGTCCAGCCCCGGGGCTGTCCGCGGGCAGCCGCTACGCTCCGGCCCCGTGGCGACGTTCGAGATCCGGGGTGTGGAGCTCGTGATGCGCCTCAGCACGATCGAGAAGTTCGAGGGGTTTCACGGCGACATCATGGTTCCGCTCTCGGCGGTGAGCGCCGTACGGGTCGTGCCCTCGGCGTGGCCCGAGCTCCGCGGGGTCCGGGCGCCCGGGACCGGCCTTCCCAAGGTGATCGCGGTGGGCACCCGGCGGGGCGGCTTCGGCAAGGACTTCGCGGCGGTGCACGGCCAGGGATCGGCGGTCGTCGTCGAGCTGGACGGCGCCCCCTACGGTCGGCTCGTCGCCACGATGGACGATGCCGACACCGTCGCGTCTACCATCCGGGGCGGCACGACCCGATGACCCGTTAAGCGGGCAGCCGGTGGCCGCGCTCCAATTTGACGGCGTCACGAAGCGTTTCGACGAGGTCGTCGCGGTCGACCACCTCGACCTCGAGGTGGTCGACGGGGAGCTGCTCGTCCTCCTCGGTCCCTCGGGCTGCGGGAAGACGACGGCGCTGCGCATGGTGGCCGGCCTCGAGGACGTGAGCGACGGCACCATCCGGATCGGCGAGCGGGTCGTGAACGACGTGGAACCGAAAGACCGTGATGTCGCGATGGTCTTCCAGTCCTACGCCCTCTATCCGCACCTGTCCGTGGCCAAGAACATCGAGTTCCCGCTGCGCCAGCGTCACGTCGAGAAGAACGAGCGGACCGAGCTCGTGCAGAAGACGGCCGAGACGCTCGGCCTCGGCGCACTGCTCGATCGTCGCCCCGGCCAGCTCTCGGGCGGCCAGCGCCAGCGCGTGGCGCTCGCCCGCGCCATCGTGCGGTCGCCCCAGGCGTTCCTCATGGACGAGCCGCTCTCCAACCTCGACGCGACCCTGCGCACCCAGACGCGGGCCGACATCGTCACCCTCCAGCAGCGGCTCGGGACCACGACGCTGTACGTGACCCACGACCAGGTCGAGGCGATGACCATGGGACATCGGATCGCGGTGATGAGCGACGGGGTGCTCCAACAGGTGGCCCCGCCCCAGGACATCTATGAGACCCCGGCCAACCTCTTCGTGGCCGGGTTCATCGGCAGCCCCGGGATGAATCTGCTGCCCGGCGAGTTCGACCCGACGGTGGGGGTGCGCGCCGTGCGGGTCGAGACCGGCAGCGTGCCCGTGCCTGGCCGGATCGAGGTCGACCGGGCCGCCAAGGTGTTCGTGGGCTGCCGACCCGAGTCGCTGTCGATCGACCCGGACGGCACGCTCGCCGCCACCGTCAGCATCGTCGAGCTCCTCGGCGCCGACGTGCACGTCGTGTGCCGGGTCGGTGAGACCCGGGTGGTGGTGCGCCAGGACGTGGGGCGGCCCCGGCCCTCGATCGGCGAGACCATCAAGCTCCGGGCCGATCCGGCCGCCGTCCACGTGTTCGACGCCGGCAGCGGCGCGCGCCTCAGCGCCGCCGCCTGATCCCCCGACGGCCCGGTGTCGGGCGACACAGCGCCCAACGCGGCCGAGCGGCGGCGCTGGAACGACCCCGACTGGGTGGCCACCTGGCTGCAGCGCGAGGAGCTGACCGCGCTCGTAACCGACGTCGTGCTGGTCCACCTGGCCCCGCGGCCGGGCGAAGCGGTCCTCGACATCGGCTGCGGGGGCGGCGGCCTCACCTTCGCGGTCGCCGACGCCGTCACGCCGGGCGGGCGCGCCGTCGGCGCGGATCTCTCGGCCCCGCTGGTGGACCTCGCCCGCGAGCGCGCTCGACGCGACGGCCGGACCGCCGCGTCGTTCACCGTGGCCGACGCGCAGGTCGACCGGTTCGACGGTGCTCCCTTCGACGCCGCCACGAGCCAGTTCGGTGTGATGTTCTTCGAGGACCCGGTGGCGGCCTTCGCCAACGTCGCCGACCAGGTTGTCGCCGGAGGGCGACTGGCGTTCGTCTGCTGGCAGGGGGTCGAGGCCAACCCCTGGTGCGTGATGCCGGCGCTGTCGCGCTACCTGCCGCCCCCGCCCCCGCCCCCGCCGGGTGCCGCACCGATCGGGCCCTTCACGATGGGCGACGCCGCCCGGGTGACCGGGCTGCTCGAGGCGGCGGGGTGGGCGTCGGTCGAGCGCCATCCCTATGAGCGCACCTCGGTCGTGAAGCGCGACGCCCTGTTCCGCGACGACGCCCAGGGGCTGGCCGGGGTCGCCGAGGCCGAGCGGGCGGCCGCGGCGGCGGCGATGGAGGCGCAGCTCGCCCCGTTCGAGAGCGAGGACGGCACCTATGAGGTGCCCTTCGCGTTCCACGTCTTCACCGCACGGCGCCCCTGACGTCCGCCGTGCGGTGCCTGTCGGGACCCTGTCGCGCCCGGGTATGCCGCTAAATTCCGAGGTCCGCCGGTAGGCTCGCCCCACCAGGGACACCCGTCACCGCCAATCGGGCCGACCCGGTGCGGCGGGGCCGCTGTCGGCGCGCGGCCCGGTGTTCGGGGCACTTCCCTGCACCTTTGACGATGAGACGGGGCGTGGGAAGAACGGATCTGCCCTCGGAAACCGAGCGGCAGGCGGAACGGTCGAACGAGGGCGACCGGCTCGAGGACACGCGCCCGCGTCACCCCGCCGAGGTCGGTGCCGGACGGGAGCGGCTCGAGCCCAAGGTCGAGCACACCGGCGGCCTGGTGGCCCGGAACCGCGAGCTCGCCCACCTCGACCACATCTTGTGGAAGGCCCGGGCCGGGTCGGGCAGCGCGGTGGTGCTGCGGGGCGAGCCCGGGGTCGGCAAGAGCGCTCTGATCGAGGCGACGGTCGCGCGGGCGAGCGACTTCGGCGTGGTGCGCCTCCGCGGGGCCGCGGTCGATGACCAGCACGGCCTCCCCCGCGAGTGGCCGCAGCCGGTGATCGAGCTCCTGAGCCAGGCGCCGCTCCCCGCCCCGAGTGCGGCCGGCCCGGGCGAGCTCACGCCCGCCCAGATGGCGGCCGGGATCGAGGCGGCGGGGCGGGCGGTGCGGACGCTGTTCGACGAGGCCCAGCTCCCCCTCCTCATCGCGGTCGACGACTGCCACCTGTTGCCCGCCTGGTTCCCCAACGTGATGAGCCAGGCGGTGACCGCCGAGCCCGGCGACCTCCCCGTGGCGCTCGTGCTGGCATGGCGCGACACCCCGCACATCGCGTCGCCGGAGCTCGACGTCACGATCCCCGAGCACCGGCTCGAGGGTCTCAACCCGGCCCAGGCGGCGACGCTGCTGACCCAGCACTTCGGCGAGTTGCCCGCCGAGGGTGTCTTGACCGCGCTGTTGAACGCGACCGGCGGCAACCCGAGCGCACTGATCGACGCGTGCCACCGTCTCTCCGAGGAACAGCTGCAGGGATGGCGGCCGTTGCCCGAGCCGATCCCGCTCGGCCACTCGCTCGTCGGCGCGTTCGGCCAGCGCCTCACGGGACTGGCCGAGGACATCCGCTACGCACTCGCCGCCGCGTCGGCCGGGCGCCTCCCAGTTTCGGTCCTCGAGGCGACGCTGGAGGACCTCGGGCTGCGCCTCGAGGTGCTGCGCCCCGCGCAGAAGGCCGGGATCGTCGTGCTGCGCGGAGAACGCCTCGACTTCGCGCACCCGCTCGTTCGGGCCAGCGCGTTCTGGTCGGTGCCGAAGGAGCTGCGCTCCCGAGCGCACGCCGCGATCTCCCGCGCCTTCGCGACCCGCGGACAAGTCGAGCGGAGCGCGTTCCATGCCTCGCAGCACACCGTGCGCCGCGACGAGACCGTCGCCCGCCTCTTCACCCAGAGCTCGCGTATCGCGCTCGACCGGGGCGATTCGACGGCGGCGGCCCACCACGAGGAGATGGCCGCCGACTACGGGCCCACCGATGACGCCAGCGCTCGCCACCTCGCCCGGGCCGCCGCGCTCTGGATGAGCGTCGGTGAGGTGGGCCGGGCACGCGTGTGCGTCGCCAGGGCCGGGGACTTCGCCGTGTCAGAGCGGGTCGCCTGTGAGATCACCTACCAGCGGGCCCGCACCGAGATGGCCGGCGACCTCTCCCCCGCCGTCGCCGCCGCGATGCGCGAGGCCGCCGCCCAGTGCGAGGGCGACGCGGCCTACCGGGCCGTGCTGATGCTCGTCGACGCGGTCGCCTGCCAGCTGCTCGGGGGGACCTCGGACGACTCGGCCGAGGTGTCCCAGCGGGCCGTCCGCCTCGCCCGCACGGTCAGCAGCCACGCCGAGGCCCTGGCCGCCGCCGCCCTCGGCGCGGCGCACGTGTTCGAGGGCAGCGCGAGCGCCCGGACCGACATCGACCTCATCGCGGTCACCTCGCTGCTCATCGGCCAGACCCAGGAGTTCCCGGCTTCGCCGCAGCTCGCCCTCGTGATCGGCGACAGCCTCGTCCACCAGGGCCACGTCGAACAGGCCCTGCGGTGGGCCCAGTGGGTCGAGGACTGCGCCGACACCGTCGGCGACCGCGCCCTCGTCGCCGTGCCGTCGCTCATCCGGGCGACCGTGTCCCTCGCCCAGGGCGATCTCGCCGAGGCGGCGAGGGACGCTGGCGCCGCCGCCGAGCTGGCCGAGCGCTGCGAGCAGCACACCCTTTCGGCCCGGGCGTTCGGCGTGCTCGCCGAGTCCGACGCCGGCCACGGCTCCTACGACGCCGGCTTCGAGGTGGCGGCCCGGCTCTTCGGGCTGGCCGGCGAGGTCGGCCGGGCCCCCCGGGTCCAGACCCTCACCATGCTGGCCAACCTCGAGCTCCAACGGGGCCGGTCGAGCTCTGCCTTCGCCTGGCTCGGCGCCGCCGACGACGACGCGGTGCCCCAGGTCGGCCAGCGGGCGGCCCGGCCCCACCACGACACGATCCGGGCCGCCTTCGCCCCGGCGGCCGCCGAGATCATGCTGCTCGGCCGCCGCCGCCAGCTGGCCGCGCCCCTGCTCGACACCGTGGCCAAGGCCCGGGGGGCGGGGGCGGTGCCGCCGGGGTGGGCCGAGTGGGTCGCGGGGATCGCCACTGACGACGTCACCGACGCGACCGACCTGCTCGCCAATGCCCGCGACGCAATGGCCGGCCAGCCCCTGCTCGCCGCCCGGGTCGAGCTGGCCTGGGGGGTGCGGCTCGCCGAGGGCGGCCAGGTCGACGAGGCGGAGGGGCACCTCCAGGCCGCGTGCGCGGCGTTCGAGCGGCTCGGGGCCCCCGGGTGGGTGACGCTCGCCCGCCGGGAGCTCGCCCTCGTGCCCTCGGCCGAGGAGTTCGGGGAGGCCGCGCTGCGCTCGATGGCGGAGGCCGCCGCGTCGCCGCCGGCCATGCTGGTGACCGCCCCGGTCTCCCGGGTCGACCACCCGCCCTGGGAGATCACGCTGCTCGGCTCGTTCTCGGTCCGACGGTTCGGCGAACCGGTGTCGCTGCCCCTCTCGCTCGCCGCCCAGGGACTGAAGATCGTCGCCCTCCACGAGAAACTCCCCGTCGAGGAGCTGGTCGAGCTGCTCTGGCCCGACGCGGCGCCGGGGGTCGGGACGAGGCGGTTGCGCAACGTGCTGTGGCGGGTCCGCGCCGCGAGCGGCGACCTGCTCGAGCGGGACGACAACTTCATCCGGCTGGCCGGCGACGCGGTGACCGACGTCGCCCAGTTCCGACAGCTGGGCGAACAAGCCGTCCGTCGCGACACCCCGCCCGAGGAGGCGGCCCGGCTGGCCCGCGAGGCCCTCGTGCTCTACCGCGGCGAGCTGCTCCCGGGCGACCGCTACGCCGACTGGGCGGCCGGCCACCGCGAGTCCTACGTCCGGTTGTACATCCAGCTGCTCGACCTGTTGCTCGAGGAGGCGGTGACCCGCGAGCACCTCCAAGAGGCGCTCGCCCTCCTCGACCGGCTCATCGACGCCGACCCCTACGAGGAGCACCACTACCTGCGGGCCGCCGAGCTCCTCGCCCGATCGGGCAACCGGCGCCGGGCGCTCGCGACCCTGGAGCGGGCCGAGCGGATGCTGGCCGACCTGGGCGTGCCCCCGTCGCGCGCCATCGTCCGGGCCCGCGAGTCGCTCCGGCCCGACGGGGCCGAATAGCGAGTCAGCCGGCCTCAGCCGACGGCGCTCACGATCGCGCCGGCGAACAGCGAGGCGCCGTACGCGGTGAAGTGGACGCCGTCTCGCTGGCGCACCTGCACCACGCCCCCGGCCGGGTTGGGGATGGACTCCTCGTATGTCCCGGTCCCCCCGGTGACCGCCGGGGTCACGTCGATGAGCGGCGGCCGGCCCGAGACGGTGTGGGGCGCGTGCAGGTTCGCGTAGGCGCGGTCGAAGACGACGATGCCGGACTCCGCCTTCGGCACGGTCGGCGAGTCCACAGGCGGCCCGATCACCCAGTAGACAGTGGCGCCGCGCGAGGTGAGGACGTCCTCCAGCCGCTGGGCCGCCGCGGCCCACCGCCGGTAGAAGGCACGCGTGTAGACCGACACGCCTTTGATGCCGCCGAAGTACCCGTAGTTCCCGACGTATTCCACGACCACTACGTCCGGATCGTCTTTCGCCACAAGGGATCGGGCGGTCGAGAGCCAGCTGATCCCCGTGTCGAGCAGCCCGGCGCCCGGGACGGCCGCCGACGCGTCGACCGTGTCGCCCTGGGCCTCGAGCGAGGTGGTGATGTCACCCGCCGCCTCGGCGAGGAGCGAATCGCCCATGAGAACGACCGAGTGGGTCTGCGCGCCGGCCGACCCGAGTGGCACGGCCACCGCGGCGGTGGTGAACACCGCGAGCGCGAGTGCGAGCGGCCAGAGCCCCCGGGTGCGCCGCGCGCGGGTGTCGAGCACCGCCGGTGCCCTTGGCGGCCCCTCGTCGGGCATCAGGCCGACACCGGGTCGTCGAGCGCCACCGGTTCGACGTCGATCGGCGGGTTGGCAGGGCCGGGGAGGTTCTCGGGTCGTCCTCGAGTGGCAACGACGACGGCGAGGCTCGGCGCCCACCAGGTGTTCAACGGGCCGACGCTCCGCCCCCGCCCCGGAGGAGCCGACCGGGCGTCCGGGCGAGGATCCGGATGTCGCCGGCGAATGACCAGCTCGCCACGTACTGGCAGTCCAGGCGGCACAACTCTTCGAACCGGAGGTCGTGCTGGCCGCACACCTGCCACAGGCCAGTGAGACCCGGTCGGATCTCGAAGCGCCGGCCGACCCATTCGGGAAGGACCGAGCACTCCTCGGGGACGAAGGGCCGCGGCCCGACGAGCGACATCTCGCCCCGCAGGACGTTGATCAGCTGTGGCAGCTCGTCGACGCCGAGGCGGCGCAACAGCCGGCCGACCGCGGTGACCCGCTGCTCGACCTCGGGGAGGTGGGCCAGGGGGCGTGGCATGTTCCGGTCGCCAAGCGCGCTCTCGCTCGGGCCCGGCTGGCGCATGGTCCGGAGCTTCAGGATCTCGAACCGCCGGCGGTCGCGTCCGAGCCGCTCCTGGCGGAACAGGACGGGGCCCGGGGAGGTGGCCTTCACCGCGACGACCGACGCGAGGAGGATCGGGGCGACCACGACCAGGGCGGCCGCCGCCCCCACGAGGTCGAACGCGCGCTTGACGAAACGCCCAACAGGGCCCGGACTGCCGCCGTCGAGGCTGATGACTGCGAGGCCGTCCAAGTCCTGGAAGCTCGCCTCCCATCCGGTGAGCTCGAAGTAGCGCGGGACGACGTCGACGGCCACGGTCCCGACGAGCGAGCGGAGCAGGTCGGTGGTGCGGGCCGGGTGCGAGCGGCTGAAGGCGACGACCACGCGGTCGATGGCACCGAGCCGACAAATGGCCGGAAGCGAGGCCAGGTCGCCGAGGACCGGATGCCCGTCGACCGGATCGTCGTCGACGAAGCCGACCAGTTCCACATGGCGCGAGCGCGAAAGTCGCGCCGCAACGTCCGAGGCGATGGTCCCGGTCCCGAGCACCACGACGCGCACGGGTCGGGTGGAGCTGCGCCCCCGCGCGCCGATGACCGCGGCGCGGGCCAGGGGAAGTGCGATCGCGCATCCGGCGAAGGCCGCGAGGACGGCCTCGGGCTGCAGCGGTCCGGTGAGAAGCCCAGGGACGAGCGCGGCGAGCCCCAGGGAGGCGAGCGCCCCCATGGCGACGGCGGCCTCCAGGTCGACCAGGTCGTCGGCGGGGCGCGGAGCGATGTGACGGCGCGCCTTCGGGTACACGCGCTTCGCAAAGACACCGGCTGCGAGCGCGCACCACGAGATGCCGACGAACGCGAGGTTGGTGGCGAGCGAGGCGCGTTCTGGCGCGAGGCTCGGCAGGAGGTTGCTCGCGACCAGGAACACCAGGAGCGCGACGAGCCCGTCGCTCGCGGCGAGCCAGGTCCACCCGGGCCGGGTGGCGATCTGCTCGACGGGGAGAGTCAGGACGGCGCGGCGCGGCGGGCTCGAAGAGACGACCGTGAGGACCCCGGTCGCCGACAGCCTCTGCTGGGGGATCGTGGGGGTGCTCACCGCTCAGCCGCCCGTTTGGAGCGGGCAGTCTTCAGGACGGCCGCCTCCTCACCCGCGGTCTCGAGCACGATGGCCAGGAGCTCGTCCACCGAGCGCATTGCGAAGCGCTGGCCGGTGACCACCGCCTCGACTTCGCCCGCGAAGCGACCCTCCTTCAGGCCCTCGGGCCGCACCCGCAGGACGTAGGACACGAACATTGGGGGAACCCTAAGAACGGCCCGTCCACCCGACGTCCCCCGGGAAAGGCCTGTTCTGAGGCGTCACGAAGGGACACTCGAAAGACGTTCGTGGGACCGGTGACCCGTAGTGTTTCGCCCCATGGATCTCGTCGAGGACCAGACCCTTCAGACCGTCCGTCTGGCCCGCGATCTGTGCATGGGCATGGGCGCTTTTGTGGTCTCGACCAGGGGAGATGTCCGTTTCGAGCTGGCGGCGCCCGGCCCGGCCGGTGTCGGTGAGCGGGTGACGCTGCTGGCCCGGTCGTGCCTCGAGCGTCCCGGCGCCCACGGCAACGAGCCGTTCTGGAACGCCGAGATCCTGGGTGAGGACGAGTCGGCCGACGACTCGCTGGCGTGCGTCGCCGTTCCGATCCGGGCCGGGGCCGAATGGTGCGGTCTGCTCGGGGTCGTCGACACCTGGCTGCCCGAGCTGGACGAGGAGCAGCGGCTCGGCCTCCTTCGCCTGACCCAGGCACTGGGCGACCAGGTCGCGAACGGCCACGCGGTCCTCTCGGGCCCCGGCTTCTATGCCGTCGGCGACCACGTGGCGTCGGCTCCGGCGACCCCCACTCCCGAGATCCCGATCATCGACGCCTCCGCCGACGACGCCGACGCCGTCGGGCCTGTGACCGGGGCGCCCTCGCCGGCTCCCGGCGTCGGTCTCCTGGACGAGGTCGTCGAGGGCCTCCCCGACGGCCTGGTGGTCACCCGCGACGACGGGACGATCGTGTTCGCGAACGCGGCGGTCGGGGACCTGAGCGGGCTCCTTCCCGAGGAGATCCTCGGCAAGGACATCACCGAGATCCTCCACCCCGCCGGCGGTCAGGTTGCCGACGCCGCGTCACTCCTCGACACCCCCTTCCCCGGTCGACGCCTCGACCTCGACCACGTCGACGGCGAGTCGCTGGCGGTCCAGGTGAGCGGCGCCCGCCTCACGAGCCGGGCCGTCGGTGACTGCCACGTCGCACTCCTCCGAGAGGCGGTCGGCGGCAACGCGGTCGGGTCCGGCACCACGCTGTCGGTGTTGCTCGACGCGCTCGACGAGGGGATCGTCGTGTGCGACGCCGACGGCACCGTCCTGGTCGCGAACCGCGAGGCCCGGGCCCTGCAGGGGCTTCCGACCGACGAGGACCTCGTCGGCCTGCCCTTCCCCTATTCCCCCGCACTCTGCAGCTCCGACGGATCCGCGCTGTCCCAGCCCCACCACCCCATGAGCCGGGCCCTGAACGGCACGGTCGTGCGCTCCGAGCAGCTCCAGCTCGCCGGTGAGGACCGCCGCCACCTGGTCGCCTCGGCCAAGCCGTTCGATCTCGAAGACGGGTCGACCGGCGCGTTGCTGGTGATGCGCGACGTCACCTCCCAGCTCGAGGAGGAAGCGTGGTTGATGCACCTCGCCCTCCATGACCCGCTGACGGGCCTGGCCAACCGTTACCTGCTCCTCGACTACCTGCGCCGCGTCCTGCTCCAGTTCCGCACCCGCGGAGGGTCGATCGCGCTTGTGTTCTTGGACCTCGATGACTTCAAAATGATCAACGACCGCTACGGCCACGACGTCGGCGACGAGGTGCTCGTCGCGGTCGGTCGCCGGATCCAGGGCGCGGTCCGCTCGAGCGACATCGTCGCCCGGCTCGGCGGCGACGAGTTCGTCGTGGCCCACGCCGCCTCGGACGACCCCGGTGAGATCGAGATGGTCATCTCGCGTATCCGAAAGACGCTCACTGCGCCCTACCAAGTGCGCGGGCAGACCCTGGCCGTGAGCGCGTCGATCGGGTGGGTGGCCGCTGACCCTCGCAGCGAGGACCCGACCACGCTCCTCGTGCGGGCAGATCGTGAGATGTACCGACGCAAGAGCGCCCGACACCGGGCCGCCGAGGCCGGCCAGCCATGACCCTCCCCGTCCCCCCGAACAGCGGCCTCTCCCCCGAGGAGGCCCGCAGCGCCGGCCGTCAGCTGGCCGAGCACCCGCTCCTCGCGGCACGGGCCGGTGACCAGCGCCCCCAGGTGGCCGACGTCCTCGCCGACGCGCGGCCCTTGCTCGCCACCTACGGGATCACCTTCGAGATCGTCCGGACCCGGCCGGGCTGTGTGGTCCTGCGGTCACGGCCCGACAAGATCCGCCCAGAGGCCGCCTGCGAGCTGGTGAAGACCATGCTCGGCGAGGTGGCCGGCCAGGTGTGCGGCGTGAAGGCCTCGCTCGTCGAGAGCACGTGCGCCCAGCGCGGCGCACCCGCCTGCGTGTACTCGCTCCTGTGGGACGACCAGCCCGCCGGCGGCCTGCGACCGCCGCCCGGGCCCGAGACCCTGATCGATCCGGCCCCGAGTGTGGCGTTCCCGGCCTACGACGCCGACGTACCCGCGCTGCCCGAATGGAACCGCCCGTCCGCCGAGCCCGGGACCCCGTACACACCCTCGGCCTCTGTTCCCGTGCAGCCCACCGAGCCGGCCCCCCGGCCGGCCACTGCGACGGCCCCCCGCCCGGCCGAGGCGGTGGTCCCCACTGGCGCCGCTTCGACGGCCCACCACTTCCAGGCGAGCACCCCGAACGCGATCGTGATGCCGGCCCCGGCCGTCCCCGCGGCGACACAGGCCGTCCCCGCCGCGACACAGGCCGTCCCCGCCGCGCCCGCGCTCACCCCGGTGCGCCGGCACTTCCCCCGCGGCCTCCTGCGGCGCAGCTGGCTCCTCGCCGCCGCGCTCGTGGCCGGTTCGGCGGGTGGGTGGTTCGCCGGCGTGCACGCCGCCACTTCCTTCAGTGCCCAGGCGACCGTGGTCGTGCAGTCGGGGTCGGGGCGAAGCGGTCCGGGCAGCGCCAACGACGCGCTGGCCCTGGCGACCACCTACGCCGCGCTAATCCCGAAAGACCAGTCGATCCTCTCGGCCGCGGCCGGCAGCCTCAACACCTCGACCTCCGCGGTGGGACACGCCCTGAGTGTCACCGTCGAGAACGGCACCTCGATCCTGCTCATCAACTACTCCGCCCCCAGCGCGTCGAGGGCGGTGGCCGGCGCCGAAGCCGTCGCCCACGCGGTCGCGAGCAGCACGCCCGTCACCCCGGCAATCGGGGCGGGTTCTGTCGCGATCGTGAGCGTCCCGAGCGCTGCCCACCTGCAGGGCACGCTGCACAAGTACGGGATCGTGTTCGGCGGGTTCCTCGGCCTCGTGGTCGGGCTGATCCTCGTCCTCGCGGCCGAGCGTGCGGACCCCCGAATCGACGACGCCCCGACCCTGGCCACGGCGTCCGGCTGCCGGGCCGCCCTGGTCCCGGCCGACCTCTCCTTCCCCGAGCTGGCCCGGGTCCTCTCCGACAGCGCGCGGTCGCGCGGCCCCCTCACGGTGGTCCCGATCTCGGTCTCTGACACGGGGCCGACGATGGAGCTCGCCCGCGGGCTGCGCCCCTGTTGGCCGGCGGACGGGCCTGCGGTGCAGATCAGCCCGGCGTTCGCGACCGGCGTGGTCGACCTCACCCGCGGCACGGGGCCGACCGTGCTCGTCTCTCACGAGGGCACGCGCCAACGCGACGTCCTGGCAGCGGCCGAGCGGCTCCGGATGATGGGCCGGGCCCCGGTCTGGGCGGTGCTCGTCACCCGCCGGTTCCGGAGTCGAGTGTCGGACCGTGTGGGCTGAGCCGGGCGACGCCGCACTCCTCACGCGACCGCCGAGGAGGCTGAAGTTCGGCGACGCCGAGCGCGGGTGGTTCGCGGAGCGGCCGCGGCCGCTCTTGCTCGGCTCGGTGGCGGTCGTGCTCGCGTTGGTCCTCGGGGACCTGTCGGTGCGCAAGCCGGCCCTCGCCGTGGCGGCCGTCCTCGGTGTCGGCCTCGTGGTGGCCGTGCTCCTGCGGCCGGTCGTCGGTGGACTCGTGCTCGTCACGACGATGCCGATCCTCTCGGGCCTCGCCCCCGGCGTCCCCGTCGCCCACGTGCGCCTCTCCGAAGTCCTGGTCGGCGTGGTGGGCGTGACCGTCCTCGCCTCGGTACGCCGTTGTGAGGCGGTCCCGTGGTCGAGCCTCGACTGGCTCCTGCTCGCCTACGGACTCGCGTGGGCGGCCTTCGGGGTGTTCGACGCGGTGACCCTTCACCAGAGCCTCTCGATCAACGCCTGGGCCACCACGATCGGCCAGCTCCAGTTCTTCCTTCTCTACCGGGCCGTTCGGGTCTCGCTCCGGACCCACACCGAGCGCAAGACGGCGGTGGGGGTGTTGCTGGGCGCCGCCGTCCCGGTCGCGCTCTTGGCGTTCCTCCAGGAACTGCGCGTCGGGCCGATCGTCCGGTTCGTCAACACCATCACGGGCGGTCTGTCGGCCAGCGCCTCGATCGTCCACCAGGGCCCGGGGAGCCGGGCCACCGGCCCCTTCGACAACTGGGCGGCCCTCGCCGGCTACCTGCTTCCCTTGCTCCTCGTCCTCTGCGCGTTGGTGTTTGCCGGCGCCATCGGCCGCCACCGACGCGGCGCCCTCGTTGTCGGGATGTGCGCCCTGATCGGGATCCTCGTCACCGTAGAGATCTCGGCCATCGTCCTGCTCGTGATTGGCCTGGTGGTGCTCGCCCGCCAGTACGGGTACGAGCGCAAGGCGCTGCGCTACGGCGCGGCGGCCTTGGTGGTGGGCGCCCTCGTGGCGGCACCGTTCCTCGTGCCCCGGCTTAACCAGGAGTTCTCCTCGACCGCCGGCTCGTCGCGCCACGCCGGGGTGCCCCAGACCCTCGACTTCCGGTGGCAGGTCTGGACCACCCAGTACATCCCGGCGGTGGAGGCCCGGCCGATGACCGGGTACGGGGCGGTGCTCCCGCCCTCGATCCACTGGCCCTACACCGAGTCCCAGTACCTCACCTATCTCATGGAGGGCGGCTTCCCGCTTCTCGTCCTGTTTGGTGGGCTCGCCTGGGCGATGGTGCGCAAGAGCCGGGAGGCGGCCCGAGCCGAGGACCCCTTCGACCGGGCCATCGGCCGCGCGGTGCTCGTCGCCGTCGTGGCCATGCTGGCCATGAACCTCATCTGGCCGTTCCTGTCGAACGGCGGCATGCCCCAGGTGCTCTGGTGCCTGCTCGCGATCGCGATCCCCCGGCCGCCCCCCCGCGGCGCCGCGGCCGTCGAGGCTCCGGTCAGGAGCCTCGTCCCCGCCGGAGGTGCGTCGTGACCTTCCGACGGCGGTTCGACCGCTTCCGCCGCCGGGTCACCCGGGCGCTTCGGCCGAGCCGGATCCTGGCGTCCCTCGGGCTTCTCGGCGCGTTCGGGGTGGCCGTCTGGCTGCTCGTCCTCGTGGTCTCCGAGAATGCAGTGCCGACCGGCACGACCCGGCAGGCCTCGCCGCCGCCGAGCGCGACGACGCGACCGACTCCGACCACCGCACCCAAGGCAACGACCCCGAAGGCCAAGCCGGCCCCGGTCGGTGTGACCGTGCCCCTCGGCGTCTACGCCGGGCCCGGCTCGCCGGTGGCCGCTGTCGCCTTCAGCGCGGATGCCGGCGCGCCGGTGCCGTTCGCCTTCGACTACATCGACGGCGCCAGCTGGCGGAGCATCGCGGACCCGATCTGGTTCGTGCAGCGCTGGACCGGCTCGGGCTTTCGCATGATCTGGGGGGTGCCGATGCTGCCGACCGGTGGCGGGACCAGCCTCGCCGCCGGGGCAACGGGCGCCTACAACCTCTACTTCGCCCAGCTCGGCTCGACGCTCGTGGGGAACGGGATGGCCAACTCGGTGCTCATGATCGGCTGGGACCCACAGGACTCGGGCCTCCCGTGGGGCGCCACCAGCAACGCGGCGGCGGCCGACTACGTCGCCTATTGGCGCCAAATCGTCACCGCGCTGCGCGCCGTGCCCGGAGAGCAGTTCCAGTTCGCCTGGGACAGCGCCCCCGGCACCGTGCCGCCGTCCGCCCTCTACCCCGGCAACGCGTACGTCGACGTGGTGGCCACCGACGCCTTCGACCTGGCCTCGGCCGGGTCCGGGACGTCGTGGCCCACGCTCGCCTCCTCCGCCTACGGGCCGAACTGGTTCGCGACCTTCTCGCTCCAGCACCACAAGCCCCTCATGATCGCCAAGTGGGGCGTCGTGCCCACCTCGGCCGCCGGCGGGGGCGACAACGCCACCTACGTCAGCCAGTTCCTCCGGTGGGCAGACAAAGAACACCTGTTCGCCGCGGTGACCTGGGACTACGGCTCCTGGGCAGTGACCGGTGGGGACTTCCCGCGGGCCGCCCAGACGCTGAAGGACGTCGCCGAGGCCGGCGCGGTGGCTCCCCTCGCGAAGGCCGTCCCCGCCTAGGTGGCCCGGTCACTCGCGCGGCCCGAGACGCAGGACGCTCAGGTAGCGGCGGGGCGCCCGATCGCCCATCCGCGTGCGAATGCGCTCGGCGACCGCGTCGATGAGGGGCTCGCGGACCCCCGGGTCGATGGCCCGGTACAGCGAGGTCGACCGGAGCAGGTCCGCGAAGCCGTCCCCGTCAAACCACTGGACCGTCGGGTACCACCGGACCACGGTCGGGCCGAACCCACTCTCGGGGTTCGTGACCAATCCCCAGTCCCCGACCGGCTGCGCGCGGACCTCGTCCTCGGTCGGCGGGTGGCCCCAGCTCGGATTGCCCGGCGCGTAGCGCTCGTGGAGGTCGGCGGTCTCGGCGTACACCTCCGGCTCACCCGGCCGGCGGACGACCACGTTGCCGAGCAGCGCCATCCACCCCTTCGGTCGGAGCACGTCATGCGCGTGGCGCCAGCCGACCGACGGGTCGACCCAGTGCCACGAGGACGCCGCCACGAGGAGATCGAAGCGCCGCCCGCCGTCGTCCCAGTCCTCGAACCTCGACGTTTCGATCCGCACGTTGGGGCAGTCGGCGAGCCGACGGCGCGCCACTGCCGCCAGGCCGGCGCCGGCCTCGACGGCGGTCACCGAGGACCCGAGCGCCGCCAGTGCGCGCGTCGCCTGCCCGGTGCCGCACCCGACCTCGAGCACCGCGCACCGCTCGTCGAGACCGGTGAGGGCGACGAGGTCGGCGAACAGCTCGTCGGGGTAGGTCGGTCGCACCCGGTCGTAGATCTCGGGCACCTCGTCGAACACCCGACCGAGGTCACGTGGGTCGGCCATTCCTCGATCTTGCCTCCTCGGGACGAACAGGGGCAGAGGGCTCGGGAGAGCAGGCCGCTGACCCCCGGGGTGTGCCGATCGCGCTCGGAGAGCCGCGCGGGCCACCCCGAACCGCGGCCCTGCCTCTCGCCCGTCGAGGAAACGAGGATCCACCCGTCATGAGCGAACTGACCGCGGTGGCCACCTACGGCCGCGGGGGCGCCGGCGCCCGTGTCCGCATCTTCGAATGGGTCGAGCGGCTCGTGCCCGACGCCACCGTCTACTCCTACATCGGCACCAACGTGAACTCCCCGAAGACCCTCCTCACGCGGCCGATGGCGACGCTCGCCGCCGAGCGGGCGGTCCGGAGCCTGGTCGGCCAGAAGCTGCGAACGCTGCTCGTCTTCCGCCAAGCCAGTCCGTTCGGGCACGGCGGTCTCGAGGAGCGGCTGTTGGGTTCGGCCGAATGCGGCGTCTACGACTTCGATGACGGACTTCTCTGGGACACCGGGCGTCCGAGCAACCCTGGCAACCTGCTTCGATCGAGTGCGGACAAGTGCATGCGGAGCGTAAAGCGCGCCGATCGGGTGATCGCCGGGAACGACTATCTGGCCGACTGGTCCAGCCAGTACGCGCGCGACGTCGTGGTGATCCCGAGTTGCGTGGAACCGCAGATCTACCGGGTGAAGGGCGACTACGAGCTCGGCGATCCGCCCCGGCTGGTGTGGATCGGATCGCCGAGCAGCGAGAACTACCTACGGGCGATCGAAGGAGCCCTCCTGGCGGTGCACGGAAAGACCGGGGCTCGTCTGACCATCATCGGTGACGCCGGGGCACGGTTGGAGGGTCCGCTCGAGTCCATGACCGATCGCGTCCAATGGCGCGAGGGCCGGGCCGAGCAACAGCTGGCCGAGTTCGACGTGGGACTGGGTCCGCTCACCGACGACCGCTTCAGCGCCGGGAAGTCCGCCTACAAGCTGCTGCAGTACGGTGCCGCCGGCCTGCCCTTCGTGGCATCCCCGGTGGGCACCAACGAGACCGTGACCACGGCCCTCGGGGGTCGCCCGGCGACCGACGAGGCGGAATGGATCGACCAGCTGACCGCGGTGCTGCACGCGTCGGCCGGCGAGCGCCGGGTCGGCGGCCAGCGGGCCCGAGAGGTGGTCGAGAGCTCGTACTCGTTCGATGCGTGGCAGGATCGCTGGCTCAGCGCGCTCGATCTGCCCAAGCGCTCTCTCGACGGCTAGTGAGCGACGGCCACCGGGTGTCGAATCCCCTCGAACCTCCCGCCCGTGGCGCCGTCGGCGTTCGGAGCTCGTGGTGACCGGCCCGCCGGCGTCCGACGGCCGGGCCGTGGACCTGCTGGTCACCGGTGGCGCCGGCTTCATCGGTTCGAACTTCGTCCACCGGGTCGTGGCCCATCGTCCGCAGTGGCGGGTCACGGTCCTCGACCTGCTGACCTATGCCGGGAATGAGGCCAACCTGTCCCCGGTCTGCGAGGACATCGAGTTCGTGCGGGGCAACGTCACCGACGCCGCGCTCGTCGATCGGCTGGTCGCGGCGGCGGACGTCGTCGTGCACTTCGCGGCCGAGTCGCACAACGACAACTCCCTCGCCGGGCCGTGGCCGTTCGTGGAGACGAACCTGGTGGGCACCTATACCGTGCTCGAAGCCGTCCGCGCCCACGGCAAGCACCTCCACCACGTCTCGACCGACGAGGTCTTCGGTGATCTCGAGCTGGACGACCCCTCCAAGTTCTCCGAGGGAACCTCCTACAACCCGTCCAGTCCCTACTCGTCCACCAAGGCGGGGGCCGATCTGATGGTCCGGGCCTGGGTCCGGTCCTTCGGGGTGCGATCGACCATCTCCAACTGCTCCAACAACTACGGCCCGTATCAACACGTCGAGAAGTTCGTCCCGCGACAGATCACCAACATCTTGGAGGGGAGCAAGCCGAAGCTGTATGGGCGCGGCCGCAATGTCCGGGACTGGATCCACGTCGACGACCACAACGACGCGCTCCTGGCCATCCTCGAATCCGGGCGCCTGGGCGAGACGTACATGATCGGGGCCCACGGGGAGCGCAGCAACCGTGAGGTCCTCGAACTCATCCTCCAGTTGATGGGGCGCCCGGCGGACTGGTACGACGAGGTCGACGACCGACCCGGTCACGACCTGCGGTACGCGGTCGACCCGAGCAAGCTGGAGGCCGAGCTCGGATGGCGGCCCCGGTACACCGACATGGCCGAGGGATTGGCCCAGACGATCCGTTGGTACGAGGAGAACGAGGACGTGTGGCGCCCCCAGAAGGCGGCCACCGAGAAGCGCTACCGGGACCTCGGAAGATGAAGTTCACCAAGAGCACGCCTGGACCTTCGGTCCGGAACCGCTAAGGAATTTCGATCCGACCGTCGACCCGCCAACGGGCCCGTTGGCTCGTCGCGAACGCAGGTCCCGTGCCGTCCGGCTCTTCGCAGAACCCGACGACGGGCAGGGCCCCACGGCCCTGTGCGGGGCGAGCGATCCCCGTGCCGGCCAGAACCAGTTGGCCCACGATGCCAATCGAGACCGGCTGGAGGTCACGGTTGACCACGTGCGCGCGCATGTTGGCGATCGGTCGGCCGACGGTCACCGGGCGCCCCGGGTCGACCCGTCCCACCAGTGCGTAGCCCGAGGTCTCCGGGGAGCCATACCCGTGGTAGAGCACCCGCGCCCGGGTGAGGATCCGCTCCGCAAGGTCGCCGTCGAGCGTTCCCCCGCCGCTCAAGGCGACGAGCCCGCGGGCCGGCCGGAGCCCGGTCTCGAGCACCGTCGCCCATTCGGCCGGTGACGCGTGCACGAAGGACACGCGCTCTTGCGAGATGAGTCGGCTCAAGGCGCGGCCGTCGGCGGCGTCGGCGCGTCCGGCCAGCACGACCCTCGCCCCCACGTGGAGCCCCAACCAGAGCTCGAAGGAGGCGGCCCGGTAGAGGGTCCCGGGGAGCACCAGGACCGTGTCGGAGGACGTGATCCCGAGCTGGTCGGCGAGCGCGGCCGCGCAGTTCGCGGCGGCCCCATGGTGGATTGCTGTCGCGACCGGTCGCTCGCCCACCCCGAACTGCACACACAACGTCGGGTCGGCGTCCGCGCCCACCCGGATCGGCAGATCGGCCGAGCCGTTGGCGGTGTCGGCCAGCGTCAGGAGCGGAGTGGTCTGACCGGCCAGGCGTCCGGCGTGGTGGGGCCCCGCGTAGACCGCCGACGCCGCCGCCTCCGTCACCATGTGATCGAGCTCGTCGTCCGGGCGCGTGGGATCGAGCAGGAGGTAGGCCGCGCCGGCATGAAGGGTGCCGAGCACATCGGCGACGAGGACAGCGCTCGGCTCGGCACAAAAGGCGATGACGTCTCCGGGGCCGAGGCCGGCCGCCTGGAGGCGCCGGGCCGTCCGCTCCGCTCGGGTGAGGAGCTCCCGGTAGGTGAAGGTCTGTTCGCGGTCCGACACCGCCGCCGCCGTCGGCGTCCGTTCCGCCTGGGCCTCGACGAGCTCGCCCAACGTGGCGAAGGGGCGCTGCGTCTCGGTGGCGTTCCACTCGACGAGCCGGCGCCGGTCCTCACCGGAGGAGACCCGGAGGGCCGACGCGCTGAGCTCGGGATCGGCGGCCACCGACCCAAGGATCCCGAGCAGGTGGTCGACCACCGCCTCAGCACTCGGGGGCGCGAACAGCTCGGGGTCGAAGATGAGGCGACCTTCGATGAACCCCTCGGGCCGTTCGTCGAGGCTGAGCTCGAGGTCGAGCTTGCCCGCCCCGACGGCGTCGCTGATGGCGCTCTCCATCAGGTGGACCGACCACGACGGGTCGAGCGGGTGGATCGGCGGTTCAAGAACGATCATCGTCTGGTAGATCGGGTTGGCACCGGCCACGGTGTCCGGCTCCAGTTCACGGACCACCCGCTCGAACGGGAGCAGATTGTCGAGCGCGTCCAAGACCTCGTTGCGGACCCGGACGACGAGCTCGGTGAACGGCGGATCGCCTCGGAGGTCCACCCGGAACACGAGCGGCGTCAGGGCACAACCGACAACCGACTCGAACTCGGGGCGCTGACGGAGGTCGGCGGCCGTCGAGAAGGTCACGTCGTCGGAACCCGAGTGCCCAGCGAGCAGGACCGCCCACGCCGTCGCCAGGATCTGGAACAGGGTCGCACCACTCCGTTGGGCGACCGAACGGAGCTCGGCCACGGTCGCCGCCGGGATGGTCAGCGGCAGGAAGGCGGCCCTGAACTCGGGGGTGACCGACCTACGTCGGTCGATTGGCAGCCCGAGGAACGGGACGCCGTCGAGGCGGCCGCGCCAGTACTCGAGCCGGCTCCGGGCCCGGTCGCTCTCGATCCACTCCTGCTCCCAGCGGGCGTAATCGGCGTAGGTGACCGCCGGCTCGGCCAACGGCGACGGCCGACCGTCGCGGAAGGCGTCGTAGAGGGCGACGAGTTCGGGCAGCACCACCCGGTAGATGCTGACCACGTCGAAGATCAGGTGGTGCATGGCCAGATACAACCGGTGGCGGTCCCGGGCCACCTTGATCAAGCGAGCCCGTAGGAGCGGGCCACGGCGCAGGTCGTAGGGGGTCCGGACCACCTCGGTGACGAGTTCCACGCAACGCCGCTCGGCGGCGTCCTCTTCGATGTGGCTGAGGTCGAGAACTGGGAGCTCGAGATTTGGCACCTCGTGGACCACCTGGATCGGTTCCCCGCCGACGACGTCGAATGTCGTCCGCCAGGCCGCGTGTCGCCGCAGGATCTCGGCGAAGGCCCTCCGGAACGCTCGCGGGTCGAGCTCGCCGTCCTTGCGGATGACGACGATCTCGTGGTAGCTGAGGCGGTTCGGTGCGAGCCGCCCCGCGTACCACATGGCCTCCTGGGCCACCGAGATCGGCGGCGGCATCGGGCCGACGTCCCCGGCCCCGGTCAGGAGGCGAGGACCTGCAGCTCCGTTAGGCCCCGCAGGCCGAGGTTGGGTCGCCACGAAACCAGCTCATCGGAGAGGGTCAGTCTAGGGAACCGATCCAGCAACGTCTGGAATGCGATCTGCCCCTCGAGTCGCGCGAGCGGCGCCCCGAAGCAGAAGTGGGCCGCCCAGCCGAACGCGAGGTGCCGGTTGTCGACACGAGCGAGGTCGAGACGGTCGGGGTCCGCGAAGCGTTCCGGGTCCCGGTTGGCCGCCCCCATCACCGCCATGACCGCCGCCCCCTCGGGGATGTCGACGCCGCCCAGCCGCGCCCCGGCCGGGGCGATGCGGGCCGTGAGCTGGCTCGGGCTCTCGTAGCGGAGAAGCTCCTCGACGGCGTTCCCCAGGAGGTCGGGATGAGCCCGCAACCGCGCCAGCTCGTCGGGCTGGCGCAGGAGCGTGAGCAGCCCGTTGCCGATCAGGTTGGTGGTGGTCTCCTGCCCCCCGACCATGGTGACGATGACGTTTGCGACCACCTCGGACTCGCTCAGCCGGTCGCCCTCGACCTCGGCGGTGGCGAGGGCGTTGATGAGCCCCCCGGTCGGTCGGACGGCCTCGCGGGCGACCGCCTCGTGGAAGTAGGCGGTCATCTCCTCCACGCTCTTCAGGGTCTTGCGGGCTCGGCCCGGGTTGTGCTGGAAGTTGCCCAGCATCTCGGCGAAGTCCTGGGACCACCCCTTCAGCAGGTGGTGGTCCGAGGTGGGCACGCCCAGCATCTCGGCGGTCACGATGGCCGGGAGCGGGTTGGCGAGCGCGGCCATCACGTCGAAGCGGTCGCATCCGACCAGGTCGTCGACGAGGGAGCCCGCGATGCTGGTGATGTGCTCGCGCAGCACCGCCACGCGCCGGGGGGTGAAGGCGACCGAGGCGAGCCGGCGGACCCGTCCGTGCTTCGGCGGGTCGAGGAAGAGCATCTGTTCCACCATGACCTTCGCGATGGGGGTGATCTCGCCCATCCCGAGCTCATGGAGTCGCTCGGGCGTCGGGGTGCGGTCGGCCCTGAAATGGTGGAGGACCTCCGCCACGTCCTCGTAGCGGGTGACCACCCATGCGTGCAGGTATGGGTCCCAGTGGACGGGCGCCTCCTCGCGCAGGCGCCGGTACAGCGGGTACGGGTTGGCCAGGACCTCGGGGTCGAGGAGGTGGTAGAGGCTCGGCGGGGCGGCGGCCTCGACGCTTCGGCTGCTCACCCGGCTCGGGTCCCGACCCTGGCTCCGGCCATCTGGAGCTCGACACCGGCGGCGATCTCGCCCAGCGTGGGATGGTCGAACAGGTATCGCAGGCTGAGCTCCACGTCGAAGAGGTTCTCCAACCGGACGATCAGCTGGGCGCCGAGCATCGAGTGCCCACCGAGGAGGAAGAAGTTCTCGTCCACGCCGATCTCGGCGACGTCGAGCAGCTCGCTCAGCACCGACGCGATTGTGACCTCGACCGGGGTGCGTGGACCGTGATCCCCCCGGGGTCCCGGGACACCGGCGACGACGTCGTCGGTGAGCGGCGGGAGCGCGGCCCGGTCGACCTTGCCGTGCGCGTTCAGCGGTAGGCGGTCCAGCCAGACGAAGCGGCTCGGCACCAGGTACTCGGGGAGCGAGGCGCGAAGAAACTGGGCCAGCTCGCCGGGGTCCGGCCGTCGCTCGCCGCCGGCGACCACGTACGCGGCCAGGGTCCGCTGGGCGCTCGTCGGTCCGACGCCCACGATCACGCTGGCCTCGACGGCCGGGTGCGCGTTGAGCGCGGCCACCACCTCGCCCGGCTCGACCCGGAAGCCCCGGATGCTGAGCTGGTCGTCGAGACGGCCGATGAAGTCGAACCCGCCGTCGGGCCGCTCCCGGACGAGGTCACCGGTGCGATAGCGCCGAGTGGTGCCGTCGGTCGAGAACCGCTCGGCCGTGAGCGCGGGGCGGTGGAGGTAGCCGAGGGCCACCGCAACCCCGCCGATCACGAGCTCTCCCACCGTGCCCGGCGGGACCGGCTCGCCGCGCTCGTCGAGCACGCGCGCCTCGATCCCCGCGATCGGGCGGCCGATGGAGGGTGGTCCGTCTCCGTCCGGGTCGACCGCGCCCGATGTGGCGACGACGGCGGTCTCGCTCAGGCCGTAGTTGTTGACGAGCGTGAAGGGGAGGCCCCGCGGCGGGCGCGAACCGAGCGCGTCACCCCCGGTCAGCACGAACCGCAACGCTGCGTCGGTGGGCCACGACAGCTGGACCATCCCCTCGGCCACGGCGGTGGGGATGAAGGTCACCGTGATGCCCTTGGCCAGCAGCCAGTCGCGCAGACCGACCGGGTCGCGGCGGAGCTCGGCCGGGACCACATGCAGCGAGGCCCCGGCGGCCAGCGTGGGCCACACCTCCCAGATGACGGCGTCGAAGCCGGGGCTGGCCACCTGGGTGCACCGGTCATCGGCGCCCAGCGCGAACGCGTTGCGGTGCCACGTGACGAGGTTGGACAGTGCGGCGTGGTCGACGAGCACGCCTTTCGGCTGACCGGTCGATCCGGAGGTGTAGACGACATAGGCGGCGTCGGCCGGCGTCGGACGCATGAAGCACTCGGGAGCCGCCTGGGGGGCGCCCGTCCGACCGCCCGGACCGAGCACGATCGCATCGCGTCCGACCCGGCGTTCGGTCGCGCCGTCACAGACCACCGCCGCGGCCCGGGAGTCCTCGAGCATCCAGTCGATCCGGTCGTCGGGGTAGGCCGGGTCGATCGCCACGTACCCGGCACCGGCCATGAGGATGCCGAGGGCCCCGACCACCAGGGCGGCCGACCGCTCGACACAGAGCCCGACCAGGTCGCCCGGGCGCACGCCGCGGGCCGCCAGCAGCCCGGCCAGGCCCTGGGCCCGCGCCCGAAGCTCGGCATAGCTGAGGGTCGCGTCCGAGCCGTGGACGGCGAGGCGACCGGGCGTCGTGGCCGCGACCTCGTCCACCAGGTCGACCACCGTGGGGCCCATCACAACGGCGTTCATCAGGCTTCTTCCCTCCGACACGGGACCCCTGAAGGGTCCGATGCCAGCAGGGTACGAAGCGGGCGTCCCTCGACCGTCTGCCTCTTGTCCCAGCCTGGGACGGGGTCCTGGTTCGGAGAAAGCCCTGGTCAGGCGGCTCGTAGGGCGGCCGGCACCCAGTCGGCCAGCGACTCCCCGGCCACCGCCGCCGCAAATGCGGCCGACACCTGGACCTGGTGGATGAGCCAACCACCCACCGTGGTTGGCTCATCCCGGCCCGACCACACGTCGAGTTCCTTGAGCGGCAGCCGCAGGCCGGCCCCGACACCCTTCACGTAGGCCTCCTTGCGGGTCCAGCACTCGAACGCGGCTACCAGGCGCTCCTCACCCGTTCGGGAGGCGAGGGCTCGCCGTTCCTTTTCGGTGAAGAACCGGCGGGCGAGGCCGTCCACGTCGACGTCGGGGCGAATCCGCTCGAGGTCGACCCCCACCTCGGTCGTCCAGCTGGTCGCGTAGAGGGCCTTGTCCCCGCTCCGGGAGGCGTTGAACCTGAGGTCGGAGCCGGCAAGGTGGGGCTTGCCCCCTTCCGCCACTTCGATGCGGACCTGGGCAGGTGGACAGCCGAGCTGGCGGGCCAGGACGCGACGGAGACCGGCCCGGGCGGCCACGAACCGGTCCCGGTCCTTGGCCTGGGCGTACCGTTCCGCCCGTCGGAGCTCCTCGGTCGTGAGGCACTCGCCTGCCTCCCGCAGTGCGGTGGCGGAGAGGTCGAGCGGCGTCCACCACAAGAGCAGGCGACCGTCGTCCCGCCCGTCCCCCGCCGTCACCATCGTGGTCACCCTTCCTCGGGTCGCAATGTAGGTGGGCGGCACGGGGGCCGGCGGCGCGGGACGATCCGCGCCCCGTTCGCCGCCACCGGCGAGGCTCGGCCGTGCCTGGGACAGGGGGTAGACGGCGCCGGGACGCCGGTTCCGTACGCTGGCACCGAAAGTTCGCCGCTCCCGTGCCGAGAAGGTCCGGGGGCACACCAGGTGCGGCGGGCCCTCCCCCGGGGCCCACAAAGGGAGCAGGAGCGTGTCGACCACGATGACCGACGACCACGGCAGCACCAACGGAGCACACGGCGGGGTGGGCCATCTCCTGCGGATGGCCAAGACCCAGTGCGGCGTCTCCCTGGCCTTCGCCGCCCTGCGCAAGTCCGACGGTGGCTTCGCCATCGCCACGTTCCCGACGCTCGCGGCCGACCCCACCTGGTCGGTCGACGCGATCGATGAGCTCGTCAGGCAGACCTGGGAGGACCCGCACCTGACCGGCGGGAGCGTGCTCGTCCGCAGCGGACGGGTCCTCAAGGGGATGTGGACCGGACAGGGACACCACATCAAGCTCGCGGCGGCGGCGCTCAGCGACCCCGAGGCGCCCGAGCACCCCTGGGGGCTCCTCTGCGTCGCCGAGCCGCTGGCCGGCCACTTCGAGCAGGACCAGCTGAACCTGCTCGGCAACCTTGCCGTCCGGCTGACGTCGTACTTGCGGGCGCGCCAACAGGTGCTCGAGGGCTCGCTCGGCTTCGAGCGCCAGGCCGCGGTCACGACTGCGCCCGAGGAGCCGACCGCGCCGCCCTTTGCCCCCACCTACGAGCAGGTCTCCCCGGTCGCCCCGGTCTCCCCGGTCTCCCCCGACTTCGTGATGGCCGAGCCCATCGTCGCGCCGTGGTCGAGCGAGCCCAACCCGTTCGCCTCCGGTGACGAGTTCGCCAACATGTTCGACGAGTTCGCCGAAGAGCACCCGCTCGACCAGGCGGCCGCTGCGACGACCGCCGGCGCCCCTTGGGAGACCGGGGGGCGCGAACCGCGGCCGGACGACTGGGAGTTCCTGGGCCTCGATGAGATCGAGTGGGTGGAGGCCGCGGCCCCGATCCCGGTGCCTCCGGCCGAATCGGTGCGCTTCGAGCCGCCGGCTCCGGCCGGTGTCCCCGAGGCGCCCTTCGCTCCGCCGATGTCGTTCGGGACCGGCGAGGCTGCTGCCCCGGCGAGCTCAACCTTCGGTACACGCGAGGACCCACCGGTCATTGCCCCCGCATCGGTCGCCACCGGAGTCGGCGCGCTCGACGAGTTGCTCGGGCCGGACCCGGTTACCGGGCTCGCCACCCTCACGACCCTCGTCGGTCGGCTGAGCGCCTCGCTCGCGCACGTACGCAACAACGAAGGGACCGTCGGCCTGATCGTCGTCGATGTCGCACCGATGGATCCGACGCAGCCGCTCAGCACCACGTCGCTCATGACGGTGGCCGGTCGGCTGACCAACCACCTGCGCGAACGCGACCTCGTCGCCCGGATCGGCCCGTCACTCTTCGCGGTGCTCGTCGACCTGCGCCCGGGATCCATCGAGCTCGAGGCCATCCGTGAGCGCACGATCGCGACCCTGACGGCGGGGATTGAGTCTTCGTCGGGCGGGGTGCTGGCGCGATCTGCCTTGGCGTCGGCCGGCGCGGGAAGCACGGTCACCGCAGAGGAGCTCCTCCGCCAGGCCGCGGACCAGCTGCCCGGGAGATGAACCGGGGCCGCAGGCCCGCTTCGGACTAGGAGGAACGTGAAGTCTCGCTCGGAGGGCCCGGAGTCGGGCACCGCCGAACCGACGGAGCAGCGGTCCCTGGGACAGCTCGCGGTGCGCGGCGGCGGCTACCTCGTCGGCCGGGAGGCCATCGGCATGGTCATCCGGCTCGCCGGCGTGGTCCTCGTGGTGCGCGAGATCGGACCGGGTCCCTACGGGATCTACAGCGCGGCGGCGGCGTTCGGCGTGTTCGTCGCCACCCTCGCCCAGCTGGGCCTCGAGGTCTATCTGATCCGGATGCAGGGGGAGGTCGGGCCCCGGGAGTACAACCGTGCCTTCACGCTTCTGCTTGCATCTTCGGTGCTGGCCACCGTGGTGGCCGAAGGACTCACGTTCCTGCTCGGCGGCCTGATCCGGCCGGTCGGCGTGCTCCTTCCCCTCCGGGTGCTCTTGCTCGCGATCCCCGTCAACGTGCTGTGGGCACCGGCCCAGGCCGCGATCGAACGCGACTTCCGCTACCGGCTGATGGGGATGCTCGAGCTCGGAGGCGACGTGGTGCTCTACGCCACGGCGGTACCCCTCGCGTTCATGGGCGCGAAGGCATGGGCGCTCGTGGCCGGGTACTTCGCCTGGCAGACGTGGCTCTTCTTCGGGAGCCTCGCGACCTCGGGCCTCCGGCTGCGGTTGGACTGGTCGATCTCGGCAATGAAGGACATGACGAGGCACGGCGTCAGCTACTCGACGGCGCAATGGATCAGCCGGCTCGGCGACCTGGTGAACCCGCTCGTAGTGGGCTCGTTCTTCGGCGCCACCGGAGTCGGTTATGTCGCATTCGGAGCGCGACTCGTCGACACCATCGGGTTCGCCAAACGGGGGGCCTACCGCCTCGGCATGGTCGCGATGTCCCGGGTGGCCGAGGGCGACGAACATCGGAAGCGGTACGCGATCGAGGAGGGCTCGCTCCTCCAGCTGCTCAGCCTGGCCGTCCCGTTCGCTTGCTTCGGGGTCGTGGCCCGTTGGTTGGTGCCGGTCGTATTCGGCCACGAATGGGTCCGCGCTCTGCCCGTCTACAGCCTGCTCGCGCTGGCCACTGTGCTCGGGGCGTCGGGCTTCATCCAGACGACGTTCCTCTACTCGCGCGGTCGCAACCTGACCGTCACCGGGGTGACCGCCATCCAGAGCGCGGCGCTCGCGGTCTCGGCGGTGTTCTTGGTGAAGCACTTCGGCATCGACGGCTACGGCGAGGCCTGGCTGATCGCGCTGGTGGCGCTCGTCTACGCCGACCAGGTGGTGCGGAGGATGTTCCACTTCAGCTACTCCAAGATCCTGCCCTGGGCCGTCGTCCTCTGCCCGGCGGTCCTCTTCCCCTTGGTCCGGCTCCCGTGGGCGTTCCTGCTGCTCAGCCCACTGCTCCTGGTCTCGTTGGGCTCGATGCGGGCCGAGATGGGACGGATCCTCACGCTGATCCGGTCGTCGATGGCGAGGTGGTCGCCGGGCTCCAATGTGTCCGGCGAGCCGGACCCTCACCCCGGACCGCCGACGACTGCCATCGACCAGCCGGTCGCAACCACCCAGTCTCGGCCGGCGGTGTGGCCCACGCCGGAACCGCCGCCGCTCCCGGCAAGGGAACAGATCGACGCGCTGCTCTGCCTCGATGAGCTGACCGGCCTCCCGACGCTGCCCGCCTTCGTCGCGCGCCTCAGCGAGGGCCTGGCCCGGATACGTACCCAGGTGGGCACGGTCGGAGTCATCCTCGTCGAGGTCTGTTTCGGGTCGCAGCCGAACGACGTCCGCACCGCTGGGCTCCTCACCGCCGCCCGCCGACTCAGCCAGTTCCTGCGGGACCGGGACTTCGTCGCTCGGATCGGCCCCTCGTTGTTCGCGGTGCTGATCGACCTCTCCTACGAGGTTGACCTGGGTCCCGTGTGGGAACGCACGGTCGAAGTGCTCTCGGCCCCCGTCGCACTGCCGCTGAGTGCGCTCGAGAGTCGGTCCTCGCTGGTCTCGGCGGCGACCGGAAGCGTCGTGCCGGCCGAGGAGCTCCTGCGCCGGGCGGCTGCCCAGCTGTCGGCAGGCGGTCGCGCCGACGGGCCGCCCAGGCTGCGGCTGGTCGACCAATCGATCGGGCAGGGGGGGCGATGAACGGCGTGCACGTCCTCGGCGTGTCGACCAGGGTCCGGGTCGCTGGGTGGTGCCGGCGCGCGCCGAGCGGGGGGTCGGCGGCGTGAGCACCGACGACCTCGCGGTAGGAGTCGACCTGGTGGACATCGCGGAAGTCGCCCGATCGGTCAAACGATTCGGCGATCGATACCTCCGTCGGGTCTTCACCGAGCACGAGATCTCCTGCTGCAAGGGGCCACCGCAGGTGGCGGCGGCGGCCTTGGCCGCCCGGTTCGCCGCCAAGGAGGCCACGCTGAAGGTGCTGCGTCCCGACGACGCCCGCCCCGATTGGCGGTCGATCGAGGTGGTCCGCCTCCCCTCGGGAGCGTGCAAGCTGCGGCTCCGTGGGGCCGCCGCCCGCCTGGCCGTTGAGCGCGGCCTTGGGCCGTTCGTCCTGTCCATGACCCATGAGGCGGGCCTGGCCGCCGCCGTCGTGGTCAGCGGGTCCGCCATCGACGCCGAGCCACCGCCGACAATGGAGGGGCTCGACCCATGACGGACCTCAGCGAACAGACGACCCTGCGCCGGCGGATCCGTCAGGTGGTCGCCGACCAGGCCCACCTGGCCGTGGACCCGGGAGCGCTCGATGACCTCACCGATCTGTTCGAAGCCGGTATGACGTCGCACGCGAGCGTCAACCTGATGCTCGGCCTCGAGGAGGAGTTCGACATCGAGTTTCCCGAGTCCATGCTGCGAAAGTCCACGTTCTCCTCGGTCTCGACCATCGAGACGGCCATCGCCGAGCTGCTCGGTGAAGTGGGTAGTGACCGTGACGATGCTTGACCGTTCGACCGACCTCCGGGATCAGCTGCTTGCCGGCGGTCTGCTCTTCGCGACCGGAGTGGACGGCCTGTACGGACGCTCGGCGGTGTTCCAGGACCTGGTCGACTCGGTCGACCGGCTGGTCGCCCTCTGGGGCACCCGACTGGGCGCCACCACCGTGCACCTCCCACCGCTCCTCGCCCGCTCGACGTTCGACGCGACCGGCTACCTCCAATCGTTCCCCGACCTCGTCGGGGCCGTACAGATCTTCGACGGCGACGACAGCGACCACGCCGAGCTCATCCGGCGCGCCTCCGCCGGTGAGGATTGGTCGGCCCTGCTCCGACCGAGCGAGGTGGTCCTGGCGCCGGCCTGCTGTCACGGGCTGTACCCGATGCTGACCGGCCGAGTGCCCGATGGGGGCGGCTTCTACGACGTGCGCAGCTTCTGCTTCCGCCACGAGCCGAGCACCGACCCGATGCGCATGCAGGCTTTCCACCAGCACGACATCGTCTGTGTCGGCGATCCCGGCGCGGTCGAGCGGTTCCGCGACGAGGGGCTCGACGAGGGCCGGGCGATGCTCGGTCGGCTGGGACTCGACCTCGAGATCGTCCCGGCCAACGACCCGTTCTTCGGGCGGCTCGGGGCGGTGCTCGCCGCCGGCCAGCGCGACGAGGGGCTCAAGCTCGAGGGCGTGGCCCATGTCCACGAAGACGGGCCGCCAAGCGCGCTCATGTCGGGCAACTGTCACCGGGACCACTTTGGCCAGGCGTTTTCGATCGAGACCGCCTCGGGCACGGTGGCCCACAGCGCATGCGTCGGATTCGGCGCCGACCGCGTCGCGATCGCGCTCCTGGCTGCCCACGGCCTCGATCCGGGTTCCTGGCCCGGCGCTGTCTTGTCGGAGCTCCGATGAGTGTGACCCCCACCTGGTTCGGCCCCGAGGCGAGGCCCCTGTTCGGGTGGTTGCACGTTCCCGACGGCGGGCGGGCCCGGGGCGCGGTGGTGCTCTGCCCCCCGATCGCCCGTGAGCTTGCCGCGACCCACGGCACCTACCAGTTCCTGGCCGAGGCGCTCGCCGATGCCGGACTCCTCGCGATCCGCTTCGACTACGACGGGACGGGCGACTCCTCCGGGGCCCTCACGGACCCAGGTCGGGTCGCGGCCTGGCTGGAGAGCATCGAGGCTGCCGTCGCACTCGCCCGGGCCAGCTTCAGCGGTCCGGTGTCCCTGCTCGGCATGCGGGTGGGCGCCCTCCTCGCCGCGGTGGCCGCCGCCCGGGTCGGGTCGATCGATGCGCTGGTGCTCTGGGACCCGGTACCCGGTCGAGCCTTCCTCCGATCCGAGGGGGCGCTCCGCCGCCTCAACTTCGAGGACGCGGTGGTGGACAACGGCGGTATCGAACTTCCCGGGTTCGTCCTCGATCGGGCGACCGTCACCGATCTCGGCGCCCTCGGTGTGTCGGCCGGCGGCCGGCGGCCCTCGCGGACCCTGTTCCTCACCCGACCCCGCCAGAGGCCCCTGGCCGAGCTCGCCGAGGCGCTCGATTCGTCCGCCGAGCAGGCCGAGGCGCAAGGCCAGGAGCTGCTGCTCGAGGTCGATCCCAGCCGACGCCAGGTGCCGACCGCGACCATCTCTCGGATCGTCGAGTGGCTCGCCGCGGCGGTCCCGGACACGGCGGCACCGGTGACTCTCCGCTCACGGACCACCGCGACGCTCCCCTCCCCCGACGGGGACCTCATCGAGCGGGTTGTGTGGCTGGGGCCACACCGGATGTTCGGGATCTCGGCAGAGCCGGAACACCTCTCGTCCGCACCCACCGTCCTCATGCTCAACGCCGGAGCCGAATGGCACGTGGGCCCGAACCGGTTGTGGGTCGAGCTCTCCCGCCAGTGGGCCGCCGCGGGGTTCCGGTGCGTACGCTTCGACGAGACCGGCCTCGGCGACACCCCGCCTCGCCCGGGGCTGGAAGCCCAGGTCGTTCGCGCCCCCGAGGCGATGGACGACGTCGGCGACGCGGCCGAGGCGCTCGAGCCCGACCCGACCAACGTCGTGCTGCTCGGTCTGTGCTCCGGCGGCTACCAGGCGCTCGAGAATGCGCTCCTCCGCCCGGTCCGAGCCGTCTACGCGATCAACCCGGGGTTGCACTTCACCCCGCCCGAGATGACGTATGGGCCGATGGATGCCCGGCGGAGGATCTGCTGGCCGGTGCCTGGCCTGGCCATCACCTATCGGTGGTCGCTCCTCACCCGCGCAGGACGTCGGCTGCGCGAGGCGATCCGGACCCTCTGGATCGCCTCGTTGCGACGCCGCCTGATCGGGGGCTTCTGGGTACTGCGGCACCTCTTCAACGCGGACAGCTCGAGGACGGCCTCGAGCTGGCTCGACGAGCTGCGCGCCGAAGGCGTCGAGGTGCTGGTGGTGTGCGGTGAGGACGAAGCCCGACCGTTCGGCGACGCCGCCCGCGGCTCGACGGTCGGCGACACCATCCGGGTCGAAGTGGTCCCGGGGCTCGATCACGCGCTGACGTCGGCTGTGGGGCGCGACGAGGTCGTCCACCGGCTGACGGAACATCTGGTCGGACACTTCGCGCGCCCGCGCCAGCTGCTCTGAGGGGAAGCTCCCCGCGCAGTCAACCCTTCCTCGGAAGGCACCGTTTCGACGCTAGGCAGCTCTGCTGGAGCTTCGTTCGTCTTCGTTCTCAAAGCGTATGAAACGTGACGCCCGGCGGCGGACGCGCCGCTCCAGCCGTTCGTCGTGGGTGGAGGCAGGTCGGGGAGTTCGGGCATGGGGGGCGCGGTAGAAACGGGTCTTGGCCAGTTCGACGAGCAGCAGATAGACGAGCACCATCCCGAACAGAATCAGGAAGAACCTTGTCGGCAACGGGCTGAAACCGAGCAGGTGCGCGACGCCCGTGTAGGGCAGGACCGCGCCGACCAAGGCCGCCCCGGTCGGGACCAGAAGCATCGGCACGCTGGGCCGGCTCTTGAGAAACGGCACCCGCCTCGTACGGATCACGTAGATGACGAGCGTCTGGGTGGCGATCGACTCCACGAACCAGCCGGTTCTGAACTCGGTGTGGCCGGCGTGGAGCAAAGAAAGCATCACCCAGAACGTAAGGAAGTCGAAGATCGAGCTCACCGGGCCGAAGACGGACATGAAGCGTCGAATGAACTTCATGTCCCACGCGGCCGGCCGAGCCAAGGCCTCAGGGTCCACTCGGTCGGTCGGGATCACCAACTGGCCGGTGTTGTAGAGCAGGTTGTTGAGGAGAATTTGGGTTGGCAGCATCGGCAGGAACGAAAGAAATGCCGAGGCCCCGGCGGCACTGAACATATTGCCGAAGTTCGAAGAAGTGGACATCAAGACGTACTTCATCGTGTTGGCAAAGATGCGGCGGCCCTCCATGACTCCTTCCGCCAGCACGCCGAGGTCCTTCTCGAGCAGCACCACATCGGCCGCGTCCTTGGCCACGTCGGTTCCCGAATCCACTGATATCCCGACGTCGGCATGGTGCAGCGCGACCGCATCGTTCACCCCGTCCCCGAGGAACGCCACATCCCTTCCGGTGCGTCGGGCGACCTTGATGATCCTCGACTTCTGCTCGGGGCCGATCCGAGCGAACACCGTCGTGGTCGGGATCACAGCCTCGAGCTGGTCGTCGTCGAGCGACTCGAGCTCGCCACCACTGAGTACCCCCGCGCAGTCGACCCCGATGTCCGAGCACACCTTGGCCGCCACCAAGCCGTTGTCCCCGGTGATGATCTTCACCTCCACACCCAACCGTTGGAGCTGGACGATGGAGGCGCCCGCGTCGGCCTTCGGGCGGTCGGCGAAGGTCAGGAACCCGACCAACGCCAAACCCTGTTCATCCTCGGCCGTCAGCCCTTCCAGACCCTGGGCCGGGCGTGTCGCCACGGCCACCACCCGGGCACCTTCAGCGAACAACGCGTCCAACGCCGGCCGAGCCCCGTCGGGGACGGTCGCGCAGCGGTCGAGCACGACTTCGGGTGCACCCTTGGTGATCAAGGATGGTCTTCCGTCGGGGTCCATGACCAGAACCGAACCAAGCTGCCGCTCGTGGTCAAAGGGAAGGACTGCCATTCGCTGATAGGCAGCGGCCGTCGCGGCGACCTCGCCTCCGGCATCGGCGCCGGGTGCGGACCACAGGGCTTGGTCCAACGCATTTCCCCCGACCGGCCCGTCCGGAGTGACCGTCGCTTCGTTGCACACCAGCCCGAGCAGCAGTGCACGATCACTCTTCTGCCCCTCGGCGTCCAGACCCCTCTGAAAGGTGATCGCCCCTTCGGTGAGGGTGCCGGTCTTGTCCGTGAAAAGTATCTCGATATTGCCGAGGTCTTCGATGGCCACTAGCCGTTTGACCAGCACCTTCTTCGCGGCGAGAGCGCGCGAGCCGGACGACAGGCTCACCGTCACGATGGCCGGCATCATCTCGGGGGCGATGCCGACGGCAATGGCCAGCGAGAAGAGCAATGCTTCAATGAGAGGTCTCGACAGTGCCACGTTGACGATGAAGATGAACGCCGTCAGGATGGCCGCCACCTCGAACAAGAAGCGCGAGAAGCGCGACAGGCCGACCTCGAAAGCCGTCCGCCCCTGCTTCTCGGCCAAGCCCGCCGCGATCTGCCCGAAGGCAGTGCTGGATCCCGTCCGGATCACCACGCCGACGGCAGACCCCTCGTGGACGATTGTCCCCATGAAGGCGCATCCCGGGTGATCAAGCGCCTGGCGGTCTGTAACGAGTTCCACCGACTTGGCCACCGGCATCGACTCTCCGGTCAGCACTCCTTCATCGCATTCGAGCTCATCGACCTTCATCAAGCGGAGGTCGGCCGGAACGAGAGCGCCAATACGCAGTAACACCACGTCACCGGGCACCAGGCTGGTCACCGGGACCCGGCTGACTCGACCGTCCCTGCGAACCTCGGCCTCGTGCCGGATCTTGCCACGAAGGGAGGCCATCGCCACCTCCGCTCGATACTCGTTGAAGAACCCCAGACCGACGCTGAGGACAACGATGGCCGCGATAATGACTGCATTGCTGCCGCCGCCGGTCAGTCCTGAAACGAGCGCAGCCCCGAGCAGAAGAATCAAAATCGGGTTTCGAATCTGACGGAAGAGGACGGCCGTGGCATGTACCCGACGTGTACTGAGCGCGTTTGGCCCGAACCGTTGAAGCCGCTCCGCTGCATCGACGGAGGAAAGCCCATCAGGGCCACTCGCCATACGCGCGAAGACGTCGTCGGGCGAAAGACCCGCGGCCTCGTCCAGGTCCAACTCCTCGGACGACACGAGCGCCGCCTCGGCCGCGTGTGCCTCCTTGCCATTGGGACTCGATACCGGCACGACGTGCTCCGACAGCCCTACAACGTTCCGTGTGGCAACACCGACCCGCGCACAGCGCGCCAGCCACGAAGTGGAATCGGATCCGGGGAACCTCCCGTTTCGCCGATACCGAAGTTGAGGGTCACCCGATGAGCCTGGGATCCGAGGACGTTACGACAGGGCATCACGATGCCCGTCCCTCGGGGAGTGGTCGTCCAGTGGGAGGGGGTCAGCGTCCAAGCGTCGGCAATCCGAGGAACAGCGCCACCGACCAACGACGCTCAATCGCCTTGGTTGAGAGGCACTCGCCACGTGAGCACTGTTCCTCCGCTCACAGGGCTCTCGATGGTGAACTCGCCATGGAGCTTCTCGGCCCGCCGACACATGTTGACCAAGCCCAGGCCTCCCTCGGTGGTCTCGGTTGTCGCACCGATGCCACGCCCGTTGTCGATGACTTGAAGTCGGCAGTTGCCATTTTCCACGCTGAGACGAACTTGGGCCTGGGTGGCCTCGGCGTGACGACCGATGTTGGTCACCGCCTCTCGAAGCGTGGCCAGCAGTTGCTCGGCGATCTGATCGGATATCGCCGAGTCGATCGGGCCATCGAAGACACCTCTGACCGTGTATCCCACCACCGGATCAAGATTGTGAAGCTGCTCCAAGACCTTCGCCCGCAGGCCTTCATCTTCGCGGTCCAGACCAAGCTCGAAGATGCTGGAGCGGACCTGACGGATGGTGCCATCGACGCGGTCAATCGCTTTGTACAGACGCTCGGCTGTGTGGGGTTCCTTCGTCGAACCGGCCAGCGATTGGAGATGGAGTCCGAGCGCGAACAGATCCTGGATCACCGTGTCATGGAGGTCCCGAGCTACCCGGTCGCGATCTTCCCCGACCGCATGCTCTCGAACTCTTTGGTGAAGGCGAGCGTTCTCAATGGCGATACCAGCCGCCAGCGAGAGGGCCCCAACCAGGGATTCGTCATCCGTGGTGAACTCGGACCAACCGATCTTGTCGGTGAGAAAGAGGATGCCGTAGATCTCCCCTCGCACCGCGATGGGCACACCCAGAAACGAGGTCATTGTCGGGTGGTGGGCCGGAAACCCGAAGCTTTCGGCGTGAGCGCCGAGATCGGCCAGGCGCAGTGGCCGTGGGTCGGTGATGAGCAACCCAAGTACCCCCTTGCCGGTCGGTCGCAGGCCGATGGCGGTCTCCTCCTCGGCCGAGAGCCCCACGGTCAGGAAATCGGAGAGACCGGTCCGGTCATCGTTCAACACTCCGAGTGCGCCATAGCGGGCCCCGGTCATCGACTGAGCTTCTTCCATCACATGCCCGAGCAGAACGGGAAGGTCGAGATCGGCCTCAATGAGAAGGATGGCTTCAAGCACTCTTCGCAGACGCACGGGATCTTCGATGGCGTGATAGGGCATCGCACTGCTCACTGTCTAGAGATCTGGGTAGAACTCGGGGAAACAGCGCACCCAGGGGCTGTCGTGCAACCATCCACACCCCGCGACGTGATCAAGGTCGCCCGACTCAACCTGCCCAGGACCCCGCATGAGCGCGATGATCGCAGCGGCGCGTTGGGAGATTGCTTGTGGCTCGCCCGAGATCGGATCGTTTCGATCGCCGAGGAAGGTGGACGCTCTCCCGATAGCCACGCGACTCCCCGCGGTGCCAGGAGGCACCCGCCAGGGTCTGGGGCGGAAGCCGCTCTTATTAGACCGCCCCGGAGACTACCTGGTTCGCTGGGCTTTCGGCCGACACCGAAGCCGGGGTGACGCGGTTCTGACCCCCGCCTGGCGTGACTGGCCCACCGGTGGGCCGCGCCCGAGGAGGACCGTCGGCCAAGACACAGGCGCCCAAATGCCGGTTTTGGCCGGGCGACCGAGCCCGGGCGACCCCTTCATGGCCTACGGACCGCAACTCCGACACCGAGGCGCTCAATCGGCGCGGCCCTTTGCCCCTCGTTCGACGGCCCTCACACGATTCCGGCGTCGCCGGGCCTGTGGTAGGCCATCGCCACAATGCGGACCCGGCCCGCCCCGATCCCGCCCTTTTCCGTCGCGGGGCTGGTTCCGAAGCTGATCGCCGGCCGGCTCCGCCGGGCCCGCCCGCCGATGGCGACCCTCCTGTGTGTCTACCGCCCCGAACATCTCGCCCTCGTGCGCGTGAAGGTCGAGCAGGCCCTCGCATCCCGCTGGCACGTCCGCCTCTGGGCGCTCCATGAGACCGACCCGTCGGTCGCCGATCACACCCGCGGCTCTGGACCAGGGGCTCGCTTCGCCCTCCTCAACCGGTTGGCCACAGACCTGCCCGACGACCACTGGTTGGTGGTCGCCGACGACGACACCCGCATCGCATACCCCTGGACGCTCGCCACCTTTCTCACGGTCTGCGCCCGCATGGGGTTCGACCTCGCCCAGCCGGCGCACCGCTCCGATAGCTCGCATGGACACGAATTCAACGTCCAGCAACATGGGCTTGCCCGGGAGACCACCTTCGTCGAGACCGGCCCGCTCCTGGCGGTCAGCCCCCGGCTGCGGCCGCGGATCGTGCCGTTCCCTGAGGGCACCCGCATGGGGTGGTACGCGGACATCGAGTGGACGGACCTCGCGGCCATGGGATACCGCCTCGGCATCGTCGACGGCGTGCCCCTCGAGCACCTCGCCCACGGCGGGTCCGCCTACGACCAGGCCGAGGAGTTCAAGTGGATGGAGCGGGCCCAGCGGGAACGCCGCGTGAACCTGTCCCGCGCGCAGCAGACCGTCCGGGTCCACCGCTGGCTCCCCCTACACGATGCGAGGGCAGTGCAAAGACCTGGCTGACCAGGGCGTTTCCGGTCGCGCAGAGGTGCTCTGGTTGCCGTCGCCCGGTCCCCGCCGCTCCCCGACACGGGGAGCCAGACGCGGCCGACCATATGCTCGGCTCATGTGCCGAAGCATCCAGCGTCTCCACAACGTCGATCCCCCATCGACCTCGGCCGAGGTTCGCGCCGCGGCCCTGCAGTTCGTCCGCAAGATCAGCGGGTCGACCAAACCCAGCCAGGCCAACACGAATGCGTTCGAGCGCGCCGTCGACGACATTGCGGCAGTGGCCGAGCGGATGCTCGCGGAGCTCGTCTCGCCGGTCCCACCGCAGGATCGCGAGCGCGAGGCGGCCCGCCGGCGGGCCGCCCGGGAGGCCGCCCGGGTCTAGAGCTCGGTCTCGGTCGAGGTCCGGTCGGCCATCGAGCTCACCGGGGTCGCCTCTGGCTGCTGCTGCTCCGAGAGCAGGGCCCCCGGGAGCACCGGAAGGGCGACCTGCCCGCGGCTCCGGCCGGCGTGCACGTCGACGATACGGCGGTGGTAGTCCTCGGCCATCTCGCGGAACTCATCGGTGTGATAGCGGCGGCCATCGATGAACGGACCGGGCCGTCCCTCGATGATGGCCACGACGTCCTCGCCGGTCAGGGTCTTGAATCGTTCCAGGGCATGGGCGACCGCGAGGACCTCGAGCCGATGGCCCTCGAGCAACGTCCGGCACTCCTCGACCAATCGGGCCAGGTTCTGCTCGATTCGGCTGCCCAGGGGGCTGTTCAACAGCCGGTTCTCCTTCGTGCGGTCCTTGTCGTCGCCCCCGCCGGTGACCCCCTGCTCCCTGGTCACGCCGTGGTTGGCCACGGTGGATCCCATCCCCCAGTAGCCCTCCATGTAGGTGGCGATCCGGGTGGCGGTCTCGAGGTCCCCGCTCAATCCTGACGAGTTGTCGCCTTCAAAGAACATGCGCTCCCCGGCCAGGCTCGCCAGCGAAACCATGATCGAGGCCTCGAAATCGCTCTTCCACAGTGTGAAGGTGTCCTGCGCCTTGACCGAGCTCACCAAACCGAGATAGGTGCCCCCCTTCTCGATCGTCGCGACGTCGATGACGAAGTCACGCCGAACCTTGGCCGCCGTCACGGCGTGGCACGCCTCGTGGATGGCCACCGCGTGTCGCTCCCGTTCGATGTACTCGACGTCCTCGGGTGGTCCGAACTCCTTCAGCTGCTTCGCCTTGACGACGTCCCCCCAACTGATCACCTCGCGGCCCTCCCGGATCGAGTTGATGAGGGCCTCATTGACGAGGTCTTTGATCGTGGCTCCGGTGGCGTAGGGGGTGATCACGGACAGCCGCTCGATGTTCTCGAGCGTGAGCTCGTGCTTCACCTTGGCGAAATAGCCCTGATACGTCCGGATCCGACCCTCTTTGCTCGGATACCCGACCTTGTAGACGCGGTCGATCCGGCCCGGACGAAGAAGGGCCTCGTCCAGCGATTCCGGCATGTTGGTCGCCATCATGACCAGGATTCGGTATTTCGGCGGGGGCGCCGGCTTGAAGCCGAGGGCCCTACGGATCACCCGGTTCACCAACCCCCGGGGCTTGTTCAACCCGGAAAGCTCCGACAGAAGCGACTGGAGCGTCCCCATCCCGCCGCCGCCGCCACCCATCCCCATTCCCATCATCCGCTGCCTGCTGAGTTGGGGGCGATCGTCGGCGGACCCCGCCTGCGAGGTTGAGGCGACCTGGGCCAACATCGCCGGATCGGCGTAGGTCAGGCCGTTGCACCCTTCGGCGCCGACCAGAGGGGACGGGGCATGGACTGCGGAGCGGAAGACACCGCCCTGTGAGATGGCTCCCCGGCTCCCGAGTGAGTCCGCTTCGTCGAAGAAGACGACGACGCCCCCATACCGGAGGGCCAGGCGGCGCAGCTTGCGGAACAGCCCCTTCACCTTGAGCACACCCACACCGAAAAACATGTTGTTGAAGGCCCCGGGGTCGACGAAGACGAAGGGGTTGTGAGTCTCTCCCGCTACCGCCTCGGCAATCAGCGTCTTGCCGGTACCGGGAGGACCCCACAGGAGGATCCCTCCGGGGACATAGCCGCCACGCGCCTCGATCGCGTCCGGATCCTTCAGGAAGATGATGTTCTCCTTCACTCGGTCGAGGACCGAGTCCTGCCCCCAGACGTCGGTGAACCGGGTCTTCACGTCTCCCGGGTAGTAGGTGTCGATCCCGCCCTTGGACAGGAACCAGAAGAGGCCGACGAACTGAAGGATGACGAAGAAGAACCCGAAGACGATCTGAGCGAGCAGCGGCAGCGCCGAGTAGAGCGCCGCTGGCACCTGGAACAGCGAGACGAACGGGGACGTGTGGTAGAAGCCGGCGAGGATGATCGCGATGATCAAGAGCACGACGGCGATCCTGATGACACGGGCGATCCGGAACCGGTTCCAGTCACTGATGCGATGGGTGGCTCTGTGGAGCCCACCGAACACCCCATCGGCCCAGAGGTGGTTCCAGCCGGCCGATCGCTCGCTCACGAAGTAGTGGGCCTGACGGACCACCTCGAGACCGAAAAGGACCTCGATCCACCACAGCGAGGTCAACTGGCTCCGGACTGCGTCGCTGAACGGCTCGATCGGGTTGTTGGTCATGGCGGCCCAGAGGAGCAACCACCACAGCACCACAAGGAGCAGAAGGATCTTGCTCCGGTCCCAGAAGTTCGAGCGCGGCCGCACCGCCAGCGGGCCGAGGGTCGGGGCGGTCTCGGGCGCCAGGATGGGCAGCTCGGTGGTCAGGTCGCCCCCGTGACCGTTGACGGTCGGTTCCATCCCGTCACTCATGGCGCCTGCTCCTTTAGCGTCCAAGACTTCAAGAGGCTGGTCACGGCACCTGCGTTCGCCCCCCAGCAGCTTGCCTGACAACCCACTCCGACGGCGAAGATGAAGTTCGTGTTGGCGTCCACGGCAGTGACCTGCCCGAACGTGAGGACCGGCGTGGTCCCCGTGATATTTACGACCATCTTGATCCCGTGGATGCCCCCGGGCATGGCGAATTCGCTGTAGTTGAGCACCTCGAAGCCAGAGCTGGCGGTGAGGGGATCGGTGCCCAGGAGCTCGGAGCGCATGGCGGAGAAGTTGAGGCTGTCACGCTCGGTCCCACCCAGCTCCCGGGTCTCGACCACGGCGGTCGGGTAGCGCTTCCCGATCCCGATCGAGGTCTTGGCCGTGACCCCCGGGCGGTTCGACATGGTCTCGATCCACTCGCCGGACGCGATCTGCTTCAGCTGGGTCGGGCCTAGCTTGCCGTTCTGAGCTTCGAGCACCTGGTTGGTGTTGAAGATGCTCCATTTCGGCGGGACCTTGAAGTAGAGGTCCACCCCGTCGGGGGATCGGTGGCTGACGTACTGGTAGCTCGCCCCGAACTGGCAGCCCGACAGGAGGAGGCCGAGAGCCGCGACCCCGATCGCCACGAGTCCCGCGCGAGGTGAGCGGAGCCGTCCGCCGATTCTCCCCAGTCCCGACGACATGAGTGTCGCTCCACCCACTTTCTCGAGCACTCAGCGTAGGCCAGTCCCTTCTCCCGAAGAGCGCGCGAGCGCCCCAAAAGGCCAGATGAGCCCATTCCTCGGGCAAAGTTTCGCCTCTTCGTAACAGAGCAACGGCGGTCGGTGGCGCCGCGCCGATCGGCGCGGCGGAGCGGCCCAGGCGGAACTCAGAGAAACGTCACCGAGGGTTCAGCGTCGCCGTCCGCTCAGCCCGAAGACCCGAAGGATGCCGGCCAGTCCACGGTTGGTCGTGCGGTAGGCGCGTCGGCGGACCTGGCGCCTCGCGAGGGCGCCCGGGCCCTTGGCGGCGGCCTCGACGTTGCCCAGGTCGCGAGCCGCTCGGTAGAGCTGGGATCTCAGCGACTTTCGGCGGGGCATGGCACTCCTCTTCGCTGTCGAGGCGGACAGCTTGCCCGATCGGTGGTCGCGGAGCCAGGAACCCCCGCACTCAGTCCCGCCCCTCGCGGCCCGGGTCGCCCAGCAGGTGGCCCGGATCGTGCATCAGATCGTGCCCGAACAACCCGGGGAGACCTCCGGTATGGACGAACACCGTTGGCTCGTCCGGCCCGATGGAGCCGTCCCGGACCGACGCGGCCAGACCGCTCATCGCTTTTGCGGTGTACACCGGATCGAGGAAGACGCCCTCGAGCCGGGCGACGTCGAGGATCGCCGTCGCGGCTCCGGGGGTGAGGATGCCGTAGCCCGCGCCGACCTGGTCACGGCGCAGTCGCAGGTCCTCCGATGGACTCCCGGACCCGCCGAGGCCCATGAGCATGCCGGTGACCCGTTCGGTCGGATCCGCTGTCGCTCCGACGTCGACACCGAGCACCCGATCCGCTCCGAGGACCGAGACCAGTCCGGCCATCGTGCCGCCGGTTCCGACCGCGACCACCACGTGGCGGAGCTCGGGCAGGTCGGTCTCGAGCTCGCGTCCGCACTCGGCATAGCCGAGCGCCCCCAGGGCGTTGGATCCGCCCAGGGGGATCACCTCGACAACCGCCCCCGCGCTCCGAAGTCGTTCAGCCTCCGCCTTGACGCGTGCATCGAGCTCGTTGTCGTCCGCTTCTTCGACCCACACCATCCGCGTGTCCATCAGGGCTTCGAGCGCCAGGTTCCCGGTCGGCACCCCGGGAATGGCGCCAGCCAGAACCAGGACACAGTCGAGCCCCAGCCGACGAGCGGCTGCCGCGGTGATCCGGGCGTGGTTGCTCTGGGCCCGTCCGCTCGTGAGGAGCGTGGTCGCCCCCCGCCGGAGCGCCTCGGCGCAGAGGTACTCGAGCTTGCGGACCTTGTTCCCCCCGGCTCCGAGCCCCGTGAGGTCGTCGCGCTTGAGCCACAGGGCATCGGCGTCCATTCCGAGGTGCCGAGCCAGCCTCGGCGCGGGTTCGAGCGGGGTCGGCCAGGTTCCGAGCGACACCCGGTGGGCCCCGTCCGAGGTGCCCGTCGTCCGCGTTCCCATCGCCTCATGATGCCCCCACCCGCGGGCCTCGCACGGTGGCACACTGCGGTCCCGGTCACGAGGTCGGTGCGGACGAGATCGACCAAGGGAGCCTGGACCCATGCGAATCCTGATCACCGGTGCCGGGCGGGCGATCGGCGCCGCGACCGCGTCCGTGCTGACCGCCCGCCACCACCAGGTCGTGGCCACCGCCCGCGACCTCGACGCATTGGACGAGGTCGACGCGGCACAGCGTCTCCCCTTGGACGTGACCGACGCCGAATCGGTGCGCGGCGCGCTCTCGGCGGCCGGCGAGCTCGACGCGATCGTCAACAACGCCGCCATCGCGATCTCGGGACCACTCGAGGGCTTCCCGCTCGATCGGCTCCGCGAGATGTTCGAGACCAACTGCCTCGGCCCGCTGCGGCTCGTCCAGGCGGTGGCCCCAGGGTGGCGCGCCCGCGGCTCCGGGGTGATCGTCAACGTCAGCTCGATTCAGGGACGGATCGCCACTCCCCTCGAGGGCCCGTACGCGGCGACCAAGTTCGCACTGGAGGCGTTCTCGGAGACCCTCCACTACGAGCTCTCGCACTTCGGGATCCGAACCGTCATCATCCAGCCGGGCTACACCGCGCCGGGTATGAAGCCGAGCGCCCCCCACCAAGGCCCGGCGGCCTACGGCGAACTGTGGGACCAGTGGTCCGGAACCGCCGAGACCGTCGTCGGCCCGGCCGGGCGGACCAGGCCGGAGGTCGTCGCACACGCGATCGCCGATGCGATCGAGGATCCCGCGACACCGCTCCGGGTCCCGGTCGGCGCGGATGCGGAGCTCGTCTTTTCGATCCGCGCCGCCCAGGATGACGCCACCTTCGAGGCGACGATGCGGTCCACGCTCCGGATCACCTGGTAACCGGCCGCGGTTAGGTTGCCCCCGGTGCTGCTGCTTCTAATCCGCCACGGCGAGACCGAGCGCGTCGAGCTCGAGTCGGGGGTCGCCGATCCCCCGCTGACCGCCACAGGCCACGACCAGGCGCGGCGGCTGGCCGACTGGCTCGCCGACCACGAGCGCATCGACCATCTCGTCACCAGCCCCCTGCTTCGGGCCCGCCAGACGACCGCCCCGGTTGCCAAACGGCTCGGGCGGGAGGCCGAAGTGGTCATGTCTCTGGCCGAATTCGATGCGGGGTCCAACAGCTACATCCCCATGGAGGAGATGCGCGCCACCCGCGATCCGCGGTTCCGAGCGATGGTCGAGGGACGCTGGGACGAGCTCGGCTCGACGATCGACCCCGAGGACTTCCGACGGATTGCCGTCGCCACACTCGACGGAATCGCGGCCACCCACCGGGGGCAGACAGTGGCGGTGATCTGCCACGGAGCGATCATCAACGCGTACCTCGGCGCAGTGATCGGAACCTCCCGACTGCTCTGGTTCGAACCCCGCTACACCTCGCTTCACAGGGTGCTCGTGTCGACCGGCGGTGTCCGATCGGTCGAGACCCTCAACGAGCTCCCCCACCTGAGCTCGGCGCGCCCGCCTGAGCAGACTTCCGGCTGAGCTCGGCGAACCCGCCCTGGGCGTTCAGAGCGGCAGCCAGTCGATCGGCCAGTCTTCGGCGCCGGCCACGCGGAGCTGACGCTCCGAGATCCGCCAACCATCGGGCGTGCGCACCACCACGTCGTGGTAGTACCCCCATATCCGCGGCGTCGCGTCGCCCGTCGTCCGATGCCACGCGTAGACTGAGGTCAGAACTCTGGCCCGTTCCGCCGATTCGAAGGTGACGAGCACGTTCGCGTTGTGGTGACTGGTGGCCGCGAACCCAGGCCTCGCGCTGGTGGGCTCCCGTCCCCCGTCGAACATGGCCCGCAGCGCCACCCGACCTCGCGACGGCGGCCCGATCCCCGGTCCGTAGTCCACGGTGCAGTCCTCGGTGAAAAGCTCCATGAGCTCGTCCGGGCGCTTGTGGTCGACGAGCAGCGAGTAGCGGTGGACGAGATCGATGATCTCGTCCTTGTCCTGAAGCCGCCGCACCGCCCCTTGCAGACTGTCTCCCACGTCGGCTCCGAGATCCGATATGTGATCCTCGACGTACACCGTCCGGCTCTTCGAGCGGTCGAAGATCTTCTCTTCGTCGGCGGCCACCGAGGCGATGGCCTCCGGGCGCCCCCGCAGACCCTCCTGCTGGTGCTCGAACGCTGCCCGGTCTTTGTACCAGAGCTCGGTGATCACGTCGTACTCGGGCTCTTCGACCCGGTCGCCGAAGATCACATGGGACCCAGGGTGCAGGTAGTGCCTCGAGTAGTGGGTGATCGCCGAGGCGTACTGCTCGACAAACGGCACGTGCTCGTTTTCGTAGCGCTCAATGAACTCCTCGAGCGACAGGCCGGCCTTGCGCTTGAGAAGCATCATCACCTTGAACATCGAAGTTGGACCCCCACCAGCGGAGCGTCGATCGCCGATCAGGGCGACAGTCTGCATCGGATGGATCGGAAACGGCGTCCGGAGGACGCGACGATGGGCACGACCGTCCCCGCCCCGGATCTCGCCGATCGCCACGAGGGATCGGAGCGGTCGGTCCTCTGGTCCTCCGCAGCGCGGGCTCGTGCGAGGGCTTCGAGCGGCGTAGCGTCCTGGCGATGCCGTCCGGCGACCAGGGACTCGAACTGACCATCGTCACCATGGTCTTCGACGCCCGGGCGGCCGACGACGGGGCCGCCGATCACCTGATGGCCGTCCTCTCGAAGTACGTCGTGCTGTCGCGCAATCATCAGGGGTGCCGCAACATCGACCTGTGCGGATCGGTCACCGAACCTGGGCGCTACCTCGTCATCGAGAAGTGGGAGACTCCGGCTGCCCAGCGGGCCCACTTCGACTCCGACGACATGGTCGAGATGGCGCACTCGTGTGAGGGGCTGCTGGCGAGCCGACCGGACATCGAGCTATTCGAAGGCATCTCGGCCCACGACTTGGCCTGACCACTAGACCGTCCGGGCGCGCTCGGTCTCCTCGCAGATCGCATCGAGGTCGGCCCAGGTGAGCCCATCGGACGTCCACACTCGCTCGAAAGCGGCGTCGGACACGTCGGTGAAGCCGTGCCGCATGCGGAAGTGGTAGTGCCAGCGGGGCTTGGCCACGTCGTACCCGGCGGCGGCCACCCGGCCGAGGCAGTAGACGTCCCAGATGTTCTGCTGGGCCAGGCTGAGCTTCTCGTCCTCGGGGGCGTCGGCAAACCCCGGGTCCAGGCGGTCCTTCACCCGGAAGAGCAGCCGCGCCAATGCCTCGGACAGGTTCCGATCAGAGAGGTGGCGCAGCCGTCTCGGATCCTCGAAGGCGCCGCCCTGGGCGAACAGCTCGATGGGGTCCACCGAGACGACCCGGAGCCGACCGAGGGGGTTGCTCTCGTCAATCTCGAGATGGACGTCGCCCTCCAGCCCGGCCACCGTGGCGATCTCGGCGGCCCGGTCTTTGATCCGATCGATCTCGAAGAGGACGAGCGTGAACTCCTCGGGTGTGACCGTGACCTTGCCCACGGGGGAGCCGGATTCCTCGCGAGCCGTTGGGCGAGCGGCGATCAGCTGGCCGCAGCCGTGGCCTGTCGGGTCGCGATGCGCTCGTCTGCCTCTTGGCGCGCCTCGCGTGACACGTCCGCGATCTGATCGATCTCCTCGTCCGTGAACCCGGCCATCTGACGGAAGCGGCGGGCCAGCTGGATCGGGCTGTCCTCGTCGTCGCTCCGTCCGCCGCCCAGCGAGAAGAGCTTGTCCACCACCGACTGGAATTCGAGGGCCCGGGCCCGGCGCTCCGGGTCGTCGACCGTCAGCTTGCGCATCCAGTCCGAACCCATCTTCACGTGGGTGACCTCGTCGGCGAGCATCCAGTCCTCGCAGAACTCGAGCACGGGGTCCCCCGATTTGTCGCCGAACTCGCGCATCGTGTGGAACACGTCGATCGCAAGGCCCTCGAGCGCCCGGTTGACACCGGCCAGGCGGAGGAGCGCGTCGGGGTTGCAGGCGGCCTGGAAGAGGAACGGGGACTCGCCGAACTCGCCGATCTCGGTCCCCATCGCCTCGGTCAGCTTGACCGAGATCTCGCAATGACGGGACTCGTCCCAGCACTGCCTGGCCATGTCCAGCTTCAGCGCGTAGGGAACCTCATCGGGCTGGTCACCAGTGTCGAAGTCGTAGCAGGTGCGCCCGGCACCCTCGAGCGCCTGGATCTCCCCCACGAAGATCCCGTGCATCAGCGATCGGGCTGCCTCGGGGGCGTTGGCCGCCTCCGGGACCATCCGACCGAGGCCGCGTCGGGCGTTCCGTTCCCCGTCGTCGGCCTGGTCGGCCGCATCCCCGCCGTAGGCGCCGGGGCCGCCGAGGTTACGGGGGTCGTTCATCCGGTCCTCAAAGTTGACCCGGACGAACCGGCCGTCCCGGGCCAGGTCCTCGACCGTCAGATGACGCTTCATACGCTCGCCTCCACTGCACTCGGCACTTCTTCGGTTCCGATCGAACCGGGCCCAGCGATCCCTCCGGCACGGACCATGATCGCCTCCAGCTCGGCCTGACGGTCGGCTGCCCGGCGGACATCGTCCTCGCTCTCGATCATCGACTGGATCAGCATCTCGCCGTCACGCCAGTCCTCGAACTCGTCGTTGAGAGCCAGCTTGAGCGACCGGATGGTCGGTGCGTCGGTGATGGTCGAGGTGTTGTTCAGATGGTAGGTGTAGGCCGCGATCTTTCGTGGGATCAGCACGCGGTACACGCCGACGAGCTTCTCCAGGGTCTTGTCTTCGCCCTCGGGCGCTGTCATGGCGTCAATGAACTCGACCATGGCCTCGTTCGCGGGCAGGGTCAGCCGATCGGGGTTCATCTCCCGCAGCTCCGGGAGGCGCTTGTGCCAGAGCTCGGAGTGCCAGGCGTGCTTGTAGCAGTGGGTCCCGAGGCGCATCTTGACGTCCAACTCGGGGACCGTGGCGACCCAGCCGCCGAGGGCTTCGAAGAGGCGCATCTCGACCCACTTGTAGTTGCCCACCCGCCGGGCGGTCTCCTCGACCGAAAACGACCCTGGCAGTTCTCTCCGGTCCCAGGGGGCGAACGGAGGACGGGCTTTCTTCGGATCGGGCATCCGCGGCTTCACCTTCTATTGCGGGAGGCCCCGATCTCACTCAGACCGGCCCCCCTGGTCCGACTGGGAGAGAGCCTATCGACACGACCCGGTGTGGGACGAAACCACGGTTGCCGGTGCCCGGTTGGACCCTCCCCCCCGCCTACGACCGGGCGTAGCGGTCCCCTCGCCCGAGCGGCTCCTGCCACCAGTCTTCAGGGGAGGGCGACCAGTCCGGGTCCGGATAGATGCAGTTCACCGGGCACGGATCGAGGCACTTGTCGCAGCCCGAGCACAGCTCCGGGACGATGATGACGTCGATCCCGTGGTTGAAGATCGCCCCGAACTGGGGCGGGCAGTGCCGGAGGCACGCGTCGCAGTTGATGCACTCGGACATCTCGATGCGCAACGGCGGGTTCTTCCACTTCTGCCCCCGCTGGCGTGTCGCGATGCGCTCGAGCCGAGTCGACGAAGTTGGCGCATCACCCACGAAACCAGGCTAACAACCCTCCCGCCAGGGGTCCGCGGTCGCCCGCTTCATCACCCGGCGGGCTTCCATGCTGCACCGGGTCATGGTCGGACCGATCTCAACGGGCACTCCCCTCCTCCGATCCCAGCACGCGGAACCACACGCAGACCATCTCGGTGTCGTCGGTCACGGCGATCCCCTCCCGCGCGTAGTAGCTGACGTGACCATTCCGCCAGTGTTCGACCGACCGGAACCCCTCGCCTTCGGCGTCGGCGAACTCCCAGGGCACCTCCGAGAAGGCGAGGACCTCGACTCGGGTGATCTCCACCCGGGCCACGGGTCGACCACCGTCGCCAAGGAGGTACTGGACCTCACCGACCTTCTCGACCGCCTCGCCTTCGTCGACGTAGTCCTGCTGGAGGAGCCCGGCGGTGGCCACCTTGACCCCGTCAAGGGCCAGGTTCGTGAGCCGGGTCCGCATCTCCCCGGGTGTGCCGAATGAGAAGGCCCTCTTCCCTTCGTGACGGGGCCACATGCGCCGATTCTTGTGCGAAGCCTCAGGAGCCCGACACTTCACGGAGCCGCCGACCGATGGTGCGAGCGGGACCCATCGCCCCGAGGAGTTTCCTCTTGACGGCCGAGCGACGGAGGTGGCCGCCGGAGTTATCGCCGATTGACGTTCCCAGCGTCGACCGGGATAACGGTCCCGGTGACGTAGCGCGCATCGTCGGACACGAGCCACACGATGGCGTTCGACACGTCGACGGCGTCGACCGCCTCGACTGGCATGGCGTTCTGTAGCGCATTCGCCAGTTCGGGAGCATGCTCGAGAATGGCCTTGACGTTCCCGTTCCCTGCCATCGGCGTGCGGACCGTGGTGGGGGCGACGCTGTTGACGCGAATGAAGTGGGGTGCCAGGTAGTTGGCCCAGGACCGCATGAGACCGATGACCCCGTGCTTGGCGGCGGTGTATCCCAACATCCCGGCCGCCCCGACACCCGGCCCGACCAGTCCTCCGGTCGAACTGGTCAGAACGATCGCTCCCCCCTTCGCCCGCTCGATCATCGATGGGATGGCGACCCGGCCGGTGTTCCACACCCCGGTGAGGTTGACCCCGATCACCTCTTCCCACTGTTGTTCTTCCGAGGCCATTCCGCCCGGACCGATGCCGGCGTTCGCGAGGACGATGTCGGCCGGCCCGAGCTCGGCCACACCTTCGTCGAACGCCTGCCTTAGTGCCTCGACGTCCCGCACGTCCACCTCGCGTGCGACGATTCGTCGACCGAGCGCCTCGACTTCCTTGACAGTCTGCTCGAGGTCCTCGGGGCTTGACATCGGGTAGCCAACGGCTTGCAGCTGCCGACAGATGTCGACGGCAATGATGTCGGCCCCCTCTTCGGCCAGCCGGACGGCATGACTGCGGCCTTGGCCGCGGGCAGCTCCGGTGATGAACGCGACTTTGCCGTCGAGGTTTCCCATCTCTCTCCTTCGGCCGCTCCCACGTGGAGTCACCGCGTTTGCGCGGCGACGTAGGTCCTGGTCGCGCTCAGAGTAACCGAAGGCTCTGCGGCCACGGGTCCCGAGCACGAGCGGATCGGACCCCCCAATTCCTCGAGCAGGGACTCCGGAGGACCTTCGCCCCTAGAGCGCCAATCGTGAGCAAGGCATGGTAGGGGGATGCGAGAGCGACCCGACGCGCCTGTGCGACCGGCTGGAGGGGACTTCGACGTGCTGTTGCGTGACGGGTCGACCGCCCGGATCCGCCTCGTGCAGCCGGACGACGGGCCGGCGATCGTGGCCCTACACGGCCGTCTCTCGGCCGAGAGCGTCCGGTTGCGGTTCTTCGCACCTCATCCCACCCTCAGCGAGGCCGAGGTGGAGCGGCTGGTCGCCCACACTGAGCCGGACCACATGGCGCTGGTGGCCGAGCGGGGAGGACAGCTGATCGCAGTCGCCCAGTACGACCGGGACCCGGGCGAGGACGAGGCCGAGGTCGCCTTCCTGGTCGACGACGCCTTCCAGGGGCTCGGGATCGCGACCCTGCTGCTCGAGCACCTGGCCGCGCTCGCCCTCACCAACGGCATCCGGCGCTTCGTCGCCGTGACCCTGTCGGAGAACCGAGCCATGCGCGACGTCTTCCGTCACGTTGGCTTTGCGCCCCGCATGAGCGACGCCGCCGGGGAGGTCGACGTCGTCATGGACATCTCGCCATCGCCAGCCGCCGTCGCAGCCGCTGACGAGCGTGACCGGCTCGCCGTCGTGCGATCGATGGCCCGGCTCCTCGAACCCAGTTCGATCGCAGTCGTCGGAGCCGGGCGGCAGCCCGGTGGGATCGGGCACGAGATCGTCGTCAATCTGATCGAGTCCGGGTTCCAGGGCCCCCTGTACCCCGTCAATCCGAATGCCCGCTCCGTGGTCTCGATCCCCTGCTGGCCGTCGGTGGACGAACTGCCCGTCGCGGTCGATCTCGCCGTCATCGCAGTACCCGCCCCCCAGGTCCTCGATGTCGTGGAGTCCTGCGGCCGCCGTGGAGTGTCGGCCCTCGTCGTGGTGACAGCGGGCTTCGCGGAGACTGGCCCCGACGGGACCCGCCTGCAGCGCGAGGTCGTGCGACTGGCCCACGCCAATGGCATGCGGATTGTCGGGCCCAACTGCTTTGGCGTCATCAACACCGACCCCGACGTGTCGATGAACGCCACCTTCTCGGCCGACCTCCCGACCCGAGGCACTCTCGGATTCGCTTCCCAGTCCGGTGGCCTCGGCATCGCCATCCTCGGAGAAGCGCGCGCCCGCGGCATCGGCGTTTCGAGCTTCGTCTCAATGGGCAACAAAGGCGACGTCAGCGGGAACGACCTCCTGACCTGGTGGGAACAGGACGAGGCCACCAACGTGATCCTGCTGTATCTCGAGTCCTTCGGGAACCCCCGCAAGTTCCACCGCATCGCGCGCCGCGTCAGCGCGTCCAAGCCGATCGTTGCGGTCAAGGCCGGCCGATCGAGGGCCGGGACCCGGGCCGCCTCCTCGCACACGGCCGCCATGGCGAGTTCGGACCAGGCCGTCGAAGCACTGTGTCACCAGACCGGCGTGGTGCGGGTGGACACCATCGAGGAGCTGTTCGATGTGGCGGAGGTACTGGCCCACCAGCCGCTACCCGCCGGCCGTCGAGTCGCCATCGTGTCGAACGCCGGTGGACCGGGCGTGCTGGCGGCGGACGCTTGCGCGGCCCGAAACCTGCTGGTCCCCGAGCTTTCGGCGGGACTTCAGGCGGAGCTCGCGCGGTTGCTCACCCCGGGGGCCGGGGTCAGCAACCCGGTCGACCTCATCGCCTCTGCCACCGCCGAGCAGTTCGGCCAGGTCGTCGAGCGACTGGGTTCCAGCGGGGAGGCCGACGCCGTCGTGGTCATCTTCACCCCACCGCTCGTCACCGAGGCACACGACGTCGCAGTGGCGGTGGCCACCGTCGTCAACCGGACCGACGGGGCTGCCGGCGTACCGGTTGTGGCCGCCTTCCTTGCTCCCTGGGAGGCCTCGGCACCACTCCGGGAGGCGGGACGACCCGTCCCCTGTTTCACCTACCCGGAGACCGCGGTGCGAGCGCTGGCGGGAGCGGTCCACTATGGGAGCTGGCGGGCCTCACCACCCGGCGCTGTCCCCGAGCTCCCACGGACCGACCCCAATGGGGCCCGCCGGTTGGTGGCCGACGAGTTCGAAGACGCGGATCGGAACGCCGCGCCGGACGCGGGCAGCTGGCTCACCGGGGAGCGAGCGATGGCGGTCCTGTCGGCCTACGGCATCCCCACGGTCACCACCTTGCGGGTCAGCTCCGGCGGCGCCGCGGCCGAGGCCGCCAGGGCCATCGGCTTCCCGGTGGCGCTCAAGGCGGACGGAATGAAGATCGTGCACAAGACCGAGCGCGGCGGTGTCCGCCTCGATCTCGAGGACGAGTCCGCAGTAGTGGCCGCGTTCGATGCCATGCGCGAGGCGATCGGCCCCGACATGTCGGGCGCCATCCTCCAGCCCATGGCCGCGAGCGGTGTCGAGACGATCGCCGGGTTCGCCCGCGACCCATCCTTCGGCGCCCAGGTGCTCTTCGGACTGGGAGGCACCGCCGCCGAGCTGCTGGGCGACCACGTGGTGCGTCTCGTGCCCCTCACTGACCGTGACGCCGAAGAGATGGTGCTCGGCTTGCGGGCGGCACCGCTTCTGACCGGCTATCGCGGCAGCGAGCCCACGGACGTCCGGGGACTCATTGATCTTGTGCTGCGTTTGGGACGCCTCGCCGAGGATCTCCCCGAGTTGGCCGAGGCCGACTGCAACCCGGTGATCGCCACTCCCGACGGTCCACTGGTCGTCGACGCCCGAATCCGCGTCGCGTGGGACAGCCCGGTCGGTGACGACGTCCGGCACCTGTCGTCGTAACGGGGGTGGCCATGACGGGGCCGAGGGAGCGGCCCCTCGGAGGGCCGTAGTGCGCGCCTCGCTGCACATCGGTCGATCGGAGCGTGCCTAGGAGGGCTCCGTACTCCTTGGGGCTGAGCGGCACGCGCTGATGCCGCCCTCGAGATGACCCACAGCTCAGCGGGTGAGCACGACCTTGAGGGACCCGGTGTCGGCGGCGCGGGCGAAGACGTCATACGCCTCCTCGAACTGATCCAGCCCGAAGTGGTGGGTGGCGAACTGGTCGGCGTCGATCTGGTGGCCGGCCACGAGGCGCAGCAACGTCGGGGTGGAGTACGTATCGACAAGGCCCGTGGTGACCGTGACGTCCTTGATCCAGAGCGTCTCGAGGTGGAGGGTGGCCGACTTGCCGTGCACCCCGATGTTGGCAACCCGTCCGCCGGGCCGGACGAGCTCGGTGCAGAGCTCGAAGCTCTCGGGTACCCCCACCGCCTCGATGACGACGTCGGCACCCAACCCATCGGTCAGTCCCTTGATGATGGAGACGACGTCCTCGCGGCCGTTGTTGACGATCACATCGGCGCCGAAGCGCTTCGCGGCGTCGAGCCTCGTGTCGGCAAGGTCGACCGCGACAACACGGCTCGGCGAGAACAACTTCGTACCGACGATGGCGGCCAAGCCGATCGGGCCGACCCCGACGACGGCGACCGTGTCGCCCGGACGGACCTGGCCGTTCAGGACGCCGACCTCATATCCAGTCGGGAGGATGTCGGCCAGCATCACGATCTCCTCATCGCTCACCCCTTCGGGGACGACGTAGGTCGAGGTGTCGGCGAATGGGACCCTCACCCGCTCCGCCTGGGTGCCGTCGACCAGGTGGCCGAGGATCCAACCACCGCCACCGATGCACTGGCCGTATCGGCCCTCGCGACAGAACCGGCATCGACCGCAGGCCGAGATGCACGAAACGAGGACTCGGTCGCCGATCCCGAGGTTCTTGACACCCGAGCCGACGGCCTCCACCGTGCCCACCGCCTCGTGTCCCAGGATTCTTCCCGGGGTCACCTCCGGCACGTCCCCTTTCAGGATGTGCAGATCGGTGCCACAGATGGTCGTGGTATCGACCCGAACGATGGCGTCGGTGTCGTCGAGAAGCTTGGGATCGGGCACCTCCTCCCACGCCTTGTCGCCGGGTCCGTGGTACACGAGTGCCTTCATCATCGTCCTCGTCGCGTCGTGTGTTGCTGGTAACAGCGTGCGCCCGCCAATCCACCGCTCGCCAGAGGCGAAGGTCCCCAAGCGGAGCCGAACCTGCGGCGCGCGGTCGGGTCGGTGACCTTCGCCCCTACCGACCGCGCAACTCCGCGGTCAACGTTGGTCAACGGAGGAGCGGCCGCCGCCGCGTGCTCATGCGCAACGAAAGGAAGGAATCGATGGGAGTTCGGGTCGCGATCAACGGATTTGGCCGCACGGGCCGGGCGGCGCTCCGAAGCGCCTTCGACCGCCGGACCGGCGGACGTGTCGACGTGGTCGCCGTAAACGATCTCGCCGAACCTTCACCCTTGGCGCGGTTGTTCTCCTGCGACTCGGTGCATGGCCGGTTCGCGGGCGACGTCTCGGTGGCTGGCGACGTCGTCACGGTGGATGGCACGCCAGTCCGCTTCTTCGCCGAACGGGACCCGAGTGACCTGCCCTGGAAGGAGCTCGCTGTCGACGTCGTCATCGAGTCGACCGGCCACCTGACCAACCGGGAGCAGGCGTCCGGACATGTCGCCGCAGGGGCGCGCCGGGTGATCGTTTCGGCGCCGGCGAAGGGCGTGGACGCCACGTTCGTCCTCGGGGTGAACGACGCCACGTTCGACCCCGGTCGCCACATCGTCGTGTCCAATGCGTCCTGCACCACCAACTGCCTGGCCGTGCTGGCCAAGGTGCTTGACGACGCATTCGGCATCGAGGAAGGCCTGATGTCGACTGTGCACGCCTACACGGGCGACCAGAGCCTCGTGGACGCATTGCATAAGGACGAGCGGCGCGCCCGCGCGGCCGCCATCAACATCGTGCCGACCACGACCGGGGCCGCCCGGGCGACCGGGGCCGTGCTCCCCGCCGTCGCCGGACACCTTGACGGCCTCGCCCTCCGCGTGCCGGTGGCCGACGGTTCCATCACCGACCTGGTCGCGGTCGTGAGGGAGGCCGCGAGCATCGAGGCCGTCAATGCGGCCTACGCCGAGGCGGCTGAGACGATGTTGAGGTCGGTGCTCGCGTATTCGACCGAGCCGCTCGTCTCGAGCGACATCGTGGGATCGACCGCCTCGTGCATCTTTGACTCGGGGCTCACGATGGTGAGCGGCCACCTGGTCAAGGTGCTCGGCTGGTATGACAACGAGACGGGCTATTCAAGCCGTCTGATCGACCTCGCCGCGCTGATCGGTGCCGCGTCCTAGTGCGTGTGTGGAGGCGGCTTGCGAAGTTCACCGGTCTGGCGACGGAGTTGTAGAGCTGGGTTCCCGTTACTCGCGGTTACTCCGGACCAGATGAACGGTAGGCGCCGCCGTACCCGGACATCAGCCCACACTGTGGTGCCGCTGCCAAGCATGCACACCGCTCCCCACCGCCGGCTCAATACATCCACGATTTGCAGCCCTCGCCCATGGGTCACGGCAGACTCAGATTCTGTTCTTGGGTGACAGGAGCATCGCCTTGGTCCGCCTCGAAGCATCGAATCAACGTCAAGACCTTGCGCCGGAGGTCGAGGGCAACAGCGACACCGGCACGACGCCCGATTGGTCAGCGCTCAGCGTTGGGCTAGCCGCTCCTCAAGCTGCGCGGCGATGCACCCCCAACCGGCCATGTACTCGTCTTGAAGTTCTTCTGCCAACATGAGGTGGCGGATGGTCATGAGGGTCAGCCCCTCGTCGCGGGGCTCCAACTGGACAATGACCACGGTCTCGGGTGCTGACGAATCCCAGGCCGTGCAGTGCCAGGTGAACACCAGTCCGCGGGGTCGCTCGAAGGCGACATAGCGCCCGGTGACGCTGAGCGCGACGCCTTCGTTGTCGATATCAATCCGGTAGTGGCCGTCGACCTGGGGATCGATCTCGATATGTGTTGGGACCGCCGGTCGCGGGCACATCCATTCGCGCATTCCCTCGGCGTCCAACCACGCGTCGTAGACGACGTCGGGCGGGGTCGGGAACACGTGCCCGACGCTTCTCTTCTCGAACATCCCTTCGAGCCACCGGGCCCCAGTTTCGGTCAACTTCGGTTCGCCACGGTCCGGTGGAAGCTCTCCCCGGAACAACCCTGACGGCCAACGAATGGTCGCTTCCCTTGACAAAGCGGTGCCGATACCTTGTCGTCGACGGTCCGGGCGGACCCAGATGTTTTGGTCGCCTTCCCGTTCGTGCGGCGGGAAGGCTGTCGGATAGCGGTTGAGGATGCCGACAAGCTCCCCAGCCTCGTCCCGATACAGAAGGCAATCGACGTACAACTCCGCGTTCAACTCCCCGCGAAAATATGAGATCCCCTGTGGGCCAGTCTGCGGATACTGGAGCGCCTGGCTTTCCCAGGTGTACATCTGCTCATCGGAAACGGTGGCGGTAAACCTGAGCGGTTCAGGTTCCACCGCCTCCTGACTGGAAACGGGGTCCCCCGCCTGGGCCCCCGTGTCTCTGGAACCTCTGCGTTTGGATTTGGTCACCTACAAGCCCCGAACGCTCGCAATGAGCCTTCCACGTTAGCTGAGAGCCACCCGCGAGACTCCGGCCGAAAATGAGACCGCGAGGACGCGATCATCCCAAAACTGCCCACCGGCGACCTCGATGGGAACCTCTACGGCTTTCGGCCTCGCGATGGCGATCGAGACCGATACATCGATCAAAGGCCGCCCTACCGAATTTCAGGGTCAGTGGAGTTCGACTTGTACGGTCCCTGACGCATCGGATGACTCGTAGGAGCTTGTTCCCTCAAAATTCGCGGTGTAGCTGCGCATCCAGAACAGAAGGCTCAGCGGAACCAACGTGACATTGCACTGTGCGACGCCGTTGGGGTCCGTGATTGCTTGGCAGGACTTCCCGAAACCGGAACTCAACGTGAAGGTGATCGTCTGGCCGGCGACACCGCAAGAAGCGAATGGAGGAAATGGTTGGCTCGACGTGAGTTGGCCCCTGAACTCAATGAGCCCTTGCAGGACCTTCCACTGGATCCCAACCGCTTGCGTGGTCAGTGTGGTCGTCTTGGCGCCGATCCCGAAGGGAGCGCTGCAGGTCGTTTCGTCCGAGGTGGTGAAGGCCGGGTTGGCGGCAATCAGCTCATTGCCGGCGTTCTGGCTCTCTGAGAAGGCGACGCCGTTGGCCGTGTCTCCAGACCCGGCTTGGGTGCCTGCGTGCCCGGACACCGCTCCGGCCTCCGACGCGGTGAGCATCCCAAAACCAAATAACCCGGTCGTGGCCAGCGCGCCGGCGCCCGTCAACGTGAGCGCAGGATGAGTGCGAGGGCGGCCAGTCTCAGCCTCCACGGCCCCGTCAGTTGTCCGACGCCGAGTCGGGGGCGAATGGCGCCCAAGACCATCTTCGCCATGACGGCTTACGCGCTTGGCCATGCTCACCCCCCGTAGTGTGCGGGACACACAGTACCCGTTCGAAGGATTTGGGAGGGCGAGGTACACACCCACAGCCGTCTTGGAGACGCGGGGACCGCAGTGCCCGTTCGCGCTTTGTCCTGTTCGGGCGGATTCACGCCGCGACCTCGTCAGTCGAAGATGTCAATGACGCGGCCTCAAAAGCCGGTCGAGGGTCGCCGAACGCGGGTTGAGCGCTATCGTGGCCGCTCTTCCCTGATGCGCGTTCAGGTCGCGAAACCGAAGTGCCTGTCGGCCACCGACCGACGCCTCGAGAGACTCTCGCCCTGCGGTTGGATACGGCGCTCGGCTACGAGATCCCGCGCGTCTCTTCGATTCGATGCCGGATCAGCAGGACCAGACTGAGCGCGATCCCATAGGCGCCCAAGACGAGCCAATGTGAGAAGCCAAAGCCGCGGCCGTCGAGGAGGGAGATACCGAGGGCGGCACCGTGGAAGCTCGGCAGAAGGTGCGCGACGACCTGGAGTGCCTTGGGCATGCTTTCGACGGGAGAGAACAGTCCGCCGAAGTAGCCGAGCACGAACATGAGGCCGACCACGACCGGGAAGGCCGTCTCGGCATGGACTGTCCATCCGATAAAGATCCCGAGTACCGCAAAGGGAAGGGCGGCGACCCAAAGCAACGCGGTGAGACCGAACCAGTCGGCGACCGAGAGGTGGACACCGCCGAACGCGACGCCCACGACCTCCACGAGCAGGAGCTCGGGAAGAACGACCAGCATCGTTGCCACGACCTTCGTGACGAGATAGGACCAACCGGGCAACGGGGTGACCCGGAGCTGGCGGGACCAGCCTGCCGCACGTTCGGAGGAGAGGCGGGCCCCACCGGCGCTCAGCGCCGCGACCAGCGAACCGAACGAGCACATGGTGACAAGTAGGTACGACCTCCACGCCACCGCGCCGTCGACGATCTTGCCGGGACGGTGGTTGCCCACGAACAGCATGTAGAAGACGACCGGGAAGCCGATCGTGATCACGAGGAACTTCCAGCTCCGGACGAGCCGTCCGACCTCGAAACGGGTGAAGGCGAGGAGCCCGCTCATGGCGCCCCGATGGCGTGGCGCGGTGGTGTGTCCTCCGCAATGAGGGCGACGAACGCCTCTTCCATCCCAGCCGGGACGACCTCGAGGTCCCGGAAGGGGATCTTCCGACGCACGAGGTCGGTCACGGTCGCGTCGGCGTCGAGCGACTCCATGCTCACCCCGGTTCCGTGCACCTCGACGTCGGTGACTCCCTGCAGGCTGTCAAAATCGCGCCGGTCAGCGTGGTCGCAGACAAAGCGGACCCGGCGCGCCGCGATCGCAGCCTTGAGGGTGGCCCCGGGGCCGTCGGCCACCACCCGCCCACGGTTGATCACTGCCACCCGATCGGCGAACTGATCTGCCTCTTGGAGGTGGTGGGTCGCGAAGACGATCGTGCGCCCCTCCTCCCCGAACTGGCGGATCATCCGCCAGAAGACGCGCTTGCCCTCCACGTCCATGGCTGCGGTCGGCTCGTCGAGGAAGACCAGCTCGGGGTCCCCGGCAATGGCGACGGCAAAACGCACCCGTTGGGCCTGGCCGCCCGAGAGCTGGTGGGTCGGGCGGCTGAGGAGCCCGCCGATGCCGGCCCGCTGCACCGTAAGGTCGAAGGGGGCCGGGCGGCGGTAGAGGCGCTGCACGAGCCGGAGCGCCGCCTCCACCCTCACCCCGGGCGGGAGACCGCTGCCGGCTCCGGTCTGGAGCATCGCCCCGACGCGACCCTCGGCGACCGCACGCCTGGGCGTGGTCCCCAGCACCTCGACGGTGCCCGAGGAAGGGCGCAGAAGCCCGAGCAGGAGGGAGATGGTGGTCGACTTGCCGGCTCCGTTCGGGCCGAGCAGGGCCAAAGTCTCCCCTCGGGCCACCTCGAGCCCGAGGCCATCGAGGGCCAGGTGACTGCCGTAGCGGTGGACCACGTCCTCGAAGCGAAGTGCCGGCTCCCGGTCCGGGAAGCGGGCGCGGGCCGCGTCACACGCTCCAGGACGATCCGAGACGGCCAGCACAACACTCCTTCTGCCCCCCGCCCCAGGATGACGCAATCGGGCGGGGGCCGAAGCCGTGCCCGTGATGGCCACTGTAAACGATCGTTTGGGCGCGTGAGCGTCGTTTGGTGGAAAACATGGCGGCCGACTCGCCCGACCCCCACTGGCTCGGCTTGTCAGCTCGTTGACGTCGCGTGTGGAGAGCACCTGTTCTGCCGGGCTCGTGCCCTTCTCGCCGGGTTCCCTGACCGCGCAGGATCCGGCTCGGACTCCGGTCGGAGAGCAGTCCCCGTTCGATCAACGAGGACGCTCACCTCGGACGGCGCGAGGACCGGCTGGAAGAACCGAATCTCGTTCGAGGCGGGTCCCGCGGCATCAGTCTGTCCCGAACAAGCGGCGCTTCTCACGGGACTCGTCGCCATGTCGCTTTGGCACGGTGTCCCAACTCTCTCTCGAAGCTGGGAGGGAAGCCGTACGGACTCGAGGCTCGCGGCTGTCCACCGCTTCCATGAACCTCCAGAGTTTCTCGACTTCACGAACGAAGTCGTCCACCCGCCGATCGCTTAGTGGTGGGACGGGGTCGGACGCGCTCGACGTCGCCGCGGATCTCGCCAGACCTTGGTGGGTAGCATCTGGTTCACGTGGGCCTAAGCCTCGATCCACCGATTGACCACCGATGACGTGGCCGACGGAACTGCCGGC
>DAIUEV010000008.1:0-44314 GCA_036844945.1 Acidimicrobiales bacterium
CTGTACCGCGACGCTGCGACGGAGCAGAGCCGGCCGGGGGTGTCGCGGCGGTGAGCGGGCCCGGCCGGCCCTCGGTGCTCGTGGCGGTCGAGCAGCTCCGCCGCCGGGTGCCGGGAGGCATCGGGACCTACGCCCGCGGGTTGCTCGCCGGACTGGCCGCCCATGAGCGCAGCCTCGGCGAACCGCTCGCCGTCACCCTCTACGCCAGCGCCGCGAGGCCCGACCCGCTCGCGGGCACCGGTCGCCCCGTCCTGACCTCCCGGCTGCCGTCGCGCCTGCTCACCCGCGCCTGGGGCCTCGGGCTGGCGGCCGCGCCACCCGGCTTCGACGTCGTGCACAGCGTGTCCCTCGCCGCACCGCCCGTCGGCCGCGGGGGCGCACGGCTGGTGGTGATGGTGCACGACCTCGCCTGGCGGTCCCACCCCGACGCCACGACCGCCCGCGGCCGGCGGTGGCACGAGCGGGCGCTGCGACGGGCGCTGCGCCGGGCCGACGCCTTCGTCGTGCCGTCGGAGGCGGTGGCCGGAGAGCTGACGGCGGCCGGGGCGCGGCCATCCTCGGTGGTGGTCATCCGGGAGGGCGCGGACCACCTCCTGGCTCCCGACCACGCCGGCGCGCGGGACATCCTGCTCGCCTCGGGCGTGGACGGCCCCTACCTGCTGGCGGTGTCCACGCTCGAGCCCCGCAAGAACCTGCGCCGCCTCGTCCAGGCGTACGAGTTGGCCCGTGCCGGCGGGCTGGGGACGCTTCCGTTGGTGGTGGCCGGCCCGCTCGGATGGGGCGATGTGGGCCTGGCCGAGCTCGACTCCGACGGGGTGGTGGCGGTCGGCCACGTTGAGGACGCGGCGCTGTCGGCGCTGTATGCAGGGGCGGTCGCGTTCGTCTACGTCCCGGTGGCCGAGGGCTACGGTCTGCCACCCCTCGAGGCCATGGCATCGGGCACCCCGGTGGTGGCCAGCACCGCCGTCCCGAGCGTCACCGAGTCCGACGCCGCGCCGCCGGCGCTCCTGGTCGACCCGGCCGACACCGACGCCATCGCGAGCGCGCTGGTGTCGGTGGTGGCCGACGCCGGGCTGGCGGCGTCGCTGCGCTCGAGGGGAGCGTCCTTTGCCGCCACGCGGAGCTGGGAGGCGGCCGCGGTGGCGCATCTCGAGCTGTGGGGGAGGCTCGTATGAGCGTCGACCCCCTCGCCGTGTCGCTCGACGTCACGGCGATCCCGGTGCGGGCGGCCGGTGCGGGCCAGTACGCGCTGGCGTTGGCCGCCGCGCTCGACCGGCGTGACGACGTGGCCCCGACCCTCGTCGCGCGGCGCGGCGACACGGCCCGGTGGCGGGACCGCGCGCCTCGCTCGACGGTGCGGGGGTGGGCTCCCGGCCCGCGGCCGCTCCGGCTTGCCTGGGAGCAGGTGGGGTTGCCCCGCCGCTTGGTGGAGGCCGGTGTGGCCGTCCACCACGGGCTGCACTACACGATGCCCGAGCGTTCCCGTCTCCCGGTCGTCGTCACCGTGCACGACTGCACCTACTTCGACCACCCCGAGTGGCACCAGCGGGCCAAGGTGCCCTTCTTCCGCCGTGCCATCCGCGCGGCGGCCGAGCGGGCGGCCGTCGTCGTCTGCGTGAGCGAGGCGACCGCGGCCCGCTTCACCGAGCTGTGCCGGCCCCGGGCCCGGGTGGTCGTCGCACCGCACGGCATCGACCACACCCGCTTTTGCCCGGCGGAGCCGGCCGCCGGCGAGGACACCGCCGAGCTGGCTGCGCTCGGCGTCGACGCGACGCGCCCGCTCGTCGTCTTCGTGGGCACCCTCGAGCCCCGCAAGGGGGTGGCCGGCCTCGTGGCCGCGTTCGACCGGGTCGCCGGGGACGTCCCCGACGCGCTCCTCGTGCTCGCCGGGCAGCCGGGCTGGGGACGCGACGCCACGCCCCTGTCGGCGTCGCGCCACCCCGAGCGGGTGCTCGTGACCGGCTACGTCCCCGACCGGGCCGTCCCGGCGTTGTTCCGCTCGGCGGCGGTGGTCGCGTACCCGTCGCTCGACGAGGGCTTCGGGCTGCCGGCGTTCGAGGCGCTCGCCTGTGGGGCGCCCGTCGTCACGACGTCAGGGACACCGATGGCGGCTGCCCTCGACGACGCCGCCATGTTGGTCACACCGGGCGACGTCGAGGCACTGGGCGAAGCGTTGCTGACCGTCGTCGCGGGGGACCCGGATCGTGAGCGCCGGCGCTCGGCCGGTCTGGCCCGGGTGGCCGGGCTCACCTGGGAGGCCAGCGCGGCCCACCACGTCGAGGCCTACCGCGCCGCCGCCGGGCGCGACTGAGTCCGACGCGCGATCCCGGTCGTCGGAGGGACCGGGCCGGCCGTGGGCGCTCGGGCGTCCCACCACGTCGCACCCTCGGTTGACAGAGGCGTGACCGTCGGGCGAAACGTACGCACCACGACGCGGTCGCGGCCACGGTGGGCCATCGAGGCGGCCGGTAGGGTGCAAATGGTGCGGGCGCTCGTCACAGGCGGTGGCGGTTTCGTCGGTCGCCACCTCGGAACTCACCTCGGTTCGATGGGCGACGAGGTCATCTCGATCGATCTCGAGGTCGACGTCGCCGACCCCGAGGCGATCACCGCGGCGGTCCTTGACGCCCAGCCCGATGCGATCTACCACCTCGCGGCGCTCAGCCACGTCGGCGAGTCGTGGGAGTCGCCCGCCGAGGTGCTTCGGGTCAACGTCCTCGGGACCGCGGCGCTCCTGGCGGCGGGCCGAGCGCTCGACGAGCCGCCGGTCGTCCTCGTGGTGAGCTCGGCCGAGGCTTACGGTGCGGTCGGTCCGGACGATCTCCCGATCACCGAGTCGACCCCGCTCCGCCCGATCAGCCCGTACGCGGCCAGCAAGGCGGCCGCCGAGCAGCTCGCGCTCCAGGCCTGGCGGGGCTATGGGCAGCCGGTCGTCCTCGTTCGTCCGTTCAACCACGTCGGACCCGGCCAGGCGCCGACCTTCGCCGTGTCCGCGCTGGCCAAGCGGATCGTGGAAGCCGAGCGCGACCGTTCGGGCAGGGTCGCCGCCGGCACGCTCACCGCCCGGCGCGACTACACCGACGTCCGCGACGTCGTGCGCGCCTACCGGCTCCTCGTCACCCGCGGGACGACGGGGGACACCTACAACGTCTGCTCGGGCGTCGACGTGGCGGTGTCCGAGGTGGCCGAGCGACTGTGCGCGCTGGCCGGGGCCGAGGTGGAACTGGTCACCGACCCCGATCTCGTCCGCCCGGTCGACCTTCCGGTCCTGCGGGGCGACCCGGGCCACCTGGTCGCCGACACCGGGTGGCGTCCGGAGATCGCGTTCGACGACACGCTCCTCGACATCCTCGAGTTCTGGCGGCAGCGGCTCGCGGCGTAGACGGCCCGAAACCCCACTCGCCCGGCACGAGCCGGGCGAGTGGGAGCGGTGGTCGGCGGGGCGTGCCGAGCGCGGGGGCTACTTGGCGGTGACGGCGTCCTTCTCGGGCGCTGCCGTCTCGGTCTCCATGGCCGCCGAGGCGAGGTACTGGGTCACCTTGGCGTGCAGCTCGTCGATGCGGCTCTGGGCGACGGTGGCGACGTGACGGGCCGGGCCGGGCAGGCGGCCGGTGACCGGCTGAAGCGAGGCCTCGAGCGTCCGGATCGCCTCGGAGAGGACCGAGTCGACCTTGCTCGCCTGTCGGAGCGCCTGGGTGCGCAGGCTGGTGTACCCGGCGCCCAGGGTCTCGTGGCCGGAGAGGCGCTTGTGCAGCTCGACCCTTCCGACCTGCAGCTTCTGGAGGCCGAGGACCCCGAGGCCGACGGCGGTGTCGACGGCGCCCTTGGCCAGTTCGGTCAGCCGGTTCAGTTCGTCTCGCTCGGTGGGGGCGGGCATGGGGGTGCTCCTTTGTGCTCGGGTGCGGTGGGTTCCCGTCGTCGGACTGAAACCATGGTATCAGCTTTGTATAACAGTTGCAAGCACTCGGGGCTTCCCGGCCTCCCGTCCAGGCACGAGTGGGAGCAGTAGCGTCAGCTTCCTGATGGACGCCAGCGCACCGGCCGTCGTGGCGGTGGTGGTCACCAGGGATCCCGGGCCGTGGCTGGAGGAGACCCTCGCAGCGCTCGCCGGCCAGGACTATCCGGAGCTGGTGATCGTGGTCGTGGCCGCCGGCGGCCTGATCGATCCGACCACCCGCGTCGCCCGGGTCTCGCCCGAGGCCTTCGTCCGGCGCATCGACCGGGCGCTCCCGTTCAGCGCGGGAGCGAACGAGGTCCTGGGGTTGGTCGAGGGGGCCGCCTTCTTCCTCATCTGCCACGACGACTGCGCACCGGACCGGAGCGCGGTGCGGCTCATGGTCGAGGAGTCCTTTCGGTCGAACGCCGCGGTGATCGCCCCGAAGGTCGTGAGCTGGGACGACCCGCTCGTGCTCCTGCACGTCGGGATGAACGTCGACAAGACCGGCGCAGTGGTCGACCGGGTGCGGAGCCCCGAGATCGACGCCGGGCAGCACGACGGCCAGCGTGACGTGTTCGTGGCCCCGAGCGGCTGCACGCTGATCCGGGCCGACCTCATGACCGAGCTCGGCGGTTTCGACGCCGGGATCGTGGCGATGGGGGAGGACCTCGACCTGTGTTGGCGCGCCCAAGTGGCCGGCGCCCGGGTCGTCGTCGCCCCCGACGCCCGCGTCCGCCACCTCGAGGTGATCGCGCCCGGCGTCCAGCCGGTGCTCGAGGACGCCGACGCCGGCGTCACGCTGCAGGCCCTGCAACGACGGCACGAGCTCCGGACCGTCCTCAAGTGCTACAGCGCGTTCCACCTCCTCCGGGTCCTCCCGCAGGTGGCGGTCCTCTCCATCGGTGAGGCGCTGGTCGCACTGATCGCCCGAGACCGGGCGCGGGCCCGCGCGGTGCTCAACGCGTGGCGATGGAACTTCGCCCACCGGGCGGAGCTGCGAGTGCTGCGCCGGGCGGTCCAGCGGTCCCGCCGGGTGTCGGACAACCAGATCCGGCACAACCAGATCCATGGCAGCGCCCGGCTCTCCGAGTATCTGTCGAACGTGAGCCACCTCGGGTTCGAGGTCACCCACGCACGCGTCGGCGCACTCGGCCGGGACGAGGAGACGGCCGAGCCCGAGCTCACCGGGTCGATCGCCGGGGCGTTCTCCGAGGACGACAGCTTCGACGACTGGGACGACCGCGGTCGGTTCGCCCCGCGCGGCCCCCGCCAGTCGCGGGTGCTGGCCAGCCGACGCTCGAGGCTCGTGGCCGGCCTCGCGGTCGCGCTCCTCCTCGTCATCGGGGTCCGCGACCTCATGTCCGGGGCGTTCCCGGCGGTCGGCCAGCTCCTCGCGCCCTTGTCATGGTCGGGAACCTGGCACCAGTTCTTCGCGAGCTGGCAGCCGGCCGGGGTGGGCACGACCGCGCCGTCGTCTCCCGCCTTCGCCGCGCTCGGCGCGCTCGGCACGATCCTGCTCGGCGGGATGGGGCTCGCCCAGAAGGTCCTCGTGTTCGGCTGCGTCCCGGTCGGCGCATGGGGAGTGTCGAGGCTCCTGGCCCCGTTCGGCTCGAAGCGCGGGCGGCTCTTCGGCGCCGGGGCGTACCTCGGCCTCCCGCTCGTCTACGACGCCCTCGCGCACGGCCGGCTCGACGCGATGGTCACCTTCGCGCTGGCGCCGTGGGTCATCGCCGCCCTCATGCGCGCGTCCGGCGCCGACCCCCACGCCGTCGGGATGGGCCGGCACGGTCGCCAGCCCCGAACCCAGGTGCTGGCGCTCGGGGTCCTGCTCGCCATCGGGATCGCGTTCGCCCCGGCGATGGCGGTGGTCGTCCTCGTGTGCGCCATCGGGATCTGGGCCGGTTCGGGGCTGGTCGGCCAGGCCCGGGGGGCCGGCCGGGTGGTGCGGGCCTCGATCGGCGGACTGGGCGTCGCGCTGGTGCTCTGCGCCCCGTGGGTGATCGGGGTCGCGCTCGCCGGACCGCGGGCGCTCGCCGTCCTCGGCCTGCCCTCTGCGCCGTCCGGTGCCCCGTCGTGGACCGCGCTCTTGCGGTTCGACCTCGGCCCGGTGGGCGGCTCGCCGCTCAGCTGGCTGCTCCTGGTGGCAGCCCTCCTCCCGCTCCTCATCGGCACCGGGCCCCGGCTGGCCTGGGCCGGACGCCTGTGGACGGTCGCCCTCTTCAGCTGGGGCCTCGCCTTCGTGGTCGCGCGCGGTTGGACCCACTCGTTCGCGCCGAGCGTCGACGTCCTCCTCGTTCCGGCGGCCGTCGCCGTGGCCGCGTGCATCGGCTTGGGGGTGGCCGCCTTCGAGAACGACCTCGTCGGCCAACGATTCGGATGGCGTCAGCTCACGACCTCGCTCATGATGGTGGCCGCCCTGGCGGGCATGATCCCGGTCGTCGCCGAGGTCTCGAGCGGCAGCTTCGGCCTGCCCGCCTCGGGATTCAGCGGTTCGCTCCAGTTCTTGGCGGCGCGCGGCGGCGACTCCTACCGGGTGCTCTGGCTCGGTGACCCCGCGGCGCTGCCGCTCGGCGGGTGGTCGGCCGGCGCGGGGCTCGCGTATGCCACCACCGAGGACGGGCCGCCCGGCGCGCAGGATCTCTACGCCCCGGCCAGCCCCGGACCCGCGACCCAGCTTGCCTCGGCGGTCGCGCTCGCCCGCGCCGGTGGGACCTCGCACCTCGGCCGGCTGCTCGCCCCCGAGGCCGTCCGCTACATCGTCGTCCTGGAGACCCTGGCGCCGTCGCTGGTCGGGGTGCAGAGCGCACCCAGCTATCCGGTCCCGGCCGACCTCGTGCCCGCGCTCGACCAACAGGGCGACCTCCGCCAGATCCCGGGCGGCGAGGGGTTCGTCGTCTTCGCCAACACCGCCGCGCTGCCCGAGCGGGCCGGCCGGTCCGGGGGGCCGGTCCGGGGCGTGGTCGCGAGCTCGGGGGCGGCGGCGGGGATCGTCCGCCCGGCCACCGGCGATCTGCGGGGCTGGCACGCCGTGCTCGGGGGACCCGCCGGGTCCGAGGGGTACTTCGGACCGGTGGGTGCCGGCACCGCCTACGTCGCGATGGCCCCCGGCGGGGACTTCCAGCTGTCCGTCGCCGGGGTCGGGGCCCCGGCCAGGCCGGCGTTCTCGTGGGCCACCCAGTTCGACGTCCGCGCCGGCGGCGCGGGGGCGCTCCGCTTCGCCGGCCTCCCGTTCGCCGGTCTCGGGGCGCTGGCCGAGCTCCTGCTCTGGCTGGTGGTCGTGGCGGTCCTGGCCGACCGGCGGTTCGCCGTCCGGGCTCGCCTCCGGGCGCTGGCCGCGGCCCGACCGAGCGAGACGACCGTGCGGCCGGCCCCCCGGTCCCCCTCGGACCGCAGCGCGCGGCCGCGCCACGAGCGGGCGGGGGCACGGTGACCGGCCCGCGCCACGGGGCGGGGTTCTTCGAGGCCGACCGGCCGGCTCGGCCCTCCCCCCCGCCTCCGGCTCCGCAACCACCGCGGCCGGCCCTGCGACCGGCCCGGCTGGGCGCCATCTTCGTGATCCTCGTGGCCGCGGTCGGCGGCGGGGTGGCCGACCGGGTGCTGCACCGCCCCGTTCTCGCCCCGGCCCCACCCACCGCGGTCACCGAGGTGGCCGCGGCCGGCGTCGAGTCCTCGTCCTGGTACTGCGCGGGCGGGACCCCGGCGGCGGGGTCGCTCGCGGAGGAGACGCTCGGGCTGGTCAACACGACGTCCCGGCCGGTGGCGGGCACGCTGTTCGCCGTCAGCGACCGGGGCCGGAGGGGCGCGGTCGGTCTGGTCGTCCCGGCGCACGGGCAGCTGCTCGAGGTGCCCGGCCCGCTCGTCGGCGGCAACTTCGTCGCCGCCACCGTGGAGCTCGACGGGGGCGGGGTGCTCGTCAACGAGTCGGTGGCCAGCACGACCGGCTGGTCGACCACCTCGTGCTCGCGCTCGACCTCGTCGAACTGGTACTTCGCGTCGGGGGCCACCGTCAACGGCGGCACCCTCGCGCTCTCGCTCTACAACCCGGCCACGACCGAGGCGGTCGTGGACCTCACCTTCGTGACCCCGGCCGGGCTGTCGGAGCCCCAGCCCTTCGAGGGCATCGTCGTCCCGGCCGGGTCGCTCGCGGTCGAGGAGGTCGACCGCTACGTGCAGGACCAGTCGAGCGTGTCGGCCATCGTGACGGCGCGCACCGGCTCGGTGGTCGCCGACGAGCTGCAGGCGGTGTCGACCCACGGCATCCACGGGCTGTCGCTCCGGCTCGGGGTGCCCACGCTCTTCCCGGCCTGGTCGGTGCCGCGCTCGATCGACCTCACCGGCGGCACCACCGCGATCACCGTCTTCAACCCGTCGCTCCGGCCCGACCGGGTGTCGGTCGAGATCCGCCCGTTCCGGTCCCCGCCGGCCGAGTTCTCACAGGCGGTGGCGCCCCGGAGCGCGTGGGTGCTCGAGACGACCCAGCAGACCCGGATCCCCGACGGGATCCCCTTCCTGGCCACGGTCCGGGTGCGGGGGGGACCCGGCGTCGTCGTCGACCGGATCACCATCGCGCCGAGCTCCTTCCAGGGACCCCAGTTCGGCGCGGTGACCGCCCTCGCGCTCGGGCCCGCCCAGCCGGCCACGCCGGTGGCCGTGCTGCCGTCGCCGGGGACGCCCGGGCACCCGACGGTGCCGGGGGCAGGGCTCGGCGCGCTCAGCCTGTTCAACCCCGGGACGCAGCCGGCCCATGTGCGCGTGTGGGCGCTCGCGACGACCGCCGGGCTGGTGCGGTTGGCGAGCGCCACGCTGCCCGCCGGCGCCTCGCTCACGCTCGCGTCGACCGCCAGCACCGGGGTGCGGCGGGCGGCGGGGCTGTCCCGGCTCGGCCGGGTGCCGGTGCTCGTCTCGGCCGACCAGCCGGTGAGCGTGCTCGAGGACCTGGTGCCGACGGCGACCGGCGGGGTGGTGTCGCTGGCCGGTGCGCCGGCGGGCGCCCCGTGACCGCGTCGGTCTAGCGGTCGCCTCGGGCCGGGTCCGCCGGCGGCGGCGGGCTCCAGTGCGGCGGCGGCCACTGGGGGGCCGGCCAGCCCGACGGCGTCATCGCCCTCGGCGCGCTGGCCGGTGGCTGGCCGGCGCCGACGGCCGCCGGGGCGGCGGGGGTCTCGACGATTTCGGCGGGGACTTCGGCGGGCTCACCTTGGGTCAGCTCGGCCGGGGGGTCGTCGGCCTCGCTCTTCCCGTTGGCGGTGCCGTGCCCGTTGAAGGTCGGGGTGGCCTTCTTCCCGGTCGCGTGCACCGGCTGGCCGTAGGCCTCGTCGACGAGCGACCCGACGACCGCGCCGTCGATGGTCTCTTGGGCGAGGAGGGCCTTGGCCACCGCGTCGAGCCCGCGGCGGTGGCGGGAGAGGGTCTCGAGGGCCCGCTCCTCCTGGCCCCGCAGGATCCGCTCCACCTCGTCGTCGATGATCTGTCCGGTGTGCTCGGAGTAGTCCCGGGTGTGCATGAGGTCCTCGCCCAAGAACACCTGGCCCTGGGAACCCCAGGCCATCGGGCCGATGTCCTCGCTCATGCCCCACTCGCGCACCATCTTGCGGGCCAGCTCGGTGTTGCCGACGAGGTCGTTGGCCGCGCCCGTCGATAGGTCGCCGTAGACGAGCAGCTCGGCGGCGCGCCCGCCCATCCGCACGCACAGCATGGCCTCGATGTGGTTGCGCGGGTGGATGTGGCGCTCCTCCATCGGCAGCTGCTGGGTGACGCCGAGCGCCATCCCGGTCGGGAGGATGGTGACCTTGTGGACCGGGTCGGCCTCGGGGAGCACGTAGGCGAGGACGGCGTGGCCGCCTTCGTGGTAGGCGACGCGCTCCTTCTCCTCGTCGGACAGGACCAGGCTCTCCCGGCGCTGGCCCATGAGCACGCGGTCGCGGGCCGACTCGAAGTCGACCATCGAGATGGTGGCCGAGCCGCGCCGCACCGCGTGCAGCGCCGCCTCGTTGACCAGGTTGGCCAGGTCGGCCCCGCTCATCCCCGGGGTGCCGCGGGCGACCAGCTGGAGGTCGACGTCGGGGTTCATGCGCTTGTCGCGACAGTGCACCTGGAGGATGGGCAGCCGCTCGTCGAGGTCGGGCAACGGGACCACGATCTGGCGGTCGAAGCGGCCGGGCCGGAGCAGCGCCGGGTCCAAGATGTCGGGCCGGTTGGTGGCGGCGATCATCACGACCCCCTCGGCCGGATCGAACCCGTCCATCTCCGACAGCATCTGGTTGAGGGTCTGCTCACGCTCGTCGTGCCCGCCGCCGAGCCCGGCGCCGCGCTTGCGCCCGATCGAGTCGATCTCGTCGACGAAGACGATCGCGGGGGCCTGCTTGCGGGCGGTCTGGAAGAGGTCCCGTACCCGCGAGGCGCCCACCCCGACGAACATCTCCATGAAGTCCGAGCCGCTGACCGAGAGGAACGGCACCCCGGCCTCGCCGGCCACCGCCCGGGCGAGCAGCGTCTTGCCGGTGCCGGGCGGGCCCACGAGGAGGACGCCCTTCGGGATCTTGGCCCCGATGTCGCGGAACCGGGCGGGGGTCTTCAGGAAGTCGACGACCTCGGAGATCTCCTGCTTGACCCCGTTGTAGCCCGCGACGTCGCCGAAGGTGGTCGACGGTCGCTCGGCGCTGTACTGGCGGGCGCGCGATCGTCCGATCGACATGATCCCCGACATCTGGCCCCGGGCCTGCCGGGTCATCAGCCACATCACCCCGCCGAAGAGGAGCACGAGGAGCAGGTAGGGGAGGATCGCCGAGAAGATGGAGGACGAGGGCTCGGCGAAGTTGACGCTCAACCCGTCCTTTCGGAGGGTGTTCACGTCCGTCTGGCTGTAGGGGTTCGGGCCCTGGGTGGTGTAGCTCTGGCCGTTGGAGAACTTGCCGGTGATCACCCCGGTCGCGTTGTCGATCGTCGCGCTCGACACCCGGCCGGCCTTCACGTCGCTCAGGTAGCTCGAGTAGTTGACCGAGGTGGACGAGGAGTGGGGGAGCAGGGACGGGACCACGAGGACCGCCAGCACCGCCACGATGAGGACGGTCCAGATCCACCGCCAGCTCTGGTCGTTGCCACCGGGCGTGGGCGTGTTGCCGCCGCCGCCGGGCGTCTGCTGGCGGTTCGGCCGGTCGGGCCGAGACGGGCTCACGGCGCCATGCTAGGCGCAGCGACCCGCGAACTGGTACCGACCGCGAGCCCCCGAAGAGGGGTGACCGGGTCGTCGACACAGTCAGCACGCTGCGACGACACCGATCGCGGCCCGTCTCGCACCCCTCGTCGCGGCCCTGTGTCGCCGGGGGTCGGCAGTATCTTTCACTGATGCCCTCCTCCGGTGACGACGAGGTCCGGAGCGAGACGCCCGGCCTCGGCGGTCACGAATCGGGGCGCGGCCCGGTGGTCCCGCGTCGAGGGTGGCGGGGCCGGCCCCCCGGCGAGCGGCGGCCCGCCGTCCCGGCCACCCGGAGCGACGGCGGCTGGTGGCTCGTCTGCGCCGGCATCGGCTTCGTGGTCGGCCAGATCGTCGCCCTCGTGGTGATCACGGTGGCCGCGCAGATCACGGGCAACGGCGCCCACCTCACTGCCATCTCCAAGCTGGCGGCCCCGCCGGCCTGGTACATCGGTTCGGGCCTGGTCGGGCTCTGGACGGGTTTCTTTTTCGGGCCGGCCATCGCCAGCCGGGTGCGGGGGACCCGGCACCTCGTCGCCGACCTCGGGCTGTCGTTCCGGCGGTCGGACGCGTGGGGAGTCCTCATCGGCATCGGCGGGCAGCTGCTCGTCACGCTGATCTACCTGCCCTTCGTGTCCCACCTGCACAACTTCCAGGCGCCAACGACCAAGCTCACCGGGGGGGCGCACGGCACCGGGTTCGCGGTGATCGCGATCCTCACGGTGGTCGGTGCGCCGTTCTTCGAGGAGCTGTTCTTCCGGGGGCTGCTCCTGCGCGGCCTGCTCGGTGTGTTCGGTGCGGCCGGCCGGCGGCTGGCCGGCGCCGCGACGCCGGTCCTGGCGATCGCGGTGGCGGTCGTGGCCGACGGGCTCCTGTTCGGCCTCGCCCACGGCGAGCTCGAGCAGTTCGCCGGGCTCGCCGTGTTCGGCTGCATCCTGGCCGTCGTCGCGTACAAAACCGGGCGCCTCGGGATGAACATGGTCGCCCATGCGAGCTTCAACCTCGTCGCCGTGATCGCGATCGCCTCGAACCGCGCCGGGCTCATCCACTGATGGGGGGCGGCCGTTGACCGGCCTCGTCGACCCCGAGGCGCCACCGGTCCCGGCGGACACCGAGGCGCCGGTCACCGTGCTCGCGCCCGGGCGGCGCTGGCCGGCGTGGCTGCCGGGGGCCTGCACCGCCGTCGCGATCCTTGGCGTGATCGCGGTGGTCCTGTGGCAGATGCACCTCAACCTCCTGTTCACCGACACGACCACCACCGGGGGCGACACCGGCTCCCACTTCGTGATGCCCGCCTACCTCCGCCATCACCTCCTGACCAGCGGCCGGCTAACCGGGTGGGACCCCAGCTGGTACGACGGCTATCCGATCTACACCTTCTATTTCGTCGTCCCGGACTTCCTGGCCGCCCTGGCGAGCTTCGTCATCCCCTACGGGATCGCGTTCAAGCTCATGACGGTCCTCGGCTCGGTGCTCCTGCCGGTTGCCGCCTGGGCGTGCGGGCGGCTGTTCGGTCTCCGGGCCCCCGGCCCGGCCGCGCTCGCCGCCGCGACGCTCCCCTTCCTGTTCGACTACACGTGGACGATCGACGGGGGGAACCTCTTCTCCACCCTGGCCGGCGAGTACGCCTACTCCCTCGCCATCCCGCTCGCCCTCGTGTTCCTTGGGCTGTTCGCGCGCGGCCTGCGGACCGGGCGGGGGCGGACCTGGTCGGCGGTCGTCCTCGCGCTCTGCGTCCTCACCCACATCCTCCCGGCGCTCCTCGCCCTCGTCGGGGCGGCCGTGCTGGTCGTCCTCGAGCTCCTCGGCGACCGCGTGCGGTCCGACGACGGCGTCGAGGCCGCCCGTGAGGGGCGGTGGCGGTGGCACCGGGCGTGGTGGGGGGTCTCGACCGTCGGGCTCGGGCTCCTGCTCTCCTCGTGGTGGCTTGTCCCGTTCCTCCTCGACCACGCGTACTCGACCCAGATGGGCTACCAGAACGTCGCCGGGTTCCCCGGGCTCTTCTTCCCCCGCGCCGACATTTGGGCCCTCCTGATCGCCGGGGTCGCGGTCCTGGTCGCGATCGGCACGCGGAGCCGCTTCGGCCTGCTCTTCTCGGTGCTCGGGGGGAGCGCGGCCCTGGCCGTCCGGTTCGACCCGCAGGGCGCCCTCTACAACGTTCGGCTCCTGCCCCTGTGGTTCCTGTGCGTGTACCTCATGGCCGGGTGGCTGGCCTCGGTGGTCGTCCGTGCCGCGGTCGTTGCCTGGCGCCACCGTCGTCGGGTGACCGAGTCGCTCCGCTCCCCGCCCCTCGAGCGGCACTACCGCTTCGTCCCGGCCGCGATCGCGGGGCCGCTCGCGGTGCTCCTCGGCGCGCTCGTCGTCGTGGTCCCGCCCTTCGTACTGCCCGCCAGCGCGCTGCCGACCCCCCCGGGAGCGAACCAGGTCATCAACTGGTCCAACTGGAACTACAAGGGATTCGAGGGCGCCCCGTCCTATAACGAGTTCAAGGGCCTGATGGCGACGATGTCACGGGTCGGCGAGACCCACGGGTGCGGCCGGGCCATGTGGGAGTACGACGCCGACGAGAACCGCTTCGGTACCCCCGAGGCGCTGATGGACCTCGCCTATTTCACCGGCGGCTGCATCGACTCGATGGAGGGGCTGCTCTTCGAGTCGTCGACCACGACCCCGTACCACTTCTTGGACCAGGCCGAGCTGTCGCCGGCACCGTCGGATCCCATGGTGGGCCTCCCCTACGGCCCCCTCGACGTGCCGCTCGGGATCGACCACCTCCAGCTGCTCGGAGTGAAGTACTTCATGGCCAACAGCACGATCGTCGTGGACGCGGCGAAAGCCAACCCGTCGCTCCGGCTGGTGGCGACCACGGGACCCTGGCACTCCGCCTACAACGGCCAGCTGCTCAGCGAGACCTGGGACATCTTCGAGGTGAAGGACTCGGCGCCGGTGGTGCCCCTCTCGAACCTCCCGGCCGTGCTCACCAATGTCGGTCCGGGCCAGACGAGTTGGTTGCCGGTTTCGGAGACCTGGTACGACGACCCGAACCGCTGGGACGTCGAGCTGGCCGCCGCCGGTCCGGCCAGCTGGCCACGCATCGCGGCCGGGACGCCGCCACCGACCGACACGGTGCCCACGACCTCGGTCACCGACGTGGTCGAGGGCGTCGACACCATCAGCTTCCACGTGAGCCGGGTCGGCACTCCCGTGCTCGTCAAGACCTCCTACTTCCCGAACTGGGTGGCGACCGGGGCGACCGGCCCGTGGCGGGTCACCCCGAACCTCATGGTGGTGGTCCCGACCGCACACACGGTGACGCTCTCCTACGGCACCGGCAAGGCGGGGAAGCTCGGGTTCGCCGCGACCGGTCTGGGCGTCGTGCTGCTGGGCGGCGGAGCCGTCCTCGCCCGCCGGCGCCGCGCCGCCCCGCGCCCCGCGCACGCGGGTCCGGGCGGTCTCGGGGGCGCGGGACGCGGCCGGTAGGCTCGGGCGCGCCATGGGCGATCCGAACGGGGTGTTCAAGGCCTATGACGTCCGCGGCACCTTCCCCGATCAAATCGACGCGGAGCTCTGCCGCGCCATCGGCTCGGCGATGGCGACCTTCACCGGGGCCGAGCGCCTGCTGGTCGTGCGGGACATGCGGCCCTCCGGGGTGGAGCTGTCGGCGGCGTTCGCCGAGGGGGCGTCCCGGGTCGGGGCCCGTGTGATCGACCTCGGGATGGCCTCGACCGATTTCCTCTACTTCGCGTCGGGGATGCTGGACGCGCCCGGTGCGATGTTCACCGCCTCCCACAATCCGGCCAACTACAACGGGATCAAGATGTGCCAGGCCGGGGCCCGCCCGATCGGCAGGGACACCGGCCTCGCCGACATCCAGCGCCTCGCCGTCGAGTACCTGGGGCACCCCGCAACGAACGGATCGCCCCCCGAGGTCGACCGGCTCGACCTCCTGGACGACTACGCCGAGCACGTGCGGTCCTTCGTCGACCGCTCGGTGCTGCGGCCGCTGAAGGTGGTGGCCGACACGGCGAACGGGATGGGCGGCCTCGTCGCCCCGCTCGTCTTCGGGCCGCTGCCCTTCGAGGTCTCGATCCTGTTCGGCGAGCTCGACGGCACCTTCCCGAACCACCCGGCCGATCCGATCCAGGAGGAGAACCTGGCCGACCTGAAGGCCGCCGTGCTCGAGCACAAAGCCGATGTGGGCCTCGCCTTCGACGGCGACGCCGACCGGGTCTTCTTGGTGGACGAGCGGGCCGGACCGGTGTCCGGATCGCTGACGACCGCCCTCGTCGCGAGCTCGATGCTCGAGAAGCACAAGGGCGCCACCATCCTCTACAACCTCATCTGCTCCAAGGTGGTCCCCGAGGTGATCGCCGAGAATGGCGGGGTCGGGGTCCGCACTAGGGTCGGCCACTCCTTCATCAAAGAGGTGATGGCCGAGACCGGGGCGGTGTTCGGGGGCGAGCACTCCGGGCACTACTACTTCGCCGAGAACTACCGGGCCGACTCGGGGATCATCGCCGCGATGGTGGTCCTCGAGCTCATGAGCAGGAGCGACCGGCCGCTCTCCGAGCTGCTCCGACCGTTCCGGCGCTACGCCGACTCTGGCGAGATCAACACCGAGGTGAAGAACCCGGCCGAGGTGGTCGAGGCGGTCGCCGAGCGGGTCTCGGGCGGGGGGGCGTCGATCGATCGCCTGGACGGCCTGACGGTGGACCACGGCGATTGGTGGTACAACCTGCGCCCGTCGAACACCGAGCCCCTGCTCCGTCTCAACGTGGAGGCGAGGACGGCGGACGAGTGCGCCCGCCATGTGGACGAGGTCCTCGGCCTCGTCGCCGAGTTGTCCGACTGATCCCGAGCACCGATCACACCGAAGACACAGAGGAAGAGGACGACCGATGCCGCTGGACCCGCTCCTGATCGAGCTCTTGGCCTGCCCCGAGGACAAGGGGCCCCTGCTGTGGTTCGAGGACGAGGACCTGCTCTACAACCCGCGTCTGAAGCGCGCCTACAAGGTGGTCGACTCGATCCCGGTCATGCTGATCGACGAGTCGGTCGCCGTCGACGACGCCGAGCACGGCCGCCTCGTCGCCAAAGCCGAGGCGGGTGGCGCCCAAGAGACCGGGCAGCCCCCGGCCGAGCCGTCAGGAGCGTGACCGCGCCGACCGGCGGCGGGTTCCCCTCGCCGCTCGGCGTCGACTCGGAGTCGATGTGGGCGGCCACGGCCGGGCTTCCCGAGCAGATGGTCGTCGCGCTCGAGGCCGGACACGCGGTCGACTCGCTCCCCGAGGGCGACGAGATCGAGGCCATCGCCGTCCTCGGCATGGGCGGGAGCGGGATCGCGGGGGACATCCTCATGGCCGTCGCGGCCGCGTCCTCCCGGGTGCCGGTCGCGGTGGTCAAGTCCTACGAGCTCCCGAGTTGGGTGGGCCCCCGCTCGCTCGTCTTCGCGGTTTCGTGTTCGGGCAACTCCGAGGAGACGCTCGCCACGGCCGAGGCCGCGCTGGCCGTTGGGGCCTCGGTGGTGGCCGTGACCGGCGGCGGCCAGCTCGCCCGGCTCGCCGGTGAGCACGGCGCGCCGGTGATCCCGGTCCCTCCATCCATCCCCCAGCCGCGCGCCGCGATCGGAGCGATGTCGGTGCCCCTGCTCGTGGTGTCGGACCGCATCGGGCTGCTCCCGGACGCGGCCGACCAGGTCGCCGGAGCCCTGGATCACCTACGGGCCCGCCGCGATCAGCTCGTGGGACCGGACAGCCCGGCTGTGGAGATCGCGCGCCGGATCGGCCGGACGATCCCCCTCGTGCACGGCGCCCAGGGGCTCCCTTCGGTCGCTGCGTCGCGCTGGAAGACCCAGGTGAACGAGAACGCCAAGGCCCCCGCCATGTGGTCGGCGCAGCCCGAGCTGTGCCACAACGAGATCGCCGGATGGGGGCAGTTCGGGGACGCGACCCGGCAGGTGATCACCGCCGTCGAGCTCCGCAGCGCCGACGAACATCCGCAGGTGGCGCGCCGCTTCGATTGGGTTGCCGAGGTGCTGCGCGAGGTGGTGGCCGACGTGGTCGAGGTCCGTGCCGACGGACCCTCACCGATTGCCCGATTCTTCGATCTCGTCTTGGTGGGCGACTTCGTGTCCCTGCACCTCGCCAATCGCGACGGGGTGGACCCGGGGCCCGTCCCGATTCTCACCGAGCTGAAGGACCTGTTGGCCGTCCACGCCGCGTCGGCGACGGGAGGCTGACATCACGTCGGTGTGACCGGGTGGACGCACCCGGTCCGGTTCCGCCGGTTCGGCGCCGGCCGGTCGCTTAGGCCAGGCGCTCCACGATCATCGCCATCCCTTGTCCGCCACCGACGCACATCGACTCGAGGCCGACGGTCTTGCCGGTGTCCTCCAACGCGTTGAGCAGCGTGGTCATGATCCGGGCACCGGTCTGTCCGAACGGGTGGCCGAGCGCGATCGCGCCACCCCTCACGTTGAGCTTGTTCCAGTCGATGCCGAGATGGCGCGCCGAGGGGATCACCTGCGCCGCGAACGCCTCGTTGATCTCGACGAGGTCGATGTCGTCGATGGTCATCGACGCCCGCTTGAGGGTCTGACGGATGGCCTCGACCGGGCCGAGGCCCATGATCTCGGGATTGAGGGCCGAAACGCCGCTGGCCACGATCCGGGCGAGCGGCGTGATCCCGAGCTCGCGCGCCCGGGCGTCGCTCATGACGACCACGGCCGCGGCGCCGTCGTTGAGCGGGCAGGCGTTGCCGGCGGTGACGGTCCCGCCCTCCCGGAACACCGGCTTCAGCTGGCTGAGCGCCTCGAGGCTGGTTCCGGGCCGGGGCCCGTCGTCCTTCGTGACAACGGTTCCCGACGGCGTGGTCACGGGGATGATCTCGCGCTCGAAGAAGCCGTTGGTCTGGGACTCGACCGCGCGGGTCTGGGAGAGCAGCGCGAACTCGTCCATCTCCCGGCGGCTGACCTTCTCGGACTCGGCGACGTTCTCGGCGGTCTGGCCCATGGCGATGTACACGTCGGGGAACCCGGACGGGGGGGTCCACGGCTCGGTGACCGCCGGCGCCCGGGCGGCGGTGCGCGCCTCGGCGTCGGCGAAGGCTTGGTTGTGGGGGCCGGTGTCGGAGGCCCCGTGCAGGTACCGGCTGACCGTTTCCACCCCGGCGGCCACGAACACGTCACCCTCTCCGGCGCGGATGGCGTGCGCGGCCATCCGAATCGTCTGCAGCGAGGAGGAGCAATACCGGTTCACGGTGACCCCCGGCACGTCGATACCCGCGAGGATCCCGGCCACCCGGGCGATGTTGTAGCCCGACTCGCCCGCCGGCTGCGCGCAGCCGACGATGACGTCCTCGACGGTCGCGGCGTCAAGCGTCGGGACCTTTCTCAGTACCTCCCCGATGGTGAGGGCGAGCAGGTCGTCGGGTCGGCACTCGACGAGCGATCCCTTGTTAGCGCGGCCGATCGGGGTGCGTCCGGTCGCGACGATGACGGCTTCAGGCATCGGCCCTCCTTCGCCCGGACAGCCGGCATGTCCGGGTCCGCGGTCTTTGGAGGCTAGCTGTCGACTCGACAGCCCCCGACGGGCGACCGCTCAGGACCAGAGCAGATCGGAGAGCGCGACGCAGAGGCCCTGGATCTCCAGTGCGGTCCGTTCGAAGGCGACCAGCGGGGACCCCGCGGGATCGGCCACGTCGTCGGCATCGGACTCACCGAGGAGCTCGGAGCGGTTCCTTCCGACTCCCACACGAGCCAACCACGCCCCCAGATCCTCATGTTGCCGGCGCGAGCCGGCGATCCCGCCCCGCCGGACGAGCTCCTTCAGCGTGAAGCTTCTGCCCCAGCCGCCAGGCAGCCGGACCACGAGCTCGCGCACGTGCTCGCGGGCCATCCCGACGACCAAGTCGGCTCCTGCCACCAGCTCATCGGTGACCTGCAGGCTTCGGAACCGCGGGAGCTCCGGATCGTCGAACCCGAGGCCGACCAGTGCCTCCTTCGTCTCTCGGGGGAGCGGTGCGCCGCCCGGGAGCAGCCCAGCGGATGAGATCTGGGCACGGACGCCGCGGCGGTTCGCCAGTGTTGACAACATCACCTGGGCCATCGGCGAGCGATGTTGGTTTCCCGTGCAGACGAACAGGATTCGAATCGGCCGAGTGTACCGACGCCGTTTCCCGGTCCTCGAACTAGAAGCTCGCCGGCAGCAGCGGCGTCACGCTCTGGAAGAAGACGAACAGGAGCGCGAGGAAGGCGAGCCCTCCGACGAATCCGAGGGCCAGGCGGGCCGGCCAACGCCGCCAGAGGAGCATCGCCAGCCAGATCGTGGCGGCGAGGCCCGCCGCGGCCACCCCCCAACCGGTCGCCGGCCACGGCGAGCCGTTGGTCCCGGCAAGCTCGGCCACTGGTGGCCGCGTGGCGCGCCCGCGGGGGGTCGGATCGGCGGTGGTCTTCGGCGGCACTGGCGCGGGCGGCGTGACCAGGGTGGCCTGCACCACGAGGCGCTGGGCGGCGCTGTAGCGGGGGTTGCAGGTCGTGAGCGTGAGCGTCGGCACCGCGGTCGGCTGGAGCACGGCGAGATCGCTCGGTGTGACCACCGTCACCGTGCTGACGTCGTATTCGAATCGGCCCTGCGTGGTGGTGATGTAGATCGGGTCCCCGGCCGTGAGTTTGTCGAGATCGAAGAAGGGATGGAGATAGGTGGTGCGGTGGCCGGCGATCGCGGCGTTGCCCGGTTGGCCCGGCAACGGGCTGTTGTCGTAGTGCCCCGGCCCCAGTTCGAGATCTGAGGTGGTCGTGCCCTGCACGACAACGAAGTTGATAGCGATCGCAGGGATCTCGATCGTCCCGACTGGCTGCCCGTCGGCCGGGGCAACTCCGGGGGCGGTGGCCACGCCGCGTGTCGGTTCGGTCGTCGTCGTGGTCGGCCCCGAGACCGAGGTAGTTGTCTGTGAGTGCGGCGTGTGGTGATGGCCGGCCGCGGCGAGCTCTTGATCGAACTGTCGCCGAAGAGCCTCTTGGTGGAAGCGAGTCGTGATGCTCGTCCCCCAGAGTTGGTACGCGACGAACAGCAGGACAAGGACGCCGAAGGCGAAGATCGCGACACCGATCCGGGCAATCAGTCGACGCCAGGACACAACGCATCGTAACGGTCGCGTGCGCTGCTGGCCGTCGCGGCCGGAATCGGGGCCAGGTTCGCCGTGTATCCGACCGGCACGAATGTCTTCGATCGCGCAAGACTGTCGTGTCCGCGGCAACCTTCCCGGTGGTGAAGGATGCGCTCGCAGCGGGGATGCGCCGAGTCGTCATCGACAGCCCGGCCGGCCCGGGCTTCCCGGAGGGGGCCAACCGGAGCTCGGTGACCCGCCACGGTCCGCTCTCGTCCTCGGCACTGCTCGACCGGAGGGCGCGACCGGGCCAGCTCGGAAACCGAACTCGAGGCGCGCACCTGCTTCCCGTCCGTCGACGTGCCCTTGAACGGGTCGGTCCCCGGTCTGACTCCCGGCTCGTCGGCCGGGTGGGCCCGGGCCCGGACCTTTCGATGGCCGTCCGGCTCCGACCGACCGCCAACCCCCGCGGGTAGGTCGAGGTCGCCCCGGCCGGACCCATGGCTCCCGCCGAGGGCGACGGGATCGCCGGCTGGACACTCAGTGCGGCAGTGCGCCAGCACCGGAAATTTCGCCTCCGTCGGCGAGTCAACGGCTCAACCACTCGCCGTGGTCGGGCAGTCCGATCGATTAGTAAGAAATGACTGCGCTCCCAGGGCCTCCCGGTCGTCTCCTATCGACCATCCACCAAAAGCGCTGATAGCCAGCTGTATCTTTTGGTAATCCAGGGAGGTTGTTATGAAGCACAAGCTGGCATTTGTCGCGGCTGTCGCAGCGATTGGCCTGATCTTTACCACCCCGGCATTCGCCAACGGCTCGGGTAGCGCGCCCGTAGTGGCCACCAACTCCGACTCGACGGGCCCCGGCGGCTCACTGACGGTGACCGGCAACAACTTCTACCCCGGCGAGGAGATCACCCTCGAGCTCTACAGCGACCCGGTCGCGATCGGCCAGACCAACGCCGACTCTGCCGGAAGCTTCTCGATCGTGGTCACCATCCCCACCGACGCCACCCCGGGGAGCCACTCCATCGTCGCCAACGGCTCGAGCGGTGACTCGGCCAATACCGCGATCGTCGTGACCGGGACGAACGACCCCGTGGCGCCCAACTCCGGGACGACCGACCCCGTGGTCACCACGTCCAGCTCGCCCGGCCCCGGCGGCTCGCTGACGGTGACCGGCAACAACTTCCGCGCCGGCGAGGAGATCACCGTCGAGCTCTACAGCGACCCGGTCGCGGTCGGCCAGACCAACGCCGACTCCACCGGAAGCTTCTCGATCGTGGTCACCATCCCCACCGACGTCACCCCGGGGAGCCATTCCATCGTCGCCAACGGCTCGAGCGGTGACTCGGCCAACACCGCGATCGTCGTGACCGGGACGATCGTCTCTGTGACCGCGAAGATCGTCCCCGCGGCCTCCAAGTCGGGACTGCCCCTCACCGGGGCGAACATCGCAATGGTGAGCGAGGTAGGCGTCCTGGCAATGGCGTTGGGCGGGATGCTGATTGTCAGCACTCGCCGCCCGCGGAGGACCGCGTAGGTCCTAGCAACTGGTGGGCCCGACGCGGGTCATCGGCTCTGCACACGAGCCCTCTCCAGTCGGACCCGAGGCGCCCGGTTTCGAATCGGGCGAGGCTGCAACCAGGCTGGGCTTTCGCAGCCTCGAGCACATGAGGCGGGCTGAGCGAACGACCGCTCAATCTCGTCCAATCCTCAACCCGCGACGGAACTCTTGCGGTCGGGGCGAACACCGGGTTGATATGGCGGCGAGGACCTGCAGGGAGGTTCGAAGGTTGGCCTCGGACGGTTCCAGTTCGGCCATCTCGCCCCTGGCACTCTCTCGGCGCGATCTCTGCCCCACACACACACCGACCGGGTTGGCGACATGGACGTGATCGGACCATCGAGGGCGACCGGCACGCAGGCCGCGGGCATCGGCCCGCATCGAGCCTCCTAGATCGCTCAGGGCCCCTCGGCCCCGGTGACGGTGCAGGATCGAGGGTCCCAGGGGGCGAGCGCCTGGACCGGCTGAGTGGGCGCCGCGAAGTCCGGGACCGTGGTCGTCGTGGTGGTGGGAGGCACGGTCGTCGTGGTCGTCGTGGTCGTCGCGGGAGGCACGGTCGTCGTGGTCGTCGTCGCGGGGTGATGGCGGTGGCGCGGGGGACTCGTCGTGGTCGTGCTGACGGGCGGCGGGGCCGGCGGGTTCACGGCGAAGTCCGTCCCCGTGATCACCGTCACTTGGGCGCCAGACGAGGCGGCCGCCGAACCCGCCTGCCCGGCCGGGGCCAGCGCCATGATCACCTGGCCCGAGAGTGAGCGGGCGACCGCTTGGGCAGCGGCCTCCTCGGCCGGCGTGTCGGGTCCGTACTCCACGACCGTCTCGGCCTGCTCGCCCACCGGTTCGACGTTGGACAGGGAGACGACGTTGAAGCCCAGCGCCTTCAGCCCCGCCTCGGCGTCCTGGCCAGCCGCCTCGACCCCCGAGCCGTCCTCGACCGCGACCGAGATAGCACCGGGGGCGGGGAGGGTCGAGCCGTCGATGGTGTCGACGTCGGGGGCGGTTCCGAGGAACTGGTCGATCACGGCGAAGTCCTGCGGTTCGGAGGGGAACTCGACGTTCCCGTAGCCACCGCCCTTGTAGGAGTACTGGTTGATGGAGCTCTCCATCACCGGAACCGTCAACTGCGGTGCGCCGAACGGGTTGAGGCCGTGGAAGGAGAGGACGAGGTGCACCATGTGGGCGGTGGACATCGAGTTGTCGATCGTGAGGTCGGGGGCGATGCTCGAGATCAGCTGCGCATCGGTGATCGGGTTCCCGAGACCCTTCTGCGCGACGGCCGCCGCGAGCACCCGCAGGAACTCGTGGTCGCGGCGGATTCGGGCGAGGTCGCTCTCGCCCTCCTGTGGCCAGAAGGCCGGATCGCTCGTCGTCACGCCGGTGCCCTTGTACTGGAGGTGCCGGGCCCTGACCACCTGGAGCGCTATGAAGCCGTCGAGGTGGATGCAGCCGGGGGTCTGGACGTTGAGCCCCGAGTAGGCGTCGTAGATGGGCTCGGGGAAGTACATCGACACACCGCCGAGCGCGTCGACAACGCTCGCGAAGGTGTCGAAATTCAGCTCGACGTAGTGCTGGATCGGGATCCCAAGGTCCTCCTCGATCGCGGCCACCAGCTGGCTCGGTCCCTGGTAGAGAGCCGCGTCGATCTTGTTCGCCCCGGTGCTCCGCGCGTTCGGGACGAACAGGTCGCGTGGGATCGAGAGGACACCGACAGTCTTCTTGGCCGCGTCGAGGTGCAGGATCATGATGACGTCGCTGTTGACGCCGGTCACCCCCTGCGAACACAACCCGTAGACGGGGTTCTGCACCTTGAGCGCGCAGCGGGAGGTCGACCCGACCATGAGGATGTTCTCGGTCCCGACGTCGACACCTTTCTTCGGGGCCGGCTTTAGGTGATGCACCGCGATCCGGTGGACCTGGGCGTTCAGATAGATGAGATAGCCGCCCACCGAACCGACCAACAGGACAAGCACGAGGGCGACGATCGAGAGGCCGCGCCGCAGCTTCCAATGCTTGCGGGCCCTGACGCGCGCTCGACGACGGCTGCGCCTTGTACTTCGCGTTGCCGCGTGCCGGGGGCCTTCCGATCTACGGGGGCTCTCAGGCTCCGTTGGCGCTCCGGTGGAGCCGGTGTCGGTCACGTACCGTCGTTGCGGCGGATGGTCGGCCGCTCAAGCTTCGAGCGGGCCTACGTCGTCGAACCCCTGGCGAATGCCCTTCCCGGCCCGTCGAATCAGCTGGTCGGGTTCGTAGAGCATCCAGAACGCGTTCCGGGCGTGTTTGCGAGATCGGTTACGGCAGACCTCGGCGAGAACGGTGGGGTCGTCGCTCTCATCTTCGTGGACGAACACTTCGAGGATCGGGGTATTCGTCATCAACTGAGCCAGCATGATTCCCTGCGACGCTTCGTGCGCACAGGTCTTGTCGATCGGCGCGCGACCCGGCATTCCCAATGCGATGACAATGCGGCATCGCTCGATCTCGATCATCTGTTTTGCGGCGACTGCCAAATCCTTGAAACCGGGTACGGTCCGACGAATCGTTTCAAACCGCTCACCGTGACCTGGGCACTCGGCGAGCTCGGCTAACGCTTCGGCACCCATGTCGAATCTCGCGAACATGGTATCGACGACCCCAATCACGTCCACTGGAGAGAGTCTCCCACTCTGGCCGTGAGCAGGTCATCTGGCGGGCCTTTCGGGAGGGACAACGGGGATCGCCCACGCGTTCTAGTCGGGGATCCCCCCGGTGCTCTCGATTGCCGGTGGTGGCGATGGGCGCTCCCGGGGTGGAGCACTTCAGTGTCCTTCCGAAGGCATGAAGCGGGCTGGCCCTGCATGGGTTATTCGACCACCGATTTCCCTCAGGCTGCCGGCCAATTCCCGGGCGATAGCCAGGATTCGAGTTGCCGGGTACTGGACCAAAACGGGTCGCCCCGGGGGATCCTGTGTCCGGGCGCTTCTGCTGCTCACCACCGGCGACGAGACCGTCCGTGCCCGGACCCTCAGGACGTCGTCAGCAGCTCCCGTAGGGATCGATCGGCCGGGTGAACTCTCCGAGGTCGTCCGACCAACTATTCGAGTTGTAGGCCTCGTTCATGTATGCAGCAGCGCAGGGGTCGTTGATCGCGATCACGTGTTGGCCCGAACAGAGGCCTGCAATGTTCACGCACGTCATTGCCTCGTGCCCGTCGGCGTACCCGGGGCACTCGAAAGTGAACTCGGGGTTCGCGTTCGCCGACAAATACGCGAGCGCCGCGGCACAGCCGTAGTTCGAGGGCTCAGGAGCCGGGTTCGGGCTCGCCTCGGGGGCGGGTGCCTGCTGCGCCGGGGCCGGCGCGGGCGCGGGCGGTGGAACCGTCGTCGAAGGTGGCGAAACCGGGACGGTGGTTGTGGTGGTCTCCGGCAGCGTGGTCGGGGTCGTAGTCGTGGAGATGACCTCGGATGGCTTCGACGACCCCGACGGGGTGGCGGTTCCGGGTCTCGCGCCAGATCCGAAGGCAGCGGTCCCGAACAGCAATGCCGTCATGAGAAGCGCCGCAGTGGCTAGTCCAAGCACACGACGCCGACCCGTCGTTTCCATCTTGCGCTCTTCCCTGTCTGCTCTCAGGGAGCAGCCGGGTGGCGCCTCAGGTCAGCGCTGGCTCGCGCGGCAACCGATTCGGCAGCCCGGCTGACTCTGAGAGTCCCGTGGCTTTGCGCCCCCTCCTCGCGGAGGGTTTGCCTTTTCGTCGGTGCCGGAGCACCGATTCGGACACAAAGTTACACGAATGTAGGTAGTGGTGAGGGGATGGGCCTCTGACGGTCGTTTTGGTCGTTGACCAGGGGAGACGTGCCGATGGTCTCAGCTGACCCCTCCCCATTCGGACCGCGCTGCCCTCGAAGGCGGGGGAGGTGGTCGGCGATCGCCGGTGGACGCCCTGCACGGGCCTGGTTGCGCCACCTTCTTGTTCCGATTGACGTGATCGGCAAGGCGCTGGCTGGAACGCGAAGAACTGGTTCTGTCCGTGTCGCCACTGCGCCGGATGAAAGCGCTGAGCAGCGGGCGCTGCTGGCCGATTGGGCCACACCAGTGCTACGCCTGGGAGCATCCCGGCGGTTGCTCGGGATTGCAACGGTCAGGGTCGAGAGCGCGATCGACCCGTGGGCGGCGGACGAGGGGAGATCACGATGGCGTGGGACTTCGAGACCGAACCGGAGTTTGAAGAGCAGCTGGCGTGGATGCGCGGGTTCGTGAAGGAGGAGATCTTCCCCCTCGAGACCCTCGGATTGGACTACGAGACCACCCTGCGGGTGATCGCGCCGCTGCAGGACCAGGTGAAAGCCCAGGGTCTCTGGGCCGCCCACCTGCCACCCTCGCTCGGGGGCATGGGCTTCGGGCAGGTGCGCCTCGGGCTGATGCACGAGATCCTCGGGCAGACCCCGCTCGGACCGGTCGTCTTCGGCAACAACGCCCCGGACTCGGGCAACGCCGAGCTGCTGGCGATTGGCATCGAGGAGACCGGCCGCCAGGACCAGCGCGAGCAGTGGCTGCAGCCCCTCCTCGACGGGAAGCTCCGCAGCGCCTTCTCCATGACCGAGCCCGAGACCGCCGGCTCTGACCCGACCCTCCTGCAGACCCGGGCGGAGCGGGACGGCGACGAGTACGTGATCAACGGCCACAAGTGGTTCTCATCCAACGGCTCGGTGGCCGACTTCCTCATCGTGATGGCCGTCACCAATCCCGACGTCCACCCCTACCAGGGTTCGTCCATGATCCTCGTGCCGACCGGCACGAACGGCGTCGACATCGTGCGGGACGTGGCCACGATGGAACACCCCGAAACCGAGTTCGGCCGCTTCGGGAACCACGCCGAGATCTACTACCGCGACGTCCGGGTTCCGGTGGCCAACCTCATCGGGCGCGAGGGCGAGGGGTTCACGCTCGCCCAGCAGCGCCTCGGTCCCGGGCGGATCCACCACTGCATGCGCTGGCTCGGCCAATCGCGGCGCGCGTTCGACATGCTGTGCGAACGGGCGGTGTCCCGCACCGCCCACGGCTCCCTCCTGGCCGAGAAGCAGACGATCCAGAACTGGGTCGCCGATTCCCTGGCCGAGATGCAGGCGGCCCGGCTCATGACCCTGCACGCGGCGTGGAAGATGGACAAGGTCGGCGCGCCGGCGGCGCGGCTCGAGATCGCGATGATCAAGTACTTCGGCGCCGGCGTCCTCTTCAACGTCATCGACCGGGCCATCCAGATCCACGGCGCGCTCGGGTTCTCCTGCGACCTCCCGCTCGAGCACATGTACCGCGCCGCCCGGGCCGCTCGCATCTACGACGGCCCCGACGAGGTGCACCGCCAGACGGTGGCGCGCCGGACGCTGCGCAACTACGCGCCGCATCCCATCCCGAGCGAGCACATCCCGACCCGGCGGGAGGAGGCCCGCCAGCGCTTCGCGGACCTCCTGGAGCGCGCCACCGCCGACCTCTGAGCGGGGACCGGGCGATGCGGCTGCTGCTGACCGAGCCGGCGGTTCGGGCCTCCGGCGAGGCGCTCCTCGCCGCCCACACCGGCATCGAGCTCGTGGCCCTGCGGCCGGACGGGGCCGTCGTGCTCTCCGACGGGACCGAGCTCGACCGGGAGGACACCGGGGTCGAGGTGGCCTGGGCGACCTCGGACCTCTACGAGGAGGGTGGCCAGCTGCGGGCGTTCTTCGGGCTCGTCCGGCGGCTCGGCACCCTGCGGTGGTTCCAGTCCCAGGCCGCCGGCTTCGACGCGCCGATCTTCGCCGAGCTCATCCGCAAGGGGGTGCTGTTCACCAAGTCCGACGCCCACAGCGTCCCGATCGCCGAGTTCGTGCTGCGGGCCGTGCTCGATCACCACCAGCGTCCGGAGCGGTGGGCGGCGGCCCAGGCGGCCCGACGCTGGGAGCGCCACGAGTTCGACGAGGTGTCGGGGAGCACCTGGATGGTGGTCGGCCTCGGATCGATCGGCGCCGAGGTGGCTCGCCGGGGCCGGGCCCTCGGCGCGCGGGTCATCGGGGTCCGGCGGCGCCGGGCCGGCGACGAACCGGTCGACGAGCTGGTCACCCCGGACCGCCTGGTGGGCGTCCTCGGTGAGGTCGATGTCGTCGTGCTCTGTGCGCCAGCCAACGCCTCTACGAAGCACCTCGTCGACGCGGCCTTCCTGGCTGCGATGCGGTCGGGCTCGCTCCTCGTGAACATCGGTCGGGGCTCGGTGGTGGACGAGGCCGCCCTGCTCGAGGCGCTCGACCGCGGGCCGCTCGGCGGAGCCGTGCTCGATGTCTTCGAAACCGAGCCGCTGCCCGAGGACAGCCCGCTGTGGGCGCACCCGAAGGTGGTGATCACCCCCCACAACTCGGCCCTCGCGACGGCCCGGTACCGGCGCCAGCTCGAGCTGTTCAGCGAGAACCTCGGCCGCTACCGGCGCGGCGAGCCGCTCCGGGGCGTGGTCACCGAGGCCGACCTCGACTAGGCAGGGTCGTGCGTCCGGGCCGCGCCGAAGGTAAGGACTCGATAAGGAAGTCTCGGGGGGACCGTCGCCTTCATCAGATCGACGGGTTTGTCCGCACATACTCTCGCCATGGGCTCATCACCAACCGATCGAGTGCGCGCCCGTGGGGCGTCCCAACTCGGCCAGCCACCGACGCGGGAGCGATGTGGGCATGCGGCTCGGGCCTGAACACCTCGGCCCGCGGGGCCTGATGCTCCTCGGGGCAGCCGGCGTGCTCGGGGTGGCCCTCGCGGTGCACGGCTACGGCAAGGGCGTCGTGGTCGCGTCCGGGACCGCCGGGGTGGTGTCCGCCAGCCAGCCACCGGCGACGACGGCCACGACCACCCCGTCGACGACCACCCCGCCGAGCAAGGCCGCCGGCTCGACGACGACGTCCACCTCGGCCGCGCCTCGGGCGCAGAAGCTCGGGCCCGCCCTCGCCTCGACCCAGTACGCGAGCTACGCGTACCAGGTCTATCCGGGGTCGCTCAGCTCGCAGGCCCAGCTGGCCCTCACCGGTTTCACCGTCCACGTGACCCCTGGGCCGACCACCATCACGGTGAAGGTCTCGGCGACCGGTTCGGCGCCGCAGTCTTCGAACTATCCGCTCGGAGACAAGGTGTACTTCGTGGAGACCACGTTGGGAGACGACTCGGGCGTCTCGGACTACAACTTCGGGGACGACGGCATCCTCGTGACCAACGCGGCCGGGCGGATCGTCGAGTGACCCCGCCCACCCGCCAACAGGCCCGGCGCTCCACACAGATCCAGAAGCGCCCGCCCGCCAAAGGCGCCACCCCGGCGGGGCCGACGGCCACCGGTCGGGTCGGCAATCGACCCGCTCCCGGTCCCGCGACCGCGAGGGAGCTCGGGTCACCGGGCCACCTCGTCGAGATGGCCGGGGCCTGGGCACAGTCCGCCGCCCGGATCCTGCTCGGTCTGGTACTCGCATGGTTCGGGTACCACGAGCTCATGGCACCGGGACAATGGACCGGCTACGTCCCGATCTTCTCGCCCAGCTCACATTTCGCCCAGATCCTGGTGCTCGCCCACGGCTGGGTGCTCCTCGTCCTGGCGGTGGCCCTCGTCGCTGGCGTCGCCCCCAGGGTGGCCGCCGCGGTGTCGTCGATCCTGCTCGTCGAGATCGTGGTCTCCCTGATCGCCTCGGGCGGACTCTCCGATCTGGTGCTGCGTGACGTGGGGGTCCTCGGCCTGGCGCTCGCCCTCGTCGGTGTGAAGCAGCAGCGCTTGGTGTTGCGTCGCTGACCCGGCGCTCGGGTCCCGCCGGGCGGCTGGTCGGGTGCGGCGGTCGTCCACCCGTAGGCTCGCCACAGTGACGCCGAGCTGGAGCCGGAGCCGACCCGGTGACGGGGGGCCTTCGGAGCCGTGGGGCCCGCCGAGGCGGCCAGTTCTGCCGAGGTGGTGGCACGGACACTCGCGCCCGGTGATGGGCGTGCCCACGCCGCGGGCCCACCGGGCCGCCTGGCTCCGGCCAACCCGGCCGGTCGGACGCGCCGGGCTGGCGCTGGTTGCGCTGACCGGCCTCACCCTGGCCGGTCCGGCAGCGGCGGCCACCTCGCACGGGCACCGCGGCGGCGCTCCGGGGCGCCACCCGGCCGCCGGTCCGCCGGCCGTCGAGTCCGGGCTGCTGCCGTGGGCGCTGGCCGCGCCGATCAGTCGCGTCGTGGTCCTGCCGGCCGCCGGGGGTCAGCTGGTCCTCCTCGGTGGGTTGACGGCCGCGGGGACCTCCGCCAACGGCGTCTTCACGCTCAATCCCGCGAGCGGAGCATTGGCGTCCGTCGGCACGCTGCCGGCCGCCGTCCATGATGGCGCCGGGGCGGTCGTCGCGGGAAGCGACGTGATCTTCGGGGGAGGGTCGCCGACCACCGTGGCGACGGTCCAGGCGTTCGCCCCGGTTCCGCCCGGCGCCGCGGGCGCATCGACGGCCGGCACCGTCATCGGGGCGTTGCCTGCTCCCCGTTCCGATGACGCCACCGTGTCGATCGGTCGTACCACCTACGTGGTCGGTGGCTACGACGGCACCAACGCCGACGTCGCCGTGCTGGCGACCACCGACGGGCGGCACTTCCGCACCGTGGCCCGGCTCCGGGTGCCGGTGCGCTATCCGGCGGTCGCCGCCACCGGCGGGAAGATCTACGTCTTCGGCGGCCAGGCGGTCGGCGGAACGGGTCAGGCCGTCGACGCCATTCAGGTTGTCGACCCCTCCACCCACCGTGTGGTCGTGGGCGGTCACCTGCCCGAGGCGCTCCAAGCCGCCGCGGCCGTGAACCTCGGCGGCGTCGTCTACCTGGCCGGTGGCTCCAGTCCCGTCCCCCAGGCGGTGACCGCGGGGGTGGGCACCACCGTGGTCGCGCCGCCTTCCTCGAGCGGCCTGAACACCGTCTCGACCATCTGGGCCTTCGACCCCCGTCGGGACCGGCTACTCGTGGCGGGCCGACTCCAAGAGCCGGTCTCCAACGCCGGAGTGGCCGTCGTCGGCGGCCGAGCGTGGATCGTGGGTGGCGAGCTCAACGGTGCGCCGGTCTCGGCGGTCCAGATGCTCCGGCCGGACGCGTCGTTCGGGACGGCGGGCGTGGCGGGGGCGGGCTCCCCGTACTTCGGCACGAAGCTCCTCGTCGCCGACCGGGGCAACAACCGCCTCCTCCTGCTCGACCCGGCCATGCACGTCGACTGGACCTACCCGTCGGCGAGCTCTCCGCCCAACCCGTCGGGCTTCTACTTCCCAGACGACGCCTTCTTCGTGAACAAGGGCAAGGCCATCATCACCAACCAGGAACAGAACGAGACCATCGAGGAGATCGCGTATCCGTCGGGAAAGCTGATCTGGTCCTATGGCCACCCCGGCCAGCCCGGCTCGGCGCCCGGGTACCTCCACGAACCCGACGACGCCTATCTGCGGAAGAACGGCCAGATCACCGTGGCCGACGCCGACAACTGCCGGGTGCTCGTGATCAACAAGAACGGGACGTTGGCCGACCAGATCGGGACGACGGGGACCTGTGTCCACAACCCGCCCAGCTCGATGGGATCTCCCAACGGCGACACCCCGCTCGCAGACGGCAACCTGCTCGTCTCGGAGATCAACGGTGCCTGGGTGAGCGAGTACACCCTCTCGGGGACCCTCGTGTGGACCCTGCACCCGCCGATCGGCTATCCCTCGGACCCCCAGCAGCTCGGCCCCAACCTCTACCTGGTCGCCGACTACTCCCAGCCGGGCCAGGTGTTGGAGTTCACCCGCACCGGACAGATCCTCTTCGACTACGACGTCACAAGTGGTCCCGGAATGCTGGACCACCCGTCACTCGCCGAGCGGCTCCCGAACGGCGTGATCATGTTGAACGACGACTACGCCAACCGGATGGTGGCGATCGACCCGGTCACCCAGGCCCTCGTGTGGCAGTACGGAGTCACCGGGCACGGGGGGGCCGTTCCGGGCATGCTCAACACCCCCGACGGGTTCGACGTGCTGGCGCCCGACGGAACCACCCCAACCCACCCCGCCACCGGGTGAGGACGGCGCGCCGATCCGGCGACGGGTCGGCGCGGGAACGGGGTCCACCCGCGCCCTCGGACGAGAAGCCGTGTCCCCTCAGCCGACCGGGGCGAGCGCGTCGAACCCCAGCGCCGCCTCGACGGCCGCCGCCGTGCGGATCACGACCAGGTCGCCGTGGCTCGGCCCGACGAGCTGCAGTCCGACCGGCAGCCCCGACGCGCTGAGACCGGCGCAGACGGTGGCGGCCGGTGAGCCGCTCATGTTGAACGGGTAGGTGAAGCTGACCCACGCCGGAGTGGTCTCACCGTTCACGATCCCAAATTGGCCGAGGTCGAGCGGAGGGGCGAGGCCGGCGCAGGTGGGCGTGAGGAGGATCCGGGCGTCCCCGAAGAGTTTCACGAGGCGGAGATTGACCCGATGGCACTCGTCGAGCGCGTCGGCCATCTCGCGGCCCGTCACCGAGCGCGAGCGCTCGAGCAGGTTGGCGAGACCGGGGTCGAGCCCCTCCCAGTCGCCGCCATAGCGCTCGTCCAGGCTCCGCAGGAGGTAGACGCCGATCAGCGTGATCCAGCTGGTCACGGGGTCGACGTCGAAGACCGAGTCGATCTGGACCACCTCGGTGCCGAGGGACTCCAAGACCGCGACCGCCCGCTCGCAGATCGCGAGGACCTCGGTGTCCACGGTGGCGTACCCGAGCGTTGGCGACCACAGCACCCGGGCCGGCGGGTGGGGGTCCTCCAGGGCGGCCAGCCACGAGGCCTCGGGGCGGGGGAGCGAGCGCAGATCGGTCGGCTCCGGCGCGACGACGGTGTCGAGCGCGGCCACGACGTCGGCCATGCGACGAGCCATCGGCCCCTTCACCGACAGGCCGGGCCAGCCGGGTGGCTCGGGGCCGCCGATCGGCACGCGGCCGAGGGAGGTCTTCATCCCCGACAGCCCGCAGCACGACGACGGGATGCGGATCGACCCCCCACCGTCGGAGCCGGTGGCGAGCGGGACCATCCCGGCCGCCAGCGCCGCCGCCGTGCCCCCCGAGGAGCCGCCCGGGGAGTGGTCGAGCTGCCACGGGTTCTTGGTCGCGCCGACGAGGCTGTTGGTCGTCACCCCGGTCCAACCGAACTCCGGGGTGTTGGTCTTGCCCACCACGACGCAGCCCGCGGCGCGCAGCCGGGCCACGAGGACCGAGTCGTGCTCGGCCGGAGGATCGTCGGCCCACTTGGGAGAGCCGTGCGTGGTGCGAAAGCCGGCCGCGTCCTCGAGGTCCTTCACACCGATCGGCACGCCGGCGAGCGGACCCGGATCGCCGCCGCCGGCGATCACGTGATCGATCGCCGCGGCCTGATCGAGGGCGCGCTCGCCGTCGAACGACACGAATGCGTTCAGCACCGGGTTGAGCGCCTGGATCCGGCCGAGCGCCACCGCTGCGACCTCGCGGGCCGAGCACTGCTTGGCGCGGACCGCCGCCGCGATCGACACCGCCGAGTCACGTCGGAAATCGATGTCCATGGAACCCGCCCAGCCCTTACGCGGAGGGTGACAGGCCGCGCACGGCCGCCTCGAGCTCGAGCCCGATCGGCAGCACCATGGGGGCAGGCACGGTCACGCCGTTCTCGGCGTACCGGGCGATGGTGGCCCGGCACTGGTCGAGCGAGCCGTGGACCACCAGGTCGTCGACGGCCTCGTCCGGGATCGCCTCGAGCGCGCCGCGTCGGTCGCCCGCTGCCCAGCGCTCCCACATGCCCTCGAGCTGCGGGCCCCGTCCGAGCCACCGCTGGAACTCGGCGTAGGCCTCGACGTTCATGTACGCCGCGATCATCCGCCGTCCGACCGCCCGGGCCACGTTGTCGTCCTCGGTCGGGATCACGAAGATCCGGGCCACGACCTCCTTGTGGCCCTCGCCGCCGATCTCGGCGACCGCCTTCTTCACGTCCTCGGCGGACAGCCAGTTGAGGATCGCCCCGTCGGCCTCCCGTCCGGCGAGCGACAGCATGCCGGGCCGCAGGGCGGCCAGGTAGATGGGCGGGGTCACCTCGGGGACCCGGGCCAGCTTGAAGCCCCTCGTCTGGAAGGTCGAGAACTCCGCCTCGACGCGCTCGCCGGTCAGCGCTGCCTTCACGAAGCGCAGAACGTCGCGGACCTTGCGATAGGGGTCCTCGAAGGCGATGCCGTTCCAGCGCTGCACGATCACCTCGGAGGACGAGCCGATCCCGACCGCGAACCGGCCGGGGGCGGCGTCGGCCATCGCCGCCACGGTCTGGGCGATCAGGGCGGGCCCCCTGGTGAAGGCGGGGGCGATGGCGATGCCGAGGTTGAGAGTGGGGGTCCAGGCTGCCGCGAGCGCGAGGGGGGTGAAGCCGTCACCCCCGTCCACCTCGGCGGACCACACGTCGGTGTAGCCGAGGTCGACCAGGAGCTCGTACCAGCGTCGGTGCTCGTGCAGGGGAACGTCGAAAGGGACGGTGATCCCGTGCCGGGTCTGGCCTGCTTCGGCGGCGCTCATGGCCGACCACTGTTGCACCGACGGTCGGTCGTCGCACGACCGGACCAGGACCGGGTCGGAGTCCGATGCCCGGTCCTAACCTCATCGACGCGGCAGTCGGCGGCCCACGGGGGTGGGGCGGCGGAGGAGGACCGCGGCCCGGCACGTGCCGATGCCAAGATCTTCACCGACGAGGTGCTGGTCGCAGTCCGGCCGCCCTCGCGGGCCGGTCCGGGCCGGCCCCTTAGGAGGAACGATGACCACCTACGACCTGCTCATCTCGGGCGGGACCGTCGTCGACGGCTCCGGTGGCGCACCCCGCAGCGCCGACGTGGCGGTCGCCGGCGGTCGCATCGCCGAGGTGGGGAGCGTCTCGGGCCGGGCGAAGCGCACGATCGACGCCGACGGCGCGCTCGTCACGCCGGGATTCGTCGATGTCCACTGCCACTACGACGGGCAGGCGACGTGGGACAGCCAGCTCGTGCCCTCCGCGTGGCACGGGGTGACCACGATCGTCATGGGCAACTGCGGGGTCGGGTTCGCGCCGGTGCACCAGTCCGACCGCGGGAAGCTCATCGAGCTGATGGAAGGGGTGGAGGACATCCCCGGCACCGCGCTGCACGAGGGGCTCGACTGGGCATGGGAGAGCTTCTCGGACTACCTCGACGCTCTCGAGCGCCGGCCGCACGACATCGACTTCGGCGCACAGGTGCCGCACGGCGCCCTGCGCCTCTACGTCATGGGGGAGCGCGGCGCGACCCGGGAGGACGCGACCGACGAGGACATCGAGGCGATGGGACGGCTCGCCCGTGAGGGCGTCGAGGCTGGGGCGCTCGGGTTCAGCACCTCGCGCACGCGCAACCACCGCACGAGCACCGGGGACTTGACCCCGACGCTGACCGCCGCCGCCGACGAGCTCGCCGGGATCGCCACCCTCATGGGCCGGTCGGGGCTGGGTGTTCTCCAGGTCGTGTCGGACTTCGCCCCCTTCGACCAGGAGATGGCGACGATCTTCGGGATGGCCGAGTCCTCGGGCCGCCCGCTCTCGATCTCGGTCGTCCAGGCCGACCGCTTCCCGGATGGCTGGCGCCACGTCATGGAGACCGTGGCGGCCGCCAACCGCAGGGGCCTCCGCGTGACCGCGCAGGTGGCCGCCAGGGCGGTCGGCGTGCTGCTCGGGCTCCAGGCCACCATGGACCCGACCTTCGCCTCGCCGCTGGCCCGGGGCCTGGCCGGGTTGCCGCTGGCCGAGCGGGTGGCCCGCCTCCGCGAGCCGGGTTGTCGCGACGCGGTGATCGCCGAGTTGGAATCGGGCCGGTCCGTCTTCTCGTGGGACCGGGTGTTCCCGCTCGGCGACCCGCCCGACTACGAGCCCCACCCGGACGCCTCGGTCGCGGCGGAGGCGGCGCGCCGGGGGATCAGCCCCGAGACGCTCGCCCTGGACCTGCTGCTCGCCGACGACGGCCGCGCCCTTCTCTATTTCCCGTTCCTCAACTACTCCGATGGGAACCTCGACGCGGCGAGGGCGATGCTCGAGGACGAGCACTCGATCGTCGGGCTCGGTGACGGTGGCGCCCATGTGGGGACGATCTCTGACGGCAGCTTCCCGACCACCATGCTCACCCACTGGGTCCGCGACCGCGCCCGGGGTGCGCGCCTCGACCTGGCCACCGTGGTGGCCAAGCAGACTGCCCGGCCCGCCGCCATGGTCGGGCTGCACGACCGCGGCCGCATCGAGCCGGGAATGAAGGCCGACGTCAACGTCATCGACCTCGACGCCTTGACCCTGCACGCACCGGTGATGGCGTTCGACCTCCCGGCCGGCGGCAAGCGCCTCCTGCAGCGGGCCGACGGCTACCTGCACACCTTCGTCTCGGGCACCGAGGTCTACGCCGGCGGCGAGCACACCGGCGAGCTGCCCGGTCGTCTGGTGCGCGGGGCCCAGCCGGCACCGGCCTCGTAGCGATCCCGTACGAACCTCAGGCCGGCTGCGGCGGTCAACCCCCGCCGCCGGCGGCGAAGCTCACCTCGGCCGTTGTCGCAGTGCCGGCCCGACGCCCGGGGGCGCTGTGCTCCGCCCAGTAGAGGTTGGTGTGGGTGATCACCTTGTCGGGGGGCGGGGCGCCGTACGCAGTGAGGTCCTCGGTCGTGTGCGCGTCGGCGACCAGGGTCACGTCGTAGCCGCGGGTGAACGCGCCGTGGATCGTCGAACGGATGCAGGCGTCGGTCTGGGCTCCCGCGACGACCAACGTGCCCACCCCGCGCTCGGCGAGGACCGCTTCGAGGTCGGTGTCCTCGAAGGAGTCGCCATAGGACTTGTGCACGAGCGGCTCGGAGTCTTCGCGGACCAGCTCGGGCACGTACCGCCAGCTGTCGGAGCCCTTCACCAGGCCCTCGTCGGCGTGTTGGATCCAGACCACCGGCACCTTCTCGGCGCGGGCCTTGTCGACCAGCCTGGTGATGTTGGCGATCACCGAGTCACGGTCATGCGCGTTGGCCACCACCCCGTTCTGGACGTCGACGATCAGAAGAGCGGTGTTGGGCCGGTCGGTCAGGGTCGTCATGCCAGGTCCGCCTTTCGTTCGCCGGATGCTCTTGGCACGGTACCGGTCGGTCGCGACGACATGGCCGGGCCGACCGGCCTCGTCCGCTCACGCCGTGGACCGAGATGCCGGGAAGTGAGCCTCGGCCCGGTGCGAACGGCCGGCCTCGGTGTCGGCGATGGGCATCGGGTCGGATGGTCGGCTCCTAGAGCCAAGAGCCCACCCCGACCGGAGCCGTCTCCATCCGCACCCGGGGCAGCGCCCCGGGGTGGTGGTCACGCAGGAACGCGACCAGGCGCTCGCGCACCTCGCACTGGAGGTCCCACGAGGCCGAGCTGCTGGGGGCACTCATGGTCGCCCGCAGCTGAATCGTCGAGGGGCCGGCGTTGGAGACCTGGAGGTTCCAGACGCCGCCGTCCCAGTTCGGCGACTCCAAGAGGATCTCGTGCAGCCGGGTCCGCAGCTCGTCCACCGGCGCGGTGTGGTCGACCTCGAGATAGACCCATCCGATGATGTCGGCGGTCGAGCGGGTCCAGTTCTCGAAAGGGTTCTCGACGAAGTAGGAGATGGGCAGGACCAACCGCCGCAGATCCCACAACCGGACCACGACGTGGGTGAGGGCGATCTGCTCCACCCGGCCCAACTGTCCCTCGACGACAACGACGTCGTCCACGCGGATGGGCTGGCTCAACGCGATCTGGACGCCGGCGATCACGTTGGCGACGGTCGGCCGCGCCGCGAGCCCTGCGACCAAGCCGACGAGGCCGGCCGAGGCGAGCAGCCCGGCCCCGGCGGCCCGGACCCTGTTGAAGCTGAGCAGCACGATCGCGACCGCGATCATCGAGACGGCGACAACGGTGATTCGCCGGAGGATCTGGACTTGGGTGTGCAGTTGGCGGGCTCGGAGGTTGTCGGCGGCGTCGAGCCGGTGGCGGTCGAGGATCAGGTCCTCCACGACGTCGATGAGCCGCACGACCAGGAAGGCCACCGACATGACGATGGCGATCCCCACCGCGTGCAGGAGCGGGCCGCGCGTGTTCTCCGGCAGGTGGGTGGCCGCCAACGCGATCTCGAGCCCGACCAGCGGCACGATCACGCTGGTCGGGCGTTTGGCCCGCCGAACCAGAGAGTGCGCGAAGACCCGACCGGGGTGTCCGAAGGTCCTCCGCAGCAGGCCGAACCCGATCGAGTGGAGCAGTGCGGCACCCACGAGCACCCCGCCGAGGATCGCCAGCGTGGCCTCGATCGGGACCGCCGAGCCCGCGTGGGCGCCGAGGAAGAGGAAGAAGGGGTCGCGCATGGCTGGGTCTGGGTCCTCGGTCGACGGCGCCCGGCACCGCGACCAGTCCCAGTCTACGGAGCCTTCCCGTGGCCCGGGCCAGCGAGAACGTGTGAAGACCCAGGTCAGGGGGGTTTCTCGGCGGGCCGAACTTCGTCGTGGGGGGACGGGGCCCGCCCGAACCGAGTTCAGGCGACCAGCGCCTGCGCAGCGTCGGTCGCCCTGGCCACGGCCCGCGCCGATCCGGCAACCACGAGGTACTCGGTGTTGCGCACGTGGGACACCGTGCCGACCCGCGCGCCGGTCGGGCCGTGGATGCCGATGCGCGCGCCGACATAGCGGGGCGAGTCGAATCCGAGGGTCCGCACCGCCTCGTGGTGTCTGCACATGTCCACGAGCTCGTCGAGCGACAGCCACGACTCGTCGTTGTAGGAGAGGATCAGGAGTTCGCAGTCGACGTCTGCCACTACCCGGGCCAGCGCGCCGGGCATCGTGCGCTTCGAGTTGAAGACGCTCTTCGTGTTCGGGTCGCGCGCGTCCAGACGCTTGCAGGCGACGCCGTAGTGCTCGGGGGCGTCCCATGCGACCAGGGTCTCCCAGACGTGGTAGTTGGTGAAGTACCGGTGCTGGTTGTACGGCGGATCGAGGTACGCGACGTCGAAGCGGCCGAGGTCCGCCGCGATGGTGCAGGCGTCGGCCCGGATTGCCGTCCCCGGGCCGGCCAGGAGCTCGGGGACACGGAGCTCGAGCCGACGGGCCGACCGCGCCGCCCAGGATTTCACGTAGGCCATCTGGACCCCCGTCGTCGAGTCCACCCGGTCGGCCGCCTCGATGAGGCTCGTGAGCACGAGCGGGTGGAGCCGGCTGCCGGCGAAGTCTCGTTCGATCGCCTCTCGGATCGCGTCGATCCGTTCCCCGTTGAACGGTTGGAAGAAGCGCGATTGCCGGCAGAAGGTCTCTGTGACATACCCGGGACGGGGTGCCAGTCCGTCGAGATACGCGACCGCTTCGGCGAGCTCGCGTCGGTCGACTCGGTCGGCGTCGGTCTCGACGTAGCAGCGGGCGAACACCTCGGAGTAGCGCGCCGCGTCGACGGCGGTGACGTCGACCCCGAGCGCCTTCATCGCCTGGGCGACCCGGGTGGTGCCGGTGAACAGGTCGAGCGCCCGCTGCGCGCCGACGGCCCGGACCATCCCCTGGAGGACCGGCACCAGCCGCCGCTTGGAGCCGAGGTACTTGATCACGACGCCAGCGTGGTGGGGATCGACTGCGCGAAGTGGAAGAAGTCGTCGGGGTCGACCGATGACTTGACCCTCACGAGACGCGGGAGGTTGTCGCCGTAGTAGGCGCGTGCCCAGTCGGCGAGGGTCGGGTCGATGTAGTTCTGGTAGGCGCCGGTCGTGTAGGGGGCGAGGTCACGCGCCGCCGAGCCCAGCCACGACGCCGCGTCGGCCGGTTCGGTCCCCGAGCCCCAGGTGGCGGTCATCTGGACGCCGGCCAGCGCGTTGCGGTGCACGAAGGCCGTCGCAGCGGGGGCCAAGTTGCCGATGGCGCCCCCGTAGGAGTCGAACAGGAAGGCCGCCCCGAGACCCGGGGCGATCTGCTGGGAAGACGCGATCGCGTCGGCGGCTGCGGCCAGTCCGCCCGCCGGGAGCGGGTCCACGATGAAGGTGGACTTGGCCGAGTACGCGGAGCGGCTGAGGCTCCCGTCGGCCGTTTGGGTCGGGAGGTGGCACTGGCTCGCGGTCAGGTCCTCGCAGCCGGCCTCGATGAACATGGCCCGCAGATAGCTCTCGGGACCCACGAACCGGCTCGAGGGCGAACCCCCGGAGGAAGCGAGCAGGGGACCGAGCAGGCCGTCGAGCGCGTCGGTGGTGCCCCCGTAGACCCCGCCCACCCGGACCAGGAGGTCCGGTCCGGACGCAAGCAGCTGGCAGTTGGACCACAGCGCGTGGGGGAGCGTCGGCACCCAGCCCTGCCACGCTCCGAGGACCTCCTCGGCCGCCGCCCACGGCCAGTCGAGGGTGAAGAGCGCCAGGTCCTCGGGGAGTGGGTGGACGCCGAAGTCGAAGGAGGTCGCGATCCCGAAGTTCCCGCCGCCGCCCCCCTGGCAGGCCCAGAAGAGGTCCTCCCGCGCGCCGGCTCCGGCCGTGACCAGGCTCCCGTCTGCCAGGACCAGCTGGACCGAGCGCAGGTTGTCGCACGTCAGGCCGTAGAGACGGTCGAACACCCCGATGCCGCCCCCGAGGGTGAGCCCCGCGATGCCGACGGTCGGGCACGAGCCCCCCGGGAGGAGCACGCCGGCGGCGCCGAGCGCCTGGTAGATGTCGATGAGGCGTGCGCCGCTCCCGACTGCGGCCGTGGTCGCGCCGGGTCCGACGGTGATCGACGCCATTGTCGTCACGTCGATGACCAGGCCCGAGGTCAGCGAGTAGCCGCCGTAGCTGTGGCCGCCCGAACGCGCCGCGACAGGGACGCCGTGGGCGCGGGCGAAGCCGACGCACCGCTGCACGTCGCTCGGCGAGGCGCAATAGGCGATCGCCGAAGGCGCGAGGTCGTCGAACTGCTCGTTGAACAGGAGCTTGGCGGTGGCATACCGGCCGTCGGTCGGCAGGACGAGGGTCCCGGTCAACTTCCGGCCGAGGTCCGCCCAGTCGGCCGGCCCGGCGGTCGTCGCGCTCGACGTCGAGGGTGGGGCTCCTCCCACCCGGCCACAGGCGGCGGCTGCACCGAGGAAGGCGGCCGATCCCATGCCGAGCCCGACCGCCCCCATCCGCCGAAGGAACTCCCGGCGGCCCATCGGGTGGTGCATCGATCGACAGGCTAAGTCGGAGAGTCGAAATGCTTCGGGATTGTTGGATCGCGCGACCGCAGGACGACGTCATCGCGTGTGCATGTGCCGAGGACGACGCCAAGACGGTTGGACCCGATCCCCGTCGCCCTCGGCGCGGCGTGGGTCGCCTCGCGGCTTTGGTTCGCCCCTGCTCGCCGCCGGGGTGGTGCCTCGGTCTCGCGGGCCGCGCCGCCGCGCATCGTCACCCTCTGCGTCGTCGGACAGATCGTCCCGCCCGTCCAGGTCGGACGCTTGACCCAAGCAAACGTTCGGGTGGTAGAGTGCTCGCACACCCGCCCTTTCGGGGAGGGTGTGCCGTCGCGCGTCCGGCTCTCCTTGACGGGCCGCCTCCGCACGTATAACAAGGGTGGACCATTCGGTCACTGGCGCTATACGTGAGGGAGCTCGGGGGTGGCATCACAAGCGACAGGTCACCGCCCGGGCCCGCCCCCGTTCACCACGACGGCGGTGATGTCGCAGGCCCGCGACGAGAACTTCCCGGTCGCCTCCCGGGTGCTGCCGAGGGCCCTCCGGCCGCACCTTCTCGCCATCTACGGCTTCGCCCGTCTGGTCGACGACATCGGGGACGAGGCCGAGGGCGACCGGCTCGCGCTGCTCGACTGGGCTGAGGCCGAGCTCGGCCTGGCCGCCGCGGGTGAGGCGACCCATCCCGTCTTCGTCGCCCTCACACCGACGATCGTCCGCTTCGGGCTCCCGCTGCAGCCGTTCCGCGATCTCATCGCGGCCAATCGTCAGGACCAGCTCGTCACCCGATACGCGACATTCGACGAGCTGGTCGGGTACTGCCGGCTGTCGGCGGCACCCGTCGGTCGCCTCGTGCTCATGGTGCTCGGTCACGCCACGGCCGACCGGTTGGCGCTCTCGGACCGCGTGTGCGTCGGCCTGCAGCTCGTCGAACATCTCCAGGACGTGGCCGAAGACGCCGCGGCCGGACGGGTGTACCTCCCCGTCGAGGACCTGACCACTTTCGGCTGCCCCACCGAGGACCTCGTCGCACCCGAGCACCGCGCGGCGCTGCGCGACACGATCGCCCACGAGGTCCGACGCGCCCGTGATCTCCTAGCCGACGGCGCACCGCTCGCGGCCTCGCTGCCCGGACGGGCGCGGTTGGCCGTGGCGGCTTTCAGCTCCGGCGGCGCGGCCGCGCTCGACGCGATCGAGCGGGCGTCCTACGACGTGGTCGGCCACCGGTGCCGACCGACCGCCTTCGGGTTGGCCCGCCGTTGGCTGGGCGTCCTCGTCCGAGGGCGGAAGGGGCCGAAGTGAACCTCGACGCGGCCTACGAGGAGTGCGAAGCCATCACCCGGCGGGAAGCGAAGAACTTCAGTTACGGGATCCGCCTCTTGAAGGCGCCCGAGCGCCGCGCGCTTTCGGCGGTCTATGCCCTCGCCCGGCGCATCGACGACATCGGTGACGGTCAGGCGAGCGCCGAGGAGAAGCTGGCCGGGTTGAGCCGGGTCCGAAAGGACGTCGACGCGCTCGACGACGCCGACGACCCGGTGCTCGTGGCGATGGCCGATGCCGCCTCGCGCTACCGCTTGCCCATGTCGGCGTTCGGTGAGCTCATCGACGGGTGCGAGATGGACGTGCACGGCACCCACTACGAGACCATCGACGAGCTGGTCGGCTACTGCCGCCGCGTCGCCGGCACGGTCGGCCGCCTGTCGCTCTCGGTGTTCGGCTCGGCCGATCGCGAGGGCGCCGTGGCGTTGGCCGACGACCTCGGCGTCGCGCTCCAGCTCACCAACATCCTGCGCGACGTGGTCGAGGACCGCGGCAACGGCCGGGTCTACCTCCCCGCCGCCGACGCCTCAGCGGTCGGGTGCCCGGCCGACCTCACCGGCCCGCCCGAGGCCATCGCTGCGCTCGTCGGGTTCGAATGTGAGCGGGCCCGGTCGTGGTTCGCCCGGGGCCTCGAGCTCCTGCCGCTGCTCGACCGGAGGAGCCGAGCGTGCGTCGGCGCGATGGCCGGGATCTACCGCCGGCTGCTGGATCGGATCGAAGCCGATCCGATCGCGGTCACCCGTGGCCGCGTCTCGCTCCCGGGTCGGGAGAAGGCCCTGGTCGCGGTCCGGGCGCTGGCCGGGTGGACGCCGTGAGCCAGCGCCACGTCGTCGTCGTCGGGGGCGGCCTCGCCGGCATCGCCGCCGCGCTCGAGTCGGCCGACCGCGGCGCCCGCGTCACCCTTCTCGAGCGCCGAGGCAAGCTCGGGGGCCTCACCTGGTCGTTCCGGCGCAAGGGCCGGTCGTTCGACAACGGCCAACACGTCTTTCTGCGGTGCTGCACCGCCTACCGGGGGTTGCTCGACCGGATCGGGGCCGCGGACATGGTGCTCCTGCAGGAGCGTCTCGAGGTCCCGGTGCTCGCGCCCGGAGGCCGGCGGGCCGTCATCTCCCGCTCGTCGCTGCCCGCCCCGTTGCACCTCGCCGGTTCGCTCGCCCGCTACCGGCACCTCGGTGTGGGCGACCGGCTGCGGCTGGCCCGGCCGGCCCTGGCGTTCCGACGGCTCGACCTCGACGACCCCGGTCTCGACGACCGCGCGTTCGGGGACTGGCTCCGCTCGCACGGACAACGGCCCGAGGCGATCGAGATGCTGTGGAACCTCATCGCGCTGCCGACCCTCAACCTGCCGGCCGACGACGCGTCGCTCGCGCTCGCCGCCATGGTGTTCCGCACCGGTCTCCTCGACCGGGCCGATGCCGGGGACATCGGCTGGTCCAGGGTGCCCCTGGGCGTCCTGCACGGCGACCGGGCCGCCGCCGCGCTTGCCGAGGCCGGGGTGGAGGTGGCACTGACGGCGACCGTCGATGGGATCGACGCGCCGAGGGGCGGTCCACCGGTGGTCCGGACCGGCGAGCGGGTGATCGAGGCCGACGCGGTCATCGTCACCACCCCGCCCGACGTCGCAGCTGAGCTCGTGGGCGAGGGTGCGCTCGGCCCGGTCGGGCGTCTCGGTGTGTCCCCGATCGTGAACGTGCACCTCGTGCTCGACCGGCGGGTCACCGACCTGCCCATGTTCGCCTGCGTCCGCTCCCCGGTGCAGTTCGTCTTCGACCGGACCGACGCCGCGCATTTCGACGGTGGCGGCGAGCCCGGTGAGCAGTGCCTTTCGATCTCGTTGTCGGGGGCCGAGGCGGACATCGGCCGACGGCCCGAGGAGCTGATCTCGGGCTATCTCGCCGCCCTGAGTGAGGTGCTCCCGGCGGTCGCCGGCGCCCGTCTCCTCGACGGCGTCGTGTCACGCGAGCGGGCCGCGACCTTCCGCGCGGTTCCGGGCACCGGATCGTTGCGGCCGACCGTCTCGATCGGCCTCGAGAAGGTGTTCGTGGCCGGCGCCTGGTGCTCGACGGGATGGCCCGCG
>DAIUEV010000008.1:44414-71722 GCA_036844945.1 Acidimicrobiales bacterium
CGGCCTCGAGAAGGTGTTCGTGGCCGGCGCCTGGTGCTCGACGGGATGGCCCGCGACGATGGAGAGCGCGGTGCGCAGCGGGACCGCCGCCGCGGCTGCCGCGCTCGGCGCCGACGAACCCCGGACCGCCGACGAGCTCGAGGCGGTCGGGTCGTGAGCGGCGATCACGCCGCTCAGGCGGCGACCGACGCGCTGGCCCGGGTCGCGGCGCTCGTCCGGCCGGCGCTCGAGGACGCGGTGGCGCGGCTCGAGCCGGAGCTGCGAGCGCCGGCGCTGCACCATCTGGCCGGTGGGGGGAAGGGCGTGCGGGGCGGCCTCGCCGTCATCGGCGCGGCAGCGGCCGGTGGCGAGGAGCGTGACGGGGTGGTCGGCGCGGTGGCGGTCGAGCTCGTCCACAACTACTCGCTCATCCATGACGACATCATCGACAACGACGAGGAACGGCGGCACCGCCCGACGGTCTGGGCCGAGTTCGGCACCGGAAGGGCGATCGTGGTCGGCGACGCCCTCGCCAACCTGGCCCTGCAACTGCTCCTCGAGGATCCCGCGCCGGTCCGGGTGCGGGCCGCCCAGCTCCTGACCGAGGCCACCGCGCTCATGATCGGGGGCCAAGCCGACGACATGGCCTTCGAGCGCCGGGACGCGGTGAGCGCCGAGGAATGTCTCAGGATGGAGGAGGGCAAGACCGGCGCGCTGCTCGGGTGCGCGGCTGCGATCGGCGCGGTCCTCGCCGGTGCCGACGATGCCGTCATCAAGGCGCTCGTCCACTTCGGCCAGCGGGTCGGGATCGCATTCCAGGCGGTCGACGACGTCCTCGGCATCTGGGGGGAGCCGGCCAAGACCGGCAAGCCGGTCGGCAGCGACCTCCTCGCCCGCAAGCAGAGCCTGCCGGTCGTGATCGCCCGGGCCATCGGCGGTGCCGACATCGACGCCTTGTTCGACGCGCCCCTGACCGATGCCGACGTCCCCGAGGCGGCCCGGCGGATCGAGGCGACCGGAGCCCGGCGCGAGGTGATGGCCGTCGCCGACCGTGCCTACAAGGAGGCGATCGAGGCGCTCGAGTCGGTGCCGCTGGTTGCCCTCTACCGCGACGAGCTCGTCGCGATCGCCCGCTTCGTGACGGAGCGGGACCGATGAGCCCGAAGGCTCCCAGATCCCCCCGGGCCTGCCTCGACGCGGCCCGCGACGCGTTGCTGGCGATGCAGCACGAGGCCGGGTACTGGAAGGGCGAGCTCGAGACCAATGTGACCATGGACGCGGAGGACCTTCTGCTCCGCCAGTTCCTGGGGATCCGCACCGACGAGCAGACGGCCGGGACGGCCGCCTGGATCCGGTCCAACCAGCGGGAGGACGGCACCTGGGCCAACTTCTACGGGGGCCCGCCCGAGCTCTCCACCACCGTCGAGGCCTACCTCGCCCTGCGGCTGGCCGGCGACGGTCCGGACGAACCGCACATGGAGCGGGCCCGGGCGTTCGTGCTCGCCTCGGGCGGCGTCGAGGCCACCCGGGTCTTCACCCGGATCTGGCTGGCCATGTTCGGGCTCTGGTCCTGGGACGAGCTGCCGGTCCTCCCGACCGAGCTCGTCTTCTTGCCCCGGTGGTTCCCCCTCAACATCTACGACTTCGCCTGCTGGGCCCGCCAGACCGTGGTGGCCCTGGCCGTGGTTTCGCACTACCGGCCGGTCCGGCCGATCCCGGTCGAAATCGACGAGTTGCGCACCGGAGTGTGGAGCGCACCGGTGGGCTCGCTGTCGACCTGGGGCGGGCGCCTCACCCTCCTCGACCGCCTGCTGCAGCGCTACGAGCGCCGGCCGCTGCGGGTGCTCCGGCGCGCCGCGCTGGCCCGGGCCGAGCGCTGGATCGTCGCCCACCAGGAGAACGACGGGTCGTGGGGCGGGATCCAGCCCCCGTGGGTGTACTCCCTGATGGCGCTCGACCTGCGCGGGTACCACCTCGGGCACCCGGTCATGCGATCGGGCCTCGCCGGCCTCGACAGCTTCACCATCGACGACGAGCGCGGCCGGCGGCTCGAGGCGTGCCAGTCGCCGGTCTGGGACACCGTGCTCGCGATGATCGGCCTCGCCGACGCCGGCCTGAAGCCGGACGACCCCGCCCTCTGCCGGGCCGCCGAGTGGGTCGTCGCCGAGGAGGTCACCAAGCGCGGCGACTGGAGCGTGCGCCGTCCCGACCTCGCCCCCGGCGGATGGGCGTTCGAGTTCGAGAACGACTGGTATCCCGACATCGACGACACGGCCGAGGTGATCCTGGCGCTGTCGCGCACCGAGTTGGCCGGTCATCCCTCGGTCGATCGGGCCCTCAACTGGCTGCTCGGGATGCAGTGCCGCGACGGGGGCTGGGGCGCGTTCGACGTCGACAACACCCAGAAGCTCTGCCGCGAGCACCCGTTCTGCGACTTCGGGGAGCTGATCGACCCGCCGAGCGCGGACGTGACGGCCCACATCGTCGAGATGCTGGCGGGAATCGGGCACCGGTCCTACGCGCTGGAGCGCGGGGTGGCGTGGCTGCTCGGGGCCCAGGAGCAGGACGGGTCCTGGTTCGGTCGCTGGGGGGCGAACCACGTGTACGGCACCGGAGCGGCGATCGTGGCCCTCGTGGCGGCGGGGATCGCGCCCTCGGACCCGGTCATCGCCCGGGCCGTCGCGTGGCTGGTGGCCCACCAGAACGAGGACGGGGGGTGGGGCGAGGATCTCCGCTCCTACGACGACCCCTCCTGGATCGGCCGGGGCCACTCCACCGCCTCCCAGACCGGGTGGGCGCTGCAGGGCCTTGTCGCGGCGCGTGAGTGTGACGCCGCCGCCCGGGGCGTGCGGTACCTGGTCGACACCCAGCGCGACGACGGGACCTGGGACGAGCCGTGGTACACGGGCACCGGCTTCCCGGGCGCCTTCTACATCAACTACCACCTCTACCGGCAGGTGTTCCCGCTGTCGGCCCTCGGGCGGTACCTCGCGCAGGCGGACGGCCGTGGCTGAGCTCCGCGCCCTCGCAGCGCTGCGGATCGAGGCCCTGGCGCTGGGCGGGCGCGTCCAGGTGATCGGCATGGGCCCCCAGCGGGCCGCCAACGCCACGCTGGTCGGCGCCCAGGGGCCGGTGGCGGCGGCGATGGCCGGGGTGGCGGGCGGCCTCACCTCCGAGCTCGGGCCCGGGGACCTCGTCGTCGCGACCGAGCTGCGGACCCTCGACGGGCGGACACGGGTGCTTCCGGCGGCCGGCCTCGTCGCGGCCGCCCTCGAGCGCGCCGGCCGTCGGGTCCATCGCGGGCCGATCGTCTCGGTGCCCCGCTTCGTCCGCCCTCGAGAGCTCGCCCACCTGGGCGCCGACGGCGTGCTCGCCGCCGACATGGAGTCGGCCTGGCTCGCCGACGCGCTGGGGGAGGACACGCCCTTCGTCGTCGTCCGGGCGGTGGCCGACTCGCTGCGGAGCGGCGCCGTCGTGGGCGGCGCCCGCGCGCTCGCCGCCCTGCGGGGGGTCCGTCCGGCCCTCGAGGCCTGGGCCGCCGCCGTGTCGCCGCGTCGGGTCGAGCTGGCCGCCCCCCGGTCGTTTTGCGCGGGGGTCGAGCGGGCCATCGAGATCGTCGAGCGGGCCATCGACCGCTTCGGGGCGCCGGTCTACGTGCGCCGCCAGATCGTCCACAACGCGCACGTGGTCGCCGGCCTCGAGCGGAAGGGGGCCGTCTTCGTCCAGGAGCTCGACGAGGTGCCCGACGGCGCGACGGTCGTGCTGGCCGCCCACGGCGTCTCCCCGGAGGTCCGGGGCCAGGCGGCGGCGCGCCCCGACCTCTCGGTCGTCGACGCCACCTGCCCGCTGGTGGCCAAGGTGCACCACGAGGCGCGCCGCTTCGCCGCCCAGGGCCGCCGCATCGTCCTCGTCGGCCACGGCGACCACGAGGAGGTCGTCGGCACGCTCGGCGAGGTGCCCGACGCCATCGACCTCGTCGCGGGGGTCGAGGACGTGGCGGCGCTGCCCTATGGGCCGGGCACGCCCATGGCGTATCTCACCCAGACCACGCTCGCGGTCGACGAGACGGCCGAGGTCGTCGCGGCGCTCCGCCAGCGTTTCTCCGAGATCGTCGGCCCGAGCGCCAACGACATCTGCTACGCCAGCCAGAACCGCCAGGACGCGGTGCGCTCGCTGGCGGGCCACTGCGACCTCGTCCTCGTGGTCGGCTCGGCCAACTCCTCCAACGCCGCCCGCCTCGTCGAGGTGGTCCGGCGGGAAGGCTGCCGGGCCGAGCTCGTGGAGGACGCCGGCCAGGTCGACCTCGCCTGGCTGGACGGCGTGGGCGTGCTCGGCGTCACCGCGGGCGCCTCTGCGCCCGAGTCGCTCGTCGAGGAGCTCGTCGAGGCACTCCGCGGCCTCGGCCCGACCGAAGTCACCGAACATCGAACCGTCGAGGAGTCTGTCCGCTTCTCCCTCCCCCTTCAGGTGCGCTGATGCCAATTCCCATGCGACAGAACCTTCGAATCGGAGCACACCTGCTCAAGAACAAGGTGAAGAAGAAGCAGTACTACCCCTTCATCGTCGAGATCGAGCCGCTGTTCGCGTGCAACCTCTCGTGCCCGGGTTGCGGCAAGATCCAGCACCCGACCGAGATCCTGCGCCGGCGGCTGAGCGTCGACGACGTTGTCGGCGCGGTCGAGGAGAGCGGGACGCCGATGGTGTCGATCGCCGGCGGCGAGCCGCTCCTTCACCCCGACATCGACAAGATCGTCGCCGAGCTGGTCCGTCGGAAGGTGTACGTCTACCTCTGCACCAACGCGGTCCTGCTGCGCCGCCGCCTCGAGCGGTTCACCCCGTCGCACTTCTTCTCCTGGGTGGTCCACGTCGACGGCCTCGGCGAGCGCCACGACGCGGCGGTCGACCGGATCGGGGTGTTCGACGAGGTGGTCGAGGCGGTCCGGGAGGCCAAGTCCCGGGGCTTCCGGGTCACGACGAACTCCACCTTCTTCAACACCGACTCGCCGAAGACGGTGCGCGACGTCCTCGACTTCCTGAACGACGACCTGAAGGTCGACGCCATGATGATCTCGCCGGCCTTCGCCTACGAGAAGGCGCCCGACCAGGAGCACTTCATGGGCGTCACCCAGACCCGGGCGCTGTTCGCGGAGGCCTTCGCCGAGAAGCGGCGCAAGCGCTGGCGGCTCAACCACTCGCCGCTGTTCCTCGACTTCTTGGAGGGCAAGGTCGACTACAGCTGCACCGCCTGGGGCATCCCGAGCTACTCGGTGCTCGGCTGGCAGCGGCCCTGCTACCTCATGTCCGACGGCTACGCGTCGAGTTACCAGGAGCTGGTGGAGACCACCGACTGGTCGAAGTACGGCCGAGGCAAGGACCCGCGCTGCGCCAACTGCATGGCCCACTGCGGGTACGAGCCCTCGGCGGTCATCGCCAGCCTGGGCTCGCTCCGACAGTCGATCCGCGCCCTGGTGAGCACGCACTGAGCGTGGAACCCGCCGCGCACCACACCGACGCCGTCGTGGCCGAGGGTCTCGAGGGTCTCACCCCCGAGGCCGTGGCCGGCATGGACACCGACGGACTCGAGCGGCTCGCCGAGGAGATCCGGCGGTTCCTGGTCGCCTCGGTCGCCCGCACCGGCGGGCACCTCGGGTCCAACCTCGGCGTGGTCGAGCTCACCCTCGCCCTGCACCGGGTGTTCCGCTCACCGGCCGACCGGATCCTCTGGGACACCGGTCACCAGGGCTACGTGCACAAGCTCGTGACCGGCCGGGCCGCCGACTTCGACGGTCTCCGCCAGCGCGGCGGGCTGTCGGGATACCCGAGCCGGGCCGAGTCCCGCCACGACCTGGTCGAGAACAGCCACGCGTCGACCGCGCTGTCCTACGCGTTCGGGTTGGCGGAGGCCGCCCGGGTGGTCGGCCGCCGGGGCCGGGTGGTGGCGGTGGTGGGGGACGGCGCGCTCACCGGCGGGCTCGCCTACGAGGCCCTGAACAACATCGGCGTGTCGGCGAGCCCGGTGCTGATCGTGCTCAACGACAACGGCCGCTCGTACGCGCCGACGGTCTCGGCGCTGTCGACTGCGGGTCGCACCGGCGACGAGCTCTACGACCCGAAGGCGCCGGCCGGCTTCTTCGAGGCGCTCGGCGTCGCCTACGAGGGACCGGTCGACGGCCACGACCTCGACGCGCTCGAAGAGGCGCTGTGGGCGGCCGCCCGCCACGAGGGGCCGGTCGTCCTGCACGTGCACACGACGAAGGGCCGCGGCTACCGATTCGCCGAGGCCGATCAATCCAAGTGCCTGCACGACATCGGGCCGTTCGACCCCGATACCGGCCTCGCCCACGCCCGGGGCGGCGCGAGCTACACGGAGGCCTTCGGGACCGCCCTCTTGGAGGAGGCGGCCCGGCGCCCCGAGGTGGTCGCCGTCACCGCGGCGATGGACGGCCCGACCGGCCTCGCGACGTTCAAGGACCGGTACCCCGACCGGTTCTTCGACGTCGGGATCGCCGAGCAGCATGCCGTCACCGCGGCGGCGGGGATGGCCATGGCCGGGCTGCGCCCGGTGGTGGCGATCTACTCCACGTTCCTCAACCGGGCCTGGGACCAGGTGTACTACGACGTCGGGCTGCATGGGCTGCCGGTCGTCTTCTGCTTGGACCGGGCCGGCATCACCGGCGACGACGGCCCGAGCCACCACGGGGTCACCGACCTCGCCCTCTTGACCAAAGTCCCCGGCATGACGGTGCTCGCACCCTCCTGCCACGAGGAGGTCGGGGTGATGCTGCGCTGGGCCCTGGAGGAGGCCCGGGGGCCGGTGGCGATCCGGTGGCCGAAGACCGAGGCCCGCACGGGCGGGGCGACGGGCCGCGGACTCGAGGCGCGCCGGCTGCGCGGCGGCACCGACATCTGCCTCGTCGGGGTCGGCAAGCTGCTCTCGGCCTGCGAGGAGGCGGCGACGATCCTCGAGGGCGACGGACTGTCGGTGAGCGTCTGGGACCCGAGGGCGGTGGCGCCGCTCGACCCCGCCCTCCTCGACGCGGCCGCCGACCACCCGCTCGTGCTGGTGGCCGAGGACGGGGTCGCCGAGGGCGGGGTCGGTGCGCTGGTCACCTCGGCGCTCGGCGCGGCGGGCCGCGGGGCACCTCGGGTCCTGTGTGCCGGCGTCCCGGTCGCCTACGTCGCGCACGGACGCTCGGCCGACATCCTGGCCGAGCTCTCGCTCGACGCCGAAGGTCTGGCCAAGCGGGTGCGCGCCGCGCTCGTGCCGGCCGGTCGTCCCGCCGCCTCGTCTCGCTGACCGCCCGACCGCCGGCGCCTCGGCGGGTCGGGTTCCACCGTTTCGCAGGTGCCGTCTGGTACAACGGATTGTCTTTTGGGATGTCCAGCAGGGCATCCGAGGAAGAAATCCGAGGTCACGTGGCGGCTGGGAGCGACCAGGCGCGGAACCCCGCACGACGAGGCGGTACCCGGTGAGTGACGCCGCCGCGTCCCGGCGCCGGGGACTGCGCCGATCGGGCCGAGGAACCGGGACCGCCACGCGGCCGTCGGAGTCGGCCGTTTCGCTCGGGCTCGCCCTGCGCGCCCGCACCGAGGAGGTCGCCGAGCTCGTCCTCACCCGATGGATCGTCGGACGCAGCGACCCCACTCCGATCACCGACCGGGTCCGCGACGACGTGTTGCGCTTCTGCCGGAGCGGGACGGGCCAGATCACCCAGTTCCTCGTGACCGGGGCGGTCGCGACCAGCGACGAGTTCACCAGCCAGGCGGCTCCCGGCCGGGCGGCCGCCAACCAGTCGGTGTTGCTCTCGGACCTGCTCAAGATGCACCTCTATTGGCGCGATGTGGTCGTCGAGCTGCTCGAGCAGGAAGCCGAACGGCTGGACAGCGAGCCCGAGGCGCTCGACCTCGCGGTGGTCGCGTCGCGGATGGGCTCGGACTCGGCGATCGTGCGGGTGGCCAAGGTGTTCGACAACCAGCGCACCGTCCTCCAGGCCCAGCTGGAGGAGGAGCAGACCCGCCTCACCCACCAGGCCCTCCACGACGCCCTGACCGGCCTGCCCAACCGGGTGCTGTTCTTGGAGCGCCTGGCCCAGTCGATCGAGGGGGCGGCCCGGCGCTCCATCCATTCGGCGGTCCTGTTCATCGACATCGACCGGTTCAAGTCGGTGAACGACATCGCCGGCCACGCCGCCGGCGACCAGCTGCTCATCGGGGTGGCACGGAGGCTGCGCGAGGTGCTGCGTCCGGCCGACACCGTGGCGCGCCTGGGCGGCGACGAGTTCGTGGTGCTCTGCGAGAACCTCTACGACGTCCAGAAGGAGGCCGTCGCCATCGCCGATCGGATCTGCGAGACGGTCGCCCAGCCGTTCTCGGCGAGCGGCAACGAGCTGTTCACCTCGGCGTCGATCGGGATCGCCTTCGTGCGCCCCGGCGACGACCCCCACATGCTGGTGGCCCGGGCCGACTCGGCCATGTACATGGCCAAGCTGCGGGGCCGCTCGCGCGCCGAGATCTACCACCCCGACTTCGACGAGCGGACCACCAGGCGGGCCGAGCTCATCAACGGGCTGCACCGGGCGGTCGAGCGCGACGAGCTGATCCTGCACTACCAGCCGGTGAAGGACCTCGGCTCGGGGGCGGTGGCGTCCATGGAGGCCCTGGTGCGCTGGCAGCACCCGACGCTCGGCATCGTGGCGCCGACCGAGTTCATCCCGCTCGCCGAGGAGACCGGGCTCATCGTCGAGATCGGCCAGTGGGTGCTCACCGAGGCCTGCACCCAGTGCGCGGCCTGGCGGGCCGACGGCTATGACACCGTCGACGTGGCGGTGAACGTCTCGGGCCGCCAACTGGAGGACCCCGCCTTCGCCGACGACGTCGAGCAGGCCCTCGCGGCGGCCGGGCTGCCGGCCTCGGCCCTGTCGATGGAGGTCACCGAGAGCGTGATCGTGACCGAGGGCTCGATCGGCCACGAGGTCCTCGAAAGCCTCCAGCGCATCGGGGTCCGCCTCGCCATCGACGACTTCGGGATCGGGTACTCGTCGCTCTCGTATCTGGCCAAGCTGCCGGTGCACGCCTTGAAGGTCGACCGCACCTTCATCGCCGGGCTCGGCACCGCTCAGGACGGCTCCATCGTGGCCGCCATGGTCGACCTCGCCCACAAGCTGGGCCTCGAGGTGGTGGCCGAGGGGGTCGAGACCGAGACCGAGCTCGAGCAGCTGCGCCAGGCCCACTGCGACGAGGCCCAGGGGTTCCTCCTCGGCCGGCCCGCCCCCCTGGCCACCCTGCGCGAGAGCGGGGCGCTCCTCAGCGGGGAGCTGGTGGACCGCACCGGGGCCGGCTCGGTCTACAGCCGCTCGGAGCGCTGAGGGGCCGCGCGGCTCGACGTCGACCCCGAGCGGCGTCGGCACGATCGGGCCCGACCGCCTCCGGCCGGGCCGGACACAAACCGGGGCCCGAGATCTCACCGGCCCACCGCGATGCTGCACCATGGGTGCATGGTTTTCGGCGCCCATCTGATCGTGCACAGCAAGGATGCGGACGCGGATCGGTCGTTTCTCATGGAGACGTTTGGCTTCGCATCGGTCGACGCCGGGGCCGGTTGGCTGATCTTTGCCTTGCCGCCGGCAGAGCTCGCGGTCCATCCGTCCGAATCACCCGGTGCCGAGCTGTACCTGATGTGTGACGATCTCCCGGCCGAGATGCGGTCTCTCGCTCAGCGCGGCGTGCACTGCTCGGAGGTTGCCGAGGCGCGTTGGGGATCGCTGACCAAGATCGCGCTGCCGGGCGGTGGTGAGATCGGCCTCTACCAGCCCCGACATCGCTTGGCGGTCGATCGAGACCACTGACATCTCGCTCGGGGCGCCTCGGGAGCGGCCTCCCGAGGTGCTCAGCTCCTCAAAGGACGGCGGTCTGGAACCCGGCGCCGGCGACCCCGGAACACATCCCCGAAAATGGCCCTTGAACTGGGAACCTGTGAAGAGCCGTTCCCTCTCCCGGGGTGGGGCGGGTCGTAGCATCGACGTCACGAGATCGATGCCGTGTGCGCCCCGCAACCGCGTGTCGGTGCGGCGCTCCCGGAGTGCCGGTGGGTCCGGCCCGGCGCGACGAGGAGGATGGCGTGACGGACGAGCGACAACGGCGATGCTGAGGGCCCGCTGGGGCACCGATCGGTAGAGCGGTGAAAGAACGTGTCGGCGTCTCGTGCCCGCCCGGTGTGACCCGGCCCTCGCGCGCAACACCTGTAGCGGATTGCCGCGGGCGCGCCGGATGGTTCTGGTACAACGGAGGTTCCGACGGATCGTGGTGCACGAGGGGTGAGCGCCCACTGATCCAGAGACCCAAGACGCCGAGGCACGGCTGGACCGGCCATGTCTAGGGACGAGGCGCCAGAAGCGCGGGCCACCCCGGCTTCGGGATCGGCGCCCCCGGAGACCCGCACCGCCGGTGCCCTCGGCACGGCGGTGCGGGCCTGCATCGACGAGATCGTCGACATGGTGATGGAGCGCTGGGAGCCGTCCCGACGCTCGCCGACCGACGACGACACGGTCCGGAACGACGTGCGGCAGTACTCGAGGGAGGGAACCGAGCAGATCTGTCAGTTCCTCATCACCGGCGAGCTCCCGGCCAACAATGGCTCGACCGACGCAGCCGGCTGGCACGTGGCCAACCGCAACACGACCCTCGGCGACATCTTGAAGTACTTCTTGTTCTGGCGGGACAGCCTGACGCTGGTCCTGCGCCGAGAAGCGCGCAAACTCGGCACCGACCCCGCCGCCCTCGTGCTGGCCGAGCAGGCGGCCCGGACCGGCACCGACGCCTCGCTCGTCCAGGTCGCCCGCCGCTGCGACGAGTTCCGCGGGCTCCTCCAGGCCCAGCTGGAGGAGGAGCAGACCCGCCTCACCCACCAGGCCCTCCACGACGCCCTGACCGGCCTGCCCAACCGGGTGCTGTTCTTGGAGCGCCTGGCCCAGTCGATCGAGGGGGCGGCCCGGCGCTCCATCCATTCGGCGGTCCTGTTCATCGACATCGACCGGTTCAAGTCGGTGAACGACATCGCCGGCCACGCCGCCGGCGACCAGCTGCTCATCGGGGTGGCACGGAGGCTGCGCGAGGTGCTGCGTCCGGCCGACACCGTGGCGCGCCTGGGCGGCGACGAGTTCGTGGTGCTCTGCGAGAACCTCTACGACGTCCAGAAGGAGGCCGTCGCCATCGCCGATCGGATCTGCGAGACGGTCGCCCAGCCGTTCTCGGCGAGCGGCAACGAGCTGTTCACCTCGGCGTCGATCGGGATCGCCTTCGTGCGCCCCGGCGACGACCCCCACATGCTGGTGGCCCGGGCCGACTCGGCCATGTACATGGCCAAGCTGCGGGGCCGCTCGCGCGCCGAGATCTACCACCCCGACTTCGACGAGCGGACCACCAGGCGGGCCGAGCTCATCAACGGGCTGCACCGGGCGGTCGAGCGCGACGAGCTGATCCTGCACTACCAGCCGGTGAAGGACCTCGGCTCGGGGGCGGTGGCGTCCATGGAGGCCCTGGTGCGCTGGCAGCACCCGACGCTCGGCATCGTGGCGCCGACCGAGTTCATCCCGCTCGCCGAGGAGACCGGGCTCATCGTCGAGATCGGCCAGTGGGTGCTCACCGAGGCCTGCACCCAGTGCGCGGCCTGGCGGGCCGACGGCTATGACACCGTCGACGTGGCGGTGAACGTCTCGGGCCGCCAACTGGAGGACCCCGCCTTCGCCGACGACGTCGAGCAGGCCCTCGCGGCGGCCGGGCTGCCGGCCTCGGCCCTGTCGATGGAGGTCACCGAGAGCGTGATCGTGACCGAGGGCTCGATCGGCCACGAGGTCCTCGAAAGCCTCCAGCGCATCGGGGTCCGCCTCGCCATCGACGACTTCGGGATCGGGTACTCGTCGCTCTCGTATCTGGCCAAGCTGCCGGTGCACGCCTTGAAGGTCGACCGCACCTTCATCGCCGGGCTCGGCACCGCTCAGGACGGCTCCATCGTGGCCGCCATGGTCGACCTCGCCCACAAGCTGGGCCTCGAGGTGGTGGCCGAGGGGGTCGAGACCGAGACCGAGCTCGAGCAGCTGCGCCAGGCCCACTGCGACGAGGCCCAGGGGTTCCTCCTCGGCCGGCCCGCCCCCCTGGCCACCCTGCGCGAGAGCGGGGCGCTCGCCGAGGACGGCTGAAGCCCCTCTCGCCGCCGGGTCAGCCGAAGACGATCACCGAGCGGGCGATCTCGCCCGATTGCATCGCCTTGAAACCCTCGTTCACCTCGTCGAGCGAGATCCGGGCCGAGATCAAGTTGTCGAGGTCGAGCCGGCCCTGGAGGTAGAGGTCGACGAGGCGCGGCATGTCGACCCGGAACCGGTTGGAGCCCATGAGCGAACCCTGGAGCTTGCGCTCGCCGATGAGCGCGAGCCCCGGCACCTCGACCTTGGCGCCGGGCGGCAGCAGCCCGACCACGGTGGCGGTGCCCCCCGGTCTGAGCATGCCGAAGGCCGCCTCGGCGGTCGCCTTCGCCCCGATCGCCTCGAAGGCGTGGTGGACCCCTCCGGAGGTCATCTCGAGCACGGCCTTGACCGGATCGCCCTCGGACCCGTCGACCGTGTCGGTCGCCCCGAACCGCTTGGCCATCTCGAGCTTCACCGGGATCCGGTCGACGGCGATGATCCGACCGGCGCCGGCAAGCCGGGCCCCCTGGATCACGTTCAGCCCGATCCCGCCGCAGCCGATCACGGCGACCGTCTCGCCGGCCTGCACGGCGGCCGTGCGGACCGCCGCCCCCACCCCGGTCATCACCCCGCAGCCGATCAGCGCGGCCCGATCGAGGGGGATCTCGTCCACGATCTTCACGAGCGCGTTCTCGTGCACGAGCATCTGCTCGGCGAAGCTCGAGAGCTGGAACCACTGGTTGATGGGGGTGCCGTCGGCCAGGCTGATCCGGGGCCGCTCGTCGGGGCTCCGGCGCATCTCGGTGGACGCGCACCGGTTGGGGTAGCCGCTCACGCAGTGCTCGCAGTGGCCGCAGAACACCGAGAGGCAGCTGATCACGTGGTCGCCGGGCTTCAGGTAGTCGACCTGGTCGCCCACCGCCTCGACCACCCCGGCGGACTCGTGGCCGAGACAGGCCGGCAGGCGGCCGGGGATCGTCCCGTCGATGGTGTGCAGGTCGCTGTGGCACAGACCCGCCGCGGCCGTCCGGAGCAGCACCTCCCTCGGTCCCGGATCGTCGAGGACCAGGTCCATGATCTCGAGCTCGCCGGGACTGGTGTGAAGGACGGCTCCGCGCATGCCCACTGTCTATGCCCAGGCGGGAGGGGCCGCCAAGCGGCCCTTGTACCATGTCGGCCGTGCTGAGCCCCGAGGAGCTGCGCTCGCGCGCCGATGCTCTCGGGTGGTTCCACAAGATCGACCTCGGACAGGGCGTCGTCACCCACGGGCTGTCGTCGGGTCCCTACGTCGGGCCGGACCAGCTGCCCGAGCTGAAGGGCAAGACGGTGCTCGACATCGGGGCCTGGGACGGCTTCTACTCGTTCCAGGCCGAGCGGCTCGGGGCCTCCCGGATCGTCGCGCTCGACCACTACGTCTGGGGCGTCGACATGGGGGCCCGGCAGGTCTACTGGGCCGAGTGTGCGGAGAAGGGGGTGCTCCCCGACCACGGTCGCGACACCACCGACTTCTGGAGGCCCGAGCTCCCCGGCCGGCAGGCCTTCGACTTCGCCCGGGCGGCGCTGCAGTCCAAGGTGGAGCCGATGCTGGCCGACTTCACCACCGTCGACCTCTCGACCGTGGGCCACTTCGACGTGGTCCTGTACCTCGGCGTGCTCTACCACATGAAGGAGCCGCTCACCGTGTTGGAGCGGCTCCGGGCGGTCACCGACGAGGTCGCGGTGATCGAGACCCAGGCGGTGGCGGTGGCGGGGATGGAGGGGCAGAACCTGCTCCAGTTCTTCGGGGGCGAGTTCATCGGCGACTACGGCAACTGGTACGTGCCGACGATGGCGGCGCTGAGCCAGCTCGCTCTGGCGGCCGGCTTCCGGCGGGTGGTCCCGGTCGTCGAGGCGGAGGTGGCGCCGGTCTCGCTGAGCACCAAGGTCAAGCGCGCGCTCCGGCCGCCCCGGCTGACCGGCCCGAGCTCGCACCCGAACCTCACCTACTACCGGGCCGTCGTCCACGCGTTTGTCTGACCGTCCGGCGGCCCCGGGGGTGCCGGACGGTCAGACGCTCTCGGCGACCGAGGCCCGCTGGCTGGCCATCGCCGCCCAGGGCCTCGCCGCCCCGCGGGGCCACGACGCCGCCCGGCGCCCGGGCCGGGCCCGGCTCACCGGGCTGCTCGACACGCTCGGCACCCTCCAGCTCGACGCGGTCAACGTGCTCGAGCGGACCCAGTTCGTCGTGCCCTTCAGCCGGCTCGGCGCGTACGACCGAGAGGTCCTGGCGGACCTCTCGGGGCCGGGTCGGCCGTGGTTCGAGTACTGGGGCCACGCCGCTTCCCTCCTGCCGGTCGCGATGTACCCGCTCTTCCGCCCGCGGATGGCCGCCTTCAGCAGGGACGAGGTCGACAGTGCGGCCCCACAACGCCGTCGCCACGCGTGGCGGCTCGCCCACGCCGACTACCTCGCCGCCGTGCTGGCCGAGGTGGCCGACCGGGGCCCGGTCGCCGCGTCCCAGCTGTCGGACCCGAGGCGCCGGGCCGGGGAGTGGTGGGACCGCCGAAGCCTCGGGCGACGCGCCCTCGAGCTGCTCTTCGGCGACGGCGTCCTCGCCGGCTGGCGCTCGCGGAGCTTCGAGCGCGTCTACGACCTGGCCGAGCGGGTGCTGCCGCCCGCCGTGCTCGAGGCTCCGGCACCGAGCCTCGAGGAGGCGAACCGCGAGCTGCTGACGGTGGCGGCGCGTTGCCTCGGGGTCGGCACGGCGGCGGATCTCGCCGACTACTTCTGGCTCCGGATCCCCGCGGCGCGGCCGAGGATCGCCGAGCTCGTGGAGGAGGGGCGGCTCACCGCGGTGCGCGTCGAGGGCTGGCGGGAACCCGCCTACGTCGCCGGAGTGCCCGGGCCCCGGCCGCCCCGGCGAGAGGGCGCGACGTTGCTCTCGCCCTTCGACTCGCTCATCTGGTACCGGGCCCGCACCGAGCGGCTGTTCGGCTTCCACTACCGCATCGGGATCTACCTCCCCGAGCCGCAGCGACCCCACGGCTACTACGTGCTGCCGCTCCTCGTCGCCGACCGACTGGTGGGCCGGCTCGACCTCAAGGCCGACCGGGCCAGCTCGACGTTGCGGGTGGTCGCCGCGTACCACGAGCCCGGCGAACCGCCGCCCGAGACGGCGGCCGCCGCCGCTCCCGAGCTGCGGGCGATGGCGGCGTGGCTCGGGCTCGGCGGGGTCGAGGTGCGGGCGAGGGGCGACCTCGCCCCCAGCCTGCGGACGGCGGTGCGCGCGTCGGTCTGAGCCGCGGGCCGGTCAGCCCGAGACCCACAACCAGGCGGCCAGGCCGACCCCGGCCGCCGCCGCCAGGACCCGCATGACCGGGCCCGGGACCCGGCGGGTCAGCGAGGGCCCGACGCTGCTCCCGGCCAGCAGCCCGAGACCGAGGGGCAGCGCCGCCCCCCAGTGGACCGGGCCGAAGGCGGCGAAACCGATCGCCGCGACGAGGTCGGCGAAGCCGAGCAGCATGTTCTTCAGCGCGTTTGCTCTCGGGAGATGGTCCTCGACCGTGAGGAGGAGGAGCGCGAGCAGCATCACCCCCGAGCCGGCCCCGAAGTACCCGCTGTAGACGGCCATCGCCAGCAGGCCGGCCGGGAGGAGCAGCGGATGGGGCTCGGCCCGCCGGCGCTCCCGCCACCTCGAGACCCGCGGCTGGAGGAGGAGGGCGGCCGCCGCCAGGACGAGCAGGAACGGGACGATGCGGTTGAAGACCCGGTCCGGGGTGAGCAGGAGCAAGGCGACGCCGGCTCCCGAGCCGGCCGCGAGCAACAGGGCCCACCGGCGCAGCCACCCGAGCTGCCCGGCCAGCTCGGGCCGGGAGCCGATCGCGGCGCCCGGGAAGGAGCCCACCAGGGCCACCGCGTTGGTCACGTTGGCGGGGAGGGGTCTGATCCCGACCGCCAGCAGCGCGGGGTACGAGATGAGCGAGGTGATCGCCCCGGCCGAGCCCATCGCCCCGGCCACCATCCCCGCCCCGACCAGCAGCGCGGCATCGCCCGGCGAGGTCACGGTCGAGGATAAGTCACCGGATCGTCACGCTCGGCCTGCCCGACCAGGTGGACCCGCCACCTCTAGCGTGGGGTGGATGGACCCGGACGAAACCGGCCCGCCGGTCGACCCCGAGGACTGGTCGGACGAGGAGTGGCTCGCCTGGCTGCGCGCCACCGACCCCGCCGACCGGCCGGCCGAGCGCCCCGCCACCACGGCCGGTCGCCTGACCCACTCGGCGGGGGGACAGGTCCTCGGCACGGCCATGCTGGCGATGGCCCAGGCGATCTACGGGCGGCGCGACGACGAGATCGTGGTCGTCGTCGAGGGTGCCTCCGAGCCCACCGGCGAGGACCTCGAGGTCCACCTCGACCCCGACCACCCGGAGCGCTCGACCGCGGTCGTCCGCCCGACCCGGCGGCGAGGGCCGGGCTAGCTGGTCGGGACCCGGCCCACGCCGCCGTCGACGAGCAGCATGTCGGCCAGGTGGCGGTCGGCGTGGACGGCGCGCCACGACAACATCGACTGCGCGGCGGCCAGCACCCGGCCGGGGTCGTCGACCTCGGCCCGCCACGACGGGTCGGCCGCGAGGTCGAAGCAGCGCCAGTCGCCGTTGCCGTACTGGACGTAGGCGAGCGAGTCGGTGCGGACCACGGCGAGGTTCTGCCGCTCGAGCCGCCGGTCCCAGGGCCAGTCGTGCGGGCCGAAGAGGATCTTCTCCCAGCGCCAGTCGTACTCCCAGTGCGCGGCGTCCCGCCACCACGGCGGGTCCTGGCCGGCCAGGAACGCGCTCAGCGGCAGCCCGTCGCACTGGGCCGGGACCTCGACGCCCATCGCGTCGCACAGCGTCGGCATGACGTCGATGTTCTCGGTGAACGCGTCGACGACGGTGCCCTGTCCGGCGCGATGCCGGGGGTCGCGCACGATGCCGGGGACCCGGTAGCTCGCCTCGAACGGCCCGCCCTTGCCGAGCGTCCCCTGGTCGCCGAGCTGCTCGCCGTGGTCGGAGGTGACCAGCACGAACGTGTCGTCCCACATCCCGAGTTCGTGCAGGGCCGCCCAGAGGCGGCCCAGCTGCTCGTCGACATCGGAGATCATCCCGTAGTACTGGGCGCGCAACCCCCGGAGCGCGGCGGGGTCGGTCGGGGCACGGAGGTCGGCCAGGTTCCCGGCCGGCGGCATCGGGCGGTCGGGTGCGGCGACCGGGTCGTCGACGTCGTCGGGGTCGTACGCCTCGGACCAGTGACCGGCGGCCGCGTACGGCGGGTGGGGCCGGAGGTAGCTGGCGTGCGCGAACCACGGGCCCTCCCGGCTCCGGAGCCACTCGAGGAGTCGGTCGGTGAGGAACGCCGAGATGCCGAGCTCGGCCGGCCGCAGGGGCTCGGTCGAGAGCGCGCGTTCGGCGCTCGGGAGGTCGTGCCCGCGCGCCGCGAGCCACCGGAGCCAGGGCTCCTGCTCTGCGACCAGCTCGAGCTCGGCCACGAAGCCAGGCAGGACGCCCTCGTAGGTGGAGAGCCTCGGGTCCGTCGGCCCGTCGGCCATCTTGGGATCGATGCCTTGGTCCGTGTAGCCGAACAGCGCCGGCTGGTAGCCCGCGCGTCTCGCCGCCCGGGCGAGGTTGTCGAACCGGTGGTCGAGCGGCGTGCCGTTCCCGACCACGCGATGGTTCATCTGGTACATGCCGGTGTAGAGCGATGCCCGGCCGGGCCCGCATGGCGCCGACTGGGCGTAGTGGCGGCGCAGGAGCGTGCCCGACCGGGCCAGCAGGTCGAGGTTCGGGGTGCGCACGATTCGATGGCCGACTGCCGACAGGCAGTCGCCGCGGAACTGATCGACGGTGACCAGGAGAAGGTTCAGCGGACGGGGCCTCCGGAACGCGCGTGCAGACGCTGTTTAGCCCAGGTCGGTGTCCGGCGCGGTCCTCGACGTCCACGAAGAGGTGACAAACGTGAAGCGGTCGGCTACCACCGGGGCGACGGTCAGAACTGCGAGGTCATAAGTCCGACGGTCGGGCGATCGTCGAGGTGAGGCTCAGCCGGCCGGTCCCGGGATGTGCGCGGTCGCGGTGGCGGTTGCGACGACGGTTCCGGAGGTGTCGAGCAGCTCGCCGGCGAGGAAGGCGACGTGCCGGCCTTTCCGCACCACCCGCCCCCGCCCGATCAGCCGGCCGGGCGACACCGGCCGCAAGAACTGCACATGGAGATCGGTGGTCGGCGCGAACTGGCCCGGACCGAGCGTCGCGACGAGAGCTGGGCCGAGCGTGTCGTCGAGCATCGCGGCGAGGAGGCCACCCTGGATGTTGCCGACCGGATTGAGGAACCGCTCTGACGCGCAGAAGGCCACCTCGACCGTGCCGACCTCCGGATCGACGGACAAGAGCTCCAATCCGAGCAACTCGGCGGCCGGCGGTGGGGGCACACGACCCTCCACGAAGTCCCAGAACGCGCCGCGCTCGTCCATGTCGTCCTCCTCTTTCCGGCAACGACGGCCTGTCTACCGTGCCGCTGTGACGTTCCGGCTGCCTCGACCCGTCCCGATCCGTCCGGGCCAGTCGCAGCCGGCTGCCTATCGTGAGCCGATGACCACCCAGACCGACCGCGCCGCGACCTTCCTCGCCGGCCACCGCTCGTCGAGCCCGCTGCTCATGCCCAACCCCTGGGACGTCGGCAGCGCCCGGCTGCTCGAGTCCCTCGGTTTCGAGGCCCTTGCGACGACGAGCGGGGGATTCGCCGCCAGCCTCGGGCGGACCGACGGGTCGGTCACCCGCGAGGAGGCGCTTGCCCATGCGGAGGCGCTCGCGGCGGCGGTCTCGGTGCCGGTGTCGGCGGATCTCGAGAACTGCTTCGCCGACGCGCCCTCCGGTGTGGCCGCCACTGTCGAGGCGGCGGTCTCGGCCGGCCTGGCCGGCTGCTCCGTCGAGGACTTCTCGAAGGATCCCGAGCGCCCGATCTACGAGCTCGCCCTCGCCACCGACCGGGTGGCGGCCGCGGTCGAGGCGGCCCATCGGGGTCCGGTGCACCTCGTGCTCACCGCCCGGGCGGAGAACCTCCTGCATGGCCCGAAGGACCTCGACGAGACCATCGCGCGGTTGCAGGCCTACGAGGCGGCGGGTGCGGACGTGCTGATGGCGCCGGGCCTCTCGGATCTCGGCGACATCGCCCGGGTCGTCTCGAGCGTCGGGCGGCCGGTGAGCGTGATCGCCGTGCGGGGCCGGACGGTCGCCGAGCTGGCCGATGCGGGGGTCGCCCGGATCTCGGTCGGATCGTCGTTCGCGTGGGTCGCCATGGCCGCGCTGGCCGAGGCCGGTGCCGAGCTGCGGGCCGGCACCTTCACTTATTCCGAGCGGGCGGCCGCCGGACGGGCAGCTGCGCTCGCGGCGTTCGGAGGGTGAACGCGGGCGGGGGCCCGGCCCCCGTCCGAGGCGTCAGACCCTCGGGGGTGCTTGCATCGGGACGTAGTTGTGCCAGATGTCGTTGGTGGTGCTCAGCCGGCTCGGATCGGCGGTGTATGCGTCCACCACGTAGTCGGCCGCCCACGGCGGGAGATAGATGAGCGTGCCGGGCGGCGGGTAGATCGTCACGCCGACGGTCGAGTGCGGCCGGACCACGACGGGCTCGTTGTGGGAGGTGGTCCAGAACCCGGCGGGGTGGGCCGCGCCCGTGTCCACCATGAACTCCGGTCTGAGCGTGCGGCCGGTCTGGTTGGTCACCGCGAGGGTGATGGCGAACACGTGCTGGTCGCCCGGTCCGATGTCGGCGGAGAGGAAGCGGAGTGCGAGGGGCGCCCCGGTGAAGGACAGCCCGGACAGGACGGCGGTCGCGACCCCGAGCACCCCCGCCGACAGGCTGGTGACGGCGACCCGGCCCCATCGGCGTCGCTCGGCTCCGGCCGCTGCCGCACCCACGGTGACGAGGCCGATCAACGCGAGGGGGAACATGTCGAGGAGGTACCCGGTGAAGCTCCGAGGGGCGAAGAAGAACGAGACCGGGACGAGCAGCATCCACAGTCGCTTCAGCGCTCCGAACCAGGCGACGAACGCCACCAGCGTGGCCAGATAGGCCACCAGGCTCGCGTACATCAAAAGACGCAGGTCGACTCCGCCCGTCAGCCCGTGGAGGGCGAGCGAGACGAGGCCCTGGCCGTCGGCCACCAGCGGCTCGTTGAACGGCAGGATCGTCCCGTGCCACCACGCGGAGGCACCCATGACGATGAACGGCAGGTTGACCGCGAGGAACACGAAGACCGTGACGACGACGTAGCGGACGACGACCGGGATCGGGGCACGCCCGTCGCGCCGGGTCTCGATGAAGATCCCGATGACGAGGAACGGGAGCAGGAACCATGGGGTCTGCTTGATCGCGCAGGCCAGGCCGAGGGCGATCGGGCCCAGCCACCCGGCGACACCGGCGCCTTTCCCCTTCCCGTAGCGGTCCCACCTCCAGAGGGCGAGCAACGCGAAGGGGAGGAACGTTGCGTCGGTGCCGCCGCCCCCGAAGATGCCCGTGAATATCCCGGTCAGCGTGATGAGCGCCGCGAGCCAGCGGAGCGACCGCGGTACGAGGAAGAAGAGGAGCAGGGCGGTCGCAAGCCACGCGTAGAGGTCCATCCAGTCGACCACCTGGTGGCGGAACCCGAGGAGGAACGCCGGCGCGTACACCAGGAACGAACCGGCCGGATACGACACGCCCGAGACGTGTCCGCCGGTGACCGTGTAGGTCCAGAACAGCTCGGGGTTCTTCAAGAAGCGGGCTGCCGCGGTCAATGACGCGGTGTACGGGTTGTGGCCCAGCGTCAGCACCCGTGCCGCGACGTGGTCCAATGCGGAGGAGTCGGTCGGGTAGTAGATCCGAGTGTGGATCGAGATGACCTCCGGGGCGGTCACCGCCGCGAGTGCGCCGGCCATCCCGAGGCCCTGATGCCACCACGCGCCGGGGCTCGGGCCACACCAGCAGAGGACGAAGCCGACGAAGCTGAGCGCGACGAGGGCGGGGGCCAGCGCGTCGATCACCGGCCATGACCACCACGCCCCCCACAGGTTGACGCCGCCCACGAGCACGCCGAGCCAGACGAGGGTCCAGGCGACCCGCTCGAGGAGATCCGCCCGATCCGGAGCGAGCGGGCCGGACAGGGCGGCGCGGCCGTCGCCGATTCCGGCGGGCGTGGGTCCGACGAAAGCGGCAAGCCTCCGCCGGATCGAGGTGAGGGGGTTCGGCATGCTCAGATCGGGCTCCGTTCCGGCCGCGAGTCTGTCATCCTGCGCACCGGGTGCCTGCCTTCTTCGGTCCGGGCGCCGGCCGGTAGGCTGCAACCTCCATGGCGGGCGCACCACGCCGACCGCCCGCAGCCCCGGTGCCTGTCACCACCTCCCGCATGCAGGGCGCACGACCGCTTCGGATCGCATCGGCCCATCGGAGAAATGAAGTTCGCCATCCCACATGTGCACGAGTCCGTGACCGACGTCACCGACGTGTCACCTAGTCGAGCCCTCGTCCCACCGGGCGCGGCGTCGGCCTCCCCGGCGGCGGCTCCGAACGAGCGCCCCGCGGTGCCGCTGTGGCTGTCGACCGCGGTCGGGACCGCGGGCTACGGCGGGATGGTGGCGACCGGAACCCGGCTCGGGCCGCTCCCGAACCCCCCGAGCGGGGTCTGGTGGTTCCATCTCCCGCCGGGACACCTGGGCCTCCTCCGGGTCCTCTTCTATGTCGCGACGGCGTTCGCGATCGCCGGGTGGCTGGGCGCCGGCCAGGCGGCCCGGGCCGGACGGCTCTCGGTCCGCACCTCGGTCGCCGTCCTGGTCGCGTGGTCGGCGCCGCTCCTCATCGGCCCGCCCATCTTCAGCAAGGACCCCTACAGCTACATCGGCCAAGGGCTGATCGCCCATCGGGGGTTCAACCCCTACGTCGTGTCGCCGTCGGTGCTCGGCCACGGCCCGCTGCTCAACTCGATCGCGAGCGTCTGGCGCCATTCGCCGGCCCCCTATGGCCCCTTCTTCGTCGAGATCGCCCGGGCCGTGACCGCGATCGTGGGGCCCTCGATCGTGCCCGAGGTCGTGGTCATGCGGGCCCTCGAGATCGTCGGCATGGCCCTGTTGGTGGTGTTCCTGCCGCGCCTCGCGCGTCGCCTCGGCGCCGACCCGGGGATCGCCCTGTGGCTCGGGGTCCTCAGCCCGCTCGTCCTGCTCAGCTTCATGGCGTCCGGGCACAACGACTGCCTCATGATCGGGCTCGTGGTCGCCGGTGTCACCCTCTCGCTCGAGGGTCGCCGGTCGATCGGCCTCGTCCTCTGTGCGCTCGGCGCCATGGTGAAGGCACCGGCGGCGGCGGCGATCGTGTTCCTGGCGATCGACGAGCTCCGGTCGCGGCCCTGGGACCGGCGGTCGCTGCGCACCCTGGCCAAGGTGGTGCTCGTGCCGGTGGCGACCGTGGTCGTCGTGACGCTCGCCAGCGGGCTCGGGTGGCGATGGCTCCAGCCATCCAACCTCCGGATCCCCGCGCAGCTCCGGATCGACGCCACCCCGACCGTTTCGCTCGGCGTCGCCATCTCGAGGATCCTCAGCCTCTTCCGCATCCACGCGGCCCAGGCCGGCACGATCACGGTGGTCCAGACCATGTGCGCAGTGCTCGCGGCGGCGGGGGTCGTGTGGCTCGTCGTGGTTTTCCGGCGCGAGAACCTGGTCCGGGTGCTCGCGGTCGTGCTCGTGCTCGTCGTCCTGGCCGGCCCGACCCTGTGGCCGTGGTACCTCAGCTGGGGTCTGATCCTGCTCGCCGCCACGAGCGCCCAGCGATCCCGGGTGCTGGCCGTGGTGGCGGCCTTCGCCCTGCTGCTCGCCGGGCCGGTCGGCACCCCCCAGCTGGGTGGATATTGGTTCTGGGGGGTATCGGTGACGACGGTGGCCGGCTGCGCCTGGCTACTCTCTCGGCGGAGATGGTCCAGCGTGATCCTGGGCGAGAGCTCCGCCAGCTGAAGCGATGACCTCGATCTCCAACGCCAGCCGCCGGACCGCCCATTCCACCGACGTCGCGGAGGCACCACCTCGCCCGGCACCGGAGCCGCCCGAGCGGCGCCTGACCGGAACCCTCGAGCGCATCTGGAACGTGAGCTGGCGTCCCGGGTCCATCTACCTGTTGTCCCGGGCACTCGTGCTGGCGACCATGGGGGTCGTCGCGGCGATCGGAGGCGGGAGCCTCGGTGACCGCATCTACCGGTGGGACAGCGTCTGGTACCTGCGGGCTTCAGCTCCCGTCACGTCTCACTTCACGGTTCACGGCCACCTCTTCAGTGGGGGCTATCCGACCCACCTGCCGGTCGGCCCCCACGGCGGCGTCATCGCGAACACGATCGCGTTCTTCCCCGGTCTGCCCCTGTTGATCCGCGGGCTCGCGGCGATCACCGGCATGTCTCAGTTCTCGGCCGGCGTCGTCATCTCCAACCTGACCGGGCTGACCGCGACCATCGGGATATGGATGCTGGTCCGGGAGTTCGCGGGCGAGCGGTCGGCCAACCGCGCCACCTTCCTCTTCGCGTTCTTCGGTGGCTCCTTTGTCTTCTCGATGATCTACTCGGAGGGGTTGGTCATCACCGGAGCGGCGTTCGGTCTGCTCGCCCTCATGCGTCGCCGTTGGGTGCTCGCCGGCGTGCTCGGGTTCATCGCCACCGCAGCGGCGCCCATCGCACTCGCCTTCGTCCTGAGCTGCGCGTGGGCGGCCGTCGTCGCGATCCGGCGCGACCGTGACTGGCGCGCGCTGGCGGCGCCGGTGCTCGCACCGATCGGGACCATCGCCTACCTGTTGTGGACCTGGCGGCACACCGGCACCCTCTCGGCGTTCTCGCGTACCGAGCGCGGCGGGTGGCACAGCTTCCTGTCGATCGCGTACCCCTTCAAGATCATCTGGGCCAACCTCGCCCACCCGATCACGACCTACGCCAACCAGCGCCTCGTCTTCTTCTGCATCCTCGGAGTGGTGGTCGCCGCGGTCATCGCAGTGCGGGACCGCCAGCCGATCCTGCTCCTCCTCTACGGGCTCGGGGTCGGGGTGCTGGCGATCCTCACCCAGCCGGTCGGGCCGCGGCCCCGGATCATCCTCGACGCCTTCCCCCTGATCCTCGCGGTGGCCCTGCACTACCGCGACGGCTGGAAGTACAAGGTGGCGCTCCTCGCCTCGGTCGCCTTCCTGGTGGGAATGACCGCGTACGAGGTGGGCGCCTGGTCGGTCTTCCCCTGAGGCGCGCCCTCAGGGAAGGCTGACGGCGGCCGGGCCGAGGTCGACGAACCGGGACTCGACGAGGACCGGGACCACCGCGCTGACCCCGGCCTCGGCGGCGTAGCCGACGTCGTCCCCGTAGCCCTTGGCCTCGAGCTCCCGGCCCGAGGCGCTCGCCCGGAGGGCGACCTCGAGGCCGTGTGCCTGGACCGCCCCGTACACCTGGGCGGCCGCGTCAGCCTCGGGCGAGCGGCTCCCGGCGAGCGCAGCGATCACCGCCCCCGCCCCGAGCATGTCCTCGAGGCACGGGCGGAGCGATCCGTCCGCCCACCGCTCGCCGCAGGCGACGACGGTGACGCCGGCCCCGCCCCCTTCGAGCCAGGCCCCGACCGCGGGAGCGTTCCGCAGACAGGCTGCCACCACGGTCGACCCGGCTTCGGCGGCCAGCGCCGCGCAGGTCGAGCCGTTGGGGGAGGGCAGGACGACCGCGGTGCCGCCGGCGAGCTCGCGCAGGCGGAGGGGCGAGAGCGATGGGCCCGTCCGATCGCCGGCGGCGAGGACGGCCCCGACGGAGCTCGCGTAGGCGGCCGCGGCCGCCGCGTCATTCCAGCGGAAGGGATGGACCGTCACCCCGACCGACAGGGCCGCTTCGACGGCGGTGCTGAAGCGGAGGACGTCGACGATGACCGCGGTGGTGCCGGGGACGAGGGTCGCCGCAACTGGGCCCCATTCGAACCGGACGTCGAAACCCTCCTGGCGGTGCCACTCCGGCGCGGTCACGGGCGCGGCCATCGGTCGGTCGGGTGTCGTGGGGCGGCGGGGCGGCGGGGCGGGGCCATGTCGGACCGTCGCGGGCGCTTGCCGCGCGACGGTCCGCGATCGTAGGGGGACTGACTCCTCCCGGGGCGCGCTCCGCCGCCCCGGTCAGTGCAGCGTGGCTACGAGGCCCGCCGTACCGTCCTGTCGAACTCGGGGGCACGGCCGCTGGAGCGGGCCGACCCCGACCGTGTTCGCGTCCGTCGCGATTCGGTCACCGAGACGAGGCTGGGCGGTCGGAGTGTTCCGATCGACCGTTCCATCCGGGCCCCGACGACCGCGCGCCGGGCTGCTTCGAGGCTGGTCAAGACGATCGCGATGCCGACGAACACCGCGAGGACAATCCACAGGTGCATGGTGATCCCTCCAAGGACGCGATACCCGGCTCAGCGGGCCGCCACACCTCGCTCGTTCTCCCAGGTGAGCCCGACTGGCGGCCAGCGCCCAGTTGTGCCAGAAGGGGTGGATGCCCGTGCTCGCCATCGCTCATCGGGGTGACCCGGTCGCGGCGCGTGAGAACACGCTCGGCGCATTCGCGGCCGCCGTCGCCGCCGGGGCCGACATGGTCGAACTCGATCTGAGGTGTACCGCCGACGGGTGCGTGGTGGTCCTCCATGACTCCACCCTGTCCAGGCTGTGGGACATCGAGGCCGCCGTTGCCGACATGGGTCGGGCCGAGGTGGCAGAAATCGGCGAGGGCGACCTGCGGATCCCCACGTTCGCCGAGGTGCTTGAGACTTTCGATGTTGCCCTCATGGTCGACTTCACCGGGGCGGAAGTTGTCGAGGGCGCGCTCGAGGACGCGCGGCGCGCCGGAGCGGTCGAGCGTTCGCTTTTCGTCTCGGGCAACTTGACCGCACTTTCCAAGCTGCGGGCCCTTGGCCCGGAGGTCCGGATCGGCCTGACCTGGACGAGCCCCGAGATGCCGACCGCCGGGCTCCTTGCCGACCTCTCGGCGGAGTACTGGAATCCGCACTTCACACTTGTGACCGAGGAAACGGTCACCCGGGCGCACTCGATGGGCGTGGCCGTGTCGACCTGGACCGTCGATGAGCGCGCCGACATGGTTCGTGTCCTGGCAAACGGCGTGGACGCCATCGTCTCCAACCGCGTCGGCGAGCTGCGTCGCGTGCTCCGCGGCCGGGACCCGTTGCTCGGGTCTTCGGCCTAGAGACAAAGGGACGTTGTCGACCACGTCGCGCTCCGGCGAGTCCCGCGGACGTTCACCGCCGAAGTCGGCGCACACGGTGACCGGGTCCTGCCGCCACCTCGTGAGCACCTGGGGTGGACGGCCTTGTGAGCTGGCCGAATGCCCCGGCATAGTGTGCGTCTGATGAGGGACGATCCGATCATCATCGGAGGGACACCAGGCTCGGGGACCACGGTGTTCGCTGCGATGCTCGAGCGGCTCGGCATGGATATCGGCAAGCGGGCCAAGTTCAACGAGTGGAAGCCCTTCGGAAAGTTCATGACGAAGTGGCGCCCTGCGCTCGTCGAGCACGAGTTCACCGGGCGTCCCGTCGACTTTGCCGGCGCGGCATCGGATCTCGCGGTCGCGATCGCTCAGCACCGGGGAGCGTTCCGCGACGGGCCGTGGGGCTTCAAGCGCCCGATGGCCGGCATGATCCTCGTGTTCCTCAACGACTGCATGCCGGACATGCGCTACATCCACGTGATCCGTGACGGGCGCGACATGGCGATTTCGTCCGACCAGAGTCAGGTCGAGAAAGTCGCCGATCTCCTTGTCGGTGAGCCTGACGACACCGAGTCGATAGTGCGCTCGGCGGCGTCCTGGAGCGCCGCCAACTGCTACTCCCTCGAGGTCGGATCGAAGCTGCTCGCCGACCGATTCTTCGTCGTCCGCTTCGAGGACCTCATCGACAGCACCCGGCCGACCCTGCTTGAAGTGGCGCGGTTCGCCGGTCTGAAGACCGGTGACCGGCGGCTCAGCGAGGCGGCAGCGTTGCTCGAGCCCGAGACCCCGGGGGTCGGGCGCTCGATGCGACTGGGTGCCGAACAGCTCGACGCGGTCACCCGCGCGGCCGAGCCCGGACTCCGCGCCTTTCGTTATCTCGAGTAGCGACGGCGATCGGGGTTGCCTTCAAGAAGTCC
>DAIUEV010000008.1:71822-74014 GCA_036844945.1 Acidimicrobiales bacterium
GCCGCAGAGTCATGGCTGGCCGGACAGTCCGACAAGAGTCCTCAGCCGACCGAGCTTCAGGCAAACTTCGTCCTAGAGAGCCGCCGCCGGGCCACCCGACGGCTTCGTCAGACTCGCAGCTTGGTCTCCGTCGCCCTCGTGGTCGCCCTGATCCTCTCGGCCGTGGCGCTCGTCGAACGCAACACCGCCGTTTCGAACCAGCACCAGGCCCAATCCCAGGAGATGTCGGCCGACGCGACGAGCCTCTTCTCGACCGATGCGCCGCTCGGAATGCTCGTGAGCATGCAGGCCTACTCCCGGGATCCGACCCTCGCGGCGAGAGACGCGCTGATCGAAGCAGCCGAGCAGCCGCTCGAGTCGAGTTTTGAGACCGGGAGCCTGGTTCAGACTGTCGCCCTCAGCACCAACGGCGAGCTCCTGGCCGCAGGTGGACACGGCCGCACGGTCTCTGTATGGAACACGAAGACCGACAAGGTCGTCGGCACGATCTCCGAGCCAAAGAACAGCAACGTCGTCAAGGTTGCCTTCAGCCCCGATGGCGAGACCCTCGCAATCGGAGACACCCTCGGCGACATCACGCTTTGGTCAGCGAGAACCCGGAGAGCGGTCACTCACCGTTATGCCAGGAGTTATGCCAACGATGGCTCGATCACCAGCATCGCCTTCAGCTCGAACGGCCAGCTCTTCGCAGTCGGAGACGCATACGGGGACTTAAGTCTGTGGAGCGCCACGAGCTTCACATTCATCCGAGGGGCAAAAGATGTTGCCGTGATCGGCGTCGCCAGCCTCGCGTTCAGCCCCGACGGCCAGACCCTCGCCGTGGGTTTCTCGAGCGGTCACGGGATCACCAACGACCTCGTGGACCTGTTGAATGTGAGCAGCGGTGAACGCATCTCTTCGTGGTCGGAGGGTGCGGCGGTGACCGGTGTGGCCTTCAGCCCCGACGGCCGCTCGCTCGCGGTCGGAGATGGGAGTGGCAACATCGGTCTTTGGGATTGGACGAACGGGCGGCGGATCGCCACCATGGCGGAGGGCCGCCCGCTCAACAGTCTCGCCTTCAGCCCCAACGGTCGGACACTCGCCGCGGGCGACGTGGGCGACGTGATCATCCTGTGGGACCCGGCCACCGCGAAGCGGACCGGCATCTTGGCCCAGGGCAGCCCCATCGAGACCCTCGCGTACAGCGCCAACGGTCAATCCCTCGCCGCCGGGGATGGAGGAGGCCGAGTGGACCTCTGGAGCGCTGCGGGGGCGCGAAGTGCCGGCACCTTTGCCGTTGGCAGCGCGGTCCACAGCGTCGCCTATAGCCGGGACGGGAGGGTCCTCGCCATCGGGGACGACACCGGTGACGTGGTGCTGTGGGATGCGACCAACGGGCGAAGGATGGCCACCTTGCCACAGGGCGTCCCCGTCATCTGCGTTGCCTTCAGCCCCAACGGACGAACCCTCGCCGTGGGTGACGCCAGTGGTGACATCGGCCTGTGGGACGTGGCGACGAGGCACAGAGTTGCCACTCTGGTCGAGGGGGGCTTCGTTTCGAGCGTTGCCTTCAGCCCCAACGGACGAACGCTTGCCGCTGGAAAGATCTTCGGCAAGAACTTCGGGAACGGAAGTGTCGTCCTGTGGAACATCGCGACGCGGATGGAGATCGCCGCCTTGCGCGAGGGGAGCGGCGTGCACAGCGTCGCCTACAGCCGGGACGGTAAGACCCTGGCGGTTGGCGACCAGAGCCCCGACGTCGATCTCTGGGGAACTGCGAATGACCGACGGACTGCCACGCTGGCCGAGGGCAGCGCGGTCCACAGCCTTGTCTTCAGCCCCGATGGAGCCACGCTTGCCGCCGGTGACGTCAGCGGCCACGTCGGCGTGTGGGACGTGGCCTCGAGGAAGAGGATCTCCACCCTGGCCGAGGGGAGCTCCGCGAACAGCGTCTCTTTCAGCCCCAACGGCCAGATCCTCGCGGTCGGTGATCAAAGCGGGAGCATGGGCATCTGGGATTGGGCGAACGGCCAACTGACCTCCACCTTGTCGGACGGATATCCGGTGCAAAGCGTGGCCTTCAGCCCGAACGGTCAGATCCTCGGCGCCGGCGACGCATCGGACAACGTGAGGCTTTTCCAGAGCGTGCTGTGGACCGGCGATCTCACCGCCTTTTCGCGAATCGTGTGCGGTGAGGTCAGGGCGAACATGAC
>DAIUEV010000009.1:0-73694 GCA_036844945.1 Acidimicrobiales bacterium
CCCCGATCCTCTTGTGGAGCTGCGCCAACGTGGCCCTGCCGAGGACGATCTGGTCCTTCGCCTCCACGTCGTGACCAGCCAGGAGCGGAGGCAGATCGCGCGTCGGGGGTTGGGGAATGAGGATGGGCTCAGCCTGACCGTCCATCTCGACGTCGGCGTACTTGTAGCCGGTCCAGGACGCGACATCGGGGTCGGCGTTGAGGAGACGCCTCGCGACGGGCGGCACAGCGCCACCTTGGCTCGCCGCTTGGATTGCGTAATCCCAGTTCCAGCCGTAAAGGCGGGGGGTCGAAACGAGCGTGTGAAGGCTGTTTGCGAAGGTGAGGGTGGACGTGACGACGACGACGGCCAGGACACCGCCGACGATCGCGGATCGGACCGGGACACCCTGTTCGCCACGCGGTCGGTCGAGCGCGAAGCGGACGCCGGTGGCGGCGGAGACTGGAAGTCCGACGGCAATCGCCAGGCGATGGATGGGAGACGTTCCCCGCTCGTCGCCGCGCGCCGCGAGGGTCCGCCTCCGGTGGCGAGGCGACTGACGGAGCGCGATCCACGCCGCGAGGCCACCCAACACGAGCGTGATCACCCCGAGACCCACCAGGTAGACGGTCCAGTCGGCGGTGATCCCCGGCGAAGTCTCGACCTGGCGCACCGCCCCGGTGGGGGAGAGGGGCGAGAGGAGTGCGGCAACCACCACGGCGAGAAGCGCGCCAAAGAGGACCGCCGCCACTGCGCCGGACAACCCGTCCCATAGCGTGACCGCACGGGTGGCGCCGATGGCGCGGAGGATCTCGAGTTCGCCCGCCGAGCTGCGGAGCAGGCGAGCGAGCGCTTGCCCAGCGATCAGCAACGCGGCCACCCCGGCGATCCCGCCGAAGACGCCGAGTGCCAGAGCCTCGGGCCGGACCGATCGGTTGACCTCGTCCTTGACCACTGAAGTCAGGTGGAAGTTGTAGAGGAACCCCGGGGGGATCGCGTTGATCAATGCCTGTTCGGCCTTCGCGATCGAGGTCCCAGGGCGGAGCTTGATCGAATAGGTCGGGTAGTAGGCAGCCGATTGGATCCGCCTCGTGAGGGCCGGGGTGAAGACCATGTACGCGGGGTAGCGGTCCACGTCGTCCTGGACGACGTCGTTGGGGAACACCACCAGCCCGGTCAGATGCATGTCGACCGTGAGGTACGGCCGAACCTTGGGTGTCCCGAAATCCGACTCAGACGATTGGGCGATCGTGTAGATCCCAAAGCGGAGCGTGTCTCCTACCCGGAGGTGGAGAAGTTGGGCGGCTTCTGCCGAGGCCATCGCCTGGTCCTCACTGGCCGGGTTCGGCAGGCGACCTTGTGTGACGACTGCTTTGTCCTGCTCGAAGTAGAGGCCGTTCTCGCTACCGACCACATCGACCAGCTGGTTGGCCAACGGGCCGGTGAGCTCTGGCGCGCCGTCCTTCTTGAGTGCGAGCGCGAAAAGCTGCGGATTGGCGGCGACCCGCTCGACCTCGGGCAGGCGCTCCAGGGTGTTGGTAAAGGTCCGGTAGACCGGTGAGCCGATCGCGATGTCACTGACCTGATTGCCCGCGGGGAACACGCCCATCTGGAGGTCCGAGGCGTTGGATGCGGCCAGGTAGTCCGAGAATGCGGACTCAGTCCGGCGGGCGGCCTCGACCGAGCCCATGGCCAGCCCCCCGACCAGGCCAATGAGTAACACCACCGTGACGTACCCGCTCCAGCGCCGGCGGAGCGTGGCGGTGAAGCGGTACCAGATGACTCGGCACGCCTGTGCTGTCACCGGCCGGACACCACGTCGTTCGTCCCCACCCGCAGTCGGATCCCAAGGCGTAGGCGCCTCCCTGAAGTGTGCCCGAGCGGCGATCGGGCCCCAAGGTGGGCAGCCCGCCCCTCGGCGGGGTGCCAGCACCCGATCCCCTGGTGGGGGAGTGGTGCCGGGTTTATGCCGGGCCCTCCACCAGCGCCTTCAGCCGATCGAGGTCGGCGCCGATCAAACGCCGGAGCCGTCCGGCAATCACCGGCCCCGAAGGACCGAAGGGCCGGCGCGGGCGCGCCGACATGGTGTATCGGAGCGTGCAACCTGAGCCCTCTGGCTCGATCGTGTACGCCTCGTCGAAGCGAACGGGACCAGCCGCTCCCGAACCGGCGAACCGGTCGGGTCGCTCGGACTCTGTAACCCGGTATGGCGACCGCACGCGGAACGGCCCGATGCGGGCTTCCACGAGGTACTCGCTTCCCGCCGAACCGTCTCCACGGATGCGGGTGGCCGCGGTCGGTCCCGCAGCCCACTGCGCCAGGCAATGTTCAAAATCGACGAGGACATCGAAGACACGATCCGGGGGACAGGCGATCGATCGGCTCGTCTCGAGTTCGATCATCGGCTCATCTCAGGCTGATCCCGGCATCTGGCTTCGGATGAACAACCTGGACGGTGAGCCGGCTGTGCCTGCGAACGGAGGCGCCCGGGGCGGGGTCCTGATCGACGACCGTGCCGTCCCCGCCGGTGGGGTTCTCGGTGAGGCGGACGAAGTTGATCTCGAGATCGGCCTGGGCGACCGCGTAGAACGCTTCGCTCGCTCGCAGGCCACGGACGTCGGGGACCGAGACGGTCTTCGAGGTCCGGCCGCGGGGCGCGAGCCAGTTGGCGATCGTCTCAAGACTGGTGATCAAAGGAAAGACATCCCCGCGCTGAGAGGGAACCGACACCGGCCCGGCGAGACCGACACCGCCGGATCTGGCCGGCAGCGCACCAGGGCCCTCGGCCGCCGACGGCGCAGCGGCCCTGTAGGAGCCTGGGATGACCTGCGGGGGTTCCAGGCCGAACACCGGCGACAGGGGCCACCCGAGCTCCCGCTCCATTGCCCACACACTCTCTGCTCGGGCCCGGTACGAGTCGTCCTGCTCGAGGAGCTCCCGGTCGTAGTCCGCCCGGAGCACCTCGTCACCGAGGACCCGCCACGCCTCGTCGATCACCCCCTCTGCCTCCTCGACGGCCGCAACGACGTTCGCCGGGGCACCAGCGAACCGCTCAGGTCGAAGCTGGGCGGCCTTGGCCAGGTAGGCGTGGCGGATCTCGTCGAGCGTTGCGTCTCGGGGCACACCGAGCGTTTCGTAGTGACTCATCCGATTGTCCTGATCACCGACTTTGGCGAACGGTACCGGGCGTCAGCTTCGCTTGCCCCGACATGGGCGGACATGGGTCCAAATCGCTCCGACGAGGGGGTCGTGACCGCCAGCCCGACCGCGAGATCACCGGGAGCGGTACACGTCGGCGCGGTGGTCGACGCGTAGGACACTGATCGTCTTGGCATCGTCGTCGATTTCGTAGACCACCCGGTATGGACCTCGACGCGCCGCCCACAGCCCGGTCAGCTCCCGCCGCAACGGGTGCCCTGCCGCACGGGGACCTTCGAGCAGTGGCCCGGTCACAAACTCGACCACTGCTGCGGCCGCCTTCTCGGGAAGCCGTGCCAGAGCCCGTTCCGCTCCGGCGGCCATGAGGAGCCGGTACGCCGGCTCACTCACTGCTTCAAGTACCGGGCGCGGAGTTCCTCGGCGCTTACGACCTTGCCAAGTGCGACGTCTTCTCTCGCCCTCTTGATCTCTTTGAGGGCTTTCGGGTCGGACAACAGTTCCAACGTGTCCTCCAGTGCCTCCAGGTCCTCGGGGCTCATGATGATGGCGACTGCTCGACCGTTACGGGTGAGCACGACGCGATCGTGCTCGTGCTCGACTCGGTCAACGATCTCGGAGAGATGGGCCTTGATCTCGGCGAGGGGTAGCGTCTCTGTCATGACCATGATTATAGTCATTTCGAGCCCACCGTCCCGCGCCCTCAAGGCGACCGAACCGCGTCGAGTTCAAGGACGAAGCGATCGACCCCTGCCGCTCGCAGGGCTAGATGATCTCGAGCTCGTCGGGGGCGCCGAGTGATGGGAACGGCGCGGTGGGCAACGTTTGGTACCAGTAGGACACGGACGCGATGTCGTCCTGGAGCGCGAGGTACCGCCCCTTTGAGCGCCATCCCAGGGCCTGGATCGTGACCCGCAATTCCCGAGAAAATCGGATTGGGTCGACGATGTGCCAGCGGTACATCCCGAACCGCTGCTGGGAGCGCAGGACGCCGTCGGGACGGATGACCTGTGGCAGCCCGGCGTACGGAGTCGTGAACTCCACGTACTGACGGTCGACGATGAAGCCGTAGGAGCCGCCGAAATAGTCCTCGACCCCGGTGCCACAAATGGTGGGGTACGGCTCCTCGCCGTCCAGGTAGAACTTGATCTCGCCCTCGCCCCACCATCCGTTGTTGTTGCTGCCCCAGCACATGTAGGTGCCCACGTAGTGCCCCGCCCCTTGGACGCCGTCGAGCAAGGTGTGGACGTCCTTGGATGCCAGCGGGTTGGTCCGGCGGAACTGGGCGTGGAAGTAGGCGGCGTCCTCGGGCACCTCGGTCAGGGTGTAGTTGATCTGGTAGTAGAGGAGGGCCGCATCGTCGCTGCGGTTGAGAATTGTGATCCGACAACGACGTCGGAAGGGCATCTCCCAGTAACAGTTGAAACCCGAGCCTGGATTGACGCACACCGCCAACGAGCTCACCTGCGCGAACGTCTCCCAGCCGCAGGCGAAGAAGTCGCCGACCGGACACTCGACTGACGGATGGTCCTGGTCGTCCCAGAAGATCCGCAGGATCAGTCGGCGCCAGGGTTTGGCCGGGGTCATCCAGATCTGCTGTATGGCGCCGGGTCCCTCGATGTCGGCCAGCTCGACCTCCTGACCCGCTTCGAGCGACAACGAAGGAGAGACCTTCCAGCCTTCGCCGAGCTCCCGGGCCGCCTGGGCGCCGGTGCCCTCGGTGGCCATGGCACCGCCACCGGGTCGACCGTCCAGATTCTCAGGACTGATCGAGCGGGACCTTGCCGGCGAGAGCCGCGGAAGGTTCCCGAGATGCATCCCGAGGCCGTCGAATGCCATCCCACCTCCTGGACCGGCCGGGTTGCCACGGGTAGTCCCGCGTAGCCTGGTGCTGTTTCGAGGATCGGGACAGTAGGCGGGGGAGAGAACGAGCCGCAACGGCCCGCGTACCCCCGAACACAGGTGAGGGGGGAGTTCACCGCTTTGACCGCCTTGGAAGGGTATGCCGCTCGGGGGTTCGGCCGAGTGAAGGATGCCTTCGCGGCCAACTTGGACGAAGGACTCGACTTGGGCGCCGGATTCTGCGCGCACGTCGATGGCGAGGTCGTGGTCGACCTCCGAGGAGGGCGGCAGGGCCCCGAGTCGGACGAACCCTACGGGGAGGACGCCCTGCAGGTGGTGTTCTCGGCCACCAAGGGGATCACGGCGCTCTGCCTCCACATGGCGGTCCAGCGGGGAGTGCTCGATTTGGACGATCCGGTGGCCCGGTGGTGGCCGGAGTTCGGGCAAGCGGGCAAGGAACACGTGCCGGTGAGATGGCTGCTCTCGCACCAGGTCGGCCTGCCGACAATCGATCGCAAGCTCTCACCCGAGGAGATCCTCTCTTGGGACCCGGTCTGCGCCGCGTTGGCCGCGCAACGTCCGTATTGGGAACCGGGAACCGCCTACGGGTACCACGCACTTACGTTCGGCTGGTTGGTGGGGGAGCTGTTCCGCCGAGCCGAAGGTCGGTCGGTCGGCCGTTTCCTGGCCGAGGAGATCGCGGCGCCACTGGATCTGGAGATGTGGATCGGTCTGCCCCGAGGATTGGTCGACCGAGTCGTCCCGCTGGTGCTCCCACCGTCGGCTCAGGGACAGGGGGAGCCGGACACCCTGCTCGCCCGCACTTCGAGTCTCAACGGGTCGATCGGGCAGTTGGCCGACTGGGTCAATGAGCCGGCCACCTTTGAAACAGAGCAACCAGCGGGGAACGGGATCACCAACGCCCGTTCCCTGTCACGGTTGTACGCCGCCGTGCTCGGTCCGGTTGACGGCGGACCCTCCGATGCACTCTTGTCACCGTTCCAACTGGAGGTGGCACGGACCCCCCAGACCAACGGGCCGGACATGGTGTTTGCGTCGGGCGGCCTCCCGGTCGAGATAAAGATCGGTGTCGGTTTCTGGGTGCACTCGTCGCTCTTCCCCTACGGCGGCGTCGGGTCGTTCGGCCACCCCGGAACCAGCGGAGCTGTGGGCTTCGCCGACCCCGAGAACCGCATCGCATGCGGGTATGTCAACAACAAGATGGCGGACGGTCTCCAACCCGATCCCCGCGCGGTGCGCCTGGTGAACGCGCTCTACGAGTCTGTGGGAGTGAATTAGCCGGAATGCGAGCGGGCACCTCGGGAGTGCGTCACACAACAGATCGGGCAGCGGAGCTCCCAGAAGGAGCTTTCACGGGAAACATCCCATGACCACAGGCGGCGACATCAACCCGCCCCATGGGACCTTCGAGTTCCATGGCTTTGCGATCCCCGAAGACCTGGCCCTCCTCACCGGGGCAGGCGGCGAGTCCTGGGGTGCGATCTCCGACGCCCATCAAGCTGCCTATGCGAGGTACTGCCCAATCGAACCCGGTCAAACCATTCTCGAGGTCGGCTGTGGCGTAGGCAGGGACGCGATTCCGCTGCTTCAGCGCATCGGACCGGGAGGCACCTATGTCGGAGTCGACATCATCGAACCAAGCATCTCGTGGTGCCGAGCAAACATCGGCGTCCGATACCAGAACGCCCGATTCGAGCACCTACCCGTGAAGAACTCCTTCTACAACCCATCGGGAACCCTGTCCGCCCTGGACGTTCGGTTCCCGATGGACGACGGCGTTGCCGACCGGATCATCCTGCAGTCGGTGTTCACCCACATGTTCGCCGAGGAGATCCTCTGTTATCTCACCGAGTTCCAAAGATTGCTCGCGCCCACCGGACGGGTCTTCGCCACCTTCTTCGTAGTCGACCGGACGGCACGGCGACTGGCACGGAAGACAGGGGCCGAACTGACCTTCGACCACCGGTGGCAACGGGGATGCCGCATTTGTGACCCGCTGAACCCGCCGGGTGCCGTCGGATACACCCCAGCGGCTCTGAGCCGCCTTCTGCGGCGAAGCCACCTGATCCTCGAACAGCCGATCCACGGCGGCTTTTGGTGTGGTCGCTCCGGTGCTCTAGACGGCCAGGACGTAGCAGTTCTGGCCCGAACGGGCGAGGGGGCCCCAGGATGACCAGGCCAACTTGACATAATGTGCATTATCGGCGGTGGGGACAGCCGGGGCCAGCAGGGCAACGGTCAGGCTGGAGGCAGTGCAGGTGGGTCCAATCCGTTCTCCCAGGCGTGACCCGTCGCCTCGGCAGCGAGTCTGCTTAGGCGGCGGGTTGCGAACGCACTGTCGAGGTTCGTGTGCTTTTCGTGTGTCCGAGAGTCCCGATGGTCTGGATCCCGTCACATCGCCAAGTCCGGACCACGGGGCGAATCGGAACTGCTCGTAGGCTCGGAATGATGATTTCCGAGCTCTTTGACGCAGAGGCCTGGACTGCGGTTCCCGGCTTCGATTTCTCCGACATCACCTACCACCGAGCCCTTGCCCACGGGACGGTGCGGATCGCCTTCAATCGGCCCGAGGTCCGCAATGCCTTCCGACCTCACACCGTCGATGAGCTGTGCGCGGCCCTCGATCATGCCCGGCAGAGCGCCGATGTCGGGTGCGTGCTGTTGACCGGCAACGGCCCCTCCCCCATCGACGGTGGCTGGGCGTTCTGCTCTGGCGGTGACCAGCGGATCCGGGGCGCGGACGGGTATCAGTACGAGGAGAGCGACCCGGGATCCCCCGGCGTCGGGCGCCTCCACATCCTGGAAGCCCAGCGCCTCATCCGGTTCATGCCCAAGGTGGTGATCTGCGTGGTCCCTGGCTGGGCGGCCGGCGGTGGCCACTCCCTGCACGTGGTCTGCGACATGACGTTGGCAAGCGCCGAGCACGCGCGGTTCAAGCAGACCGATGCCGACGTCGCCAGCTTCGACGGTGGTTTCGGTTCCGCCTACCTCGCCCGCCAGGTCGGCCAGAAACGAGCACGGGAGGTGTTCTTCCTCGCCCGGACCTATACCGCCGAGGAGGCGTTTCAGATGGGCGCGGTCAATGCGGTGGTGCCGCACGCCGATCTTGAGCACGTGGCCCTTGAATGGGCCGCCGAGGTGAACGCCAAGAGCCCAACCTCCCAGCGGATGCTCAAGTTCGCGTTCAACCTGATCGACGACGGCTTGGTCGGCCAGCAGCTCTTTGCCGGGGAGGCGACCCGGCTCGCCTACGGCTCAGAGGAAGCCAAAGAGGGTCGGGACGCATTCTTGGAGAAGCGTTCCCCGGACTGGTCCAAATACCCCTGGCACTACTGAGTGTCTTTTGGAGAGCTCGGGCCATCGATGGCGTTCGCGGGCTGCCCAACTTGACCCTCGCCACACCTCGGCAGGATTGCCGTTAGCGCCGGGTGACGGCCCCCGCGATAGCCAGAACGTCGATGTGCTGTCCGCCAAGCCTCTCGAACTTGGTCATTACCTCCTCGGCCCGGTCCTGGTCGAGATCTTCTACTGGACCTGCCCTGCCCGTAAGGACGGTGAACCCGTAGCCGAAGCTCTCGAGTCGATGAAGGAGGTCGCTGCCGGTGACGGCCGATGTGAGTTCAAGGGCCGCCGGAGTGAACTCGAAGAACAGCTTTGGGTGAAAGCGACCGAGCGTGGCGCGTGCACCCTCCAAGACCTTGCCTTCGGCCCCTTCGACATCGATCTTGATGACGTCGACCCGATCAGCGTTCGCGAGCAGCTCGTCCATGCTCTTCGCCTGCACCAAGTCACCCGTGACGATGGAATCGACATCTGCCTGGTAGGAGGATATGGCGCCGTTGCTTCCGAGCCGACTGTATGAGACAACCCCTCTCTGATCGCTCAAAGCCACCGGCGCGACTTCGACGTTCGTGAGGTGATTGAGGGCGATGTTCAACAGGAGTGTCGACTGGTTCTGTGGGCCGGGCTCACATGCGATGACGCGTCCGCGCTCCCCGACTGCGCAGCCAGCCAAGATGGTGAAGTAGCCGATCGAAGCGCCGACATCGACAAAGCAATCACCCTCGGACAGGTGGAACTGCAGAGCTGCGGTGACGTCCGGCTCATACTCGCCGGTCTTCTTGATCGCACCACTGATGTCTGGATCTCCGTTGCGCGACACGTACAGCGAATGGCCCCCGACGAGGTGTACTAGCTCGAGCTGGTCCGACGACCAGAAGTACGTATCCCTCAGACGCGATCTGAACTCAGGAGACCGAATGAACAGCTCGAAGAGGGTCGCCATGGCGACGGGTTGCCGAGTCACCATGTCGGTGTAGTGCCGAAGCCCGGCCGGATCCGGCTCTCGCCCTAGAAGGATGCGATAGCAATACTTCACGTCCGATGGCGACGCGATCTCCGGTCCGTGTTTCCGCCGCATCAGGGATCCAACAACGCGTGCCGGCAAGACCGAACGCAGATATTCGCGAAGTTTGGGATCCACGTTGCAGTCCGGAGGTGAAGGAGTGATGAGCGTACCGATCGCCGTTCATGGTATCCAACGAGGCAACAGCTGCGAATCTAGATTGGGGGCATGCGGTTGGGCATCGCCCACCATCTTGGGTGGGCTGTGGTCGTTTCTGCCTCTAGTGACCACCAGGTTGTCGATCGGCACCGAATCGAGCTGATCGAACTTGGCATACCACCATCACCGATTGAGCACGACGTCAAGACCCTGGGTGACGCCGCAGCGGAAGCCCTCGTGACAAGGGTCCGCGCCTCGGTGGCGCGGGCGAGTTCGGCGTCTCTCGACGAGCTGACCAAGGAGTTGTCCGAGCCCATTGAGTCGATATCGCTCAGGTCATGGCCCTTTGACTTCCCGAAGGAGATCTCCGTCCAACGCCGGGCACCCTGGGCAAGCCGCGCCGACTCGGTGATGTACCTGGAAGTGCTCGCGGAACTGGCATACCAGCGGGAATGGGCGCTCCATCTATATGACGCGAAACACGTCGAGAGTCAGGCCCGCATTGTTCTCGGGGCGCGGGCCGAGGAGATCCTCCATGGCCCGAAAGCTCGTTTGGGGCCGCCCTGGACCAAAGATCATCGGACCGCCCTCGCGGCAACGGTCGTGGCTGGCTGAGCTGGTGGATTTCGGGCCCGTGCATGGAGCGATCGAGGCGGGCTACGAACCCCAGATCGAGCCTGCCGCGGTTGTCCACTACCGCCTCCACTGGCGCCCGGGACGGGTCCTCGGCCGCGGGTTTGTGGATGGACAAGCGGGGCCGGCGCTCTACGTGCGGCATCGCTCGGTCGGGATACAGCCACCCACTGCAGCCGAGGTGCGGCAGCGATACCGCCACATGGCCCGGGGGGCCATGACCGACGTCTGGTCTGCGACGACCCGGGTCAACTGGCTCTACGAGTTGGGGTGCTGCGTCGGAAGGACCGACGCCTCTGTCCGCCACGGGGTCCGGTACCTGTGAGGATCCTCTTCGCCGGGAAACAGCACTTCGAGGTGGGCGGCATCGAACGCAACACCGACCAACTCGCCCGCCGCCTTGGCGCCCTCGGCCACGACGTCGCGGTGGTGGCTCCTCCGAAGAATCTGCCGCCCCTGATGGGCTCGGGAAGACGCGGAGGGGTCGAGCCGCTCGACATGGGTGGCTACCGGGTGTGGGTCGCCTCCCAGGTGTCGCCGGAACAGGCTCTGCACCAGGTCCTCGAGCGGTGGCGGCCCGACGTCGTCGTCGTGAACGCGGGCGGCCGGTGGTTCCACGATTGGACGCGCGGGCTTGTGAGGGCGGCTCGCGACCGCATCCCGTGTGTGCTCTTCCTGCACGACACGTTCGCGCTCGAGCTCTTGGACGAGCCGATGATCGAACCCCAGGTGGTGTGGGGGTGTGCGGACACGAAGACGGTGGCCGCCTGGGCGGCGGGATTCACCGCGATCACGGTGCCGCCGCTCGTCGAGCCCGACCTGTACCGGACCGAGCCGACGGGCGGGGTCGTCCTCTTCGTCAACCCCGTGACGGAGAAGGGCGTCCGGGTCGCGATCACGCTGGCGGCCTCGCGGCCGGACATCCCCTTCGTCTTCCTCCGCTCCTGGAACCTGCCTCCGCGCTACCTGCATGAGCTGCAGGGAATGGCCGCCAGCCTCGGGAACGTCGAGGTGACCGGACCGGTCGACGATGCCCGTGAGCACTACGCCCGCACCCGCCTCCTGCTCGCCCCATACGACGACCTCTCCCGGCCCCGGGTGGTCACCGAGGCCCAGGTGAGCGGGATCCCGGCCCTTGCTTACGACGATGAGGGTTTCCGCGAGGTCGTCGGCGCCGGCGGGATCCTCGTGCCTCGGGAGGCCGGGATCGGCGGGTGGCTGCGCGGCCTCGGGGTCCTGTGGGACGACGACGAGGCCCACCGACGGTACTCGGCGGCCGCTCGCGAACGCGTGGAGCGGGACGACGTGCGCCCCGAGGTCATCGTCGCCAGGGTTGAGGAGTCGCTCAGGGACGCCAGGGAACGGTTCTGGGCGAAGCGCCGCCGACCGGCACCGGCGGGTGCTCCCCTCGTCAGCGTGCTCGTCCCCGTGCACCAGGGCGCCGCGACCATCAACCAGCAGCTCGAGGCGCTCACCCACCAGACCTACGGCGGCGACTAGGAGCTCTTGATCTGTGACAACGGCTGCACCGCCGGGACCCCCGGGCGGGTGCTTTCCTGGCGGGGCTCCCGCTGAGCGCTACTGGAGCAGGCCCTGCGCCGACAGCCGGTCGAGGCAGGCGGTGACGTGCGCGATCGGCGACTCCTCCAAGCCGAACCCCTCGGACAAGACCCGGGCGATCGACTCGGCGCTCGTCTGCCCGTCACACATCGTGAAGACGATCGCGGCGGTCGAGTTCAGGTGGTGGACCCGGTCGGTCGCCGAGTCGTAGATGATGAGCCCGTCGTTCACCTCGTTCACCTCGAGGTTGTCCACGACGGCCGGGAACTGCCCGTCTGCCACGGGGCCATTGTGGCCGGTCGGTCGACGGGCCCCGAATACGAACCGGCAGCGGGCGGCCGACGCGCGCCCCGTCGCCCTGACGGTGGGCTCAACGAGCGAGCAGCGCCGAGACGGTCCGCGCCAGCCGGTCGACGTCGACCGGTGCCGTCGTGTCGAGGCTGACGAGCTCGCCCACGCCCATCGGCCGGTCGAACTCGGCGAGGAGCTCGGGGTCGAGCACCGGGAGCACGTGGGCGCGATGGTGGCCTTCCCCGGCGGCCCGGGCCGCATACCGGCGGGCGGCCTCCTCGGGCGGGCACGAGCAGTAGACCTCGACGACGGTACCGCCGAGGGCGCGGAGGCGCTCCTGCTCGTAGGCGCTCGCCGGCCGGAAGTTGGCCTCGAGGACCACGGCCGGGCACTGCGCCGCCACGCTCCAGAGGACCTCCATGGCGGCGGCCCCGACGCGGCGGGACCAGGCGAGGTCCGCCACCGGCGGGTCGAGGGCGTCCCAGAGCGCCTCCTTGATCAGGTCCTTGGCCAGAAGCGGCAGGCCGAGCAGTGGGGCCAAGCCGGTGGCGATCGTGGTCTTCCCCGCCCCCGGCGCGCCCGAGACGATCACCACCCGGCGTCCGGCGGCCTGCCCTTCGTGCGCCGTCCCCACGGCCGGGTCGGGTCTCAGTCGGCCCGCAGGGGGGATCCGAACCGGATGCGGTTCCCGTCCGGATCGACGTGGGTTCCCTCCCGCTTGCCGTGGTCGGAGTCCTCCGGGCCCTCGACGCGGAGCCCGGCCCGCCGCCACTCCCCGGCCACCTCGTCGGCGTCGTGGCAGTGGATGTAGAGCGTGCCCGGGCGGGGCCCGAGCTCGGGATCGGCCGCGGCGAGATGGATCGTGAGATGTCGGTCCCGGTGCGCAAAGGCGTGGGCGTGGTCATGAGAATGGATCTCGAACCCCAGCTTCACGTAGTGGTCGGCGGCCCGTTCGACGTCGGCCACGGTGAAGACCGGCTCGAATCCGGTCACCATCCAACCCCCAGTGTGGGCGCGCTGTTGCGAGTCGCGTCTCGACTGAAGCCAGTCGAGACAGGCGTCACAGATCTTGATCTCCTCATGACAGTGGAGGGCGACCAATCCAACCCGTGACTCGCCGCAGCACGAGCACTCGGCGATTTCCATGCCGGCGACCGTAGTGCCGGCCCCCCGGGTCGGGCCGACCGGCTGGGCGCTCAGGCGTCGGTGGCCACCACTCGCCAGTAGGCGACGCCGAGCACCAGTGCGGCGAGGGCGAGAAAGATGGCCGCCTCAATCCCCTGGAAGGCCCAGAACCGATGCCCGGGCTGGTATGTGAACACCCGGGCGAACCCCGAATGATTGAGGCAGCTGAGGAGGCCCTGGCTGCTGCCGTGTTTCGCACAGGGCGGATTGGACGGCGTGACCTGGGCCAGGGCGTGCGTGCCCCGCCCGGGGAGCGCGCGTCCCGGACCGGTGATCGACTGGGACAACACCCAGTCCGTGTTGGGTAGGCCACTCGAGGTGAGCGACTGCCGTGCGGTGAGCGGCGACTGGTAGCGAGGTCGCAGGTAGAGGGTCACCAGAACCCGAACCGCCACGAAGCCGGTGAGCGCTGTCACGATGGCCGGCAGCACCCGCCGGAAGACCGCTCCCGCCGCGACCCCGAGTGCCATGGCGAAGACTGCGTAGGCGATCGGCACGATCCCCTGGATGTCGAACTGGCCAGGGGTGAACGCGCCGCCGTTGAGGGCGTTCTCCGGGGCCCGCCACCACGTGACCAACACGGCGACGATCGCGCCCCACGTTGCCGCGGCGCCGAGAAGCCACCCCACGTTGACCGAGAGCCAGCGCCGGCGGGTGACCCCCTGTGTCCAAGCCAGATCCTGGGTTCCGTTCTCGAATTCCCGCGCGACCATCGGCGCGCCGATCAGCATCCCAAAGAGCGCGGGCAGGACGACGGTGGCACTCACGAGGTTCTTGACGAACCCGTCTCCCTGGAAGAGGGTGCGCCCGAGCAACGCGCACGAGTGGCTGGCGCCACATGTCGACAGTGCCGAGTGGTACTCATTGGCCATCACGACGCCGGTAATGGCGAGCACGACCGCGAGCCCGAGCAATCCAACCGAGCCGACCGTCCCCTGGCCGCGGTGGAGGCGCCACACGAGTGCGTTCACGATGCCCTCCCGACGAGGCTCATGGGCCCCGCGCTCAACTCGGTCTCGGCGCCCATGTAGGCGAGCACGATCTCCTCGAGGCCGATCTCTTGGATCTGCCAGTCGGGGTCGTGCCGGGGGCCGACCGTCCGGACCACGGCGGTCGTCTGCCGCTCGGTATGGGTGGCCCGGACCACCTCGAAGCGCCGGCGGAGCTCGGCATCGGTACACCGGTGCCCCGTCACCAGACGGTGGGTCGCGAGGATCTCGTCCATGTCCCCGCAGAGCTGGGTGTGGCCGCGGGCGAGGAGGATCAAGTGGTCGCAGATCCGCTCGAGGTCGTGTACGAGGTGCGAGGAGAGCAGGACGGTGAGGTCGCCGTCGGCCACCACCTCGGCCAGCGAAGCGAGGAACTCGCGTCGGGCGAGGGGGTCGAGCGCGGCGACCGGCTCGTCGAGAAGCAGCACCCGCGGGCGCTTGGCCAGGGTGAGCGCCAGGGCGACCTGGGCGCGTTGGCCCCCCGACAGCTTCGCCACCGGAAGGTCGAGCGGGATGGAGAGCGTGCCGAGCCGCGCCCGGGCGACATCGGGTTCCCAGCGGACGTTCATGCCGGCCAGCGCCCGGAGGTGTTCGTCGGCGCTCAGGCGCCGGTAGAGAGGTGCGTCCTGGGCGAGAAACCCGACGTCGGCGAGGAACTCGGACCGCTGTGCCGGCGCCCGGCCGGTCACCTCGGCGCGCCCGGCGCTCGGGGCCCGCAGACCGACGAGCAGCCGCAGGAGGGTCGTCTTGCCGGCACCGTTCGGTCCGACGAGGGCCGAGAGCCGTCCCACGGGAACCGACACGCTGCAGTCCTCGAGGGCCCAGCGTTGGGCGAACCGCTTGCCGAGGCCGGACGTCTCGATGGCAAAGTGGGGAGCGGTCACGCCACTCCCCTCTCGGTCCGGTCCTGAAGGCCCGAGCGCATCAGGGCTTCGATGGCGCGGTCGTCGAGCCCCGCTTCGCGGGCGCTCTCGACCCAGCGTTCGAGGCGGCGGGCCAGCCGGGCGTGGATGTCGGGCGGCGGGCCAGCCGGGCGGCCCACGACGAACGTGCCCACCCCCTGGCGACCCTCGACCAGGCCCCGGCTCTCGAGCTCTCGGTACGCCTTGAGCACGGTGTTCGGATTGATGACGACTTCGGCGACGACCTGCTTCACCGTGGGGAGCTGGTCGCCCGGCTGCAGCATCCCCACTTGCAACGCCTGTTCGACCTGTTGGACGAGCTGGAGGTAGGGCGGGACACCCGAGGTGCTGTTGAGCTGGAACCCGATCGTCTGCCTCAGCAGTTCACTAGTCATCTAGTGAACTATATATCAGCCGGCCGCCGATGGGAAGCCCCTCCCGAGACGGCCGCGTCGGTCAGGGGATGGTCAGACCTCCGCCCCCGCCGCCGAAGAAGCCACCCGCGTCCTGGTTCTCCAGGTTCTGGATCTCGGACTGGGACACGAGCGTCACCGAGGTGGTCCGCTTCCGGGTGCCCCGGTAGTAGGTGACCTGGATCGTCTGGCCGGACTTGTAGGACTGCACGGCCGCCTGGAGGTCGGAGTAGGAGGTGACGGGCTTCGAGCCGATCGCCACGATCACGTCGTCCTGGGCCAGCCCGGCCTGGTTGGCGGGCCCGCCCGCCAGGACGTTGGTGATGATCGCGCCCGAGGTCGGGGTGAAGCCGTATTCGGCCCGGAGCTGTGGGGTGAGCGTGGCGATGTCGACGCCCATGTAGCCGGGCGAACGGACCGCCGTGCTGTTGCCCTTCTCCAGTCCGGGCAGGAGCGACTCGATCTGCGCGGACGGGATGGCGAAGCCGATGTTCTGCGCGCTGGTTCCGTCGCTCGTGGTCCCGGCGACCGCGGTGTTCATCCCGATCACCTGGCCGGCCGAGTCGACGAGCGGGCCGCCGGAGTTCCCCGGGTTGATGGCGGCGTCGGTCTGGATGAGGTCCGAGAGCGTCTCGGTCGCGGACCCGGTGCCGCCGGCGGTGACCGTGCGGCCGACGGCCGACACGATGCCCGAGGTCACGGTCGGGGAGCCCTGGGAGAGCCCGAGCGCGTTCCCGATGGCCACGACGGCGTCACCGACCACTGCCTTGTTGGAGTTGCCGAAGGTGACCGTCTTCAACCCGGACCCGCCGCTGATCTTGAGCAGGGCGACGTCGTCGGTCTGGTCCGTGCCGACCAAGGACGCCTTGATGGAGGTCGTCGAGTCGGACTCGGTCACGGTCAGGGTGCCGCCGTCCTCCGCGGCCAGCGCGATCACGTGGTAGTTGGTCACCACCATCCCGTTGGACGAGATGATCATCCCGGTTCCCTCGTCCTCCTCGGCGGGCGTCTTCACATCGATCGACACGACCGCCGGCAGGAGCTGGTCGACCAGCTTCGGGACGTTGGCGCCCCCGATGATGGCGGGCCCCGGTGTGGCGTCGCTCTCGTGGATCGTCGTGATCGGGGAGGTGCTGTTGTGGTTGGTGAGCGCCGTCACGCCGGCACCGACCCCGGCCCCGATCAGCGCGGCGACCACCGCGACGAGGAACCAGCCCCTCCCCCGCCGGTCGCGCCCGCCTCCGGCCGTGTCGCCCGGGGGCCCGGGCGAGGCCGGTGCCGGCGTCGCGAACCCATACGAGGGGGGGTAGGCGTCGCTCGGCGGGCTGCGCCAGGGGTGCTCCTCGGTCGTGGTCGTCGACCCGGGCCAGGTGGGAGCCGTCGAGGGTTCGGTGGAGGGGCCGGCGACCGGCTCGGGGTGACCGCCCGGCGGTACGGCCCATCCGAACGCGCCGACGGCGGGCTCGACACCTGCGGCGGTGCCGGGCATCGGGTCGGCCGGCTCCGGGACGCGCGTGACCCCCGGATCGTCGTCGCGGTCACTCATAGCGGTCCTCCTGCACCCAGGCGCCCGCCGCACCTGCCGACGGCACGCCAGCCGCCGACGTCGCTTTGTCCATGCTAGAGGACCGCCGCCAGGTCCCGGCCTCACCCGGTCCGGCCGGGCCCTTCCTCGGGGTTCCCGGCCCCTTGGTAGCGTGAACGATCGAATGTCTCGTCTCACAGACATCGAGCTCACGAGCCAGACCTCCGATGGCGCGTGGACCTGGCGGGCCGCCGGGGCCCGCCAACCGCGGGGCACCGTGTCGGGCGACCTCATCGGGACCGGTGGCCGCGTCGGCGCCGTGCTCCGGGCCGAGCTCGAGTCCGGGCTCGACGGGGTCGAGGTCATCTCGGTCTCGTCGCCGAGGCCGGTCCGGAGCGCGACCGACCGAACCCAGCGCATCGAGGTGCTCGGCGGCACCCGGCCCGAGCCGGGCGTGGTGGTTTCCCTCGCCCGTGGGTCGCGGCCGCGAGACCGTGACGGCGCACCCGAGGGCCGGGAGCGTCGTCCCCGGCGGGACGGAGGCGGGCGCCGAGAGGACCGTCCCGAAGGCGAGCGCCGAGGTCGTCGGGCCCCCGAGGGCGAGCGACGGCCCCGCGAGGACGACCGGCGGGGGCCCGGGAGGCGGCCGCCGACCACCGAACGCGAGGGTCGCGGGCCCCGGCCCGAGCGGGCCGCCGGCCCGCGGCGCGACGTCCGCCCGACCGTGTCGGCCGTCCACCGCAACGCCGCGCTGGCGGGCCTGCGGCCCGAGCAGCTGCCGGTGGCCGAGCAGCTGCTCCGGGGCGGGATCCCGGCGGTGCGTCAGGCGATCGAGGAGCAGAACGCGGCGGCCAGGGCGGCCGGCCAGCCCCCGGTGGCGCCGGATGCGCTGCTCGCGATGGCCGAGGAGCTGCTGCCGATCGTCAACCTGGCCGGTTGGAAGGACCGCGCCACCGCGGCGCAGAACGCCGGGCGGTCAATGCGTCTCCGGGAGCTGCGCGCCGTGGTGGCCTCATCGCGCACCGTGTCGCTGGACGACGAGGCGCGAGTGCTCGCCAAGGCCCTGCAGGACAGCCTGAACGAGCGAGTGACCCATCTGCGCGAGGAGTGGGAGCGCCGCATCGAGTCGGCCCTCGAGGCCGACAAGGTGCTCGAGGGCCTGCAGGTCTCGGCCCGCCCGCCCGAGATGGCAACGCGCTGCCCGGCCGAGCTCGCCGTGCGGCTCGCCCAGGCCGCGTCGGCGGCGATGACCGCCGAGCTGGCGGTCGACGAATGGCTGGCGCTGCTCGCGGCGGTCCTCGACTCCCCGGTCCGCCGGACCGTCCGCCCGGCCGGCCTTCCCGACGCCGACGAGGCCCGCAACGCGGCGCGCAAGGCGGCCGGTCTCGTCCCCGAGCTCGCCAAGCTGATCGGTCTTCCGATCCCGCCACCACCGCCGCGTCGGGCCAGTCCCCCGCCGCGGCGCCCGCTCAGCGGAGTGAGCGGTGGAGGACCAACAGCCGGGCCTTGAACCCGGCCGACTCGAGCAGCTGTTTGGTCGAGCGGTCCCCCGGCAGCGCCACCGCGTCGACGTCGGCGCACCCCCGTGACCTGAACCACTCGACCAGCGCCTCGACCAGCCCCGCACCGACCCCCACCGCCCGCGCCCCGGGCTCGACGTAGAGGCACTCGATCCGGGCCGGGCCGTCGGACCGGGCCCAACCGGCGGCGACCCCGACCACCGCGCCGTCGAACGTGCCGACGAACAGCCGCGCGTCCTCGTCTCCGCCCCAACGCGCCACGAGGTCGGCCGCGTCGCTCCGGGTGGCGGCGGCGACGAGCAACGGCCCGCCCCGCTGGTCCTCGGCCGCCGCGAGCGCCTCGGCGACGAGGGCGCGGCACCGGTCGAGATCGGGTGGCGTCGCCCTGCGGACCGCCTCCACCAGGCGCTCGCTCAGGTCGCCGCCGGCCCCGGCCCCGGTGGCTCCTCGCGCCCGAGGAGCTGCTGGGTCCGGTGCAGGATCGTGCGTCGGCGGCGGGTCGACGATTCGTGCGCGTGGACCGCCTCGAGCTCTTCGGGGCCGAGCCCGTCGAGCCGTCGCACCACCTGGGAGGCCGACAGCGCCTCGTAGTCGGGGATCGGGAGCCCGGCGTCGGCTCCGGTCCGGCGCGCCCTCGTGGGCCCGTCGGTCGACTCGACCGGAAGCTCGGCCGCTGCGCCGCTGTTCCCGTTGGGATGGGCGTCGGGCGGGGGCCGCCAGCGGCGCAGCTCGGACTCGAGCGTGCGGCGGCCCATCGAGATGGTGAGGTGCCCCACCACCCGGGCGTTGGAGAGGAGCCGACCGATCCGGCCGCGTCCCTTCTCGGCCAACTCCGGAAGATCGTCGGGGCTCAGGTCCTCGAGCGAGCTCGTCAGCAGCCCGACGGGGGCGTAGAGGAAGAGGTCGAGGGCGTCCTCGATGAGGGGCCGCACGCCCTGTCGAGTTCCCTCAGACGCAGTCACGGCACAGGCCCCGCTTCTTGTCGGCCAGCTGGCTCGAGTGTTTCACGAGGAAGCACGAACGGCAGACGAACTCGTCGGGCTGCTTGGGCAGGACCCGCTCGGAGGCCTCGGTGCGGTCCTCGGCGTCGGTCGGCTCGTCGTCCTCGACCTCGTCCTCGACGACGAGCCGCTCCTTCAAGATGACGTCCAGGCTGGCCTCGACGTCCTCATCGTCGGCCTCCTCCTCCTCCTCCTCCTCGGTCTCCTCGCCCGGGCGTTCGGGGGTGGCCGACCCCGCGGCGCCTCCCTCCTCCTCGGTCTCCTCGCCGAGGTCGTCGAGATCCTCCTCGTCGTCCCCCAGGTCCGCGTCGCCGAGGTCGTCCTCGTCCAGGTCGAGGTCCTCGTCGGCCTCGAGGTCGTCCTCGTCGAGTTCCTCGAGATCCTCAGGAGCAGCCGATTCGTCGAGATCTTCGGGCACCATTTCCTTTCGGGTGGGCATTTTCGCCGGCGGGAGCATAGACGTTCAGACCCGCCGTTCAGGCGCTTTGGCGCGCGCGGCGAGCGTGTGGACGCGCCGCTCGCGGCGCTCGGAACGTCTCCACGCTGGGGTGAAGAGACGGGGGCGGGCCCGGGGGTCTTTGGTGCCGTCACGTCGGCCGACCGACGTGGTGTTCTCTACTCGACCCCCCGAGCCTGCCGCCGTTGAATGCCTTCCCCCACCGGACGCAGGACGACAGGCCTACGGTCCACCCCAGGGAAGATTGGGACGGTCGTTACGATACGCAGATCGCAGAGCGCGTCGTCAAGGGCAACCCGCGCTCGGTGACCAGGGATTTCAGGCGTACTCCCTGGTCAGATCCGTCTCAAGATTTCCGCGCGCCGTGACGCGCGCGCCTCGATTCGGCGCGTCGCTCACCTTCCAGTCGCTCGAGGTCGCTCCACCCGTGTTCGACGTGCACCATCGAGTCGGCCACCGCGCGGTGGCCGGCCTCTTCGGCGATGGCGCGGAACATCTGTTGCGCGATTCGCCGGTAGGAGGGATGGCCCTGGGTTCCGGAGCGCAGCTCGATCAGATGCAACGCCTCGCGCGCGTTCATCTGCATGATGCAGCGGACGCGGTGCGCGAGGGACACCGCGTAGCCGGCCTCGAGCGGGAAGTCCCCCGCCATCGCGTCGTAGAGGGCCCGGGAGCGCTCGAGCGACTCGACGAAGGCGGACTCCTCCCCGGCCTCGAGGACGAGGTCAGGGACCGTGTAGCCGAGCTCGGGGGTCAGTTTCTGCCACTCGACGGTGAGCATGCGGTGCCGCTGGAGGTCCCGGAAGGCCCCGTAGTCGACCACGATCTCGAAGCGGTAGTCGGTCCGCTCGAAGGCCCGGCCCGGACGGTGCCTCCGGTTCTTGCGGTCGCCGATGTAGGCGTGCAGGAGCGCCACCCGCTCGCCGGCCGACAGGGCGCGGACCCGGCGGAACGCCTCGTCCTCGGACAGCGTGGACGACGAGAAGCAGATCGCGGCGAGCAGCTTGTCCTCGCCCTCGGGGTCGAAGTCGACCAGCCGGACCTCGCCCGAGGTCGCCCCGAGCCGCTCGGTCGGCGCCCCGGGCACCGCGTCGGGCCACAGCCGCTCGAGCACCCGGTCGGTCTCGGCCCGGGTGTCGGCGAAGTACTGCGACCACTCCCCGCCGCGATCGGTCACGTCCACGCGCTGGAGGAACGAGGGGATCACCTTGCGCAGCTCGGTCAGCATTAGATCCGCGTAGAAGCGGGCTTCGGGGAGGGGGTGCGAACGCATCTTCAAGAGGAGCGACTCGTAGGACTGGCCCGAGCCGTAGATGCCCACGTTGGAGAGCGAGCCGGCCGGGAGGAGCCCGCGGAGCCCGTCGAGCGCCTTGGCCCGCACCGCCTGGCGGTGGACGAAGTCGCTGTCGCCGGGCTGGCGGGGGAAGCGGGTGATCAGCCAGCTCTGGAGGCGGGGCATGAGCTCGCCGTAGGTGTCGAACATGCGGTCCATGTCGCCCACGTATCGGGCCCCGAGTGCGGACTCGAGCACGGCCGTCGGCCGGTGGTACCGGTAGTGGCCGTTCGTCATCCGGGTGTCGTATCCGATGTAGCGGGTCGACTGTTCGAGGTAGGCCATCAGCCGGCCCCACTCGAGGATCTTGGTGAGGATGTTGGAGGCCTGCTCGCATGCCAGGTGCACGCCCCCGACCTGGGCCACCGAGTCGTCGCCGTACTCGTAGAAGACGCGCTCGTAGAGCTCCTCGGCCCGCTTCATCCCGACGGTGGCGTCGACGCTGGCATCGCCCGAGATCTCGAGGTCGCAGACGAACTCGTCGAGGAACAGCCGGCGCAGGCTCTTGGCCGAGCGCGAGTAACGGGCGAAGAGCGCCCCCTTCACCACCTCGGGCAGGTTCACGAGGGCGAAGACCGGCCCGTAGACGTTCGTGAAGTAACGCTGCAGGATGGCGACCTCGTCGTCGCTGAAGCGCTCCTCGACGTAGGGGAACATGGGCAGACCTTAGGGCTCGGCCCCTTCCGCGATGGCGGATGAGGGGAGGGTGCCGGCGGCCACCACGTCACGGAGGAGCAGGTCGTGGGCGGCGGCTGCCGAGGCGGCCAGGCTCGGGTCGGAGGCGACGATTCCCACCTGGTGGACCAGGTCGGCGAGCTGGCGCACCGTCCGGACGAAGTCACCGGGGGCCATCTCACCCACGTCGCGGGCGGCCACCTCGAGCGTGGCGCCGAACGACGCCCCCCGGGCCCAGGCGGCCACTGCGGTCGCCAGACCCGGCTCGGGCTGGGCGGTCCGGGGCACCACGTGGACCTCCTCCAGGGCCCGGATCCGCTCGAAGTGGTGCGCGAGGAGCCCGAGCCGCTCGGACAGCTCGGCCCTGCGCCGCTCCCCCAGCCGGTCCCCGGCCGGCTTGCGCCGGGCCGGTCGAGGCGTCGCCTCTCGGTGCGCCCCGCGGGCCCCTCCGAAGGCCCGCCGGGCCCGGCGCTTCTCGAACACGACCGCGGAGAGCACCCCCGCGACGATGGACGGCTCGGCGTCGGCGAGGACCTCGCCGGAGAGGGCTTCGGCGACCAGCAGATCGGACTCGTGGTACACGGTCGAAAGCCGGCGGCCGGCGTCGGTGAGGGCCCAGCCGTGGACGTAGCCGAGCTCCTCTAAGACCGCGAGCCGTCGGCCCAGGGCCTCGGTCAGCATCTCGATCGAGCGCACCGGGCCGGTCCCCCGTTGGGCCTGCCACTGGGCGAACGAGCTCCGCAGCACGGTGTGGGCGGTCTCGCGGTCGAACCGGCGCACCAGGTTGACTGCGAGGTTGTAGGTCGGCCGGAAGGTCGAGCGGAGGTCGGGCAACGGGGCGAGCGCCACCCGGGCCGCCTCGGCGAGCGGGGTCTCCGGAGCGAACACCACCACCGCGTGCCCCTCGGCGTCGTGTCCGCGGCGGCCCGCCCGGCCGGTCAGCTGCGCGTACTCCCCCGAGGTGAGGGTGGCCCGCCCGGCCCCGCCGAACTTCGTGAAGCGCTCGATCACGACCGTCCGGGCGGGCATGTTGATGCCGAGCGACAGCGTCTCGGTGGCGAAAACGACCTTGAGGAGGCCGCTCGCGAAGCACTCCTCAACCGCCTCGCGGTAGGCGGGGACGAGGCCGGCATGGTGGGCGGCGAGCCCCGACTCCAGCCCCTCCAGCCACTCGGGGTAACCGAGCACCGAGAGGTCGTCGTCGGAGAGGGACTCGACGTGGCGCTCGGCGGTCGCCCGGATGGCGGCCCGCTCCACCCGGCTCGTGAGGCGCACCCCGTCGCGCAGGCACTGGCGGACGGCGTCGTCGCAGGCCGCCCGGCTGAAGATGAACACGATCGCCGGGAGCAGCTCCTCGTCCGCCAACAGCTCGACCAGCTCGATGCGCCGCGGCGAGCGGACCGGGAGCCGCATGGCCGGCCGCCGGCCCGGCGGGCCCGGGGTGTGGGTCACGCTGGTCCGCCCGGCCCGCCGCACCGCCTGGTCGATCCGGAGCGCCTCGTCGGAGGGGGCGGCGTGGGCGAGGAGCGGGGACAGCAGCACCTGGTCCTCGGCCCGTTTGTACACGGCGAAGTGGTGCCGCAGGGTGATCGGCCGACGCTCCTCGACGACCACCTCGACCGGCCCCCGCACCGAGCGCAGCCAGGCCCCGAGCTCGTTGGCGTTGGAGACGGTGGCCGAGAGGCACACGAAGGTGACGCTGCGGGCCGAGAGGACGAGCACCTCCTCCCACACCCCGCCCCGGTAGGGGTCCTGGAGGTAGTGGACCTCGTCGAGCACCACCAGGCCGAGCCGCTGCAGCAGGTCCGAGCCGGCCAGCAACATGTTGCGGAGGACCTCGGTGGTCATGACCACGACGGGGGCTCTCGGGCGGATGGCGGTGTCCCCGGTCAGGAGCCCGACCTGTTCCTCGCCGTGGGCGATGCAAAGGTCGCGGTACTTCTGGTTGGAGAGCGCCTTCAACGGGGTCGTATAGAAGACCTTCGTCCGCTCGGCGAGCGTCCGGTGGATCGCGTACTCGGCGACCAGGGTCTTCCCCGAACCGGTGGGGGCCGAGACGAGGACCGAGCTGCCCGAGTCGAGTGCGTCGAACGCCTCGTGCTGGAACGGGTCGACCGGGAAGTGGAGCCCCCCGACGAATCGCCGCCGGAGCCGCCCCGCGTCGCCCGTCCTCGGTTCGGCGGCGGTCCCCCCGCTCAACGCCCGAGCAGCTTGCCGATGGCGATGGCGAGGAAATAGAAGGACACGAGTGGCACGAGCAGGACAAGCATCGACAGGGGGTCCGCGCTCGGGGTGAAGATCGCCGACAGGAGGGTGAGGCCGATGATCGCCCAGCGCCACGCGTGCAGGAGCTGGGCCGGCTTGAGCACGCCGGCGATCTGGAGGCCGACCAGCACCACCGGGAACTCGAAGGTGAGCCCGAACAGGAACATCATGAGCAGGATCAGGCTCAGGTACTCGTTGGGCGAGAGGATCTGGCGCAGGCTGGGCCCGCCGACGTGCCGGAGAAACTCGAGCGCGTGCGGGAAGACGACGTAGGCCAGCGCGCAGCCGGCGAAGAACAGCACCACCGAGACCAGCACGAAGGGCACCGCGTACTTCTTCTCGCTCCGGTGCAGCCCGGGGGTGATGAACCGCCAGACCTGGAAGAGGATCACCGGAGAGGCGATGAGGAGGCCCCCGAACGCGGCCATCTGGATGCGAAGCGTGAGCGGGTCGAGCGGGCCGGTCACGTAGAAGGAGCAGCTGTGCGGGTTGGCCCGGCAGTAGGGGTGCTGGAGGAGGTTGAGCATCCCCTGGTAGAACGCGGCCGCGATCGACGCGCCGATCACGAAGGCGATGACCGAGAAGATGAGGCGCCGGCGCAGCTCGGACAGGTGCTGCACCAGGGTCATGGCGTCCGGCGACGGGCGCTCCTTGCGGCCGCTCAACAGCCGGGTGACCATGGTGTGGCTCGCTCTCCGTTCGTCCTGCCGGGCCCGCGTCCGGCGGTCAGTTCATCCCCGGGTCGGCCGGCAGCACGTGGCGGGGCACGCCCGAGGACCGGGCCGGGGTCGGCTGGGCGACCCCGTTGCCGTTGGTCGTGCTCACGGGCACCGGGGCGGCCCGGTCGACCGGCCAGTCGTCGGAGTCGTTGGGTGGCACCGCGCCTGGCACCGCGGCGGCCGGCGCGGGGGCGGGCGGCGCGGGGGCGGCCGGCGCGGCGGGGTCGGGGACGAGCTCGGTCTTGCTCGTGGCGGCCATGGTGGTGAGGTAGGACACCGGCGAGCGGGCGATGCGGGCGATCTCGGCGCTCGAGGGGAGGCTCGGCACCGACTCGCGCACCTCGGACTCCATCCGCTGCTGGAAGTCGCGGATCTTCGTCCAGAATTCGCCCACCTGGCGGCTGAGTTTGGGCAGCTTGTCGGGGCCCAGGAGGATCAGGGCCACGATCAGGACGATAAAGAGCTTCTCGGGATTGAGGGACAGCATCCTTCCCCGATCCTACCGGCGCGCACCCCGGGCCTCCCGGCGCCGCGCCGGTGCGGCGGCTTCGACCAGGTAATCCGTCGCCGGCGGCGAGGCCGGATGACCGGGGTCGGCCCCGAACTCAGGTCTCGTTCGAGAGCGCGGCGTAGCTCCGGCACGGCTCGCCCCGTAGTGCCCCGCAGGCGGGCATGGTGGCGGGCGCGGCGACCCCGCCGACCACGTTCAACACGAGGGACGAGGCGCCGAGCGAGCCCATGGCCACCCGGTCGAGCACCCGGTCCTCCGTGTCCGGGGTCGCGAACGCCCAGGCGGGCCGGTCGCCGCCGGGGGCCGAGAGCACGATGCGCAGCGCGGTGCCGGCCCGGAACACGTGCGCGAGCGGGTCGATCGGGATCCGCACCAAGCTGTAGCGCCCGGAAGGCAAGGCCGCCCGCGACCCCGGCAGGTAGGTCGGCACCGGCTGGAGCGCGGTCGCGGCCGGCGACATCTGCCGGTTGGACGAGCGCAGGAACCCGGAGGTGACGTACTCCTCCTCGTTGGCGCCGGGCCGCACCTCGGTCACGGTCACCTGGAGGTCGGTCACCTTCGCGCTCGAGCGCAGGTACAGGTCGAGGCTGGCCGGGCCGACGACGGTGGTGTTCGACGCGAACGGGGCCGTTTGGAACGCGACGCCGTTCTTGGCCGGCACCGGCGTCCAGTCATAGGGCGGCTGCGCGGCCCAGGCATTCGCGCTCTCCGGGAGGTCGGTGGCCGGGCGCACGGCCGGGTTGGGCCGGAAGCTCGCCGCCGAGGCCCCCGAGGGCTTCAGGGTCGAGAGCGACCCACCCGGCCCGAGGTAGTAGGTGGTCACCTTCCCGACCGGTGGCCAGGTCGAGAACCCGGCGGTCGCGGTGGGCTGCAGCGCGCCCTGCCCGAGGCTGCCGCCGCCGTTGTCGAAGAGCACCTCGACTCTCGGGGTCCGAGCCGCGTACGCGGCGCGGGCGGCCGCCGCGGTCGGCTCGGTGGTGAAACGCAGCGGCGGCGGGGCGAGCGCGGGAGCACCGCTGGTCGCCGACGCGTAGACCTCGGCGGCGAGGGGGTCGAGGATCGGCTGGGGGGTCGGGACCGCATCGGCGACGTAGACGTCGAGGAACTCGAGCCACCGGGAGATCGAGTCCGGTCCGAGCGAGTCGATGTGGGTTCCGTTGGTCATGGTCACGTACACCCGGGGGTCGTGGTCGAGCGCGGTGATGATCGCCGGCCACTGCGGCCCGACCTGTTCGTCCTCCAGGCTTCCGGACAAGAAGACCGGCACCTTGATGTGGGCGGCCCAGTCGGTGGGCGAGCGCTGGTCGAAGAGCGAAGGGACCCGCCCGAGGTCCGGCCCGATCAACCGCACCAACGCCTGGGCCTCCGGGTGCAGCACCTGGTTGGCGAGGCAGGTGCGGTCGCCGGTCTCGATCTCGGCGGTGGCCCAGCTCTGTCCGCCGCCCGGCGCCGCCTCGGCGTCGGAGATCCGCTCCTGCACCCAGCTCTTGGCGAAGCCGTTGTTGTAGATGCCGCCCGGGTACCCGGTCGAGAACAGGTCGTCGGTGGGGCTGAGCGGGGTGATCGCGGCGAGGTCGGGCGGCTCGGTCCCGGCCACGATGAGCTGGGAGAAGCCCGAGTAGGAGATCCCGACCATGCCCACCTTGTGGTGGAACACCCAGGGCTGGGAACCGACGATCTGGACCGCGTCGTAGCCGTCGTAGTCCGAGTCGAGCCCGAAGAGGTCGAACGCCCCGCCCGAGCACCCCGTGCCCCGCATCTGCAGGCTCACGGTGGCGAACCCGAGCAGCGGCGCGATCACCGACCCGACGATCGTCGAGGTGGACGGGAGCAGCGGGTTGCTGGTCGACGCCTTGCCCTCGAGCGCGTCGATCAGGCTGGCCGGGCCGGCCACGTTGTAGCCGGAGTACTCGATCACCGTCGGGAAGGGACCGTCGGCCAGGGTCTTGCCCGGCGGGAGCCGGACGGTGGCCGCGAGACGCACCCCGTCCCGCATCGTCAGGTAGTTGAGCCCGACGTGCAGATGCTGCCCCGCGTAGAACGCGCCGGGCATGGCCGAGTGGGTGGCGAGGACCGCGAACGGCGCGGTGAGCTCCGGGTGCGCGCCGGGGGTCTCGAAGCGGTAGCCGGGACCCGGGCCGAGGTTGCGGACGAGGAGCGCGCCGAGCCCGTCGACCACCCCCGAGCCGACCACCCGGCCGTCGTGGACCACCCGGAGGTGCGCGCCGGGCGGGGCCCCGAGCACGTAGGCCTCCTCGATGCCACCGCGCCCCTGGAAGGGGCTGGCCGACGGTGCCGCTCCGGCCGGGGCGGCGAGGACCCCGAGCAGCAGCGCGAGGGCCGCGACGCCAGAGCCGACTCGGGCCACCGGGTCGCTGACGCGCATCCGTCGAGGCTAGTGACGGCCCCGGGCCGGCGTGAAGCGAGCGTCAGGGAAAACCGAGATGGCTGAGCGGCCAGATCACCATGTCGACCTTCCCGATGATCTCGGAGCGGCTGACCGTCCCCCAGTAGCGACTGTCGCACGAGATCGACCGGTCGTCGCCCATGACGAAGTAGTGGTTCGCCGCGATGCGCACCGGCGCGAACGAGGGGGTGTAGGTGTCCCGGTCGTGCTTGGGGAGGTACGTCTCGTCGAGCACCCGGCCGTCGATGTAGACGGTTCCGTTGTGGTCTGAGATGGTTTCGCCGGGCAGGCCGATGACCCGCTTCACGAGGTCGGCGACCTCGGTCCCGCAGTGCTCTTGGGGCGGGCGCTTGAACACGATGATGTCGCCCCGTCCCACGCCGTGGAGGTGGTAGGCGAGCTTGTTCACGAGGATCCGGTCCCCGACCTTGAGCGTCGGGGTCATGGACGCGGACGGGATGAAGAAGGTCTGGAAGACGAAGGCCCGCAGGAGCAGTGCTGCGGCGACGGCGATCGCCACGATGCCCACCCACTCGATGGCGCGGCGCGCCGGCGTGCGGGGACGGTGAGGGCGTGCGGAGGTCTCTGGCCCGTCGCCGGGGGAAGGTGGGATCCCCTCGCCGGTCTCGGGTGGGATGCCCTCGCCGGGGGGTTCCTCGACCCCGACCGACTCGGAGGGGCCCGGCCCGGTCGGGCTCATCGGGTCGGAGGTCACGACCGGGTGACGCTACCGCATGGTCATGTGCCGGCTTTCGCGCCGAACCCGTCGTCCCAGGTCAGAGGAAGAAGAACGCGACGCGTGAGATCGGCCAGATCCGCATCTCGACCTTGCCGATGATCTCGGACCGGCTGACCGTCCCCCACACTCGGCTGTCGCACGAGTTGGTGCGGTTGTCCCCCATCACGAAATAGCTGTTCGGCCCGATGTGGCGCGCCGGAAAGCTGGCCGTGTAGGTAGCCGAGTCGTCCTTCGGGAGGTAGGTCTCGTCGAGGGCCTTGCCGTCGATGTAGACCTTGCCGTTGCGGTCCGAGATCGTCTCGTCGGGCAGGCCCACCACCCGCTTCACGAGGACCTTGTCGTTCGTGAGACAGTCCGGGTCGACCGCGGGCGGCGCGTTGAACACCACGATGTCGCCCCGTCCAACGCCATGGAGGTGGTAGGCGAGCTTGTTCACGATGATGCGGTCGCCGACGTCGAGCGTCGGGACCATGGACGGCGAGGGGATGTAAAAGGTCTGGACGATGAACAGTCGCAGCAGGACCGCGGCGACCACTGCGACGCCCACGATGGCGCTCCACTCGGTGAGCCGCCGCCGACGGGCCGACGGCTTCTTTGCGTGCTGGGGTCCGCGGCGCTTCGGTGGCACCTCGTGACGGCCGGACCGCTGCGCGGTCCGCAGCGACCCGCCGTCCGGACCGCTCAAAGCGAGGCGATCAGGCGCTCGACCCGCTCGTCGTGCGACTTGAACGGATCCTTCAAGAGGACGGTCCGCTGAGCCTGGTCGTTCAGCTTGAGATGCACCCAGTCCACCGTGAAGTCCCGCCGGCGCTCCTTGGCCCGGCGCACGAACGCCCCGCGGAGCCGGGCCCGAGTGCTCTCGGGGGCCTGGGTCATCGCCAGCGCGATGTCGGTGTCGGTGCAGGTCCGGTCGATCTGACCGCGGTCCTGGAGCTTGTAGAACAGCCCACGGGTCCGGTCGACGTCGTGGTACATGAGGTCGACCATCGCCACCTTGGGGTGCGCCAGCGGGAGCTGGTGGCGCTCGCGGACCTCCTCGATGAGCCGGTACTTGGCCACCCAGTCGCACTCCCGCCACAGGGTGAGCGGGTCGGACTCGAGGCCCTTCAGGCAGTGCTCCCACATCTCGAGGGCGAGGTCCTCCTCGGGCTGCAGCCCCCGCTGGTCCCTGAAGCGCTGGGCCCGGTGGAGATACTCGGCCTGGATGTCGAGCGCCCGCATCTCCCGGCCGTTGGCGAGTCGGACCCGGCGCTGGCAGGTGATGTCCTGGCTGATCTCCCGGATGGCCCGGATCGGGTTCTCGAGGGTGAGGTCTCGCAGCACCGTCGAGGAGTCCTCGAGCATGGCGAGGATGATGCTGGTCGCCCCCACCTTCAAGAAGGTGGCGTACTCGCACATGTTGGAGTCGCCCACGATGACGTGCAGCCGCCGGAAGCGCTCGGCGTCGGAGTGGGGCTCGTCACGGGTGTTGATGATCGGCCGGCTCCGGGTGGTGGCCGAGGAGACCCCCTCCCAGATGTGCTCGGCCCGCTGGCTGAGGCAGAAGGTGGCCCCTCGCGGGGTGTGCAGGACCTTCCCGGCGCCGGCGTAGATCTGGCGACTGACCAGGAACGGGATGAGGACCTCGGTGTAGCGGCTGAAGTCGTCGTTGCGCTCGGTCAGGTAGTTCTCGTGGCAGCCGTAGGAGTTGCCGGCCGAGTCCGTGTTGTTCTTGAACAGGTAGACCTCGCCGCGGATCCCCTCCTCGCGCAGGCGGGCCTGGGCGCCCGTGACCAGTTGGGCGAGGATCCATTCCCCCGCCTTGTCGTGGGTGACCACGTCGTTGATGCGGTCGCACTCGGGCGTCGCATACTCGGGGTGGCTGCCGACGTCGAGGTAGAGGCGCGCCCCGTTCTCCAGGAACACGTTGGAGGAGCGGCCCCAGCTCACGACTCGACGGAACAGGTAGCGCGCGACCTCGTCGGGGCTGAGCCGGCGCTGGCCCCGCAGCGTGAAGGTGACCCCGTACTCGTTCTCGAGTCCGAAGATTCGGCGGCGCACGTCGGCCACCGTACCGCCCCCCAGGCGCGATCAGGCAGTACCCAGGGGTGATCAGGCGTCGGGGTCGGGCGGTTCTCCCTGCTCAGCCGGGGCGGGTGCCTCGGGGGCCGCCGGTGGTGGCGAGGCGGGGGGCGGACCGAGGACCTCGGCCAGCTCGACGTCTTGGATCCGACGGAACGTCCGGCGGCCGTTCTGGCGCGACAGCACGGCGACCTCGAGGTCGCTCGCCGCGATCGTCCGGTCGGCGCCGGCGAGCGCTTCCACCGCAGCGCGGAGCGCGTGCCCGAAGTCCCAACCCTCCTCGAAGGACTGGCCGATGCGGTCGGTGATGGTCTCGGCGTCGCCGCCGAGCACGAGGTAGTGCTCCTCGTCGGTGATCGTGCCCTCGTAGGTGATGTGGTACAGCTGGTCGGGCCGGTTGTCGGCCGAGAGCTCGGCCACCAGGATCTCGACCTCGAGCGGCTTCATCTCGTGGGTGAAGACGGTGCCCACGTACTGGGAGTAGAGGTTGGCCAGCGAGCGCGCGTCGACGTCCTCGCGGCTGAACGCGAAGCCCTTGGTGTCGGCGTGGCGCACCCCGGCGACCCGCAGCTGGTCGTACTCGTTGTACTTCCCCACTCCCGCGAAGGCGATTCGGTCGTAGATCTCCGAGATCTTGTGGAGCGAGCGCGACGGGTTCTCGGCGACGATGAGGATGCCGTCCTCATAGGTGGTGGCGACGACCGGGCGTCCTCGGGCGATGTTCTTCTGGGCGTACTCGGCCCTGTCCTTCATCGCCTGTTCGGGCGGAACGTAGAAGGGCATCGTCATGACGGTTCGCCCCTCCCCGGCTCCCGGCCCCGCTCGGCCCGGCGCCGCTCGATGAGCGAGAGGAACCGGTCGGCCACCTCGCTCTCGTCGACTGCCGCGTAGCCGTCGGCGTCGACCACCGCCACGAGCGGGTAGATCCCCCGCACGAGGTCGGGCCCGCCGGTACCGGCGTCCTCGTCGGCCGCCTCGAACAGCGCCTCGATGGCGAGCTCGACGGCGTCGGCCTGCGCCATGTTCTCCTTGAACCCGAGCTTGATGGTGTTGCGGGCGTCGCGGCCGCCCGACCCGGTGGCCTGGAAGTCGGCCTCCTCGTAGTGGCCGCCGGTCACGTCGTAGGTGTAGATGCGGCCGATGCCCCTCCGGACGTCGTACCCGGCGAACAGCGGCACGACGGCCAGGCCCTGGATCGCCATGGGCAGGTGCTCGCGCACCATCTGGGCGAGCTGGTTGGCCTTGCCCTCGAGGCTGAGCGAGACGCCCTCGACCTTCTCGTAGTGCTCGAGCTGGACCTGGAACAGCCGAACCATCTCCACGGCCGGGCCGGCGGCGCCGGCGATGGCTACCGCCGACCAGCGATCGGCCGGGAAGACCTTGTCCATCGCCCGGTGCGCGATGGAGTAACCCTCGGTGGCCCGGCGGTCCCCGGCCATCACCACCCCGTCCGCATACCGGAGCGCGACGACCGTGGTGGCGTGACGGATGGTCAGGTTGGCCTCGAGCCCGGGGAGTGCCGGGAGCCCGGAGCGGCGGAGCAGGCTCGTGAAGTCGGGACCCGGGTCGTCGACCGGGCCGAAGATGGGCAGGGCCACCGCCGGACTACTGCCCGCCCTTCTGCACGTAGTTGCGGACGAACTCCTCCGCGTTGTCCTCGAGGACCTCGTCGATCTCGTCGAGCAGGTCGTCGAGGTCGGCCTTCAGCTTCTCGCCGCGCGGGGACGACGGAGCCGGCTCTTCGACGACCTCGGTGTCGGTCCGCGAAGGGGCGTTCCGCCGCTTCTGCTCACGCTCTGCCATGGGTCATCCCCTCAAGCACTCAGTCGGTCCAGCAGCTCTGCCGGCGTCGCACACGACTCGAATAACGAGGCCGTGTGCTCGGCCGTTCCCTTGAGCGGGTCCATCATAGGGACGCGGCGCAGCGGGTCGGTACCGAGGTCGAATACGAGCGAGTCCCAGTTCGCGGTGACCACGGCGTTCGGCCACTCGGACAGGCAGCGGCCCCGGAACCAGGCCCGGGTCCGGGTCGGCGGCTCGGTGACCGCAGCCGCCACCGCGTCCTCGCTCACTAGGCGCTCCATCGAGAGCCGGCCGAACAGGGAACGCTCCGGCCGCAGGTCGTGGTACTGCAGGTCGAGGGCCGCGAGTCGGTGGTCGTCCCAACTGCAGCCGTGCCGGTCCTGGTAGGCCTCGATGAGGTGAAGCTTCGCGACCCAGTCCAGTTGGTCGAGGAGCGTCGAGGGGTCCGACTCCAGGCCCCCGAGCACTGCCTCCCAGCGGTCGAGGACCATCTCGCCCACCGAGTCCCCACCCACGACCTCGAGACCCTTCTCCTTCGCGTACCGCCTCGCGGCGGCGAAGATCTCCCACTGGATCTCGACGGCCGTCATGGTCGAGCCGTCAGCGGTGCGCAGCGGGCGCGACAGGGTGAGGTCGGCCGACACCTGGTGCATCGCCCGCACCGGGTCGCTCAGGGTCAGCTCCTTGGTCGGGAGCATCTCGTCTTCGATCATGGCGAGGACGAGCGCGGTCGAGCCCACCTTCAAGAAGGTCGCGACCTCGGCGAGGTTGGCGTCGCCGACGATCACGTGCAGCCGCCGGAACCGCTTGGGGTCCGCATGCGGCTCGTCGCGGGTGTTCACGATCGGCCGCTTGAGCGTCGTCTCGAGGCCCACCATCTCCTCGAAGAACTCCGCCCGCTGGGAGATCTGGTAGCGCACCGGTTCCGAGCCGAACGTCGAGGTCTCCGTGCCGAGCTTCCCGGACCCGGTGAAGACCTGCCGGGTCACGAAGTGCGGGATGACCCCGGCGACGACGTTGGCGAACGGGACCGTGCGGTCCATGAGGTAGTTCTCGTGGCAGCCGTAGGAGTTGCCCTTGCTGTCCGAGTTGTTCTTGTACACCGATACCGCGGGGGTGTTGGGGAGGGCGGCCGCCGCCGCCATTGATCGGCGCAGCACCTCCTCCCCCGCCTTGTCGTGAAGCACGAGCTCGAGCGCGTCGATGCACTCGGGCGTCGAGTACTCGGGGTGCGCATGGTCCACGTAGTAGCGCGCGCCGTTCGTGAGGACCGTGTTGGCCAGGTGGGTCTCGACCATCGGTGGCATCGCCCCCTCGCGGGCGTACCCGCGGGCGTCCTTCTCGGGGGTCTCGTCCTCGAAGTCCCACCGGGTGCGACGGTCCACCTCTGCGGCATACGCGTTGACGAGGAGTGAGGAGGCGGTGACCGGGTTGGCGTCGGGCCCCGCGGCCTGGATGCCGTACTCGGTCTCGATCCCGCAGACCTTTGGGATGGCCACCGCGTCGACCCTACTTGGTCGGCCCGATCGCGCCCGTCACGCCCAAAGGACCCCTTCCTGGTCGGGTGACGCGTGCGCGGGGCCAGGGGGCAGGGGGCGGCTCAGAGGTACTGGCCGGTGCCCACCCGCTCGATCGAGCGGCCGCCCTTCGTCTCGCTCTCGTCGGTCATGAGGGTCCGGACGTAGACGATCCGCTCGCCCTTCTTGCCCGAGATCCGCGCCCAGTCGTCGGGGTTGGTGGTGTTCGGGAGGTCCTCGTTCTCCTTGTACTCCTGGCGGATCGACTCGAGAAGGTCGTCGGCCCGGATCCCGCTCACCTGATCGGCGATCTCGCGCTTGATGGCAAGCTTCTTCGCCCGCCGGACCACGTTCTCGATCATCGCCCCCGAGGAGAAGTCCCGGTAGTAGAGGACCTCCTTGTCGCCGTTCTGGTACGTCACCTCCAAGAAACGGTTGTCCTGGGAGGTCGAGTACATCTCCCCGACCGTCTTTTCGATCATCGCCTGGGCGGCCTTGCCCGGGTCGCCCCCACCCAGCTTCTCGACCTCGCCCGCGTCGAGCGGGAGATCGGCCGTGAGATAGCGCGAGAAGATCTGCGCCGCCGCCTCCTCGTCGGGCCGTTCGATCTTGATCTTCACGTCGAGTCGGCCCGGGCGCAGGATGGCCGGGTCGATCAGATCCTCCCGGTTCGACGCCCCGATGACGATCACGTCGCGCAGCGCTTCCACGCCGTCGATCTCCGCGAGGAGCTGCGGGACGATGGTGGACTCCATGTCGGAGCTGATCCCGGTGCCCCGGGTGCGGAACAGCGAGTCCATCTCGTCGAAGAAGACGATGACGGGCACGCCCTCCTCGGCCTTCTCCCGGGCCCGTTGGAACACGAGGCGGATCTGGCGTTCCGTCTCGCCCACGTACTTGTTCAAGAGCTCAGGACCCTTGATGTTGAGGAAGTAGCTGCGGATGCTCGTGTTGTTGGTCGCCTCGGCCACCTTCTTGGCGAGCGAGTTGGCCACCGCCTTCGCGATCAGGGTCTTGCCACACCCGGGCGGCCCGTAGAGGAGGATTCCCTTCGGCGCGGGCAGCTTGTAGTGGGCGAAGAGCCGCCGATGGAGATACGGCAGCTCCACCGCATCGGTGATGGCCTCGATCTGGGTGTCGAGCCCGCCGACGTCCGCGTAGGTGATGTCGGGCACCTCCTCCAAGACGAGCTCTTCGACCTCGGGCCGGGGCAGCTTCTCGATGAGGAGCTGGCTGCGCACGTCCATGAGCAGTGCGTCGCCGGCCCGCAGGCGGACCCCGGCCAGCTCGTCGGACAGCTCGACCACCCGCTCTTCGTCGGCCCGGGCGAACACGATCGCTCGGTGGCGGTCCTCCATGACCTCTTTCAGCGTCACGACCTCGCCGGCGAGGTCGCCGTCGCGCACGAGCACGACATTGAGCGACTCGTTGAGCACCACCTCATTGCCCTTGCGCAGGATGCCCGGGTCGATGTCGGGGTGCAGCGCGACGCGCATCTTTCGGCCGCTCGCGAAGACGTCCACGGTGCCGTCCTCGTTGATGTCGAGGAACGTGCCGTAGGCGGCGGGTGGCTGGGTGAGCTTCTCCACCTCCTCGCGTAACGACGCCAGTTGCTCCTTGGCCTGCTGCAGCGTGAAGGTCAGCTTCTCGTTCTGGGAGATCGCCTGGTTCAGCTGCCCCTTGGTCTCGAGCAGCCGCTCCTCGAGGGACTGGACGCGTCCCGGGCTGTCCTGCAGCCGGCGCCGGAGCGCGTGGATCTCCTCCTCGGCCTCGAGCAGCCGGGTTCGGACGGCCTCGATCTCGGCGAGTGTCGCATCGTCCATCGGGTCCTCGGGCCTCGGCGTGGGAACCACCTCCTACCGGGCGTCAGGCTCACCCTATCGGCCGCCTGTGCCGCCGCCACCCGATGGTCGCGCGCCCGTCGCCGGGGGCGGGTGACCCGTTCCGGCCAGGTGCGGCGCATGAGGCCCCGCCGCCGTGCGAACCTTCACCTGGGCCGAACTGGTCGATCCGAGATCGGAGGCGCGATGGCCGACTCCCCCGCTCCTTATTCCTACGACGAGTTCTCGATGTTTCACGAGAACGCCGAGGAGTTCGGGATCCCCTATGCCGGCCCCCCGACGGTCGAGCGCCGTTCCGTCGCAATGGACGACGGCCGCCAGCTGAGCTCTCTCATCTGGGGCACCACCCCGCCCGAGCTGGTGCTGTTGCACGGGGGGGCCCAGAACGCCCACACCTGGGACACCGTCGCGCTGGCCCTGGGCCGACCGCTGCTCGCGATCGACCTGCCCGGCCACGGCCACTCCGACGGGGGCCGGCACGGCGCGCGGAACCTCGCCGACAACGCCGATGACGTCGCTACGGTGATCACCGCCCTCGCCCCCGAGGCCAGAGCGGTCGTCGGTATGTCGATGGGAGGGATGACGACGATCGCCCTTGCCGACCGCCACCCCGAGCTGGTCCGACGAGTCGTCCTGGTGGACGTGACCCCGACCGTCAACGCCGAGAGCGCGCAACTGATCACCAACTTCGTGCGAGGACCCGAGAGCTTTCCCGACTTCGACGCGATCCTGGCCCGCACGGTCGAGCACAACCCGACCCGGAGCATCGCGTCACTTCGGCGCGGGATTCTCCACAACGCGCTGCAGCGGGACGACGGGAGCTGGGTGTGGCGGCACGCCCGCCATCGCGCCGAGGAGCCACCCGAGGACGGGGCGACCCCGGCCTTCGGCGACCTGTGGGAGGCCGTCTCCCGGATCGGGGTCCCGGTCATGCTGGTCCGGGGGATGCGGCCCCAGTCGGTGGTCGACGACAGCGGCGAGGCCGAGCTCCGGCGGCGCCAACCCACGGCCCGGATCGAGCACGTGCAGGAGGCCGGCCACAGCATCCAGGGCGACGCACCCGTCGAGCTGGCCGGGCTCATCGACGACTTCGTCGGCTAGCTCGGACAACCCGCCGACCAGGGCGTCTCGCCGGTCCGGCGCGCCGACCTACTAGCATCAAACGCGACTGACTGGACGTCGGCACCGACCGGCACGGCAACAGGTCGTGCGTTCGACGCCGCCTCCGCCCAGGGTCGAGGGACCGCGAACACGGAAGGCAGACTGCAGGCATGAAGGTCTGGATCGATCAGGATCTGTGCACCGGGGACGGTCTCTGTGAGGAGATCGCGCCGGCGGTCTTCACCCTGCTCGACGACGGGCTTGCCTACGTGAAGGAAGGCGACGCGATCAGGAACGAGCCGGGCGGCTCGGCCGGCATGGCGCTCGTCCCCGAGAACCTCGAGGAGTCCGTTGTCGAGGCCTCCGAGGAGTGCCCCGGGGAGTGCATCTTCATCGAGCGGGACTGAACCTTCGTTAGCAACTAGCTGCGTTGAACTTCGCGAGCCTGAATGTCGTGACGGGCTCTGGCCGCAACGACCGCTGGAGATCTTGCCAGGCCGAGTGACCAAACCGCCGAGCCAGTGCGACCGTGACCAGATCGCGCAGTCCTGGGATGGACCAGCGACTGCCGCCGATGTCGGTGCGGGCGTTCAGGTCGCGCATCGCTCGCTCGAGCACGCCGCTGCCGAGTTCGGGCCCGCCCAAGAACGCGAGCCGGTCTCTGAGCGAGCGATCGAGACACGTGAAGACCTGGCTGCGAGCGCCGGCCAGCAGTTCACTCGCGGCGTGATAGTCGTGGTCGGCGACTTCGGCGGCGAGCCCATCGAACTCCTCGAGGGCACGGGCCAGATCCCACTCCTCGCCAACCACACGGTGGCAGAGCTCGACCAGCGCGTCGCGTGCGTCGTTCGCCCACTTGGCCGGCGCGTGGTCGGCATAGAGCGCCCACCGCACGCCGCGCCCGAGGTGCCACCAGCACCGTTGGATCGGCGCCTCGGGCCACAGCACTGAAGCCAGGCGGGTGATCGCCAGCTCGCCGTCGACCACGACGAGCAGCGGTGGCGCCATCCCTTCGAGCTGGTCGGCCATGGCCGCCCAGGTCTCACCGACGGTGGCCCCGAGGAGCTGGAGATGGGCGCGGCGGCGGTGCTGGGGCCCCGAACGTCCGAGCAGCCCAATGGCCACGTTGGCTTGGGTGCCGAGGCGGTTCCCCCCGGCGCGCACTCGGGTGCCGTCCAGGAGCACCACCGGGGCCGAAGCACCTGGCCCGAGCCGCCCACTCCCGCCGGTCAGCATGGCGGCGACATCGCCAATGGCGCGATGCGCGGCGGCTGAGGAGGAGGGCCGTCCGGTGCTTGTGGCCACCCAGGCCGCCCGGGCGAAGGACATCTGGGCGGCCAGCTCAGCGAGATCGAGGGTCAACCGGTCGGTGCGGCGCTTGCCTGACAATCCCCACAGGACGAGCAGGGGCGCGAAGACCTTGGTGCAGCGCCGGCAGCCCACATGGGCGAGACGCACCAGGACGACTCCGGCCGAGGTGTCGAAGCGCCGCGGCCGGGTCCGCCACCCCTTTCGCGCGAAATCCGAGCCGGCCCCGCACTCAGGACAAGCGAAGGGAGCGGGCAGACCACGCGTCGGAGCCCATCTCGGCCCGCACACCCGATCGAGCAACTCGGACTGCAGTTCCTCGAGCGTCGCCGCCAACGCAGCACCAGGAACCTCTCGACCCATCGCCACCGCCAGGGACTCGAACGTCGACCACGCCGAGCTCTGATCAAGCGTGGGCGCATCGAATGACAAAGACAGCGTCATCACTGGCATACCTCACTCCTACTCGCTTCGGAGCGAAGTTCAACGGAAGGTGTTGCTAACGAACCTTCAGTCCCGGCGGGCCAGCGCCCGCGCTGAGGTGAGGAACCCCGTGTGGGCCACCATCCGGTGGTCCGGACGCACCGAGCGAGGCTCGACGTGCCAGGTGCGGCGCAGGATCTCGACGGTCTCGGCGAGACCGAACCCGTGCCTGGCCAGGGCTTCGCGCAGTTGCCCGGTCTGGTTGATGGTCGGCAGGTACGCGAGGAAGATCCCGCCCGGCCGGAGCGCTTCGGTGGCGGGTCCGACCACGTCCCAAGGCTCGGGGAGGTCGAGCACGACCCGGTCGAGGTCGGACTCGCCGATGCCCGCGGTGACGTCACGGACCTCCACGCGGTAGTCGACGTCGGGGCCGAGCTGGTCGGCCACGTTCGCCTTCGCCCGCTCGGCGAAGTCCTCCCTGATCTCGTAGCCGATCACCCGTGCGCCCGCCCGGAGCAGGGCCATCGAGAGCGCCCCGGAGCCCACCCCGGCCTCGAGAATCCGCTGGCCCGGGCCGACGTCGGCGGCGATCAGAATCGCGCCGAGGTCCTTCGGGTAGATCACTTGGGCACCGCGGGGCATCTTCAGGACCACGTCGGCGAGCGTCGGCCGGAACACGAGGAACTCCCGGCCCGTCGAGCCGAGCACGGTGGAGCCCTCCGTCGCTCCGATGATGTCGTCGTGGGCGAGGATGCCCGCGTGGGTGTGGAAGCTTTCCCCGGGGCGCAGCTTGATGAGGTACCGGCGCTGCTTCGCGTCGATCAGGAGCACCCGCTCGCCCTGGGCCAGGCGGTGGCCGTCGCCCACCACTCAGCTCGGCAGCGGGTCGTCCGTCGGCTCGCCCTTCGGGGAGCGGATCGTCACGAGGAGGCGTTCACCCGCGCTGACCCGCTCGGAGTAGACGACGGGGTCGCCCTTGCGGCGGGCCCGCTGGAGGACATACGCGCCGGCGGCCAGGGCGAACCAAGCCCAGTGCTCGCCGCGCATGCCGCGGCGGGTCCCGACTTTGACGAGCCGTCGGAGCAGATAGTCCATCGCAGCCGTCCCTAGAGCCGGCGGATCTCCACGATCGCCGAATCGTTGCGGCCGCCCCGACGGCCCCAGACGTAGGCGAGGGCGACCACACCGAGCGCGACGGCACCGGCGATCACGAGCACCGGCGGGAGCTTGGCGCGTGCGGTCTCCTGGGTGTCGCCGATCGCGCGGGCAAACGCCGCCTGCAGGTCGTCGCGGCTGATTCGCCGCCCGTTGGTTTCGACTGGCATGACGGTCTCCTCCTCAGTCGCCGGTCTTCTTGGCCGTCCCGCGCCGGGCCGCCGGCCCGGCGAAGATCCGCCAGGCCGACAGGGCGATGACCGCGAGGGCGAGCGCCGTGACGATCACATAGGGCAGCCACGAGAGGTTGCCGTGGAAGGCGCCCGTCTCGGTCTGCAGGACACGCAGGGCGGCGACGAGCAAAAGCACGGTGCCCACGGCCACCGCCAGGGAGCCCGCCACCCCGAACAGTACGAACCGGCCGAGGCCCTTCAGTGGATCGAGGGTCTCCTGCTTCACATAGGCGATGACCAGGGAAACCGCGTCCCGCCGGGGGTCGCCCGACCCCGCGTCGGTGCCGCTTTTGCCCTGATCTTTGGTCGCCCTCCTGAAACTCGGCACCACGCGACGCTATCCCGCCGCCACGGCCTGCCCGTTCGTCGGCCGGCCGCTGCACACTCTCGGCCTCAGGAGCGCTCCCGGTAGAGGTACGTGGAGCTGGCCCGGGCGACCTTCTTCCCCGCCTCGTTGGTGACCGTCGCCTCGACGAAGGCGACCCTCGAGCCGCCCGAGACCACCTCGGCGTCGCAGCGCAGCCGCGCCCCCGACTCGATCGCCCCGAGGAAGCTGGTCTTCAGTTCGGCGTTGACCGCGAACACGCGTCGGCCCTCGACGAAGGTCACGGCGGCCGAGCCCATCGCCGTGTCGATGAAGGCGCACAGGAACCCGCCCTGCATCTGGCCGGCCGGGTTGGCGAATCGCTCGTCGGCGACCATCGTCCAGCTCGTCCTGCCCGGCACCGACTTGTCCACGCAGACCGCCCCGAGCATGAGGTCGCTGTTGGGTGGAACCTGCATCCGGGTGGGCATCTTGTGACGCTACAAGAGGCGACGGTGACGCCCCCCGAACACCCAGGTGACAGGGATCACGGCGAGGAAGGTGGCACGGGGTCTGTGGGTAGGGTGCACGTCGTGGCGACATCGATGCAGGACCCGGCGCTCGAGCAGCTCGGCATCAACGTCATCCGTGGCCTGGCCATGGACGCCCCCGCCCGGGCCAAGTCCGGCCACAGCGGCACCGCGATGGCCCTCGCGCCACTGGCGCACGTGCTCTTCACCAAGGTGATGCGGCACGACCCGACCGACCCCGACTGGCCGGACCGTGACCGCTTCGTGCTCTCGAACGGCCACGCCTCGATCCTGTTGTATTCGATGCTGTATCTCACCGGGTACGGCCTCACCCTCGACGACCTCAAGGCCTTCCGCCAGGTCGGGAGCAAGACCCCCGGCCATCCCGAGCGCCGTCACACCGCCGGGGTGGAGGTCACGACCGGGCCGCTCGGCCAAGGGGTGGGAGACGGCGTGGGGATGGGGGTCGCCGAACGGGTCCTGCGCCAGCGTTTCGGCAGCGAGCTGTGCGACCACCACACCTTCGTCGTCTGCGGGGACGGGTGCCTCGAGGAGGGCATCTCGCACGAGGCGGCCTCGCTCGCCGGGCATCTCGGCCTCGGCCGCCTCGTGTACGTCTACGACGACAACCACATCACCATCGACGGGCCGACCGAGCTCTCCTACAGCGACAACGTGCCCGAGCGCTTCGCCGCCTACGGCTGGGCCGTCGAGAGCATCGGCGAGGTGGCCAACGACACCGAGGCGCTCGAGGCGGCGCTCCGTCGGGCGATGGCCGAGCAGGAACGGCCGTCGCTCATCGTGCTCCGGAGCCACATCGGCTGGCCGACCCCGGGGTTCGTCGACACGAAGGAGGCCCACGGGAACCAGCTCAACGAGGACCAGATCAGGGTGACGAAGGAGCTCCTCGCGCTCCCGCCCGAGGAGTCGTTCTGGGTCCCCGACGCGGTCCTCGACCTCTACCGTCGCTGCATCGCCCGGGGCGAAGCGGCCCGAGCCGAGTGGCAGGCCCGCTTCGACGCCTCGTCGGTCGATCGGGCCGCCTGGGACGCCGCGTGGGCCGGACGGGGCCTCGAGGGGTGGGAGGCCAAACTCCCCACCTTCGAAGCGGGCGCCGGGGTGGCCACCCGCCGAGCCATCAACGCATGCGTCAGCGCGACGGCCGCGGTCGTGCCCGGCCTTCTTCTCGGAGCCGCCGACCTCACCGAGAACACCGGCGTGCAGCTGGAGGGCGCGGAGCCCCAGTCGAAGGAGGACCCCGGTGGCCGGCAGCTGTACTTCGGGATCCGGGAACACGCCATGGGGACCGCCATGACCGGCATGGCCCTGCACGGCGGGATCCTCCCGGTCGGTGGGACGTTCTTCACCTTCAGCGACTACATGCGTCCGGCGGTGCGGCTGGCCGCCATGTCGCGGGCGCACGTCATCTACTCGTGGACCCACGACTCGATCGGGGTCGGCGAGGACGGCCCGACCCACGAGCCGATCGAACACCTCGCCTCCCTGCGGGCAATGCCGGGCCTGGCCGTGGTGCGGCCGGCCGACGCCAACGAGTGCGCGCAGGCCTGGCGGTGCGCGGTCGAAGCGGAGGGACCCGTGGCGATGATCCTCAGCCGCCAGAGCATCCCGGTGCTGGCAGAGACGGCCGGACCGGCCGCCGAGGGCCTCCCCCGCGGCGGCTACGTGCTGCGATGGGAAGAGGGTGAGGCCGATCTCGTGCTCGTCGGCACGGGTAGCGAGGTCCACCTGTGCCTCGGAGCCGCGGACACCCTGGCCGCCGAGGGCTACGCCGTGCGCGTCGTGTCGTTGCCGTGCTGGGAATGGTTCGAGGACCAGGACGACAACTACCAACGCTCGGTCCTTCCGGTCGAGGTCCCGGCCCTCGCCGTCGAGGCGGCGTCCTCGTTCGGCTGGGAGCGCTACGCGGACGCGAGCGTGTCGATCGACACCTTCGGCGCCTCGGGACCGAGTGCCGATGTCATGGCCCACTTCGGCTTCACCGTCGAGCACGTCGTCGAGCGGGCGAGAGAGCTTCTGGAAGGGAGCGACCTATGAACAGGCTGCACGCCCTCTACGCCGAACAGGGGCAAAGCCCCTGGCTCGACAACCTGCGCCGGGACTGGCTGCGCGATGGCACCCTGGCCCGTTTCGTCGAGTCGGGCGTGCGCGGCGTCACCTCGAACCCCACGATCTTCGCCAAGGCGATCTCCGGCGAGGACGACTACGACGAGCAATTCGACGCGCTCATCGCCAAGGGCACGATCGAGGACGCCTACTGGGACCTCGTGATCGACGACATCGACCACGCGCTCGCGCTGCTGCGCCCGGTCTATGACGAGTGCAGCGGCACCGACGGCTTCGTGTCCTTGGAGGTCGCGCCGGCGATCGCGCACGACACCGCCGGCACGGTGGCGATGGCGCAGTCGCTCCACGACCGGATCCATGCCCCCAACCTCTTCGTCAAGGTGCCGGCGACCGCCGCGGGCGTGCCGGCGATCCGGGAGCTGATCGGACGGGGCCTCAGCATCAATGTGACCCTCATCTTCGGACTCACCCGCTACGGCGAGGTGATGGAGGCCTATCTGTCAGGCCTGGAGACCTACGCCGCCACCGACCCAGACGACCTCGCTCGGGTGGCCAGCGTGGCCTCGTTCTTCGTCAGCCGGGTCGACACCGAGATCGACCGCCGCCTCGAGACCCTGGCCGGCGGGGACAAGGGAGACCGCGAACTCCTCGAGCTGCGGGGCCGGGCCGCCGTCGCCCAGGCCCAGGTGGCCTACCAGCACTTCGAGGCCGCGTTCTCGGGGCCCCGGTGGGAGGCGCTGGCCGCGAAGGGGGCCCAGGTGCAGCGGCCCCTCTGGGCGTCCACCTCGACCAAGAACCCTGCCTACCCCGACCTCCTCTATGTCGACACCCTCATCGGCCCGCACACGGTCAACACGATGCCCGAGGGCACGATCGACGCCTTCGAGGACCATGGCACCGTCGCGCGGACCGTCGACGCCGAGTCCGACGAGGCCGCGCGCCTCCTCGGGCGGCTCGGCGAGGTCGGCGTCGACATGGCCGATGTCGCCGCCACCTTGGAGGACGAGGGTGTCCATTCCTTCGCCAAGTCCTTCGACGAGCTGATCCAGTCGCTCACCGACAAGGCGGCCGCGCTCGGGAACCGCGCCCGGTGAGCGCGCCACCCTCGGATCTCGCCGCCCGACTGCTCGCCGGCGACGGCGACCTCTGGCCGTCGCCGAACGTCTCGAAGAACCGCCTGGGATGGCTCGAGGTGCCCCGCCAGATGGCCGAGGAGTCGAGGGACCTCGCCTCGTGGGCCGCCACGATCGACCAGCCGACAGTGGTGCTTCTCGGCATGGGCGGCTCCTCGCTCGGGCCGGCGGTGCTGGAGGCCGTCCGGGCGACCGGCCCGGCCGGGCTGGGGCGCCGGTTGGTCGTCTGCGACACGACCGACCCCACCACGGTCGGCGGCCTCGACTTCTCCAACGCCTTCGTGCTCGTGTCGTCCAAGTCCGGGACGACGCTCGAGCCCAACGTCCTGTTCGAACACGCCTGGTCCAAGCTGCCCGACGGCTCGCGCTTCGCCGCCATCACCGACCCCGGGACCCCGCTCGCCGCGTTGGCGAGAGAGCGGGGCTTCCAGAGGGTGTTCGAGAACCGACCCGACATCGGCGGCCGGTACTCGGTGCTCTCGTACTTCGGCATGGTGCCGGCCGCGCTCATCGGCTACGACGTGGCCGAGCTGTGCGAGCGAGCGCTCGCCGCCGATCCCGCCGAAGCCATCGAGCTCGGCTGGGACATGGGCCGGGCGGCCAAAGAGGGCCGCGACAAGGTCACCGTCGTCGTCCCGCCCGCCTTCGCCGCCTTCGGGCTCTGGGTCGAACAGCTCATCGCCGAGTCGACCGGCAAGCGCGGGACGGGCTGCGTGCCGGTGCCCACCACCGACGCCGAGGCCGGCCCAGACCGCCACGTCGTCACACTCGAGCCCACCCGCGCTGTCGACCTCGCCGAGCAGTTCTACCGGTTCGAGCTCGCCATCCCGATCGCCGGCCACGTGCTCGACATCGACCCCTTCGACGAGCCGAACGTGGCCGAGTCCAAGGCCAACACGAACACCGTCCTCGGCTCCCTTCCCCTTCCCGCCATGAAGGACGCGGCGCCGGGCCGGGCGTTCGGGTGGCTCTCCGAACAGGTGCAGCCCGGGGACTACGTCTCGATCCAGGCCTATCTGCCGTTCGGCCAGGACGAAGCCCTCCACGCGCTCCGGGTCCGGGTGCGCGACCACCTGGGCGGCGCGGCGGTCACCGCCGGCTACGGCCCCCGCTTCTTGCACTCGACCGGGCAGCTGCACAAGGGCGGCCCGAACACGGTCGTGGCGCTCCAGGTGGTGCGCCGGGGTACCCAACCCGAGCTCCCGATCCCGGGCAAGCCGTATGACTTCGGCACCCTGATCGGCGCGCAGTCGATCGGCGACCACCAGAGCCTGCTTGCTCACGGCCGCCGGGTGCTGCGGGTGGCCGTGGACGACCTGGGCGAGATCGCCTGAGCGGCGTGCCTTCAGCCCGGCGGTACGGTCGGGACATCGAGAGGAGCACGAGATGAAGATCGCCATGGTCGGGCTCGGGAAGATGGGCGCCAACATGTCCGAGCGGCTGATGGCGGGCGGCCACCAGGTCGTCGCGTACGACCTCTCGGCCGACGCTCGCAACGCCCTCGGGGCGAAGGGCGCGATCGTGGCGGAGGATCTCGACGACCTCGCGAAGAAGCTGGAGCCGCCCCGGGCCGCCTGGGTGATGGTGCCGGCCGGACCGCCCACCGACCAGACGATCGACGCCCTGGCCGAGCGGTTCGAGCGGGGCGACGTCGTCGTCGACGGAGGCAACTCCAACTACAAGGACGCGAAGGCCACGGCCGACCGCCTCGCCGCCAAGGGCATCGGGTTCGTCGACGCCGGCACGTCGGGCGGCGTATGGGGTCTCACCGAGGGCTACTGCCTCATGGTCGGCGGGACCCAGGAGTCGGTGGCCGTGGTGGAGCCGGCGCTTCTGTCACTCGCGCCCGAGGGCGGCTACGCGCACGTCGGCCCGGTCGGCGCCGGCCACTTCGTGAAGATGGTCCACAACGGCATCGAGTACGGCCTCATGCAGGCCTATGCCGAGGGATTCGAGATCATGGGGGCGGCCGACGAGTTCGACCTCGACCTCCACGAGATCGCGGCGATCTGGCGCTACGGCTCGGTCGTGCGCAGCTGGCTGCTCGAGCTGACCGAGCGGGCGTTGCGGCCGGGCCTGGGCTTCGAGGACATCAAGGGCGAGGTCACCGACTCGGGCGAGGGCCGCTGGACCGTCGAAGAAGCGATCGCCCGGGCCGTCCCGGCACCGGCGATCTCCGCCGCGCTCTACGCGCGCTTCGCGTCGCGCCAGAAGGATTCGTTCGCCAACAAGCTGCTCGCGGCACTGCGCAACCAGTTCGGCGGCCACGCGGTCACCCTCGAGTCCGGCCAGGCGGGCCTCGAGACCTCCACCCCGAAGAACTGAGTTTCGAGATGAGCGAGGTGTCCCCCGTCGCGACGCGGGTGGCGAAGACGCCGCCCCCGCTCGCCCTCATCATCTTCGGAGCGTCCGGCGATCTCACCGCGCGCAAGATCCTTCCGGCCCTGGCCGATCTGGCCAACCGGGGCCGGCTGAACGAGCGGTTCTGCGTGATCGGGGTGGCCCGGACCGAGTGGACCGACGTGGAGTTCCAGCAGGTGGCCCTGAAGGCCGACCCGAGCGGCGGCGAGACCTGGGCGCGGCTCGTGAAGTGCTTCCGCTACGTCCCCGGCGAGTATGCCGCCACTGCGACCTTCGACGCGTTGCGCGAGGTCCTCACCGACGCCGACGCCCACCAGGGCACCGCGGGGAACCGCGTGTACTACCTCGCCACCATCCCCGACGTGTTCGGCCTGGTGGCCGGCGCCTTGGCCAAGGAGGGCTGTAACCATCCCGGCGAGGGCGGCGACTTCGTCCGGCTCGTGGTCGAGAAGCCATTCGGGCGGGACCTCGACAGCGCCCTCGACCTCGACGCCACCCTGCACGCGGCGTTCGACGAGAGCCAGATCTTCCGCATCGACCACTACCTCGGGAAAGAGACGGTCCAGAACGTCCTCGCGCTGCGTTTCGCCAACGCGATCTTCGAGCCCATCTGGAACCGACGCTACGTCGAGCAGGTCCAGATCACCGTGGCCGAATCGATCGGGGTCGAGCACCGGGGCGGCTTCTACGAAACGGCCGGAGCGCTGCGCGACATCGTGCAGAACCACGTCATGCAGGTCCTCGCTCTCACGATGATGGAGCCGCCGACCTGGATGGACGCCGAGCACATCAGGGACGAGAAGGTCAAGCTCCTGAGGGCCATCGACATCCCGACCCCCGACGAGGCGGTCGACAAGTCGGTGCGCGGGCAGTACGGGGCCGGGGTGGTCGACCAGCAGCAGGTGGTCGCGTACCGCGACGAGGACGGGGTCGATCCCCACAGCGAGACCGAGACCTACGTCGCGCTGCGTCTGCACGTCGACAACTGGAGGTGGGCGGGGGTGCCGGTGTACGTGCGCACCGGCAAGCGCCTCCCGGCCCGGGTCACCGAGGTGGCCCTCCAGTTCCACGAGGTCCCCTTCCTCGCCTTCGAGAGCACGCTCACCCGTGCGCTCCGGCCGAACGTGCTGGCGCTGCGCATCCAGCCGCACGAGGGCATCTCGCTGCACTTCGGGGCGAAGGTCCCGGGCGAGGCGTTCTCGGTCCAGTCGGTGTCCATGGACTTCGGCTACGAGAAGGCGATCGCCGAGACGGGCATGGACGGCTATACCCGGCTGTTGTTCGATGCGATGTGCGGGGATCCCACCCTCTTCATCCGGACCGACGAGGTGGAGCAGGCCTGGCGGATCGTCGATCCCTACCTCGAGGCATGGGCCCAGCCGGGGGGCGGTCTCCACTTCTACCCGTCCGGGACGTGGGGCCCCCGCATCGCCGACCTCCTGCTCGAGCGCTCCGGCGATGCCTGGCGGGAGCCGGTCCTGTGAGGGGGCGCGCCGCCGAGGTCCTCGCGGCCACCGAGCCGGTCGACGACGTCCCGGACAGCTTCGTGGCGATGCTGAAGGGACGCTTCGAGGACCGAGCCGGCCCCCGGTTCGTCCTCTTCCTCTCCGGGGGCGCGACCGCGGCCGCCTGCTACGACCGCGCCGCCGAGCGCGCCGAGATCGACTGGTCGCTCGTCGACGTCTACCTGGGCGACGAGCGGCTCGTGCCTCCAGAGGACCCCGACGCCAACCAGCGCCTGGTGCGCGAGCACCTCGTCGATCCGCTCGGGGGTGTGGGATCCTTCACCCCCATGGCCACCGAGGGGGATCCGGCCGAGAACGCCGACGCCTACGACCGGGCGCTGCGCTCGCTTCTCTCGGGACCGGGCATCGACCTCATCCACCTCGGCCTCGGCCCCGACGGCCACACCGCCTCGTTGTTCCCCCTGGCCCCGAGCCTGGAGGAGACCGGCCGGCTGTGTGTGGCCACCGAGGACCCGAGCAAGCGCAACCCCCATACGCGACTGAGCGTCACCTACCCCCTCATCGACGCCGCCCGGCAGGCCGTGTTCACGGTGAGCGGGCCGGAGAAGCACGAGGCGGTGCGCCGGATCCGCGACGGCGAGAACCTGCCGGCCGCCCGCGTCGCCTCGGCCGAGGTCCGCTGGCTCCTCGACCCCCCGGCGAACGGCGGGCCCTCGTGGTGAGCCCACTGGGCGCCGCGCCCGACGCCGGCGCGCTCCTGGCCGCCGGCCTCGACGAGCTCACCGCGGCGGCGCGGGCGGTGCGCGACCGGCGCCACCACAACCGCGTCACCTACTCGCCCAAGGTGTTCATCCCGCTCACGATGCTGTGCCGCGACCGCTGCGGGTACTGCACCTTCGCCAAACCCCCGGCGCGCCTCGACGCCCCCTACCTCGGCCGCGACGAGGTGCTCGCGATCGCGAGTGCGGGCCGCGACGCCGGTTGCAAGGAGGCGCTGTTCACCCTCGGCGAGCGCCCCGAACTGCGCTACCCCGCCGCCGCCGCCTGGCTGGCCGACCACGGCTACGCGTCGACCGTCGACTATCTCGCCGCCATGTGCGCCGCCGTGCTCGAGGAGACCGGGCTCCTCCCCCACGCCAACGCGGGCGCCCTCTTCGGCGAGGAGCTGGCCCGCCTGCGCCCGGTCACGGCCAGCCAGGGGATGATGATCGAGACGCTGGCCGAGGGGCTCGACGCCCACCGCGGCGCTCCCGACAAGACCCCGGCCCGCCGCCTCGCCACCCTGGAAGCGGCCGGCGAGCTCATGATCCCCTTCACCACCGGGATCCTGGTCGGCATCGGGGAGACCCGGATCCAGCGCATCGAGGCCCTGGAGGCGATCGCCACGGCCCACCGCCGCCACGGCCACGTCCAGGAGGTGATCGTCCAGAACTTCCTGCCCAAGGCGGGCACCGCGATGGTCCGCGCCCCGGCGTGCCCCGAGGACGAGCTGCGCTGGTCGATCGCGGTCGCCCGCCTGGTGCTGCCCGAAGAGATCCACGTCCAGGCGCCGCCCAACCTCTCCGACGACCTGGTCCCCCTCCTCGAGGCCGGCATCGACGACTGGGGCGGCGTCTCGCCGGTCACCGCCGACCACGTCAACCCGGAGCGGGCCTGGCCCGCCCTCGAACGGCTCGAGGCGCTGACCGAGGCGGCCGGCCACACGCTCGCGCCGCGCCTCACCATCTACCCCGAGTACGCCCTCGACCCCGAGCGCTGGCTCGACGACGCGATGCGGTTCTTCGTCCTCGACGCCTCCGACGCGGAGGGACTGGCGAGGGAGGCGGCGTGGTGCTCCGGCGGGGAGGCCGACCCGCCGGCCCTCCTCGACCCGGTGAAGGTGGCCGCCCCGAGCGCCCGGAGCGCGGTGGGCGAGGTCCTGGCCGCGGTGGCCTCGGGGGCCGAGGTCGGCGAGGACGAGATCGTGACCTTGTTCTCGGCCCGGGGTTCCGAGGTGCGCGAGGTGGCCGCGCTCGCCGACCAGCTGCGACGACAAACCGTGGGCGACGACGTCACCTACGTGATCAACCGAAACATCAACTACACCAACGTCTGCACGTTCCGGTGCAAGTTCTGCGCGTTCTCGAAGGGCCCACTGTCGCTCAACCTGCGCGGCGCGCCGTACCTGCTGGACCTCGACGAGGTGAGCCGACGGGTGGCCGAGGCCGAGACCCTGGGCGCGACCGAGGTGTGCCTCCAGGGCGGCATCCACCCCAACTTCGACGGCGACTACTACCTCGACGTCCTGAAGGCGGTGCGTGCCGGCTCCGAGCGCATCCACATCCACGCCTTCACCGCGCTCGAGGTCACCGAAGGGGCCCGCCGCTCCGGGGTGCCGCTCACCGAGTACCTCGCCCAGTTGCGCGACGCCGGCCTCAAGACCCTCCCGGGCACTGCAGCCGAGATCCTCGACGACGAGGTTCGCGCCGTGCTGTGCCCGGACAAGGTCAACACCGAGGAGTGGTTGGAGGCCCACCGGGCCGCCCACGCGGTCGGCCTGCGTTCGAACGTGACCATCATGTTCGGGTCGATCGAACAGCCCCGTTCGTGGGCCCGCCACATCGTGGCCACCCGGGCGCTGCAGCGGGAGACCGGCGGCTTCACCGAGTTCGTGCCGCTTCCCTTCGTGCACATGGCCACGCCGATCTACCTAGCGCGCCGGGCCCGGCGCGGCCCCACCTTCCGCGAGGCGCTGCTCATGCACGCGGTCGGCCGGATCGCCTACGCCGGGGCGATCGACAACATCCAGGTCAGCTGGGTGAAGATGGGACTGGAGGGGGCGCGGCAGGTGCTGCGGGCCGGCGCCAACGACATCGGCGGCACCCTCATGGACGAGAACATCTCGCGCGCGGCGGGGGCAACCCACGGCCAGCGGCTCGAGGTGGAGGAAATGGCCGAGCTGGTCGCCCCGCTCGGCCGCCCGCTCGTGCAGCGCACCACCCTCTACGGCCGTCCCCCCGCGCTGGCCGCCGGGTGAGCGCCGAGGGCGAGGCCGAGGCGGAGCGGGCCGCGTCCTCCGGCGGGCCCGAGCCGGTCCCGCTCGCCGCCGTTCCCCCGGTCATCGCGCCGGCCGAATCGCCGGACCCCGAGGTCGTCGAGGCCTCCCTCGAGACCTTGATCGGCAGCCGGCAGCTGTCGCGGACCCAGGCCAACCTGCTCCGCTCGATGCTCTCGTCGCTGTGGGCGATGACCAAGGAGGGCACGAGCGCGGGCGACCTCAAGATCGCGGATGCCGCACTGGCCGAGATGACCGAGGCCTTCCGGGTGTTCCGCCCCTACCGCGACGTCCGCAAGCTCACCATGTTCGGGTCGGCCCGCACCCGGCCGGCCGACCCGGTTTACATGCTGGCCCGGGACCTCGCCGCCGAGCTCGCCGAGGCCGGATGGATGGTGGTGACGGGGGCGGGTCCGGGGATCATGGCGGCCGGCATCGAGGGCGCGGGCGCCGAGCGCTCCTTCGGGGTGAACATCCGGCTCCCCTTCGAGCAGGGCGCCAACCGCTTCATCGCGCAGGACCCGAAGCTCGTCGAGATGCGCTACTTCTTCACGCGCAAGCTGATGCTGATCAAGGAGTCCCACGGCTACGCGGTCTTGCCCGGCGGCTTCGGCACCCTGGACGAGTGCTACGAGTTGCTCACCCTCCTGCAGACGGGCAAGGCCGAGCCCGCCCCCGTGGTGCTGGTCGAGACCCCGGGCGGCTCCTACTGGGACCAGTGGCGCTCCTTCGTCGAGGAGCTGACCCACGGCGCCGGTTTCATCTCACCCGACGACCTGTGCCTGTACCGAATCGTGACCAGCGTCGACGACGCGGCGCGCGAGGTCCTCGACTTCTACCGCAACTACCACTCGTGCCGGTGGGTGGGCGACCTGTTGGTGCTGCGCGTGCAGACCGCGCCGAACCAAAAGGAGCTGGCCGACCTGAACGCCCAGTTCGGCGACATCGTGGCCGGGGGCTCCATCCGCCTCGCCTCGCCGTTCCCGCCCGAGCGCACCGATGGCGACCAGCTGGACCTCAAGCGGGTCGTGCTCCGGTTCGACCGGATCCACTACGGCCGCCTCCGCCGGCTGATCGACGCGCTCAACCGGTTGGCGGACCGAGGGGGCCGGGCGGCAAGCGCCCGAGCGCAGCGGCGACCAGCGCCGCCATCTGGCCCGGGCTCGGCAACGGGGTGAACGGGAGGGTCGACGCCGTCGAGGCCGAGAAGTTCACCGAGCTCGACCAGGTGAGGTTCAGCACGTAGGGGCCCTTGGCGACCACCACGGTCGCGTCCTTCAGCTCCTGGACGCTCGACCGGCCCTGGTCCTCGACCGCGACCAGCCCGGGCGTGGGCGCGGGGAGGGTCACCGCCGGTGCGCCGTTCGTGCAGGTCAGGAGGGCTCTTTCGATCCGGGCGACGAGGCCGGCCGCCTCGTTCGCGGTGGTGACCTCGCCCAGGGTCTCGGAGACCCCGGAGCTGCTCGAGCCTTCCCCCACCCCCTCCTCCGCCTGGTTCACCGACGTGGCGAAGTCGATGTCGGCGATCGGCACGATGCTTGGCACCGAGGCGACGAAGCTCCCCCGCCCGGTGCCGGCCCGCAGTGGTGGGCCGGCCGTGAGGCCGGCGGGGGCGTCGGCCGCGCCGAGGAGGAACCCCTCGAGGTCGACGCCCGGGCGTTGGTCGTCGTCGGTGATGATCGTCCCGCACGGCTCCATCGAGAAGGCCGGGGCGGTGGTCGTGGTCACGACGGTACGCGGGGCGGGGCGCGATGGCGGGTGCGGCGCTGCGGTGGCCCCGCATCCCCCGCCGAGCAGCGTGCCGAGCGCGAAGGCCACGGCGAGGCCTGGTCGTCGCGCGGCTCGGGCCGTTACTCGTCCCGTCGAGCCGAGCCCTCGAGCTCGGTCGCGGCCTTCTCCAGGGCCCGGGCCGCCCGGGTGAGGCGGCGCTCCTCGGCCGCCTTCTCCGCCGGGTCGCCGGCCCGGCGTTCGGTCGCGTCGAGCAGCCGGTCGAGGGCGAGGTCGGCCAGCTCCTCGGCGAGGGCCCGGATGCGGCCGGCCAGCTCGGCCAGCTGTTCGCCCCCGGTCAAGCCGGCGGTCGGTCGAGCGTGATCACCTCGAGCTCGCCGTCGGCGTGGCGGGCCCGCAACACCTTCTTGTCGAACTTGCCCACCGAGGTCTTGGGAACCGAGTCGACGAACGCCCACCGCTCGGGGGTCGCCCAGCGCGCCACCTTGCCGGTCAGGAAGGCCTGCAACTCGGCCGCGTCGGGCTGCTTCCCCTCGCGGGGCACCACGCAGACGAGGGGCCGTTCGTCCCAACGGCTGTCGGGCACCGCGATCACCGCCGCCTCGAAGACGTCGGGGTGGCCCATGACCAGGCCCTCGAGCTCGACCGAGGAGATCCACTCGCCGCCCGACTTGATGACGTCCTTGGTGCGGTCCGAGATGGTCATGTACCCCCGGTCGTCGAGGCTGCCGACGTCGCCGGTGCACAGCCAGCCGTCGTGGAAGCGCTGCGGGTCGTCGTCCTTGTAATAGGAGGCGGTGACCCAGGGGCCGCGGATCTCGAACTCCCCCACCGACTCGCCGTCGTTGGGCAGCACCTGGCCGTCCGCGTCGACCACCCGGACCTCGACCGCCGGCACGATGCGGCCGGCCTTCACCCGGTACTCGATCTCCCGCTCCGGCGGGAGCCCGGCCGGCGGCCGCCCGAAGGCGGCCAGCGGGCTCGTCTCGGTCATGCCCCAGCCCTGGATCATCTCGGCGCCCACCCGCTCGGCGAACGCCTCGATGAGGGCCCGGGGCACCGCCGAGCCACCGCAGGTGACCGAGCGCAGCGAGCTGAGGTCGGCCCCCGACGAGGTCCCGAGCGCGCGCAGGAGGTCGTTCCAGACCGTCGGCACGCCACAGGAGAGCGTCACCTTCTGGTCCTCGATGATCTGGAGGAGCCGCTCGCCCTGGACGAAGGACTGGGGCATCACGAGGTCGGCCCCCACGATCCAGCAGCTGTAGGGGGTGCCCCACGCGTTGGCGTGGAACATCGGCACGATGACGAGGAGGCGGTCCCGGTCGGTCATCCCGATCGAGCTGGCCGAGACGTGCGCCATCGTGTGCAGGAACGTCGAGCGGTGGGAGTAGACGACCCCCTTCGGGTTCCCGGTGGTGCCGCTCGTGTAGCACATCGCCGCCGCGTCGAGCTCGTCGATGACCGGCCAGTCGTAGCCGGGCTCCTCGGCGGCGAGGAGCCCGTCGAAGGAGTGGGCGGTGCCGAAGGGCGAGGTGTCGCCCTCGCCGATGACGATCAGGTGCTCGACCGTCTTGAGCTCGTCCCACACGTTGGCCAGCACCGGCAGGAGCGAGGCGTCGGCGATCACCACCTTGTCCTCGGCGTGGTTGGCCACATACGCGAGCTGCTCGGGGAACAGCCGGATGTTGAGGGTGTGCAGGACCGCGCCCATTGAGGGGACGCCGAGGTAGGCGGCCAGGTGCTCCTGGTTGTTCCACAGGAAGGTGCCGACCCGGTCGCCTCGCCCGACCCCGAGGCGGCCGAGCGCCTTGGCCAGCCGCTCGGCCTGGTCGGCCACCTCGGTGAAGGTGGCCGACCGGTAGCCGTCGGGCATCACGGTGACCACCTCGCTGTCGCCGTAGACCTCCTGGCCGTGACGAAGGATGTGGCTGATCAGGAGCGGGAACTCCTGCATGGTGCTGCGCATCGCTGCCTCCCCCTGGGCCCGGACGACCACATCGAGCGTATCTGGGCCGGCGGTCGCGGTCCCCGGTCGCCTGTCGCCCACGCACCGCAGGACGCCCCGCCCGTCCCGCGCCCGCACCCCCGGCCGACCGTTGCGCCACGACGGAGGAGGACTGCGTGGGGCGGGTCGTGGTGGTGGTCGTCGGGGCGTGTCTGATCGTCGGGGTGCTGCTCGCGGGATGCGTCGCGGCCCTGGCCGGCGGCGGGGGCAGTGCGCCGGCGCTCCCGGGCGGGGGCAGCCACGTGTCGGGACCGGCGGTGCCCGCGGCCTGGGAGCTGATGGACCAGGGTGCCGCCGGCACCTGTCCGGGCTTGCCCTGGTCGGTGTTGGCCGCCATCGGGCGGGTGGAGAGCGACAGCGGGCGGTCCCGAGCACCCGGGGTCGCCTCGGGTGCGAACGCGGCGGGGGCCGAGGGGCCGATGCAGTTCGAGCCGGCGACGTTCGCCCGCTACGGGGTGGTCGGCCCCGGCGGGGTCGCGCCCCCCTCCCCCTACGACCCGGCCGACGCGGTCTACAGCGCCGCCAAGCTGCTCTGCGCCGACGGCGGCGGGGACCCGGCGTCGCTCACGACCGCGATCGGCGACTACAACCACTCGTCGGTCTACGTCGAGACCGTGGTGGTGCTCGCCCAGGCGCTCGTCTCGAACCCGGCAACGGCCGCCGACGCCGCAAGCGCGCTCCAGTTCGCGGCCGCGCAGCTCGGCACCCCCTATCGCTGGGGCGGGACCGGTGACGGGGGCTTCGACTGCTCGGGGCTGTCCCAGGCGGCGTACCGGGCCGCCGGGATCGCCCTCCCCCGAGTGGCCCAGGCCCAGTTCGACGCGGGACCGGCGGTGGGCGACGGCACTGAGGTCCAGCCGGGCGACCTCCTCTTCTACGGGGCCTCCACACGCGCCGTCGCCCATGTCGGGATCTACGTCGGCGCCGGCGAGATGATCGACGCGCCGCACACCGGCGCGGTCGTCCGCGAGGAGGGGGCGGACTGGCGGGACTTCGTCGGAGCGACGCGTCCCGCCTGAGCGGGGGCCCGGTCAGGCCCCGGGCACCGGGCCGTCGGTCCGGTAGGTGCGCCAACACCGGCACACCATGGGCAGCTCGACGTGGCCCTCGGCGATCTCGGGGTGGAGCCGGGCGCGCTCCCGGACGGCGTCGACGCGGGCGTCGCGGGCGGGGCCGCCCCCGAGGATCACCACCGAGAAGGTGCCCGAGAGGCCGGCTAGGTCGTCCCGAGAGGCCGGCCGGGAGAACCGGAGCACGGTCGTCTCGCGCTCGGTGAACGGCAGGGTGCCGGGGAGCACCATGGTCCGGCGCCGCCGGTGCTCGGTCCAGTCGCGGCCCGCATTGGGGCGTCGGCGCCCGAGGATCTCGCTCACCCAGGGGACGCTGCGGTCGGGACCGCTCCAGAGGAGTCCAAACACGCCGCCCGGTCGGAGCACCCGGGCGACTTCGCTCCCGGCGACCGCCGGGTCCATCCAGTGCCAGGAGGACGATGCGAGCACCGCGTCGAGGGTTCCGTCCCGCACCGGGATGCGCTCACCCACCCCGCCGAGGACCGCGGCACCGCCACTGCGCCGGGCCAACACCCCGCGCATGCGGGACTCGGGCTCGAGCGCCACCACCCGAGGGGCCAGCGCCACGAGGGCGCGGGTCAGGCCGCCGGTCCCGGCCCCGAGGTCGAGCACCGTCGAGCGACCCTCCCCGAGCACCCAGCGGGCCGCCTCGACCGGAGGGCCCGGACGGAACTGGTCGTACTCCTCGGCGATCGCCCCGAACGAGAAGGCCCGCGCGGCGCGGTCGGGCATCGACAACGGCTACCCCTGCTCGGACGGGGCGTCGAGCCGGCGCCGCAGGAGGCAGAACTCGTTGCCCTCCGGGTCGGCCAGCACCACCCAGGTCGTCTCGCCTTGTCCGATGTCGACCGGTCGCGCCCCAAGGGCGAGGAGGCGCTGAAGTTCCTCTTCCTGGTCCGCGCCGACGGGGTTCACGTCCAGGTGCACCCGGTTCTTCACCGTCTTTTGCTCCGGCACCTCGATGACGAGGAGCACGACGGGGGACCGGTGGTCGCGGTGGGCGACGACCATGTCGCCGTCGTCGTCGCGCCAGTGGTCGCAGCCGAGCACCGACGCCCAGAACGACGCCACCAACTCGACGTCGTGGGCATCGATGACGATCGTCGTCAGCTCAGCCGCCATGCCCAGAGTCTCCCAGAGCCCGCCGCGCCCTTCTCAGTGTTCAACGCGCCGGGACCCGACGCCGGCGCACGCGCACCAGCGGACGGACGCGGACCCGAATCGGTGATCTCGACGCGACGACCGGCGCCGGGACGGACGCCGGGGCGGCCCCGGCCACCGGGACCACCGCGATCGCCAGGCTGGTCAGGGCCAGCAGGACGTGCTGGACGGTGACCTCGGGCCCGTGGGCGAGGGTCACCGCCATGAAGGCGAGCCCGCTCGCCGACCAGGCCGCGCCGAGCGCCATGAGTGCGATCGGCGTCGCGCGCGCGGTCGGGGTGATCCGGCGACGGCGGACCAGGCCGGCGAGGGAGACGAAGAACGCCAGGTAGCCGACCACGCTCAGCACGTCGTGCAGCCCGTACGTGCTGGTCGTGGTCCCGCAGGCGAGCAGCGCGGCGCGACCGGTCCCGCACGACAACGGCACGGCCGCGCTCAGCACCGAGGAGAGCCCGAAGACCGCGTAGCCGAGGAGCAGGCCCCCGGGGACGAAGCGGCTCCGCCGACGGCCGCCGCGCAACGCGATCGCGACCATGAGGACGCCCGAGACGATGTCGAGCAGGACGAACACCCAGCCGAACGGCTGGCCCGGCACCTCGAGGTCGCTGGCCAGGCCGTGCCCCACCACGAACGGGTTCACCAGGTAGCCAAGGGGCCAGGAGAGATAGGCCAGCCCGGCGACCGCCGCGATCACAAAGAGGGCGGGAGCGGACCAGCCCGGTTCGGGCCGGGCGGCGGCGGCCTCGCCGGGGGGTTCGTCGCGTGGGCTCATCGAGGCGGGTGCGGGATCGGCACGGGTGGGAAGCCGGCTCACCGGTTCATTTCCTATCCCAACGCGCCCGGGATGCCGACATCTGGGGGCCGTCCGGTCCCCGGTTACCGTCGGGAGATGAGCGATGACCGTCCCTACCTCCGGTTCCCCTCGATCGCGGACGAGCGGCTGGCCTTCGGCGCCGACGACGACGTGTGGGTGGCCTCCGTCGAGGACGCGGTCGCACGCCGCCTGACCGCCGACCGCGCGCCGGTCGCCAACGTCGCCCTCTCGCCCGACGGCTCGCTGGTCGCCTACACCGGGCGCCGAGACGGCGGTCCCGAGGTCTACGTCGCGGGGACCGCCGGCGGCGAGGTCCAGCGCCTCACCTACTGGGGCGACGCCTTCACCCGGGTCATCGGGTGGGACGGCGAAGGCAACGTCCTCGCCATCACCGCGGCGGGCGAGCCCTTCCGGGGCCGGACCTGGGCACACGCGGTGCCGACCGACGGGGGGCCGGCGGTGCGGCTACCGCTCGGTCCGGTCACCTCCATCGCCGCGGGACCGGGCGGCGCCGTCGTCCTCGGCGTCGACCAGAGCCCGTCGCGGGGCGCCTCGTGGAAGCGCTACCGCGGTGGCACGGCGGCCAAGCTGTGGATCGACCCCACCGGGACCGGCGAGTTCGAGCGCTTCCTCCGGGCGATCGACGGACAGCTGGAGGATCCCGGCTGGGTCGACGGACGGGTCGTGTTCGTCTCGGACCACGAAGGCGTGGGCAACCTCTACTCGGTGCTGCCCGACGGCACCGGGCTCCGCCGCCACAGCGACCACGCCGACTTCTACGCCCGCCACGCCGCCACCGACGGCGCCCGGATCGTGTACCAGTGCGCCGGCGACCTCTACCTGCTCGGGGACCTCGCCGCCGACTCGCAGCCGCGCCGGCTCGAGATCTCGCTCGGCGCCACCCGGACCGGGCGGATCCCCTATCCCATCAAGGCCGCCGATCACCTGGGCGGCGTGGCCCCCGACGGGCCCGGCCGTGGCAGCGCCGCCTCGGTGCGCGGCACGATCGTCTGGCTCCCCCACCGCGACGGGCCCGCCCGGGTGCTCGGGGGCGGGGGCGGCGTGCGGGCCCGTCTGCCCCGGATCCTCGGCCACGGGCCCGAGCCCGACGTCGTCTGGGTCACTGACGCCGAGGGCGATGACGCACTCGAGGTCGCGCCGGCCTTCGGTCCCCAAGCCGATCCCCCCCGCCGGCTCGCCGCGGGCCAGCTCGGCCGGGTGCTCGACCTCACCACCGCCCCCGACGGGACCCGGGTGGCGGCGGCCTCCCACGACGGGCGGGTGCTCCTCGTCGACGTGGCCAGCGGGGACATCACCGAGGTCGACCGGTCCGAGGACGGGGACGCCTCGGGCCTGACCTTCTCGCCCGACTCCGCCTGGCTCGCCTGGTCGCACGCGGGCCCCGAACCGCTGCGCCAGATCAAGCTGGCCCGGATCGGCACCGGCGAGGTGACCGAGGTCACCCCCCTGCGCTTCTCCGACCACGACCCGGTCTTCACCCTGGACGGCCGGTACCTCGCCTTCCTCTCGGCCCGGACCTTCGACCCCGTCTATGACAGCCACGTCTTCGACCTGTTCTTCCCGGCCGGCACCCGCCCGTACCTCGTCACGCTGGCCGCCGCGACCCCGTCTCCGTTCGATGCGGAGCTGGCCGGCCGGCGCCCGGCCGGTGCGGCCGAAGAGGAGAAAGAGGACAAGGACGACGGCGGGGTCGCGGAACCCGACCGCAGCCGGGCCGGCGGGCGCGACGCCCTCGCACCGGTGGTGGTCGACGTGGAGAACCTCGGCGAACGGGTGGTCCCCGTCCCGGTCCGGGCGGCCCGCTACGCGGCGTTGCGCGCCACCGCCGGTGGGCTCGTGTGGCTCGACCAGCCCCTGGCGGGGGTGCTCGGCGAGTCGCTGGCGCGGCCGGGCGCCGAGGGCCCGAAGGCGCGGCTCGTCCGGTACGACTTCGAGAAACGGCGCGAGCTCACCCTGGTCGACTCGGCCGAGTGGGTCTTCGTGAGCGGCGATGGCAAGTCGCTCGTCGTGAAGGACGGCGGATCGCTGTTCGTCGTGCCCTCGGGCGCACGCGTCGAGGCTTCCTCGGGGCCGGACGCGCCGAGTGACCGCGTCGACGTCGACACCTCGAGGATCCGCGTGCAGGTCGACCCCGACCTCGAGTGGCGGCAGATGTACGACGAGGCGGCCCGGCTCATGCGCGACCACTACTGGATCGCGGACATGGCCGACGTCAAATGGGACGCGGTCGTCGAGCGGTACCGCCCCCTCCTCGAGCGCATCGCCACCCGCCACGACCTGTCGGAGCTCCTCTGGGAGGTCCAGGGCGAGCTCGGGACTTCCCATGCGTACGAGACCCCTCCGGCCCGCCCGGTGGAGGGGTTGCGACGCCAGGGGCTCCTCGGCGCCGACCTCGCCCGCGGCGACGACGGCCGCTGGCGTGTCGAGCGGGTGCTCCCGGGAGAGTCCTCGGTGCCGGGCGCGCGCGCCCCGCTGCTCGCCCCCGGTGCCTCGGTCGCGGTCGGCGAGATCCTGGTGGCGGTCGACGGCGTCCCGGTCGACCCGGTCCGCGGTCCCGGCCCCACCCTGGTCGGCGCGGCCGACCAACCGGTGGCCCTCACCGTGGAGCGCCCCGACGGCGAGCGGCGCGAGGTGGTGGTCACCCCGCTCGCCGACGAGCGGCCCCTGCGCTACCAGGCCTGGGTGACCGACCGCCGCGCCGCGGTGCATGCGGCGACCGCCGGGCGGGCCGGCTACCTCCACGTGCCCGACATGATGGGCGCCGGCTGGGCCCAGCTGCACCGGGACCTGCGCGTCGAGGTGGCCCGGGACTCCCTGATCGTCGACCTGCGCGACAACGCCGGCGGCCACGTATCGCAGCTCGTGCTGGAGAAGCTCGCCCGCACTGTCCTCGGCTGGGACGTCGCCCGGCATCACAACGAGGAGAGCTACCCGGGCGACGCGCCCCGGGGGCCGTTCGTCGCGATCGTGAACGAGCAGGCCGGCTCCGACGGGGACATCGTGACCGCGGCCATCAAGCTCCGCGGGCTCGCCCCCGTCGTCGGCACCCGCACCTGGGGCGGGGTGATCGGTATCGACAGCCGCTACCGCCTGGTCGACGGCACCCTCGTGACCCAGCCCCGCTACGCCTTCTGGTTCGACGGGCTGGGCTGGGGGGTCGAGAACCACGGGGTCGACCCGGACATCGAGGTGTCGATCCCGCCTCAGGCCTGGGCGAGGGGCGAAGACCCCCAGCTGGAGGTGGCCCTCCAGACCCTGGGCGAGCTGTCCGAACGGCGGCCCCCGGCGACCCCGCCCGACGGGTCCACCCGGCCGTCCCGCCGGCCGCCGCCCCTGCCGCCCCGTCCCTCCAGCTAGCGGGGTCGCGCTTTCTTCTCACGGGGTTTCTTTGCGAAACTGGGAAGAATGTGAAGGACCCGGGCCAGTGGAAACGTTTGTCCCGATATCGGCGGGGCGAGTGGGGGAAGACTGGCCCGGAACATCCGTCACAAATGACACACATCCAAGGGGAGGGAAGCATGAGCAAGCTGTCGTTTGGGCGTGGGTCGCACCGCGTCGGCGCCCACCGATCGAGCGGGAGGGGTCGCCTCCGGCGTCCGGCGGTCACGCTGCTCGGAGCCGGGATCCTGGCGGCCTTCACCATCGCCACGGCCGGCGGCAGTGGTCTCGCCGGGGCCGCGTCGAACGTCGTGCTGGCCCACTCGGGCCCGGCCGGTGAGGGGCCCTACCCGTGGAAGTACCCGGGCTCGGGGAACATCAAGGCCGGGACCGGGACGACGGTCGGCGGCCAGAAGTGCACGTCGAGCACCCCGCAGTTCGGCTCGCCCTACGCCGCCCAGTGCCTCCCGAAGTTCACGGGCAACAACGGCGGCGCCACCTACAAGGGCGTGACGGCGAGCACCATCACGTTGGCCCAGCGCCAGTTCCCGAGCACGGCCAACGCCCAGCAGCTGGCCTCGGAGGCCCAGGCGGCCGGCAACGCGCTGCCGACCGTCACCGACCAGGTGGAGCAGGTCTTCCTGAACTACTTCAACAAGGTCTACGAGCTGTACGGGCGCAAGGTCGTGATCCAGAACTACACCGCGACGGGCAACAGCACCGCCGAGGCACTGAACCAGGGCCAGGCGCAGGCCTGCGCGGACGCCACCACGGTGGCCCAGATGCCCGCCTTCGGTGACACCGGCATCGCCTTCGACTACCAGCCGACCGGGACCGGGCCCTATTCGTTGTGCCTGGCCCAGCAGCACGTCGTCAACTTCAACGGCGACGGCTACTACGACGAGGGGACGTTCCAGAGCCAGAACCCCTACATCTGGTCGACCACCCAGGACTGCACCCGGGTGAGCTCGCTCACCTCGGAGGTCGAGGGCACGCTGCTCGCCGGGAAGAAGGCGATCTACGCCGGTGACCCGACGCTCGCGTCACAGACGCGCAAGTTCGGCACCTACGTCCCGAACCTGCCGCCCTACATCGGGTGCACGAAGCGGAGCATCCACTTGCTCGAGACGAAGTACCACGTCCCGGCCAAGCAGATCGCGTCGTCCTTCTACTACAACCTCGACGTCGCGACCTTCCAGCAGTCGGCCCAGCAGGCGGTCGTGCAGTTCAAGGCGGCCGGTGTCACCACCGTCGTCCTGGCCTGTGACCCGTTCTCGGCCGGCATCATCACCAAGGCCGCGGCGGCGCAGGACTACCACCCCGAGTGGTTCCTCATCGGCACCGCGCTGACCGACCAGGACCAGTACGTGCAGTCCCAGGACGACCCCGCCGAGGCGCAGGGCCACCTGTTCGGGATGAGCGAGCTGTCGCCGTCGACCGACACCTTCGGCCCGAACTCGCTCGCCGGCAAGCTGTACCAGAAGCTGACCGGTCACCAGATCCCGCCCGGGACCGACGGTGACTACTCGCAGCTGGTCGAGATCTTCGACATGCTGCAGGCGGCCGGCCCGGACCTCACGCCGCAGAACATGGCCAAGGGGGTGCACGCGCTACCCCAGCTCGGCGCCCCCGCCTACCAGTACGGGAACTGGACGTTCAACCTCGGCGTGAACGGGAACGGCGGCGGCGGTGACCACACCGCTTCGAACACCGCCCGGTTCATCTACTGGAACGGCTCGGCGACCTCGCTCGTCAACGGCATGAAGGGCACCTTCGTGCCGATCTTCAACGGCAACCGCTTCGCGCTCGGCCAGTGGCCGAAGAGCCTCCCGAAGCTGTTTACGGCCCCGGGGAGCGGCCCGACCGGATAGTTCCCACCGGAGTCCGCCCGGGTGGCCGCCTCGTGCGCCACCCGGGCGGCCGACCGGCCCCGCCCGTCGCTACCGAAGCGCGAGCTGTCCGGGTCGGAGCGGCGCCGGCAACGCGGTGTCGCCCATCAGCCAGCGATCGACGGCCGAGGCGGCCGATCGGCCCTCGGCGATCGCCCACACGATGAGCGACTGGCCGCGCGTCATGTCCCCGCAGACGAAGACGCCCTCGCGGTTAGTCGCCCAGCCGCCGTCGGCCCGCACGGTGCCGGTCGGTCCCACGTCGATGCCGAGCTCGCCGACCACCCCGGTCCGCTCGGCGCCCGAGAACCCGAGCGCCAGCAGCACGAGGTCACAGGCGAGCTCGAACTCGCTCCCCGCGACCGGCGTGAAGGTTGCCCGGCCGCCGTCGGTGCGCATCTCGACCTCCTGGCCCCGCAGGGTCCCCACCCGGCCGGTGCCGTCGTCGACCAGTTCGGTCGTCGACACCGCGAACAGGCGTCGCCCCCCCTCCTCGTGGGCGGCGGAGCTGCGCAGGATGACGGGCCACGTCGGCCAGGGGTTCTCGTCGGGACGGGCCCCGGGGGGTTCGGGGAGGATCTCCAGCTGCACCACCGACGCGGCACCCTGCCGGTGGGCGGTGCCGAGGCAGTCGGCGCCGGTGTCGCCGCCGCCGATGATGACGACCCGGCGACCCTTGGCGTCGATCGGGCTCTGGGCGAGGGCCCGCTCGCGGACCAGGTTGGAGGGCTTCAGGTAGTCCATGGCGAAGTGGACGCCGTCGAGCGCTCGCCCGGGGACCGCCAGGTCTCGCGGGACCGTGGCGCCGCCGGCCAGCACGAGCGCGTCGAACTCCTCGGCCAGGGCCACCGCCGAGACCACCTCCACCTCGGGGCCGCAGGCGCTCCCGAGCCCCCGGGCGAGGCCCGGTTCGAGGGAGTTCTCCGGTGGATCGGCGGGGGGCAGCCCGACGAGGGTGGAGCAGCGGAACCCGATGCCCTCGGCCACCAGCTGGGCGAGCCGCCGGTCGAGGACCCGCTTCTCCATCTTGAACTCGGGGATGCCGTAGCGCAGCAGGCCGCCCGGTTTCTCGGCCCGCTCGTAGACGACCACCTCGTGGCCCGCCCGCCCGAGCTGCTGGGCGCAGGCGAGACCGGCCGGCCCCGAGCCGATCACCGCGACCCGCTTGCCGGTGCGCTCCCGGGGCAGCTGACGGGTGACCCACCCCTCGGCGAAGGCGCGCTCGGCGATCTCGTACTCGATCCGCTCGATGGTCACCGGATCCGCGTTGATCCCGAGGACGCACGCGGCCTCGCACGGGGCCGGGCACAGCCGGCCGGTGAACTCGGGGAAGTTGTTGGTGGCGTGAAGGCGCTCGATCGCCGTGGACCAGTCGTCCTGCCAGACGAGGTCGTTCCACTCCGGGATCAGGTTCCCGAGCGGGCAGCCCTCGTGGCAGAACGGGATGCCGCAGTCCATGCAGCGCGCCCCCTGGTGCTGCGCGTGCAGCGGGTCGAAGGGCTCGTAGACCTCGTGCCAGTCGCGGATGCGCAACGGCACCGGGCGTCGCCGCGGCAGCTCCCGGCCGAACTCCATGAAGCCGGTCGGCTTACCCATGGGCCGCCGCCATGACCGCCTCGTCGACCGAGGTCCCGGCGGCCCGGGCCCGCTCGGTGGCCTCGAGCACCCGCCGGTAGTCCCGGGGCATGACCTTCACGGTATTCGCGACCGCGGCGTCCCAGTCCTCGAGCAGGCGGCGCGCCACCGCCGAGCCGGTCTCCTCGGCGTGGCGGATGACGATGCCGCAGAACCACTCGACGTCCTCCTCGGCGAGCGGCTCGGCGTCCACCATCTCGGAGTTGACCCGGTCGCCGAAGGTGCGGTCGGGGTCGTAGACGAACGCCACCCCGCCCGACATGCCGGCGGCGAAGTTGCGCCCGGTCGGTCCGAGCACCACCACCTGGCCGCCGGTCATGTACTCGCAGCCGTGGTCGCCGACCCCCTCCACCACCGCGGTGGCGCCGGAGTTGCGCACGCAGAACCGCTCCCCCACCTGGCCGCGGACGAACGCCTCGCCGCCGGTCGCCCCGTAGAGCATCACGTTGCCGCCGATGATCTCCTCCTCGGCCACGAACGGGGACCCTTCCGGCGGCCGCAGGATGAGCCGGCCGCCCGAGAGCCCCTTGCCGAAGTAGTCGTTGGCGTCGCCGTGGAGCCGCATCGTGACCCCGCGGGGTAAGAACGCGCCGAAGCTCTGCCCGGCCGAGCCGGTGAAGGACAGGTTGATGGTGCCGTCAGGAAGCCCGTGGCCCCCGTGGCGACGGGTGATCTCGTAGCCGAGGAGCGTGCCGACCGTGCGGTCGACGTTCGTGATCGCACAGGACGCCTCGACCCGGGTGCCCTCCTCGATGGCCGGCCGGCACGCGTCGAGGAACGCGTGGTCGAGCGCTTGGTCGAGCCGGTGGTCCTGGAGCCGGGTCTGGCGGGGGGCGGTGCCGTAGGGCGAGTCGACCGGCGCGAGGACCGGCGCGAGGTCGAGGCCCTTCGCCTTCCAGTGCTCGACCGCTCCGGCCGCCTCGAGGAGGTCAACCCGTCCGATCGCCTCGTCCAGCGACCGCAGCCCGAGCGACGCCAGCAGCTCGCGCACTTCCGCGGCGATGTACTCGAAGAACGTGATGACGAACTCCGGGGTCCCCCGGTAGCGCTCGCGGAGTTTCGGGTCCTGGGTGGCGATGCCGACCGGACAGGTGTTGATGTGGCAGACCCGCATCATGATGCAGCCCGATACCACGAGGGGTGCGGTGGCGAACCCGAACTCCTCGGCTCCGAGCAGCGCGGCCACGACCACGTCGCGTCCCGTCTTCAGCTGGCCGTCGACCTGGACGACGATCCGGTCGCGCAGGCCGTTCATGACGAGCGTCTGCTGGGTCTCGGCGAGCCCGAGCTCCCAGGGGATGCCGGCGTGCTTGAGGGAGGTCATCGGCGCCGCGCCGGTCCCGCCGTCGTGTCCCGAGATGAGCACGACGTCGGAATGGGCCTTGGCCACCCCGGCGGCGACCGTGCCGACGCCGACCTCGGCCACCAGCTTGACGTGGACACGGGCCCTCGGGTTGGAGGACTTCAGGTCGTGGATGAGCTGGGCGATGTCTTCGATCGAATAGATGTCGTGGTGAGGGGGCGGTGAGATGAGCCCGACGCCCGGGGTCGAGTAGCGGGTCTTCGCGATCCACGGGTAGATCTTCGCCCCCGCCAGCTGTCCACCTTCTCCCGGCTTCGCCCCCTGGGAGATCTTGATCTGCAGGTCGTCCGCGTTCACGAGGTACTCGCTCGTCACCCCGAAGCGCCCCGAAGCGACCTGCTTGATGGCGCTCCGCCTCAGGTCGCCGTTCTCGTCGGGCTGGAACCGGTCGGGGTCCTCCCCTCCCTCGCCGGTGTTGGAGCGGCCGCCGATGCGGTTCATCGCGATGGCGAGTGTCTCGTGGGCCTCGGCCGAGATGGAACCGTACGACATGGCCCCGGTCGAGAACCGGGTCATGATCGCGGTGGCCGGCTCGACTTCCTCGAGCGGGACTGGCCCGCCCTCGGCCGGCCGCAGCCTGAGCAGCCCCCGCAGCGTGCCCAGCCGCTCGGACTGGTCGTCGACCGCCTCGGAGTACTCCCGGAACACGTCGAAGCGCTTCGCCCGGGTGGCGTGCTGGAGCTTGAAAACCGTCCGCGGGTTGAAGAGGTGGTACTCCCCGTCGCGGCGCCACTGGTACTCGCCGCCGGACTCGAGCTCCCGGTGGGCGAGCTCGGTCGGACGGTCGTAGTGGGCCCGGCGGTGCCGGGCGGCGACCTCGGCGGCGAGCACGTCCAGGCCCACCCCGCCAATCCGGCTGGGGGTGCCGGTGAAGTACTCGTCGATGACCGAGGGGTCGAGGCCGACCGCCTCGAACACCTGCGCGCCCGTGTAGGAGGCGACGGTCGAGATCCCCATCTTCGACATGATCTTGAGGACGCCCTTGCAGGCAGCCTTGATGTAGTTCTCCCGGGCCTGGCGCGGGGTGACACCGACGAGCTGGCCATTGGCGATCATGTCGTCGATCGACTCGAGCGCGAGGTACGGGTTCACCGCGGCGGCGCCGTAGCCGATGAGCAGCGCCATGTGGTGCACCTCGCGGGCATCGCCCGACTCGACGACGAGCCCGACCCGGGTCCGGGTCCGCTCGCGCACCAGGTGGTGGTGCACCGCCGAGACGAGAAGTAGTGACGGGATCGGGGCCAGCTCGGTCGTCGAGTTGCGGTCCGAGAGCACGATGACGTTGGCGCCGTCCTCGATCGCTTCTGACACCCTGGTACGGACCCGGTCGACCGCCTCGGCCAGGGCCCGGCCGCCGGCCTCGGTCGGCCGCCCCGTGTCGCCGGCCTCTCGCACCGGGAACAGGCCGTCGATCGTGAACGCCCGGAAGCCCGGGTTCTCGCCGTGCTCGTTGATGTACATGAGCTTGGCGAGGTCGTCGAGGTCGATCACCGGGTACGGCATGACGACCTGGCGACAGGAGCCCTGCCGTGCGTCGAGCAGGTTGGCGGCCGGACCGACCGTGGCGGCCAGCGAGGTGACCAGCTCCTCGCGGATGGCGTCGAGGGGCGGGTTCGTCACCTGGGCGAAGAGCTGGGTGAAGTAGTCGTACAGCGTGCGGGATCGTTCCGAGAGCACGGCGATGGCGGTGTCGGACCCCATCGAGCCGACCGGCTCTGCCCCGGTCTTGGCCATCGGGCCGACCAGCACCTTCAGCTCCTCGTTGGTGTAGCCGAAGAGACGCTGGTGGGTGACCACGCTCGCGTGCTGCGGGGTGAGCATCGTGCGCGGCGGGAGCTCGTCCAAGGTGAGCTGGTCCTTTGCCAACCACTCGGCGTAGGGGTGCTCGGCCGCCAGGTCGCCCTTGATCTCGTCGTCGTCGACGATGCGCCCCTTCTCGGTGTCGACGAGGAACATCCGGCCCGGCCGGAGCCGACCCTTGCGCACGACGGTGGCCGGGTCGAGGTCGAGGACGCCGACCTCGCTCGCCAGGACCACGAGCCCGTCGTCGGTCACCCAGTATCGGGCGGGCCGCAGCCCGTTGCGGTCGAGGACCGCGCCGATGACCGTGCCGTCGGTGAAGGCGATGGCGGCCGGGCCGTCCCAGGGCTCCATCAGCGACGAGTGGAACCGGTAGAAGGCGCGTCGGGCCGGGTCCATCCCCTGGTGGTTCTCCCAGGCCTCCGGGATCATCATCAGCACCGCGTGCGGCAGCGAGCGGCCGCCGAGGTGCAGAAGCTCGAGCACCTCGTCGAAGGAGGCGGCGTCGCTCGCGCCGGGTGTGCAGATCGGGAAGATCCGCCCGAGGTCGCCCTCGATCAGGTCGGACTCGAGGACCGCCTCCCGGGCCCGCATCCAGTTGCGGTTGCCGGCGAGCGTGTTGATCTCGCCGTTGTGGGCCAGGTAACGGTACGGGTGGGCGAGCGGCCAGGACGGGAAGGTGTTCGTGCTGAAGCGCGAGTGCACGAGGGCGAGGCCCGACTCGAACCGGTCGTCGGAGAGGTCGGGGTAGAACTCGTCGAGCTGGTGGCCGGTGAGCATGCCCTTGTACACGAGGGTGCGGGCCGACAACGACGGGACGTAGAGGCCGTCGACCTGGTGCTCGGCGCGCTTGCGGAGGACGAATGCGACCCGGTCGAGCTCGATGGGCGCGCCGAATCTGCCGGGGTCGGTCGGGGCGACGAAGACCTGCTCGATCCGCGGCATGGCCCGCCGGGCCGTCTCACCGAGGGTCGCATCCGAGGTCGGCACCCCGCGCCACCCGAGGACGCGCATCCCCTCCTCGAGCGCGAGTCCCTCGAACTGGGCGCGGGCCTTCGCGGCGTCGTCGGGGTCGGTCGGGAGGAAGACGCTCCCGGCCGCGTACCGGCCCGGGGAAGGCAGGGTGAACCCGAGGTCTCCCGCCACCGCGGCGAGGAAGCGGTGGGGCAGCTGGGTCAGGATGCCGGCCCCGTCCCCCGTCGCGACCTCGGCCCCCGAGGCGCCGCGGTGGGCGAGGCGCTCCAGGACGGCCAGGCCCTGACGCACGAGGGCGTGGCTGGGCCGGCCCTTGAGGTCGGCGACCAGGCCGACGCCGCACGCGTCGTGCTCGAAGGCCGGGTCGTAGAGGGTGCGAGTGGTGGGCCTTGTGTCGCCAAGGTCCGTGGGGGCCATGGACGTCCTTCCGGGCTGTGCCGCCCGCCTGCGCGGGCGACGCGTTTCGGCTCCTGCGAAAAATGCGGAGTCCTGCCGCCCGGGACGCCGTTGGCCCTGGAGCAGTGCCGACAGAATACACCGGCCCGGCCCGGCCCCCGACGTTGGGGACCGGGCCAGCCGGGTGGACGGGGGTGGCTCGTAACATCGAGGAATGGTCGACACTCCGACGCACGGCGCGCCGGACGTGGCGATCGCGGGCGGCGGGGTGATCGGGCTCGCCTGCGCATGGGCGCTTGCCCGGGCTGGACGGACGGTCGCCGTGGTCGATCCGGAGCCGGGCCGGGGGGCCGCCTGGGTGGCCGCGGGCATGCTGGCGCCGGCCAACGAGGCCCACTTCGGCGAGGAGGATCTCACCCGCCTGCTCCTGGCGGCGGCCGACCGATGGCCGGCCTTCGCCGCCGCGATCGAAGAGGCGGTCGGCCGGTCCATTGGCTACGACGCCTCCAACACGGTCGTGGTCGCGAGCGATGTCTCGGACCGCGCCGCGCTCGACCAGCTGCTGGCCTTCCGAACGTCGATCGGCGTCCCCTCGCAGCGTTTGACGGCGTCGGAGTGCCGGGCGCTCGTGCCCGCACTCTCCCCCTCCATCTGCGGCGGCGCAGAAGTGCCCGGGGACCACCACGTGGACAACCGGCGTCTGGTCGACGCGCTGGTCGAGGCTTGCCGGCTCGCGGGAGTCGATCTCGTCTTGGACCGCGTGGCCCGGCTCGACCTCGACCGCGCCGGAACGGCGGCCGGCTTGACGACCGAGGGCGGTGCCAGGGTGCCGGCCGGCGCGGTCGTCGCGGCCATGGGCTGGCGGACCGGCCAGCTCCTCGGGGTGCCCGACGGCGTCCTGCCCGAGGTCCGGCCGGTCAAGGGACACGTGCTGCGCCTCCGTGCCACGGCCCCTTTGTTCGAGCGGACGATCCGGGGCCTCGTCCGCGGCCGAGCCTGCTACCTGGTGGCTCGCCGGGACCACTCGGTGGTCGTCGGGGCGACCGTGGAGGAGGTCGGCGACGACCTGCGAGTGCAGGCCGGTGCGGTGCACTCGCTCCTCGACGACGCGCGGGCGCTCGTGCCGGGCATCGACGAGCTGGAACTGGTGGAGTGCTCGGTCGGGCTCCGTCCGGGGAGCCCCGACAACGCGCCGTTCGTCGGATGGACCGAGATCTCGCGGCTCGCCGTGGCCACCGGCCACTTCCGCAACGGGGTGCTCCTCGCCCCCATCACCGGCGAGGCGATCGCGGCGCTGGTTGCCGGAGAGGACCAGCCGACCGACCTGGCCGGCTTCGGGGCGCGACGGGAACGCCAACGTGACACCGGCGGAGCCGGCCTCCGATGACCGGCGTCGTGCCCGGTGAGGGCATGCCGGCGCCGATCATCGTGGTTGTGAACGGCGAGGAGCGTCCCGTCGAAGCCGGAATCACGCTGGACGGTCTGCTCGAGGTCCTGGGGACTCGACGGCGGGGGGTCGCGGTCGCCCTCGACGGCGAGGTGGTCCCGAGATCGGCGTGGAGGAGCTCGACGCTGCTCGCCGGCGCCCGGGTGGAGATCGTCACCGCGGCCGCCGGTGGCTGAACGAGTGGCGGCCCGTTTGCCCAGTTCGGTTCCGTCTGGACGAGAATGTCCCGCCGCGGCTCGGGTTCGACCGGGCCGGAAAGGACCCGCATGCGCACCGCCCTCACCCGCACCCTTGTCGCGGTGCTGACGATCGGCGGGACCGTGCTGGTCAGCCAGGCGCCAGCGGGTGCCGCCATCACCGCCAAGCAGCTGGTGGAGCGTGCGATCACCGCGACCGAGGCCGCGGTCACGGTCTCCTACACCGGCGCGCTGATCACGCCCTCGGCGACGATCAGCTTCACCGTCGCTACGAACGACCGGACCGGTCAGGGGCAGGGCACGCTCGTCAGCGGGGGTGGCACCGCCACGGTCCGGTTGGTCAACCGCACCGTCTATCTCGACGCCGATGCGCCGTTCTGGACGGCGAGCAGCGGCGCAGCGGCGGCGGCCGAGTTCGCAGGCAAGTGGGTCAGCACGTCGGCGACGACCAAGGCCGGGCGGTCACTCGCCGAATTCCTCGACGGGCTCTACCTGCTCAAGGACGTCTTCAGACCGAAGCTCACCAACTCCGTGTTCGCCTACTCAGGCACGCGCACGGTCCGCGGGAAGAAGACGACATTCATCCGGGGCCACAACCCGAAGAACAAGTCGGGCGGAACCCTGTACGTGGCGACGACGGGCGCGCCCTACATCTTGAAGCTCACGCTGACCTCCTCGAAGGAACTCGGGTCCGTCACGTTCTTCAACTTCAACCGGCCGGTCGGCCCCAAGGCCCCGCCGGGGGCGATCAACCTCGACCTGATCTCGGTGCCGAAGCCACCCAAGACCGGCCACAAGCCGAAGAAGTCGGGTTGAGCACCACAGCGCCCGACCCCGCGAGCCATGAGACGCGCCCGTCGGACCAGCTCGTCGGGCTCTACCAGGCGATCGACCGGCGGCGCGACGTCCGCGGGCAGTTCACGGGCGCGCCGGTCGACGAGGACGCCCTTCTCCGGGTCCTCTCGGCGGCCCACGCCGCGCCGAGCGTGGGCCTCAGCCAGCCCTGGGACTTCGTCCTGGTGCGGGACCCCGCGACCAAGGAGCGGTTCCGCGAACACGTGCTGACCGAGCGCGAGGTGTTCGCCGGGTCGCTCGGGGCTTCCGAGGCCGAGCGGTTCGCCGACATCAAGATCGAGGGGATCTTGGAATCCAGTCTCTCGATCGTGGTCACCTACGATCCGCGGAGGGGTGCCCCGGCGGTGCTCGGCCGCCACGCCATCGCGGATGCCGGGCTGTACTCGGTCTGCCTCGCCATCGAGAACCTGTGGTTGGCCACGGCCGCCGAGGGGATGGGGGTCGGCTGGGTCTCCTTCTATCGCGAGCCCTTCGTCTCCTCCCTCCTCGGGCTGCCCGAAGGCGTGCGTCCGGTGGCGTGGCTCTGCGTCGGGCCGGTGACCCGCCTCGAGCGGGTCCCCGACCTCGAGCGACACGGCTGGCGTCGGCGGATCCCGCTTGCCGACGTCGTCCACCACGAGCACTGGTGAAAGGCCGGGGCGGCGGCTTCTAACCTTCCGCGCGACGAGAGGGGCCGACGATGGATCTGCGAGTGTTCACCGAGCCCCAGCAGGGCGCGACCTATGCCGACCTGCTGGCGGTGGCGAAGAAGGCCGAGGACTCCGGCTACGACGCGTTCTTCCGCTCCGACCACTACCTGAAGATGGGCTCGGTGAGCGGCGATCCCGGCCCCACCGATGCGTGGGTGACCCTGGCCGGCCTCGCCCGGGAGACCTCCCGGGTTCGCCTCGGGACCCTGCTCACGGCCGGGACCTTCCGGCTGCCCGGGCCGCTCGCGATTTCGGTCGCCGAGATCGACCACATGAGCGGCGGACGGATCGAGCTCGGGCTCGGCGCGGGGTGGTACGAGCAGGAGCACACCGCCTACGGGATCCCCTTCCCGGCCCTCGGCGAGCGCTTCGAGCGGCTGGCGGAGCAACTCGAGATCATCACGGGGCTGTGGTCCACCCCGGAAGGCGAGACGTTCTCCTTCGCCGGCACCCACTACCAACTGACCGACAGCCCGGCCCTGCCCAAGCCGTTGCAGCGGCCCCACCCGCCGGTGGTCGTCGGGGGCCACGGCGCCCGCCGGACCCCGGCGCTCGCCGCCCGCTTTGCCGCCGAGCTCAACGTGCCCTTCGGGCCCGTCGAGTCGTGCCGGGTGATGTACGAGCGGGCCGACGCCGCCTGCGAGAAGGTCGGCCGCGACCCGGCCACCCTCGTCCGCTCCACCGCCCAGGTGCTCTGCTGCGGCGCCGACGAAAAGGAGATCACCCGCCGCGCCGAGCGGATCGGCCGCCAGGTCGACGAGCTGCGAGAGCACGGGCTCGCCGGGACCCCCGCCGAGCTCCTCGACAAGATCGCCACCTTCGCCGAAGTCGGGGTAACCCGGGTCTACCTGCAGGTCCTGGACCTCGCCGACCTCGACCACCTGGACCTGGTGGCGGCCGAGGTGATGGCGCACCTGCCGGGCTGACCCCCCTTGCCGGGGATGACCGGGTGGGCGAGAGTAACGGCGGCTCGGCGCTAACCCCGGGCGGGCGGGGGTGAGAAGCAGGTGACCGACAGCCAGTCGTCCAACGGGCAGGGCGCTGTCGGCCCGGCTGGCAACGGGCCCCGCTGGCTGGCCACGCCGAGTGCACCGGCCACCGGCTCGCGACCCGCCCTCCCCGACGGGCCGCCGTGGCCGTGGCGGGTCGCAAGGAGGCGGAATAGTCTCGCCCGGCAGCAGTACGCGAGACCCGAGGTGGCCGGCTGATCCGAGCGGAGAAGTGCGAGATCAATGTGGTCGAGCACTGCAATCTCTCGTGCCGGTCGTGCAGCCACCTCTCCCCCGTCG
>DAIUEV010000010.1:0-72876 GCA_036844945.1 Acidimicrobiales bacterium
CTCGGGTGCGGCCGACTCGGGTGCAGCCGCCTCGGCCCCGGCGGCGGCCGGTTCGGAGGGCTCGTCGCTCAGCTCCTCGGCGGCATGGGTCCACTCCTCGGCCGAGATCGCCTCGCCGCCCTCCGCGGGCTTCCAGACCATCTCGCCCGACTCGTCCTCGACCCACTCCCCTTCGGCCCAGTCCTGGCCCTCGTAGGCCGCTTCCTCCTCGAGCTGGGTCTCGCTCTTGATGTCGATGCGCCAGCCGGTGAGGCGGGCGGCAAGCCGGGCGTTCTGGCCCTCCTTGCCGATCGCCAAGGACAGCTGGTAGTCGCTCACGATCACCGTCGCCGTCCCGGTGGCGTCGTCGAGGTGGACCTCGCGCACGCGGGCCGGGGCCAGCGCGTTCTGGATCAGCTCAACCGGGTCGTCGGAGAACGGGACGACGTCGACGCGCTCGCCGCGGAGCTCGTTCGTGACCATCCGAACCCGCGAACCGCGGGCCCCGACGCAGGCCCCGACCGGGTCCACATTCGGATCGTTCGACCACACCGCGATCTTGGTCCGGTGCCCCGGCTCGCGGGCCACCGCCTTCAGCTCCACGACGCCGCCCGAGATCTCGGGCACCTCCAGCTCGAAGAGCCGCTTGATCAATCCGGGGTGGGTCCGGCTCACCACGATCTGTGGACCCTTCGTCGTCTTTCGCACCTCGACGATGTACGCCTTCAGGCGCGCGCCGTGCTCGTAGCGCTCGTAGTTGACCTGCTCGGCCTGAGGCAAGAGCGCCTCGACCTTGCCGAGGTCGAGAAGGGTGTAGCGGTTGTCGGTCTGCTGGACGATGCCGGTGACGATGTCCCCCTCCCGGCCCGCGTACTCCTCGTACTTCATGTCGCGCTCGACCTCGCGGATGCGCTGCAGGATGACCTGCTTCGCGGTTTGGGCCGCGATGCGCCCGAAGTCGGCCGGGGTGTCGTCCCACTCCCGGACCACGTCACCCTCTTCGTCCAGTTCCTGGCCGTAGACGCGGATCTCCCCGGACTCTGGGTCGATCGTGACCACCGCTTCCTCGGCGGCGTCCGGACGACGCTTATAGGCGGCCACCAGGGCGTTGGCCAGCGCGTCGAGGAGCGTCTCGACGGAGATGCCCTTGTCGCGCGCGATCTGGCCCAGCGCGTCCAGGAACTCGAAGTTCGTCTTGCTCATCGTCTCGACCGTTCTCTCACTTGCCCCCGCGATCTCTTGTTCGGCTTTTCGGCGGGGGCCGGGCCCCACTCGAACACCGTGCGCGCCCGCTCGATCGCGTCGTAGCCGATCCGCATCGTCCCCTCCGGGACCTCGGGGCCCTCGAGCGTGCAGCCCGAGTCGTCGGCGGCCGTGAGCTCGCCCCGCACCCGCCGCTCCAGGCCGGCCTCGGGCAGCGTCCGCACGGTCACCGTCTCACCCACCGCCCGGGCGAAGTGGGCGGGCGTCCGGAGCCGGCGTTCGAGGCCCGGGCTGGACACCTCGAGGGTGTAGGCCCCCGGGAACGGGTCGAGCCCGTCGAGGGCCCGGGACAGGTCGCGGTTGGCCTCGGCCAGGGCGTCGAGGTCGACCCCACCGGGCCGGTCGACGATCACCTGGACCTGGGAGCCGCCCACGACGACGTCGACCAGGTCGAGGCCGGCGGTTTGGAGGACCGGTGAGAGCGCGTCGACGAGCCGTTCGGTCACGTCCACTGCCACCTCCTCTCTCCGGTGCTGCTCCTACGCCCCTTCCCCTGCGGCGTCCGTCCTGCGGCCGCTCAGCCGCAAAAGGAAAGCGTGGGCCGCGGCCCACGCTTCACAAGGCCCCGTCGAGGGCCGGACAGCGACGACGATTATACCAATCAGTACGATTTCCCGACGACGGCGACCAGGGGTTCGCCCTCGGCCCCGTCCTCGGCGAGCGTCCCGTCGGGACGCTGGAGGCAGCGCACCGTGATTCCGGCCTCCGCCAACCGGTCCTCCCCGGGGTCCCCCACCTCCGACCAGGGCACGATGCCGAACCCGGCCGACCCGGCCTCGATCGCCTCGTCGAGGGTGGCGACGGTGGTCATCCGGGCGTTCCGGAAGGCCTGCGCCTCAGCATGCAGCGCCCGGGCCGTGTCGCCCAGCGCCTCGGTGACGGCGGGGACCAGGCCAGCCAGCTGCACTTGGGTCTTCGAACGGTCGTGGCGGACCACCACCACCGCCTTGTCCTCGGCCAGGTCACGGGGGCCGATCTCGACCCGGACCGGCACGCCCTTGCGCTCCCAGTCGATGGCGCGGCGGCCGAAGCTCGTCCCGGTCTGGTCGTCGATCCGGACCCGCAGCCCGGCCGCCTTCAGGTCCCCGGCGATCCTCGCCGCCGCCGGGCCGGTCGCCTCGTCGGCCCGCACCACCATGACCACGACCTGGGCCGGGGCGAGATCCGGGGGCAGCCGGAGCCCGAAGTCGTCGCCGTGGACCATGATCAGCCCGCCGATCAGCCGGGTGCTCGCGCCCCACGAGGTCTGGTACACGTACTGGAGGTTCCCCTCCTCGTCGGAGAACTGGATCCCGAACGCCTTGGCGAAGTTCTGACCGAGCTCGTGGCTGGTCCCGAGCTGGAGGGCCTTGCCGTCGCCCATCATCGCCTCGCAGGTCCAGGTGCGCACCGCCCCGGCGAAGCGCTCGCGCTCGGTCTTGTAGCCGGTCAACGTTGGGACGCACATCACCTGCTCCATGGTGTCGAGGTAGGTGTCACGCAGGATGCGCAGCGCGTAGTCGGTCGCCTCGCGCGCGGTCGCGTGCGCGGTGTGGCCCTCTTGCCACAGGAACTCGCTGGTGCGGAGGAACAGGCGCGTCCGCATCTCCCAGCGGACGACGTTCGACCACTGGTTCATGAGGAGCGGGAGGTCCCGATGACTCTGGATCCACTTGGCGAAGAAGTGGTTGATCACCGTCTCGCTGGTCGGTCGGACGATGACCGGCTCCTCGAGGGGTCGTCCTCCACCGTGAGTCACCACCCAGGTCTCGGGGCTGAACCCCTCGACATGGGAGGCCTCGAGACGGAGGAAGGACTCGGGGATGAACAGCGGGAAGTACGCGTTCTCGGCCCCGGCCTCCTTGATGCGCCGGTCGAGCTCGCCCTGCAGGAGCTCCCAGATCCCGAAACCCCACGGGCGGATGACCATCGTCCCGCGGACCGGACCGTTCTCGGCCATCTCCGCACCGGCCACCACCTCTTGGTACCAGCGGGGGAAGTCCTCGGCGCGCGGGGTCAAGGCGCCGCTGTCGTTGGGCATGACCAGACGCTAGAACCTCCGCGCGGCGGGTCCCGTCAACCCGTGGCCACCCAGACGCCGGCGTAGACGCAGACCGGCGCCCCCGACGACCCCCGAGCGGGTGGGGCGCTGACCACGGTCGCACCGGCCGAGCTGGGCGGGGTGACCTTCACCGGCGCCCCGAAGTCATGGAAGCGCAGCGTGGTCTCGGTGGTGATCTCGCCGGCCCCCCTGCCGATGCGCAGCACGTCTTGGAGCTGTACGAGTCGGTCGCGCCGGTCCACCCACAGGCGCACCGACGCCGTCGTCTGGGCCGGCGCCGTGCACCCGGTCCTCGAGCCGACCGCGTACTCGGTGCTCGGCGTGCCCTCCACGTCGGACGCCGCGACTCGCCGGACGCGCGGGTCGGGCCCGGGGGCGAGCGGGGTGTCGGCAAGCAGGAGCACGCGCCCGAGCGGGCCGAAGGCACGGGCGTCGACGAGGAGCAACTCCCCGTGCACGTGGGCGCCGACCCCGAAGAAGAGTCCTCGTGCGTCGGCGACGCTCTCGGTGCGGAACGTTGCGCTGACGTCGGTGGTCTTCGTTGAGGTCGGCTCCCCGCTCCCGCCCTGTGCCGTGGTTACCTGGGAGACGAGTTCGACCCGCACCTCGTCGAGCCTCGCCATGCCGGTAATGAAGTCGGCCACGCCGGTGCCGTGCATCGGGGAGTCCGGCTCATCGCGGAACCTCGACACCGAGGAGATGACCAGGCGGGCCGAGCCGGCTCCCTCGGTCGCCCGGACGACCGCACTCAGGAACGCCTCCCCCTGGGAGGACGGCCGGGGCTCGAGGGCGACGCCCAGGCCGGCGGCCGCCCCGGTCCCGGCGAGGAGGAGCAACACGAGCGTCCACGGGACCAGTCGCCGCATCACGCCCGCCCCCGTGGTCCGGGCGATCTCATTGCCGCCGGGCTCGGCCTACTCCTCTTCCTCGACGCGCCGGCGGATCCGGTCGATCCTCGTCTTCGACTCGTTCGGGTCCGCACCCCCCTCTTCGAGGAGCGCCTGGCGATCGGCCTCGGCTTCGGCGGCCGCGGTGCTGTCGGCGGCGGCGAGGCGGGCGTCGACCCCCTCGGCGACCAGCCGCTCGGCCTCGGCGACCAGCGCGTCGACCATGTCCTCCTCGGGGACCACCCGGACGATCTCGCCCCGGATGAAGAGATGCCCCTTGTGCAAGCCGGCCGCGATGCCGATGTCGGCGCCCCGGGCCTCGCCCGGTCCATTGACCACACAGCCCATCACCGCGACCTGGATCGGGAGGTTCCGGTCCTCGAGCGCCGCCTGCGCGGCCTTGGCGACCGCGATGACGTCGACCTGGGCGCGGCCGCAGGACGGGCAGGCGATGAGGTCGAGGCCCTTGCGCTCGCGCAGCCCGAGCGACTCGAGGAGCTGGCGCCCGGCCTTGGCCTCCTCGACCGGGTCGGCCGTCAGCGAGTAGCGGATGGTGTCGCCAATCCCCTCGGCGAGCAGCGCCCCGATCCCGGCCGTGCCCTTCAGGAGCCCCGCCGGCGGCGGGCCGGCCTCGGTCACCCCGAGGTGCAGCGGGTGGTCGAAGGTCTCCGAGGCCAACCGGTAGGCGGCGATCATGAGCGCCACCGACGAGGCCTTGACCGAGATCTTCACGTCCTCGAAGTCGACGTCGCGGAAGTAGTTCAGCTCCTTCTCGGCCGACTCAACGAGGGCCTCGGGGGTGACCCCGCCGTGCCGCTCGAAGAGGTCCTTGTCGAGGGATCCGGCGTTGACCCCGATCCGGATGGGGACGCCGCGGTCCTTCGCCTCGGAGGCGACCGTCTTGATCTCCGCCTCCTTGCGCAGGTTGCCGGGATTGAGCCGGAGCCCCTGGACCCCCGCCTCCAACGCCGCCAGCGCCATCTTGTGGTGGAAGTGGATGTCGGCCACGATCGGCACCGGCGAGCGCGGGACGATCTGGGCCAGTCCCTCGGCGGCCGGCTCCTCGTTGCAGGTGCACCGCACGATGTCGGCCCCGGCCGCCGCCAGCGCGTAGATCTGGGCGAGGGTCCCGTCGACATCGGCGGTCTTCGTGATCGTCATCGACTGCACCGACACCGGGGCGTCGCCCCCCACCGCCACGCTGCCCACGTGGATCTGGCGGGTCTTGCGCCGCGGGGTGAGGAGGTTGCCCGAGAGTTGCACCTGTCCATTGTGCCCCGGTCGGCCCTCCGGGCGTTCACGGCCGCCCGACCCGAGGTCAGCCGAACGGGTTGGGAACCGGGTGGGTGATGTCGAGGTAGGCCGCCGAGACCACGATCAGGATGAGCACCACCACGAAGCCGTAGGCGACCGGGACGAGCTTCGCCGCGTCGGCCTGATAGTAGGGGCGCCCGCGCCGGGTCCGGATCCGTTCGTAGAGCGCGAGGATCACGTGCCCGCCGTCGAGGGGGAGCATCGGCAGCATGTTGGCGATGCCGATGAAGATGTTGAGCGCAATCAGGACCTCGAGCAGGGTGCCGAACCCGGCCTGGGCGCCCTGCACGGCCGTGCGCACCGCCCCGATGATCGACTCGGGGCGGTCCAGGCGCTGGGCGGTGCCCGCCCCGTTCGGGTTGGCCACCTGGTGCACGTAGTTGGCGATCCCGGTCGGCGAAAAGACGTGGCCGAGACCGGTGATGGCGTCCCGGGTCGTCTGCCCGACGACGACCCCGGCCCCGCCCAGGGCCCCGAAGGCGTTCTCGGGCGCGTTCACCCCGCCCAGGGCGACCCCGATCTCGCCGCTCGTCTGCTCGCTGCCGTTCACGAGGTGCCGGCGGTTCTCCGGGACCACCGACAGCGTGAGCGTCCGGCCGGCCCGGGCGACCTCGAGGGACAGGCGGGAGTTGGCCGATCGCTCGATGGCGTCGGTGAGCTGGCTCGGGTCGCTGAACCCGTGGCCGTCGAACCCGACGATGACGTCGCCGACCTCCAGCCCGGCGCGCTGGGCCGGGTTGAGCCGCTGGCCCGCGAACGCCGAGAAGCTGACCACCTCCACCCTCGAGTTCGACTGGGCGCCCACGAACACGAGCGCGGTCCAGGCCAGCACGAAGGCCATGGCGAAGTGCATGATCGACCCGGCCGAGGCGACGAGGATCCGCTTGCGGAACGGCTGCTGCCGGTAGGTGCGGGCCTCGTCGCTCGGATCGATCTCCTCGAGGTTGGTCATCCCGGGGATCTTCACGTAGCCCCCCGCCAGGATCCCCTTCACGCCGTACTCGGTCTCGCCCCGCCGCACCGACCACAGGCGGGGACCGAAACCCACGAAGAACTCGGTGACCTTCATCCGGCTCCACTTCGCGGTGACGAAGTGGCCGGCCTCGTGGACCATGATCATGACCACCACGGCCACGATCACGAGGAACAGGTCGCCCTGGCCGAAGACGAGGAAGAGCGCGGCCACCACCGCGATCGTGAGCGCGAGCCGGAGCAGCGGGCCCCGCGCCGGCGGCGTCGTCGGCGCCGCTGCCTCGGGCGGACGGGGCGGGGCGATCGTCACCGCGCCCCGAGCCGCTCGAGCGACTCGGTGGCCCGGACCCGGGCGGCCCGGTCCGCGTCGAGGACCGCGTCGAGCGAGTCGATCGGCGCGTCGTCGAAATCCGACAGCGTCTCGGCCACCACCTCGGCGATCGCGAGCCACCCGATCCGGCCGGCGAGGAAGGCCGCGACCGCGACCTCGTTGGCGGCGTTGAGCCAGGCGGGCGCCCCACCGCCCCGCCGGCCCGCCTCGTACGCGAGATCGAGGCAACCGAAGAGCGAGCGGTCCGGCGGCTCGAACGTGAGCTCCATCGGGCTCCGCCAGTCGACCGGCCCGAACGGGACCCCCAGCCGGTCCGGGTACCCGAGGGCGTATCCGATGGGCAGCCGCATGTTCGGGATCGAGAGCTGGGCAAGGGTGGCCCCGTCGACCAGCTCGACCATCGAGTGGACGATCGACTGGGGGTGCACGACGACGTCGACCCGGTCGTAGCCGACCCCGAACAGCTCGTGGGCCTCGATGACCTCGAGGCCCTTGTTCATGAGCGTGGAGGAGTCGATCGTGATCTTGGGTCCCATCTTCCAGGTCGGATGGGCGAGCGCGTCCTCCCGGGTGACGCCGGTGAGCTCGGCCCGGCTCCGGCCCCTGAACGGGCCCCCCGACGCGGTGATGAGCAGGCGGGCGACGTCGTCGATGCGGACCGAGGCGAGGCACTGGTGGACCGCGCAGTGCTCCGAGTCGACCGGCACGATCTCGGCGCCGGGCGTGCGCCGGGCCCGCTGCACGATCGGGGCGCCGGCGATCAGCGACTCCTTGTTGGCGAGGGCCAGCCGGCGTCCCGACTCGAGGGCGGCCAGCGTGACCGGGAGCCCGGCGAACCCCACCACGCCGTTCACGACGACGTCGGCGGCGGTGGCCGCGGCGACGAGACCCTCGGGCCCGGACAGCACCACCGTCCCCTCCGGGACCAGCTCGGCCAGCTTCTGCGCGAGACCGGCCTCGCCGATCGCGACCAACTCCGGGCGCAGCCGCACGGCCTGCTCGGCGAGGAGGTCAATCGAGCTCTGGGCGGCCAAGGCCACGACCCTGAAACGACCGGCGCTGGCCTCGACCACCTCGATGGCCTGGGTGCCGATCGACCCCGTCGAGCCGACCAGGCTGACCGTCGCGCTAGTCGCCACGCCGGCCCGCTCCCGCGCGGACATCCCGCCAGCATGCCATCGGCCCCGCTCCCCCCACGGTCACCCGGGGACGGATCATCCCAGGTGGAAGGCGATGACCAGGTAGTAGGTGGCCGGCAGGGCGAACAACAGGCCGTCGACTCGGTCGAGCAGCCCGCCGTGCCCGGGCAGGAGCCGGCCCATGTCCTTCAGGCCGAGGTGCCGCTTGACCGTCGACTCGAAGAGGTCCCCGAGCGTGGCCACGACCGACACCACCAGCCCGAGGGCAGCGGCCTTGCCGACCGTCCACGGATGGATGAGGTGGACGATCACGACCGAGAGGATGAGCGAGGTCACGAGGCCGCCGACGAAGCCCTCCCAGGTCTTGTTCGGGCTGACCGACGCCATCGGGTGTCGGCCGAGCCAGGCCCCGAAGGTGAGGGCGCCGACGTCGTAGGCCACCGCGGCGATGATCCCGCCCAACAGGAAGGCGATGCCGTGACGTTCCGGGAAGACGTTCGGCGAGAGCAGGAGCGCCGCGTAGGAACCGAAGACGCCGATCCATCCGAAGATGAACACCGTGGTGCCGGTGGAGGTCACCGCGTCGGTCTGCTCCACCCCGGCTAAGTGCCAGACGAAACAGGCGGCGACCAGCAGGACGAACACGAGCGGAAGCGCGACCTGTCCCTTGTTGTAGGTGGCCACCATCACCGAGACGGTGGCCACCAGGCCGAGCAGGGTCACCGGGTGGTAGCCCCCGTGCCGGAAGGCGGCGAAGGCCTCTGCGGCCGCCATCACCACGACCACCGTGACCAGGGCCGCCGCGGCGGCGGGTCCGATCTTGAAGGTGATCAGCGCCGCCCCGCCCAAGACCAGCCCAGAGACGATGGCGGCGGCCACGTTGCGCGGCGGGGCCTCCTCGACCGGGGGCCCGGGCGGGGGCCGGAGCCGGTCGGCGGGAGCGCGTCGCGGCGGCGCCGGAGGACGGCGCTCGGCCGCGGGAGGGCCCGTGGGGGCGGTTGGTCGGCCGAGCCGCCGCTCCGAGGGCCGAAGCGAGCGGAAGCGCGCCCGGGGCTCCTCGATCTCGTCGTCGAGGTCGTCGATCACGACACCGTTCCCCGACGGGGCCGGGCGTTCGTCGGGAACCTCGGGGGTTGCGGTCACACCGGCGGCATCGGCAGCCTGCGCCTCGACCACGTCGTCGGCGCCGACCACCGGGAGGACGGCGGTGATGGGGCCGTCGTCCTCGTCCTCGTCCTTTCCCCACGCCGGGGACGACGGGGAGATCGGAAGGTCGTCCCATCCGTTCTCGGCATCGTCGTCCCAGGCGTCATCGCCGAAGATCGCGCCGGCCTTGTCCGACGAGCCGGGGAGGTCGAAGACCCACGGCTGGCGGTCGGAGGGCCCGGTGTCGAGCGAGCCCTGACCGGTCTTGTCGCCGGCGAGCATCGACGGCTCGAACTCGTCGTCCGGACCATCCCAGTCGGAGCCCTCCTCCCGCCAGGTCGGGCCGCGGAAGGACGCGAAGGGGTCGGCGTCGTCGGTGCCGAGGTCGCGGGTGAGAATCGCCGGGACCTCGCCGGTGGCCGGCTCGGTCCAGTGCGGGAGCGGGGGGACGAAGGTGGCGTCCGGTGTCTCGCCTTCGGGGCCGTCGCTTTCGCTGTCTCGCTCATCCCAGTCGGCGGCCGGGTCCTCCTCAGAACGCATGGCCGCCGAGCGGCCCGCCGGCTCCGCGCCGACGATCCGCACCCGGCCGCTCCGATAGCCGGTGTGCTCCAAGCCTTCCCGATCGTTGTCTCTTGGCATGGGCCCCCCTCAGACCTCCAAGAGCTCGTGCTCTTTGTGGTTGAGAAGCTCGTCGATGGCGCCCACCTGCGCGTGGGTGACCTTCTCGAGCTCTTTCTCGATCCGCTCGAGCTCGTCCGCCGTGAGCGAGCCGTCCTTCTCCAGATGCTCGAGCTCGTGGCGCGCGGCCCGTCGCAGGTTGCGCACCGCGATGCGCCCCTCCTCGGCCTGGTGCCGGACGACCTTGACCAGCTCCTTGCGGCGCTCCTCGGTGAGCGGCGGGAACGCGAGTCGGATCACGGTCCCGTCGTTCGCCGGGTTGATCCCGAGGTCGGACGCGCTGATGGCCTTTTCGATCGCGCCGAGCGACCCCTTGTCGTAGGGCGAGACCACGAGCAGCATCGCGTCGGGCACGCTGAAGCCGGCCAGCTGGCGCAGTGGGGTCTGGGTCCCGTAGTAGTCGACCATCAGGCTCTCGACCAGGGCCGGGGTGGCCCGGCCGGTGCGCACCGAGGCGAACTCGTGCCTGGCGTGCTCGACCGCCTTCGCCATCTTGTCCTTGACCTCTTCGAGCACGACCTGGGCGAGCTCCTCGCTCATCGGACCAGCGTACCGATCTGTTCGCCGGAGAGCGCCCTGCGCAGGTTGCCCTCGGGCATCAGGTCGAACACCCGGATCGGGAGCCCGTTGTCCATGCAGAAGGTGATGGCGGTGAGGTCCATGACCCGCAGGTCCTTCGAGACCACATCCATGAAGGAGATCTCGTCGAACCGGGTCGCGCTCGGGTCGAGCCGGGGGTCGGCGCTGTACACCCCGTCCGCCCCACCGTGGGTGCCCTTGTAGAGCAGCTCGGCCTCGATCTCGGCGGCACGGAGCGCTGCCGAGGTGTCGGTCGTGAAGTACGGGTTCCCCATGCCGGCGGCGAGGAGGACCACCCGGCCCTTCTCGAGGTGACGGATGGCGCGGCGCCGGATGTAGGGCTCGGCGACCTCGGCCATGCTGATCGCGGTCAGCACCCGGGTGTCCTGGCCGTGCTGCTCGAGCGCGTCCTGGAGCGCCAGCGCGTTGATGACCGTCGCCAGCATCCCCATGTTGTCGGAGGTGGCCCGATCCATCCCGGCGCCGGCGCCGATGGTCCCCCGCCAGATGTTGCCGCCGCCGACGACCACCGCGAGCTGGAGGTCGAGCTCGGCCCGGGCCGCTGCGATCTCGACGGCGAAACGTTCGACGACGCCCGCGTCGAGGGTCTCGACGGAGGAGGCCGACGCCAGCGCCTCGCCCGACATCTTCAGTACGACCCGCCTGTGGTCAGCCACGCGCCGCCCCCAAATCGGCCCCGACGATCCTAAATGCCGATGAACACCTGAGCGAAGGCCACGATCTCGGCCGAGCCCAGGACGGCGCCCACGGTCTGCTTGTCGTCGTGTGCGGAGGGCTGTTCGAGGAGGACCCGCTCCTTGAACCACCCGTTGAGCCTGCCCTCCACGATCTTCGGGAGAGCGGCCTCGGGTTTGCCCTCGTTGCGCGACAGCGCCTCCAGGGTCTGGCGCTCCTCTTCGACCTCGGCCTCGGGAACTTCCTCCCGGCGCAGGTAGGTCGGCTTCGAGAACGCCGCGGTCAGCGCGACCTCGTGGGCCAGCTCCGTCGTGCCGCCCTTCAGCACCACGGCCACCGCGTTGACCCCGCGGCCGGCCTGTTGGTGGAGGTAGGTGTCGACGACCTCCCCCTCCTTCGCCTCGAGCCGGAACACCCGCCCGATCGAGATGTTCTCCTTCAGCGTCGTCGCCAGGTGCTCGACCTCGCCACTGCGCTGCGCGATCGCATCCTCGCCGGCGGAGGCGACGAGGGCGGCCAGGTCGTCGGCGACCGCAACGAACTCGGCACCCTTGGCCACGAAGTCGGTCTCGCATCGCAACTCGACGATGGCGGCAACGTTGTGGTCCTTCACCACCGCGACCGCGCCCTGACTGGCTTCACGCTCCTCGCGCTTTTGCATCTGGGCGAGGCCGTGCTCGCGAAGCCACTGGGCGGCGGCATCCATGTCGCCGTCGCACGCCTCGAGGGCGCGCTTCGCGTCCATCATCCCGGCGGCGGTCTCCTGTCGGAGCCGCTGCACGTCCTTGGCCGTGAAGTTGGCCACTCCTACTCCTCCGCGCCGTCGTCCGGCTCGGCGACGGCGGCTGTCTCGGGCTGGGGCTCGGGCTCGGCGACCGCCACCGCGGCGACGGCGGGCGACGCCTCAGTCGCGTCCGCGGTGTCGGCGACGTCATCGCCCGGCGGGGGTGGGGGCGGGGGGGCCGCCGCGCGCGCCGGTCGTGGCGGGGGCGGAGGCGGGGGCGTCGGTGCACCGTTGGCCGAGTCGTCGCCCGGCTTGGTGGTCGGCCGGTTGCCCGAGATGTACCGGCCCTCCCGGACCGCCTCGGCGACCACCCGGCACATGAGCGCTCCCGAGCGGATCGCGTCGTCGTTGCCGGGGATCACATAGGTGATGATGTCCGGGTCGCAGTTCGTGTCGACGACCGCGACCACCGGCATGTGGAGCTTGTTCGCCTCGGTGACCGCGATGTGCTCCTTCTTCGTGTCGATCACGAAGATCGCGTCGGGCAGCCGGTCGAGGCCGCTGATCCCGCCGAGGTTCCGCTTCAGCTTGTCGAGCTCGCGGACGTGACGCAGCGCCTCTCGCTTGGGCATGCCGTCGAAGTCGCCGGCGGACTGCATCGTCTCGAGCTCCTGCATCCTCTTCACCCGCGAGCTCACGGTGGTGAAGTTGGTGAGCATCCCGCCCAGCCAGCGCTGGTTCACATACGGCATGCCGCACGCCCGGGCGTACTCGGCCACCGGGCCCTGGGTCTGCTTCTTCGTGCCGACGAAGAGGACCTTGCCCCCGCCCGCGACGAGGTCGCGGATGAACGAGTAGGCGGACTCGACCCCCTCGAGGGTCTTGTGCAGGTCGATCAGGTAGATCCCGTTGCGCTCGCCCAGGATGTAGCGGCGCATCTTCGGGTTCCAGCGGCGGGTCTGATGCCCGAAGTGCACTCCGGCCTCGAGCATCTGGCGCATCGTGACGACGGCCATGGGTTGACGTCCTCCAGTCGGTTGAACCTCCCCGGGCGCAGCACCTCCGTGGAGGCGACCGTTGGAACGCGCTCGGGTGCGTGGTTTGAAGAGATTGCCGCTCCCGTTCGGAAGCGCCGCACAGTGTACCCGGGCGGCTCGGGGGGGACGAACGAGCGTTCCGGCTCAGGCCCTCGGGTGGGTCCCCCGATAGACCGAGACCAGGCGTTCCTTGCTCACGTGCGTGTACACCTGGGTGGTCTGGAGGCTCGAGTGGCCGAGCAGCTCCTGGACCACCCGCAGGTCGGCTCCGCCGTCCAAGAGGTGGGTGGCGAAGCTGTGCCGCAGCGCGTGGGGGTGGGTGGGCACTGGGGAACGCCGGTCGAGGATCCGACGGACGTCTCGGGGCCCGAGGCGGTTGCCCACCCGATTCAGGAACACCGCCTCGGCGGGGCTGTGCGGACGGGCCAGCTCCACCCGACCCCGGCGCAGCCAGGCGTCGAGCGCCTCGGCGGCCCGGTCGTGGATCGGCACCTGGCGTTCCTTGTTCCCCTTCCCGGTGACCGTCACGATGCGGTGCCGCAGGTCGAGACCGGCCCGGTCGAGCCCGCAGAGCTCGGCCACCCGCAGGCCGGCGGCGTACAGGAGCTCGAGCACCGCGAGGTCGCGCAGCTCGGTCGCCCGCTCGAGCGGGTCGTCCCCGCCGCTCCGCGGGGTGGGGTCGAGCATGCCGTCCAGCTCCTGGTGCGACAGCACCCGGGGCAGCCGGCCGTTCGCCTTGGGCGCCGACAGCCCCCTCGCCGGGTCGACCTCGATCAACCCGCGGCGTCGGCACCACGAGAAGTAGGCACGCACCGCGGCCGCCTTGCGGGCCACCGAGGCGCGGGCGTAGCGCCGGGTGGCGAGGAACGCGAGGTAGCGGCGCAGAAGGATGCGGTCCACGCCGCGCGGGTGGTCGACCCCGCCGCGCGCCGCCCACTCGGCGAAGGCGGCCAGGTCGGAGCGGTAGGCCCGCCGCGTTGCCTCGGAGCGGGCGCCGAGCGACTGCGCGAACGCGCCGAACTGCCACTCCGCCGCGTCGGGAGGGCCGGCGGCGGGCGCGCGGGCGGACACCGGCATGACCTCCACGCTAGGGCCGAGCGTCATCCCTGGTAGGGACGGTGCACGGCGAGGCATGGACGCGAATTGGTCTATGGCATGATCGGCCGGGATGATCGGCACGACCCGGACAAGCGAGGCGAGTGCATGAGCAGTCGGATCCTGGTGGTGGAGGACGACGAGAGGATCCGCTCCTCGATGCGGCTCGCCCTCGAAGAGGAGGGCTACGAGGTCGACGACGTCGCGAGCGGCGAGGAGGCGCTCGACCACTTCTCGGCGCAGGCCCCCGACGTCACCCTCATCGACCTCATGCTGCCCGGCATGGACGGGTTCGAGTGCTGTCGGGCGCTGCGCCGGCAGAGCGCGGTCCCGATCATCATGGTCACGGCCCGCACCGACACCCACGACATCGTGGCCGGACTCGAGGCCGGGGCCGACGACTACGTCACGAAGCCGTTCGTGGCCAAGGAGCTCGGGGCCCGGATCCGCGCGCTGCTCCGTCGGGCCCGGCCCGCCGAGGAGGAGCCCCGGGTCCTCACCTTCGGCGACCTCGAGCTGATCCCCGAACAAGGGGTGCTCCGGCACCGCGACGGCGAGGACGTCCACTGCACGAGGACGGAGTTCCGGCTCCTCTGCGAGCTCGCCACCAACCCCAACAAGGTGCTGACGCGCGAGCAGCTGCTCGACCGGGTCTGGGGCTACGACTACTTCGGCGACGGCCGGCTGGTCGACGTCCACATCCGCCGCTTGCGGACCAAGGTGGAGCCGGACCCGGCGCTGCCCCGCCACATCCTCACCGTCCGCGGCATGGGCTACAAGCTGGTCCCCTGACGTGACCGACGGGGCGGTGGCCGAGGCGCCCCCCGCTCGTGCCGACCGGTTGCGCCATCTCCTCCGTGGCCCGGTCGAGGTCTGGGAACGCCTCGGTCTGCGGGCCCGCATCACCGGCCTCTTCGCGTTGGGCGCCCTGCTGCTGTCGATCCTCATGGGAGGACTGTCCTTCTACACGGCGTCCCACTTCTTGGTGAGCGACCAGATCAACGCTTCGATCAAGCAGTCCCTCGCCGGCACCCCGACCCTCGAACAAGGGCTGGCCGTGCCGAGGGCGGACGAGTTCACGCTGCTCGCCAGCGTGAACTCCACCACCGGGGCGACCACCTCGGTGCTGTTCTTCGGCGGCAACCAGTACTCGACCAACACCTTCAGCGTCTCGATCAACGACCTCCCCGAGGGACTCCGGACGCTCGTGCGGAACGGGACCCCCGCGACCGAGACCTTCGACCTCAACAACCATCCCCAGGTCGCGGTCGGGATCCCACTGCCCACGGTCCACGCCCGCTATTTCGCGATCTTCGACCTGAACGACCTCGACCACACCCTGCACGTGCTGGCCCTCGCCCTCGTCGTCGGCGGACTCGTGACGACCGTGCTCGGGGGGCTGATCGGCCGGCTGGCCAGCGGCCGCTCGCTGCGCCCCCTGACCGCGGTCTCCCGGGCGGCGGTCGCAATCGCCCGCGGCGACCTCGACACGCGGCTCCGCGCCACCACCGAGGACCCGGACCTCACCGGGCTGACCCGGTCCTTCAACCTGATGGTCGACCAACTCCAGGACCGGATCGAGCGCGACGCCCGGTTCGCGTCGGACGTCAGCCACGAGCTGCGCTCCCCGCTCACCACCATCGCCAACACCCTGAACGTGCTGGAGGCCCACTCGAGCGAGCTCAGCCCGCGGGCCGGCCAAGCCCTCGAGCTCCTCGGCGGCGACCTCCGCCGCTTCGAGCGGATGGTGGCCGAGCTGCTCGAGATCTCCCGCTCCGACACCGGTTCGGCGGAGATGTCGCTCGAGTTCGTCGACGCCGGCGAGCTGGTGCGCCAGGCCGTCGCCGCCGGGGTGAGGACGCTGCCCGAGGCGGTCGCTCCGCCACAGGTGTGGATCGACCCGCTGCTCGACGACACCATCTTGAACGTCGACAAACGCCGCTTCGAGCGGGTGATGACCAACCTGTTGGAGAACGCCGCCCTCTACGGCGGGGGGGCCACCCGGGTCGCGGCCGAGCCCGGCCCGGACCGGCGGGGGCTGCCGACGATGGTGGTGGCGGTCGAGGACCACGGTCCGGGGGTTCCGCTCGGGGAGCGCCGCCGGATCTTCGACCGCTTCTATCGGGGCCAGACCGCCGGCCGGCGGGGCGCCAGCACCGGGACGGGCCTCGGGCTCGCGCTGGTCGCCGAGCACGTGCGGCTGCTCGGCGGGCTCGTCGGCATCGAGGACGCACCGGGTGGCGGCGCCCGCTTCACGGTCGAGCTGCCCGTGACCGATGGCGAGGAACCCGGGTGAGGCGACGACTCGGGGGGGTGGCGGCGCTCTGTCTGGCGCTGTCCGCCTGTGGGATCTCGACGACCGGGGGGGCGAGGGCGATCTCGCACGCGCAGCTGCCGAAGGGTCCCCAGGTGGTCCCGACGACCGCGCCCAGCGTCTGCCGGCCGGGTTGCGCCACGGTGACCATCGTGTTCCTCGACTCCACCAACAACCTCGCGCCGGTCGCGGTGCAGCGGCTCCTCCCGCCCCAGTCGGACCAGCTGTCGACCATCGTGCGGGCGCTGCTCTCGGGGCCGGCCCAGGCCGAACAGCTGCGCGGTCTCACCAGCCAGATCCCCACCTCGACGGAGCTGCTCAACACCCCGAACCCTCTGAAGGGATCCAACCAGGTGACGGTCGACCTCTCGAGGGACTTCATCGCCGGGAACTCGCTCCTCCAGGAGCAGGAGGTCGAGCAGGTCGTCTACACCATCGCGTGCGCGGTCACGCCGACCACCGGGGTGCAGTTCGAGGTGGAGGGGAACCCACAGCCGGTGCCGATCGCGAGCGGCACCACCGTCAACGGGCCGGTGTCGGCCGCAGCCGACTACGGGTTCGGGGCGTTCAACTGTACGCCGACGAGCTAGACGAGCTAGCCGACAGCCGGCCGCGGCCCGGCTCCTGCCAGGCGATCCGCGGCGCCCCCGACCAGAGGTGCTCGAGGTCGTAGTAGCCGCGGGTCTCGCCGGCGAAGACGTGCACCACGAAGTCCCCGTAGTCCATGAGCACCCAGCTCGCGTCGCGCAGACCCTCGACCGCCATCGGGGCGGTCCCGTCGTGGTCCTTCACCCGGCGCTCCACCTCTTCGACCAGCGCCCGCACCTGGCGGTCGTTGCGCCCCGAAGTCACCACGAACGCGTCGACGACCCCGAGCAGGTCGCCCATCGCGAGGACCACGGTGTCCTCGCCCAGTTTCTCGTCGGCGGCGCGCGCCGCGACGAGCGCGGAGTCGGGAACCACCGGTGGGCCGGCGGTCGCGACGGTGGTGGCCGGGGCAGCGCTCATTCGCCTCCTTGTTCGGTGTCGGGAGCGGGACTGCGGCTGACGCGCCGTCCCCGAACCGCTCGGAGGACGACCGTCAATGAATCATGTCCAGGACGGCGACCGTGGCCCCCAGCGCGACGGCCAGCACCCCGAGGCCGGCCAGCGCGTCTCGCCGACGGAGCCGACGCGCGACGTGCAGATCGCGCCGGCTGGCGAGGACCGGGTTCTCCGTCGGCGCCCCGAGCGCGTCGGGCTGGGCGACGGGGGGCGGCGGAACCGACAACGTCGCCCGGGCCACCACGACCGGTCGCTTCGACCGGGCGCCCGACCGGCCCGAGACGCCGCGCGATCGGGCCCTGACTCCGGCGACTGTCATCTGGGCACAGCGTACAGATCCCGGGCCGCGATGTACTGCTCCACTCCGGGGGGGACCAACCCGGTCAGGGACACCCCCGCCTCGGCCCGGTCCCGCACCGCCGAGCTCGAGAGGTCGACCTCGGTGCCCGAGACGACCACCACCCGCCATCCAGGCACGGCGGTCGGCGTCTTGACGCCTGGCCGGGACACGACCGCCAGGGTCACGAGACCGGCCAGCTCACCGGCGCGGTGCCAGGTCGACAGGGTGGCGACGACGTCGGCCCCGACGATCAGGTACTGCTCGGGCGCGGGCTCACCCCTCCCGCCGGCGGCCGCCGCCAGCGCCTCGACCGTCTCGACGGTGTAGCTCGGGCCACCCCGGTCCAGCTCGATCGTGCTGACCGCGAGACCCGGGACGCCGGCGACCGCCGCCTCGACCATGGCCAGGCGGTCCGCCGCCGGCGTCACGGCGCGCGTCGGGCTCTTCTGCCACGGGTCGTTGGCCACCACGAACAGGACCCGGTCGAGGCCGAGCTCGCTGAGGCACCCCCGCGCGGCGCCGAGATGACCGACGTGGGGCGGGTCGAAGGTCCCGCCGAGCACTCCGAGCCGCTCGGCGCGGGGCTCGGGCTCGGCCATGGTCGGCCAGCCTAGGAGCCGGTCCCGAATGCCCCGGGTGGGGCGGACGCGGTGCCCCGACCCCGTACGCTTGGGCGATGCCGACCGCGGCCGAGACCACCGAGCACGCCTGGCACCCCGGGTCGTGGCGGGACCATCCCGCCGACCAGCAGCCGTCGTGGCCCGACGAGGACGCCCGCAAGGCGGTCGAGACGAAGCTGGCCGCCCTCCCGCCGCTCGTCTTCGCCGGCGAGGCCCGCAACCTGACCGCGGCCCTGGCCGAGGTGGCGCGCGGGCGCGCCTTTCTGCTCCAGGCCGGCGACTGCGCCGAGTCCTTCGACGACTTCTCGGCCGACCAGATCCGGGACAAGCTGAAGGTCATCCTCCAGATGGCCGCGGTGCTCACCTACGCGGCCGGGGTGCCGATCGTGAAGGTCGGAAGGATCGCCGGGCAGTTCGCCAAGCCCCGCTCCCAGCCGACCGAGACGGTCGGCCAGACCGAGCTCGAGGCGTTCCGGGGCCACATGGTGAACGACGACGCCTTCGACCCCGACGCACGCCGGCCCGACCCGGGCCGGCTCATCACCGCCTATCACCAGTCGGCCTCGACCCTCAACCTGCTGCGGGCGTTCACGACCGGCGGGTTCGCCGACCTCACCCAGGTGCACGCGTGGAACCAGCAGTTCGTGTCGACCTCGGCCGAGGGGCGCCGCTACGAGCGGATCGCCGGCGAGATCGACCGGGCACTGCGGTTCATGGCCGCCTGTGGCATCGATCTCGAACAGGAGGCGGGGCTGCACCAGGTCGACTTCTGGACGAGCCACGAGGCGCTGATCCTCCACTACGAGGAGGCCCTCACCCGGCGCGACTCGCTCACCGGCAACTGGGTCGACGGCTCGGCCCACATGCTGTGGGTCGGCGAGCGCACCCGCCGCCTGGACGGCGCCCACCTGCAGTTCCTGTCGGGCGTGCTCAACCCGCTCGGGGCGAAGATCGGCCCGAACGCGACCGCCGACGAGGTCGTCGGGATCTGCGAGATCCTCGACCCCGACAAGGTCCCGGGGCGGCTCAGCCTCATCACCCGGCTCGGGGCCGAGCGGGTGGAGTCGCTCCTCCCCCCGCTCATCGACGCGGTGGCCGAGGCCGGCCACCCGGTGGTGTGGGTGTGCGACCCGATGCACGGGAACACCTTCACCAGCTCGGGCGGGCACAAGACGCGGCGCTTCGAGGACATCTGGACCGAGCTGCGCGGCTTCTTCAAGGTCCACCGGCACAAGGGCACCTGGCCGGGCGGGGTCCACGTCGAGCTCACCGGCGACGACGTGACCGAGTGCCTCGGGGGCGCCGAGGAGATCTCCGAAGGCGACCTGCACCAGCGCTACACCACCGCCTGTGACCCGAGGCTGAACGCCCGCCAGGCTCTCGACCTCGCGTACCGGGTCTCCGAGCTCCTGCGCGAGCGGCCCGAGGACTGAACCGCTACTCGAGGTCGCCGACGAAGCGCTCCAGCTGGCGCAGGGTCCGGCACTCGACCACCGCGTCGCAGTGGACGCCGTATTCGGCGATCACCGAGTCGCCCGAGCCCCAGTAGTCCCGCGGCTCGGGGTTGAGCCAGTAGAGGTGGCGGGCCTTCTTGCGCACCTCGGCCAGCACCCAGTCCTCGGTGGCGTGGTAGTTGTTGCGGGCGTCGCCCAGCACGAGCACGCTCGTGCGCTGGGTGAGCTCCTTCGCCCACCGCTCGTAGAAGACGCCGAGCGCGTGCCCGTAGTCCGAGTGGCCGTCCACCCACACCACATCGGCCTCGGTGTTGATCCGCTGGACGGCCACCGCCGGGTCGTCGGCCTGCTCGAAGAACCTGGTGACCTCGTCGATCCCGTCGACGAACACGAAGGAGCGCACCTTGGAGAACTGCGACTGGATCGCGTAGACGAGGTGCAGGGTGAAGCGGGCGAAGGACGCCACCGAACCCGAGATGTCGGCGATCACCACGATCTCGGGCTTGGCCGGCCGGGGATGCCGGAACCGGGGCTCGACCGGGACCCCGCCCGTCGAGAGCGAGCGACGCACCGTGGCCCGGAAGTCGAGGGGGCCCCGGCGGCGGTGCCGGCGCCGGCGGGCCAGGCGCACGGCCAGCTTGCGCGACAGGGGCTGGAGGGCGCGCTGCAGCGTGGCCAGCTCGTCGCGCGTGGCGTGCATGACGTCGAGGTCCTCGGGGAGGGGCTTGCGGACCGACTTGGCCAGCGCGTCGGCGCCCCGGTCCTCGACCAGGCGGCGCCGGATCTCGTCCTCGACCGCCTTGCGGAGCTGGTCGACCCGCCCCCGGTACTCGTCGCCGAGCAGGCGCTCGTCGAGCGCGGAGAGGGAGTCGCCGTCGGGGCGCTCGGACTTCGCCTGGGCCACCAGCCGCTCGAGCACCCGGTCGAGCTCCAGGTTCCGCAGCGTCCGGTAGAGGTAGTAGGTGCCGCCGACCGGGCGACCGGGCTCGATGCCGGCGAACCGGGTCACCGCCTGGCGCGCCACCAGCCGCATCAGCTGCTGGTCGCCCTGGAGCAGCGCCTGGTAGAGCATCGCGGCGAGCTCCTCGGGGGTCATCTGGTCCATGGCCCCGCCGCCGCCCTGCTGGCCCCGGGCCTCGCCGCGCAGCCGGCCGTCGGCGTCCTGGTGCCCGCTCGGGGGCCCGCCGGGACCGTCGTCGCCCGAGCCGAGGCCGCGGGCGAAGTAGATGTCGAAGGTCGTCTCGAAGGCGTGCCAGTGGCTGGCCGACTTCACCATCGTGGCGCCCAGCGCGTACTTGAGCGCCTCGCGGTCCTCGATCGGGATGTGGTGCACCGCCTCGGCGGCGTCGAGGTGCTCGGTGAGCGACACCGGCAGCCCGGCGCGGCGCAGCTCCTCGACGAACCCCGAGAGGAGGTTGAGCACCCCGCCTCAGCCGTCGCTGGCCGAGAGGAGCTCCTTGGCGGCCTTGTCGATGTCGCTCTGGTACTTGAGGAGGATGTGCAGGCTGTCCTTGGCGGCCGTCGCGTCGATCGAGGTGATCCCGAGCACGACCAGGGTCCGCGCCCAGTCGAGGGTTTCCGAGACCGACGGGAGCTTGCGCAGGTCGATGGTCCGAAGCGAGCGCACGATGCGGGCGACCTGGTCGGCCAGCTCGTCGGTGATGCCGGGCACCCGGTGCCGGATGATGTCGCGCTCGCGGTCGATGTCGGGGTAGTTGATGTGCAGGTAGAGGCAGCGACGCTTGAGGGCCTCGGACAGCTCCCGGGTGTTGTTGGAGGTGAGGAAGACCATCGGGAGCTGGGTCGCCCGCACGGTGCCGAGCTCGGGGATCGACACCTGGTACTCGGAGAGGATCTCGAGGAGCAGCGCCTCGGTCTCGAGCTCGACCCGGTCCACCTCGTCGACGAGGAGCACCACCGGCTCCTTGGCGCGGATGGCCTCGAGCAGCGGGCGGGTGAGGAGGAAATCCTCCGAGAAGATGTCCTCCTCGAGCTCGGCCCAGGTCGGTGCGTGGTGGTCGGCGTCGGCGGCGAGGGCGCCCTCGGAGAGCACCTGGCCGGCCTGGATCCGCAGCAGCTGCTTGCGGTAGTTCCACTCGTAGAGGGCCTTGGACTCGTCCAGACCCTCGTAGCACTGCAGCCGGATGAGCCGGGCCCCGGTGAGCTCGGCCACCGACTTGGCCAGCTGGGTCTTGCCCACCCCGGCCGGGCCCTCGACGAGCACCGGCTTGGCCAGGCGGTCGGCGAGGTAGACGACGCCGGCGATGCCCTCGTCGGCGAGGTAGCCGACGTCGGCCAGCCCCCCGCGTACCGACAGGATGGACTCGAACCGGGCCGGGCCGATGTCCCCCAGCCCCAGCGGATCGCTCTTCACGGTCATCGGCGTGTCTGCCCCTCTCCCCGGACCACCCACTTGGTGCACGTGAGCTCGCGCAGGCCCATCGGGCCGCGGGCGTGCAACTTCTGCGTCGAGATCCCCACCTCGGCCCCGAGGCCGAGCTCGCCCCCGTCGACGAACCGGGTCGACGCGTTGACCACGACCGCCGCCGCGTCGACCTCCTTCACGAACCGCTCGGCCGAGGCGAGGTCCGACGTGACGATCGCCTCGGAGTGCCCCGAGCCGTAGCGGGCGATGTGGGCGATAGCGGCGCCGAGGTCGTCGACCACCGCCACCGAGAGGCAGAGCGAGAGGAACTCGGTGGCGAAGTCCTCCTCGGTGGCGGGCACCGCCCCCGGCAGCAGCGCCCCGGCGCGGGCGTCGGCCCGCAGCTCGACGTCGGGGAGGACCCGGGCCGCCAACGGCAGGAACTCCTCGGCCACCGAGGTGTGCACGAGCAGGCTCTCCGCGGCGTTGCACACCCCCGGCCGCTGGGTCTTCGCGTTGGCGATGATCTCGGCGGCCATCTCGAGGTCGGCCGACGCGTCCACGTACACGTGGCAGTTGCCGTCGCCGTCGAGGACGTAGGGCACGGTGGCGTGCTCCAGCATGAGCTCGATCAGCTGGCGGCCACCGCGGGGGATGAGGCAGTCGATCACGCCCCGCATCCGCATGAACTGGAGGGCGGTCTCGTGGCTGGTGTCCTCGACGAGCAGGACCCCGTCCTCGGACAACCCGGCCTTGTCGAGCGCCTCCCGCAGGACCGCCACGACCGCCCGGTTGGACTCGAGGGCGGAGGACGAACCCCGGAGGAAGGCCACGTTGCCCGACTTGAGACAGAGGCCGGCGGCGTCGCTCGTCACGTTGGGCCGGTTCTCGTAGATGATGCCCACGACGCCGAGCGGCACCCTCACCCGCTCGATCCGCAGTCCGTTCGGCCGGACCGAGCCATCGACCACCTCGCCGACCGGGTCCGGGAGGGCCGCGACGCCCCGAAGCCCCGCCGCCATGGACTCGACCCGGGCCGCATCCAGCGACAGCCGGTCGAGGGCGCTGGCGGCCAGGCCGCCCTGCCGGGCCCGCTCGAGGTCGGCTCGGTTGGCCTCGAGCAGCGGCGCGGTGCCGGCGACCAGGAGGTCGGCCGCCGCCAGGAGTGCCTCGTCGCGCGCGGCCGAGGACGCAGTGGAGATCGATTTCACCGCGGCCTTGGCGCGGACCCCCAAGCTCGCGAGCTCTGCGGCCATCGGTGCAGCTTAGTTCGGGGCCTGCGAGACCCCTTTGGGCGCCCTCTCAGCCGAGCCGGCTCGACAGCCAGGCGACCAGGTCGGCGGTGACCTCGTCCCGGTTGGTCTCGTTGAACACCTCGTGCCGGGCGCCGGGGTAGACGACGAGGGTGACGTCGCGGAGGCCGGCGGCGCGGTACGCGTCGGCCAGCCGGGTCCCGCCCTCTTCCCCGCCGACCCGGTCGTCCGACCCGTTCAGGATGAGGACGGGCAGGTCGGGCGGGATCGTCGCGTCGGTCCCCTCGTCGAGGACCGCGCGCCGGGCGTCCGCCGGCCTCACCGTCAGGTTCTCGAACCCGCACCATGGATCGGCGTCGTACGCGGCCACCTCGGCGGGGTCGCGCGACAGCCAGTCGTACCCGCCGCCCGGGGCCGCCGGGGCCCGCCGGGGTGCCCCCGGAGCCCGGCGGGTCGTCCCGGTGAGGACCAGCGCGGCATAGTCCGCGCCGGCCGAGCGGACCAGCCGCTGGGCCAGGAACGACCCCCATGAGTGGCCGAGCAGGCAGATCGCCAGGCCGGGCTCGGCGGTGCGGATCCTCCCGGTCACCGCGCCGAGCGCCTCGAGCACCCCCTCCATCCCCCGGGGGCCGAGGTCGCCCAGGCCCCCGGCGTGCACGCCCGTCTCGCCGTGGCCGAGGTGGTCGTCGGCCCACACCGCGTACCCGGCGTCGCACAGCGCCCCGGCCAGCCGGCGGTAGCGCCCGCGGTGCTCGGCCCACCCGTGGGCGACCTGGACCACCGCCCGCGGCTGCGCCGGGGCCCAGCGGGTCCCGAACACCCTGGCCCCGTCGGCCTCGACCAGGCTCCACCCGGTTTCTTCCACCGCCCCGATGCCTACCATCGGCGGGGGTGCTATGCCGGTGGTCCGGCCTCGGCCGCACACCGATCGCGGGGGCCCCGGGGGGCCCGCCGGTACCGACCCACGAAGGGAAGACCCATGACCGTCCTCGTCACCTTGAAGATCCCGGCCTCGGCAAAGAAGCTGGAGGAGATCGCCCGGGCCAAGCCCGACCTGTTGTCCGGGATCATCAAGCAGGCGAATTCCCATGGGCTGATCCATCACCGGTTCTGGGCCAGCGACACCGAGCTCCTGGTGGTCGACGAGTGGCCCGACGAGAAGTCGTTCCAGGCGTTCTTCGAGGCGGCCACCGAGATCCCGGGCCTGATGGAGGAGGCCGGGGCGACCGGACCGCCCGAGATCTCCTTCTGGCAACAGACGGCGGTGGGCGACACGGTCTGACCGCCGCGTCCTGGGCGCTACTCCCCCAGCACCACCATGTCGTCGCGGTGGATGAGCTCCCGGGCGAGGTCGTCGGGGAGCTCATCCGAGCGCCTCCCGACCCACTCGGCGGCCCGGGAGGACGGGCACCGGACGAGACCCTTGGCCACGAGCACCCCCGCGGCGTCGTGGACCTCCACGGCGTCGTCGGGCTCGAACCGTCCAGCCACCGACACCACCCCGGCCGCGAGCAGCGAGCGGCCGCCCTCGACGAGGGCCCGCCGCGCCCCGTCGTCGATTACGACCGTCCCCGAGGACCCGAGCGCGAACGCGATCCACAGCTTGCGGGCCGGCAGGGTGCGAGGGCGCGCCCGAAACACGGTGCCCACCCCCGGCTCCCCGGCAACCACGCGGGTCAGGACCCCGGGCCGACCCGCCTCGGCGATCACGGTCTCGATCCCCGACCAGGTCGCAATCTTCGCCGCCGCGAGTTTGGACGCCATCCCGCCGCTCCCGACCGAGCCCGGTCCCCCGGCGCGCAGCTCGAGCTGGTGGTCGATCTCGACGACCTCCTCGATGAGCGAGGCCTCGGCGACCCGTCGGGGGTCGGCGGTCAGCAGTCCGGCGGTGTCGGTGAGCAGGATCATGCGCTCCGCGCCGACCAGGTGGGCCACGAGGGCGGCCAGCCGGTCGTTGTCGCCGAAGCGGATCTCGTCGTCGGCGACCGCGTCGTTCTCGTTGATGACCGGCACGACCCCGAGGTCGAGCAGGTGGGCCAGGGTCTGGCGGGCGTGCAGGTACTGCTGTCGGTGCACGAAGTCGAGCGGGGCGAGCAGGACCTGGCCGGCAGCGAGCCCGTGGATGCCGAGCCCCGCCGCCCAGGCCGCGATGACCCGGGGCTGACCGACCGCGGAGACCGCCTGGAGCACCGCCGGATCTCCCGAACGGGCCCGGCCGTCCCCGAGGGCGGCCCAGCCGGCCGCGATCGCCCCGGAGCTCACGACGACGACTCGACGCCCGCCCGCCCGGAGCGACGCGATCTGCTCGCAGATCGACGCGATGACGGTCTCGTCGACCCGGCCGCCGTCGGAGGTGACCGAGGTCGTGCCGAGCTTCACCACGAGCACGGGGACGCGCGTCCCGCTCACCCCGGACCCCTCCGTCGCCTCCCGGGAGTGTCGGTCCCCTGAGCGGCCGGGTCGAGGGCCCCGTCGGGCCCCTCCCGGTACCAGGTGAACGAGAGCTCGCCGACCCTGACCTCGTCCCCGTCCCGGGCGCCCGCCCGGGCGAGGACCCGGTCCACCCCGAGCCGCCGGAGCCGGCCCAGCACGACGTCGAGGGCCTGGTCGTCGGTCAGGTCCGACAACGCGACGGCCCGCTCCGCCGAGCGCCCCACCAGCTCGAACACGCCGGGCCCGAGCCGCACCGCCTCCACCTGCTCGCCGAAGGGCCGGTGGACGACCACGGCGGGGCGGGCCGGCTGCTCGGCGGCGCGGGCGGTGTCGACGAGGACGGCCAGCCGGCCGACCAGCTCGCCCAGGCCGACCCCCGTCGCGGCCGAGATATCGAGGTCGGTCGACCCGGTGTCGGCCACCCGGTCGCCCACCAGGTCGGCCTTGGATCCGACGACGAGGCGGGGCCGGTCCAGGAGGTCGGGCTGGTAGCGACCGAGCTCGGCCAGCAGGACCCGGAGCTGGGTGTCCGGGTCCACCCCGCCGCCGCCGGCCAGGTCGACCAGCACGAGCAGCACGCGCGCCCGCTCGACGTGCCGGAGGAACTCGTGACCGAGCCCCTTGCCCTCGGCGGCCCCTTCCACGAGGCCCGGGATGTCGGCCACCACGAAGTGGGAGTCGCCGCCCGGGATCGTCACGACGCCGAGGTGCGGCTCGAGGGTGGTGAACGGGTAGTCGGCGACCTTCGGCTTCGCGGCCGAGATCGTCGAGATGAGGGTCGACTTGCCCACGTTCGGGAAGCCGACGATGGCGACGTCGGCCACCAGCTTGAGCTCGAGGGCCAGCCACCGCTCCTCGCCCCGCTCGCCCTGCTCGCCGAAGGAGGGGGCCCGTCGGCGGTTCGACAGGAACGTCGAGTTCCCGCGACCGCCCCGGCCACCCCGGGCCGCCAGCCACCGGTCGCCCTCGGCGGTGAGATCGCACAGCACCTCGCCGCCGCGGTCGCGGATGACGGTGCCGACCGGCAACGGGACCTCGAGGTCGGCCCCCGACGCGCCGGTCTTGCGCTTCGATGCGCCGTGGGCGCCGTCGCCGGCGCGCCGGTGGGGATGGTCGCGAAAGCCGATGAGCGAGGCCTGATTCCTGGAAGCGACGACCCAGACGTCGCCGCCGTCGCCGCCGCTCCCCCCGTCCGGCCCGCCCCGGTCCACGTGGGCCTCGCGCCGGAAGGACACGGCCCCGGCTCCGCCGTCTCCCGCCTTCGCGTGGAGCTGCGCCCCGTCGACGAACCCCGACATGGCCGGCCGCTCAGACGGCGGCGACGAAGAGGCGGCGCGAGAGGTCGGAGCCGAATGCGACGGTCGAGTCGCCGACCTCGAGCACGAGCGTCCCGTCGGGGGCGCGCGACGACACGAGCGCGGTCGCGCCGGGGATGAACCCGTGTTCGTCGAGGTAGACGAGCGAGCCCATGTCGATCTCGACGTCCTCGGAGATCCGCTCGAGGCGCACCGTGGTGCCGGTCTCGACGTCGGCGAGCGGCCGCTCGTCGACCGGGTCGGGTGATTCGGCCCCGGGGATCGGGTTGCCGTGGGGGCAGGTCGAGGGGTTGCCCAAGATCACCACCAGGCGCTCCTCCACGTCGTCGGAGATGACGTGCTCCCAGACGCCCGCCTCGACGTGGGCCTTGTGCCAGGGCAGGCCGAGCACGTCGACCAGGAACCGCTCGGCCAGCCGGTGCCGACGCACCACCTTGGCGGCCAGGGTGGCCCCCGGCTTGGTCAGCTCGACGACCCGCCCCTCGCGGCGGACGTACCCCTCGCCGGCCAGCCGGTCGAGCATCTCGGAGACCGACGGAGCGGAGCGGCCCAGCCGCTCGGCGATGCGCGCCTGGATGACCGGGGTCCCCTCCTCGCGCAGCGAGTGGATGGTCTCGAGGTATTCCTCGAGGGGCGGGTGATAGCGCTCCTCCACACCCACGATCCTACGGCCCCCCTGCCGGGGGACCCGCCTAGGAGTCGGCCAGGACGTCGACGAGCTTGCGGCCGCGACGCTGGCCGAACTTCACCACGCCGTCGCGCAGGGCGAACAGGGTGTCGTCGCCGCCCCGGCCCACCCCGGATCCCGGGTGCACCCGGGTCCCCCGCTGGCGCACGATGATCGAGCCGGCCGACACCGTGGTGCCGTCGAACACCTTCACCCCCAGCCGCTGGGCATTGGAGTCCCGTCCGTTGCGGGTCGAGCCGCCACCCTTGGTCTTGGACATCTGGGCTCCTACTCGGCCGTCGCCGCAGCCTTGGCCCGGCTGCGACGGGGGGCGGCCTTCTTGGCGGTCGTCCCCGGGATGGATTGGATCTCGATGATGGTCAGGCGCTGGCGGTGGCCCCAACGGCGGCGCTGGTTGCTCTTCGACTTGTAGGTCCCGGCCCGGATCTTGGGCCCAAGGCCCTCGGCCACCACCTGGGCCCGGACGGTCGCCCCGGCCAGCTGCTCGGGCGTGGCCAGCACGGTGTCGCCGTCGACGATGAGCACCGCCTCGAGCTCGACCTGGCCGCCGATCGGCGCGTCGAGCAGCTCGACGGCCACCCGCTGGCCCTCGCTCACCCGTTCCTGCTTGCCCCCGGTGCGGACGACCGCGTACATGAACTGAGAATGTTACCCGAGGCCGGGTGACCCCCGGCCCGAGGGAGGATCCAGCCGTGGGCGATGCGCTGTGCATCGGGGGGGCGCCGGGCAGCGGGAAGACGACCGTGGCGACCCGCCTGGCCCGACGCCACGGGCTGCGCCTCTACTGCGCCGACACCCGCACGTGGGACCACCTCGACCGGGCGATCGCGTCGGGGGTGGCGGCGGCGGCCCGCTGGGAGGCGATGGACCCCGAGGAACGCTGGGAGCACGCCAGCCCCGAGGAGATGCTCGAGATGACCTTCCTCGACGAGCGAGGCTCGATGGTGCGCGCCGACCTCGACGGCCTGCCGGCGTCCCCGCTCGTCGTCGCCGAGGGGGTCGCGGTGCCGGCCGATGCCGCGCCCGTGGCCCTCTGGCTGGTCCCGACCGCCGAGTTCCAGGACGCCCGGCTTCGCGACGCGGGGGTGTCGCCAGGGCAGAGGACCCTCTACCGGCTGCTGCGCGAGGTGAAGGCGCGCGAGGCCGCCGAGCACGGGGTCCCCGTCCTCACGATCGACGGGAGCCTCGGCATCGACGAGGTGGTCGGGCTGGTCGAGGCGCGGTTCGCCGACGCCCTCGCCGCCGGACCGAGGGCGTCCGGGCCGGCGGAGCGTGCGGCGCTGCTGCGGGAGGCCAACCTGGAGGTGGTGGCGCAGGTGCGCGGCTACTTCGCCAGGCCCTGGGCCCGCGGCGACGCCGAGACGACCGGGCGCGCGTTCGGGTGCGAGTGCGGCGACCCGGCCTGCACCGCCGAGGTCACCGCGACGCTCGCCCGGGCGTCACGTGCCCCGGTGCGCGCACCCGGACACGGCTGAGCGGGGCCTACAACGCGGCAGTGTCGAGGACGATCCCGCGCCCGCTGCAGATCTCACAGGTGGTCGACAGCGACTCGATCAGACCCTCCGAGATGCGCTTGCGGGTCATCTCGACGAGGCCGAGCTCGGAGATGTCGCCGACCTGGGTGCGGGTCTTGTCCCGGGCGAGGGCGGTCCGGAGCGCAGAGCCGACCTTGTCGCGGTTCTCCCGGATCTCCATGTCGATGAAGTCGATGACGATGATCCCGCCGATGTCGCGCAGCCGGAGCTGTCGGGCGACCTCCTCGGCCGCCTCCAGGTTGTTGCGGTAGACGGTCTCTTCGAGGTTGGTCTTGCCGACGTTCTTCCCGGTGTTGACGTCGATCACGGTGAGCGCCTCGGTGCGCTCGATGATGAGCGAGCCCCCCGAGGGCAGCCAGACCTTGCGGTCGAGCGCTTTGTGGAGCTGCTCGTGCACGTGGTAGCGCTCGAAGAGCGGGAGCGGCTCGATCTCGGTGTCGTACAGCTCCACCCGCTCGGCAAGCTCGGGGCTCACCGACGCCACGTACCGCCGCACCTGCTCGTAGAGGGCGGGGTCGTCGATGATCACCGCCCGGTACTCCGTGTTGAGCTCCTCGCGCAGCAGCCGCACCGCCAGGTCGGGCTCCCGATAGAGGAGGCGGGGCTGGTCGGAGCGGGACGCCTCGGCCTCGATGGCGGTCCACTGCTCGAGCAGCGTCGCCACGTCGCGAGCGAGCTCGTCGGCGGTCGCGCCCTCGGCGGCGGTACGCACGATGAGCCCGTGGCCGGCCGGCCGGACGTCGTCGATGATCCGCCGGAGACGCCGGCGCTCGTTGTCCCCGAGGCGCTTCGAGATCCCGAAGGTGCCGCTGTTCGGGACGAGCACGGCGAAGCGTCCCGGGAGGGAGACCTCCTGGGTCAGCCGGGCTCCCTTGGCCCCGATCGGGTTCTTCGTGACCTGGCAGAGGATCGTCTGGCCCGGGCGGAGCACGTCTTCGATGCGCGGCTGCTCCTTGGCCGTGGACGACTCGATGTCGTCACGGTCGTAGCGGACGTCGCCCCGGTAGAGGACGGCGTTCTTCGGGATCCCGATGTCGATGAACGCCGCCTCCATGCCCGGGAGCACGTTCTGGACCCGCCCCCAGTAGATGTTCCCGTCGATCTGGGTCGTCTCGTCCGAGCCGCGTGCGACGTAGTGCTCGACCAGCGAGCGCCCCTCGAGCATGGCGATCTGGGTGAGCTCGGGCTGGACGTGCACGCACATGAAGTACCGCCCGACCGACCGGCCGCGCGAGGACCGGCCTCCCCGGCGCCTCGAACGGGAACGCTTCGGCGCGGCCTCGTCGCCGTCCGCGGGCACCTCGCCACCGACCACCGCGGCGGGCGGCTGCGGCGGGGGGGCACCGTTTGCCACCGGCCCGCCGACGACCGGGCGGGGCACCGGGCGCGGCGGCGCGGGGCGGGTGTCGCCGATACGAGGCCGCGGCGGCCCGGGGGCCGCGTCGGCTTCAGGCGGCGGGGCCGCCCCGTTGGTTTCGGGTTCCCCGCGCGGGGGATCGTCCATCCCGGCGTTCCCTGGTGCGGGGACGCCGGCCATCGAATCGGTCATGAGGGAAGACCCTCCTCGAGATGCTCACGACGCACGCTCCATCGCGTGCGGAGCGATGAGGGCGAGGACGCGGTCGTCGGCCACAAGCGGCTCGCGGCGTGCGCCTTCATGCTCTATCCACTGTTGCGTTCTGCGGGCTAAGGCCAGCACCAGATCGGTGCCGAGCGCCTCGACCAGCTCCCGGGGGCGGACGCCCCTCGGGCGGGTGGCCACATCAGCCCGAAGCCGTACGGACGTCTCGCCCGGGGTTTCCACCCCGTTCAGCGACGACAGCACGAGCGTCCGGACCGAGGGACGGAGGTCGTCGTCGTGTTGACGACCCTTGCGCTCACGCTGCACCGAAACGCTCGGAGCGTCGAGCAGCTGCTCGACCCTCCTTGCCAGTTCCGATGCCGTCACGTTGCGCACCTCCAGATCCCAGGAACACGATGTTACTTCTTGCTGCAGCGAACCGGCATCACTCGGGACGGTCGCCAGCGCCAGCACGTCGATTCCCTCCGGAAGCGCGGCGGTCAGCTCGGCGGCGAGGACGCCCAGGTCGGCAGGCAATTCCGACCCGTCGGCGGGGACAAGGCTCACGTCGAGGTACTCGGCCAGGGACTCCGCCCCGGTCGGGAGGGCCAGGCCGAAGGCCAGCAGGGGCCGCGGGTTGAAACCCTGGGAGCGGGCCACCGGGAGGCCGCTCCGGCGCAACGCCCGCTCCCACATCCGGGCCACGTCGCGGTGGCTCGTGAAGCGGATCTTCCCGACCTTGGAGAAGCGGATGCGAAGGCGCGTCGCCATCAGCGCGCCCCGGCGGCCGTGACGAAGCGGACCGGGATGCGCTCCCCGCTTCCCAGGTCCTGGCCGGTCCCCTGACTCCCGCCGGCGGGAGGCACGCCGGACGCGACCACGTGCTCGAGCCCGGCGTCGGTGCAGGCGCCGCAGTCGTAACAGGGCGTCCACCGGCAGTCCTCGACCGCCACCGAGTCGAGTGCGTCCCGCCAGTCCGACCACAGAAAGTCGCGGTGCAGGCCGGCCGACAGGTGGTCCCAGGGCAGGACCTCGGCCTCGTCCCGGTCGCGGTATACGAGCTCCGCGAGCGACAGCCCCTCGGCGGCGAGCGCCTCTTCCCACATCGACAGGTCGAAGCGCTCGGACCACTCCTGGAACGTGCCGCCCGCCCGCCACACCCGCTCGATCACGGCTCCGAGGCGCCGGTCCCCCCGGGAAGCGAGTCCCTCGACCACCGTGGCCTCCGGGTCGTGCCAGCGCAGCGTGAGGCCGCGCGTGGTCCTGCAGGCGTCCTTCAAGAGATGCACCTTGCGACGGAGCTCGTCGACGGTGTCCTGGCCGAACCACTGGAACGGGGTCTGGGGCTTCGGGACGAATCCCCCGACCGAAGCCACCACCGTGGGGCCGCGGTGGTGGTGGCGGCCGATCTCGACGCATCGGCGCCCGAGCTCTGCGATCCCGAGCACATCCTCGTCTCGTTCGGTCGGCAGTCCGATGAGGAAGTACAGCTTCACGCGGCGCCAACCGTTGGAGAACGCCGCATCGACCGCGCCGTAGAGGTCCTCCTCGGTGATGAGCTTGTTGATCACCCGCCGCATCCGCCAGGTGCCCCCTTCGGGGGCGAACGTGAGACCAGTGCGGCGGGCCCGCGCGATCTGCGTGGCGGTCGCAACCGTGAAGGCGTCGACCCGCAGGCTCGGGAGGCTCACCGAAACCTGCTGGTCCCCGCACTCCCCGCCCACCACCGCCCGGACCGTGTCCTCGATCGAGGAGAAGTCCGCCGTCGACAGCGAGGTGAGGGCGACCTCGTCGTAGCCCGTCCGCTCGAGGCCGGCCCGGATCATGGCCCGGACCTGGCCGGCCGGGCGCTCCCGGACCGGCCGGGTGATCATCCCAGCCTGGCAGAACCGGCAGCCCCGGGTGCAGCCGCGGAACACCTCGACGTTGAGGCGGTCGTGGACCACCTCGGTGAGCGGGACGAGCTGGTGCTTCGGATACGGCCACTCGGCCAGGTCCGCGATCGTCCGCTTCACCACCTCGGGCGGGGCCCCGCCCACCGGCGCGGCCCGAGCCACCTGGCGGGGCCCGTCGAACGCCACCTCATAGAGCGCGGCGACATAGACGCCCTCGACGGTCGCCAGACGCTCGAGGAGCTGGGGTCGCGATCGCGCCCCGGCCTCCCTCCACGCCGCGACGACATCGTTGACCTCGCCGACCACCTCCTCGCCGTCGCCGAGGACGAAGGCGTCCACGAAGTCGGCGAGCGGCTCGGGGTTGAAGGCGCAGTGACCGCCCGCCACCACCAGCGGATCGTCGGCGGTGCGTTCGGCGGACCGTACCGCCACACCGGCCAGGTCGATGAGGTTGAGGACGTTCGTGTAGACGAGCTCGGCCGACAGGTTGAACGCGAGCACGTCGAAGGCCCGAGCGGGCAGGTGGTTCTCGACCGAGAACAGCGGGACCCCCGCTTCCCGCATGGCCGCCTCCATGTCGAGCCACGGGGCATACGTCCGCTCGGCGAGCGCGTCCGGGCGCTCGTTCAACAGCTCGTAGAGGATCTGGAGGCCCTGGTTGGGCAGCCCGATCTCGTAGGTGTCGGGATAGATGAGCAGCCACGCCACCCGGGCGGGGGTGTGCTCCGGACGGAGGGCACCCTGCTCACCGCCGATGTAGCGGGCCGGCTTGGCGACGCCCTCGAGCAGCGGTTCGATGCGCGGCCAGAGCGTCTCCACGGAGCGGCCAGTCTAGGTCCGAGAGCCTTTGAGGCCCCTCAACCGTGCGACGGGCCGGTCGTCGTGGTGGTCGTGGTCGACGATCTCGGGGCCGCGGGGGTGTTCGGCGCCGTCGCGGCTTGGGAGGGCGGGCTGTTCGGGGTGGGGAGGTGGACCGCTCCGATCGGGTTCTTCACCAGGTAGTTGAAGATGTTGATGACGCCCGGGGCGGCGGCCGAGGCGCCGTAGCCACCGTGGGCGACGACCATCAGGACGACGTACTGGGGGTTCGGGATCGGGCCGAACGCCACGAACCACGCATTGGGCTCGTCCACCCCCCTGTTGCAGGTGCCGCTGCAGGTGTCGGCGGTGCCGGTCTTCCCGGCGATCTGGTAGGAGCCCAGGCTGAACCCCGCGTACTGGCGGAAGGCGCCCGAGGCGGTGCCGCTCTCGACGACGCCCTCCAGCCCCTGGAGGATCGCCCCGTAGTCGGCCGGCGGGATCGAGACATGGCCGGTCACCCGTGGCTGGATCCGCTTCACCACCCGGTCGGTCCCCGGGTTGATGATCCCTGCCCCCACCTCGGGCTGATAGCGAGTGCCGCCATTGGCAAAGGTGGCGTACGCGTTGGTGAGCTCGAGCGGGGTCACCACCGTGGCCCCCTGCCCGAACGCCATCTCGATGTTGTCGCCGGCGTACCAGGTGGTGTTGGGGAACGCGGCCGGGGCCTCCTTGTGCAGGAGCTGGCGCTCGGGCTGGCTGTCGACCCGGCCCTGGGCCTCGTTGGGCAGGTCGATGCCGGTCACCTGATCGAGCCCGTAGCCGTCCGCCATGTTCTGGATGGGGGTCGATCCGAACCGCGTCGTGTTGTCGTAGAAGTCGTCGCCGAGGCTGTAGAAGTAGAAGTCGTCCGAGATCGTAAGCGCGTTAACGAGGTTGACCTCGCCGGCACCCAGGGCCTCGGCGTCCTTGAAGGCACATCCGGGACTGGCGAAGTTGGGGTGACATCCGTTCGCCGTGTAGGTCCCGGTGTCGTCGATGTAGGTCCCGGGATTGATGAGCCCGTCCTTCAGCGCCGCGGTCGCGGTGACGAGCTTGAAGGTGGAGCCGGGGGTGAAGAGGCCCTGGATCGCGTCGTTGTTGAGCGGGCAGCCCGAGGTCGCGCTGCATTGCGTGGTGAGAGAGTTGTAGTTGGCGGGCGAGATGCCCCCGACCCACTCGTTCAGGTTGTACGTCGGGTACGAGGCCATGGCGACGATGGCGCCGGTGTTGACGTTCTCGACGATCGCCGCTCCGTCGGTGGCCGCCGGGTACAGGTTGGTGCTCTTGTCCTGGATGTTGCGGTCGGCCTCGATGTCGGCCTGCAGCGCCGACTGGACCTCCTCCTGCAGGTTGGTGTCGAGGTTGGTCACGAGGACGTCCCCCTCCTGGGGCGCGGACTTGTGCAGCGTGCCGACCACTTGGTTGGCGGCGTTGACCGAGAGCTCGTCCTTGCCGTCCACCCCGCGCAGCAGCTGCTCGTACTCGTGCTCGAGCCCGCTCTGGCCGACCTGGCTCGAGGGCTGGTAGCCGGCGTTCGGGTTCTCCTTCAGCTCCAGCGCCGAGATCGGGCCCACGTAGCCGAGCACGTGGGTCGCGGTGGTGCCGCCCTGGGGGTAGGTGCGCACCGAGGTCTGCTGCACGCTCACCCCCGGGAACTCGGACTGGTGTTCGTCGAGGTACTGGATGGTGGCCATCGGCGCGCCGGTGAGCACCGGGACGGGCTGGTAGACGCTGTACTGGGAGTCCTTGAGCGCCGTGGTGATCTGGGCCGGCGTCTCGCCGACCAGCGCGGCCACCTTCGCGATGATGGCCGGGTCGACCGCCGCCTCATAGCGCGACAGCACGATCTGCTCTTCGATCTGGTCCCCGACGAGCACCACCCCGTTGCGGTCGAGGATCTGGCCCCGGGCGGCGGGCACGGCCACCACCCGGACGGTGTTGTGGGCCACGGCCGCGCTGGCAGTCCTCTGGCCGATGACCTGGAGGTCCCAGAGGCGCAGCACCATCGTGGCGAACAGGCCGAGGAAGAGCAGCCCGATCACCCCCATCCGCACATTCGGTCGGGAGGGGACCTCCTGGGGGGACGCGACGAGCGCGCCGACATTCACGCTCCGCCGGGGCCGCATCCGCGGGCTCCGCCGCACCCGGCGGGGCGGGCGCAGCGCGGAGGCCGCCGGGCGCATGAACCGGCGCTTGCGCCCGGTAGGACGCCAGATGGAACGCCGGCTCACGGCGCGTCACCCGTGACGAGTGACCCCCGCCAGGCGGAGCCTGAAACCTCCTGACCGAAGGCCCAGTTGCAAGCCCGGACGAGCGGGTAGCTGGCCAGTGCGTTGGCCAGTGCGACCACCCCGACCACCGCACCGAGGCCGGCCGTCAACATGTCGGGCTGGCCGAGGATCGTCCCGAACACCGCGAACATGATGACCCCGATCGCGCTGCCGAGGGCCGCGACCCCTGGGAGGAAGAGCGGGTTGGTCCGGTCCACCCCGGAGGCCGCGAGCTGCCCGGCGGCGGTGCCGATTGCCGTCCCGACCAGGGCACTCAGGCCGAACGGGGTCGGGAGGAACAGATCGAGCGCGATCCCCGAGAAGAATCCGATGAGCGCCCCACGTTGAGTCCCGCCGGCCAGGCCGGCGGTCACGGCCAGCCCGACGATCAGGTCCGGATGGGCGCCGCCGATGCGGATGTCGAGAACCACCGTGAGCTGCAATGTGAGCACCACGAGGAGCAGCAGCAGAGCCCGAGGAATCTCCTTGCCGGTCACAGGGGCGGCTCCGACTGGACCACATCGACGAACGCCAGCTGGCTCAGGTCGGCGAGCGGGGTCATCGTGACGACCATCGACGCGGTTCCGACCGTCGAGCGGAACGAATGGATCACCCCGACGGGGATCCCGGCCGGAAACGCACCGCCCTGGAGGCCGTTCGTGTACATCTTCTCGCCCTTGTGCAGCGGCGTTTGGGCCGGGATGTACTCGACCGACAACGGGCTCCCTGCCCCTTGGCCAAAGACCTGCGCGTAGATCTGGTTGCTCGGCCCGAACGCCACGCCGACCGAGGAGCCGCTGTCGGTGAGCAACTGCACTTGGGCGGTGCTGTGGCTGGCTTCGATGACCCGTCCGACCAGGCCGCCGGCGCCCACGACCGGCTCACCGACGGTCACGCCATCGCCGCGGCCCTTCGAGATGGTGATGTCGGCGTCGAAGCCCGAGAGGTTGAAGTTGATCATCTGGGCGGTCACGGTCTTCGCGTCGGGCAGGAACGCGAGGTGATCGAGCGCGCGCAGCTCGCGCTCCTGCTTGGCCAGCCCCTGGGTCTCGCGCAACTGCAGCTCGAGACTTCCGATCGTCGCCTGTAGCCGTTGGTTCTCGGCCTGGAGAGCGCCGTAGTGCACCGAGCCGGCGAAGAAGTCGCCGATCGGTCGCAGGATGTCGTTGACCCCGGCGATGAGCGGGGAGAAGACATCGTGGGCGACTGATTTCAGGCCCGAGGTGAGGTGGTTGGTCCCGCTACGTTCGTCGAAGGTGATGAGGGTCACCGAGACGAGCACCAGCACGGCGACCATGACCAATGTGCGGCGAGAACGCCGCGGCCCAGCCACGCCCTCGAATCACCCGCCGGATCAGCGGGATGACGAAGTGATCAGAACCTGCTTGAGAGCCTCGAACTCCTCGAGGCACTGACCACTCCCGATCGCCACACAGTTCAGCGGGTCCCTGGCCACGACGATCGGCATCCCGGTCTCATGCTGGAGCCGGGCGTCTAGTCCGTGCAGCAGCGAACCACCGCCGGTGAGCACCACGCCCTGCTCCATGAGGTCGGCCGCGAGCTCCGGCGGGGTGCGGTCGAGCGTCGTCTTCACCGCGTCGATGATGGCGCTGACCGGCTCCTCGATCGCCCGGCGGATGTCTTCGGTCGAAACGATCACCGTCTTCGGCAGACCGCTCAGCAGGTCGCGGCCACGGATCTCGGCGTGCAGCTCCTCCTCGAGCGGGTAGGCCGAGCCGAGGGTGATCTTGATCTCCTCGGCGGTGCGCTCACCGAGAGCGAGGCTGAACTCCTTCTTCACGAATGCCACGATCGCCTCGTCGAGCTCGTCGCCGCCGATCCGGATCGATTGCGACGTCACGATGCCGCCGAGCGAGATGACCGCGACCTCGGTGGTCCCACCACCGATGTCGACCACCATGTTGCCGGTGGGCTCGTGCACGGGCAGGCCGGCACCGATTGCAGCGGCCATCGGCTCCTCGATGATGTAGGCCTTGCGCGCGCCCGCGTACTCCGCAGCCTCCATGACGGCTCGTTGCTCCACGCCGGTGATGCCCGAGGGCACGCAGATCACCATGCGCGGCTTCGCGAAACGGCGCTGGTGCACGCGATGGATGAAGTAGCGGAGCATCTTCTCGCAGATCTCGAAGTCCGCGATCACCCCGTCCTTCAACGGCCGGATGGCCTGGATGTTGCTGGGCGTGCGCCCGATCATGCGCTTCGCCTCGGCCCCGACCGCGAGCGGGCGGCCATCCTTCACGTCGACGGCGACCACCGAGGGCTCGTTGAGGATGATGCCGCGCCCACGGACGTAGACGAGGGTGTTCGCCGTGCCGAGATCGACCGCCATGTCGCGTCCGAGCAGGAACAGGCGATTGTCAGGCATCGGGTCTCGTTCCCCCTCGGCGGAGTAGCGACTCGCGGCCGTCACAGCCGTCACGTCGGTCGGCCAAGGCTACGGGAACGGCGCATGGGCGCACAAGGCCGCCGAATGTCCCCCGACAGGTGGAACGCAGCGGCAATTAGAACAACAGCAGTGTAACTCGCGTTCGGGGGCCTTCGGTGGGCACAAATCCGCTCGTTGGGCCCCGCCGGCACGCTCCGCCCCCTCCGAAGCCGTTCGCCCAGGTGGGGCCCCTTGGAGGCACCCACTAGGTTGCGGCGGAAGGGGGTGACATGCCATGGCGAACGAACGTCCGCCGTTCCGGGCCGACCACGTGGGCAGCCTGCTCCGGCCCCCCGCCCTCCTCGCCGCCCGGGAGCAGCACGCCGCCGGGGCGATCTCGGCCGACGAGCTGAGCGCCGCCGAGGACGAGGCGATCCGGGACGCGGTCGTCATGCAGGAGTCGGTGGGGCTCCGATCGGCCACCGACGGCGAGTACCGCCGGGCGTCGTGGCACATGGATTTCATCTACCAACTCGGCGGCATCGAGCGCACCGAGGGCACCATCTCGGTCGCGTTCCGCAACGAGAAGGAGACGCTCTCGTTCACCCCGTCGGGGCTCGCGGTGAACGCCCCGGTGCATCTCGACCACCCGATCTTCGCCTCCGCCTTCGTGTCGCTGGCCTCGATGGTGACCGCGGCCACGCCCAAGCTGACGATCCCCTCGCCGAGCATGGTCCACTACCGGGGCGGCCGGGCCGCCATCGACGAGACGGTCTACCCCGACCTCGAGGCGTTCTGGTCGGACCTCGCCGCGGCGTACCGCGCCGAGGTGGCCGCGCTCGCGGAGCTCGGTTGCACCTACCTCCAGTTCGACGACACGAGCCTCGCCTACCTGAACGACCCCGAGCAGCGGGCCTACATCGCGGGGCAGGGCGGCGACCCCGACCACCAACACGAGACCTACATCGACACGATCAATGCCGCGATCGCCGCCAAACCAGCGACGATGTCCATCACGACCCACATGTGCCGTGGGAACTTCCGCTCGTCATGGGCGGCGGAGGGGGGCTACGACTTCGTCGCCGAGGCGCTGTTCGGGCGACTCAACGTCGACGGCTTCTTCTTGGAGTTCGACGACGAGCGCTCCGGCGGGTTCGAGCCGCTGCGGTTCGTGCCACCGGGCAAGAAGGTCGTGCTCGGGCTGGTCACGACGAAGCGCGGCAAGCTCGAGCGCAAGGACGAGCTCAAGAGGCGGATCGACGACGCGGCCCGCTTCGTCCCGCTCGACCAACTGTGCCTCTCACCGCAGTGCGGCTTCTCCTCGACCGTCGAGGGCAACGTCCTCAGTGCGGACGAGCAGCGGGCGAAGCTGGCGCTGATCGTCGAGGTCGCCGACGAGGTGTGGGGGTAGACCGACCGGATCAGGCGAGGTCGGGGAAGAACAGCGCGATCTCCCGGGCGGCCGACTGGGGCGAGTCCGACCCGTGGACGAGGTTGTCGGGCAGCTCGGTCCCGAGGTCGCCGCGGATCGTGCCGGGGGCCGCCTTCTTCGGGTCGGTCTCTCCCATCAGGCCCCGCACCACCGCATGGGCGCCCTCGGGGCCCTCGACGAGCGCCACGAGTGAGGGCGAGCGGGTGATGAACTCGAGCAGTTCGCCGAAGAAGGGCTTCCCCCGGTGCTCCTCGTAGTGGCGTTCGGCCACCTCGAGGGGCATCTGGCGCAGCTCGGCGGCGACGAACCGCATGCCCTTGGCCTCCAAGCGGGCGAGGATCTCGCCCACGAGGCCGCGCTCGACCGCGTCGGGCTTGATGATCACGAGCGTCCGTTCCACGAGTGCTGGACCCTACCAGCACGCCCCGCGCGTTCCGGGAGGCGGTCAGGTGCGGCGGGCCGCGTCGAGCAGCAGCTCTCGCGCGTCGGTCACCACGTAGAGCGAACCCGCCACGAGCAGCAGGCCGTCGTCGGGGACCTGCGGTTTCGCCATCGTCATCGCCTCCGCGACGCTGCCGGCGACGTCGGTGTCGAGGCCCAGCGCGCGGCCGGCCTCGGCCACCACGTCGGGCGCGATGGCACGCGGCGAGTCGGGGGCGCATGCGTACAGGGTCGAGATGCCGATCGGGGCGAGCGCCGCGAGCATCGCCATCGGATCGCGGCCCCGCAGCATCCCGATGACCGCGACCGTGGGCCCATCCACCCGGAACCCCTCGGTGACGGCGGTCGCCAGCGACTCCATGCCGGCCACGTTGTGCGCCCCGTCCACAAGGGTCAGCGGGTGGCGGCCGACGACCTCGAGGCGCCCCGGCACCCGCACCCGGCCGAGTCCCTCCTCGACGACCGCCTCGTCGAGCGCCCGGCCGAAGAACGCCTCGGTGGCGGCCAGGGCGCAGGCCGCGTTCACCCCCTGGTGGGGGCCGTGCATCGAGACGAGCACCTCGCCGTAGGAGCCGCCCGGCGTCTGGATGTCGACGAGGCGTCCGCCGACCGCCAGCCGGTTGGACCGGCACTCGAAGTCGCGTCCGGCCAGCCAGACGGCCTCGGCCCCGGCCTCGCGGGCGCGCTGCTCGATGATCGTCGCCAGGCCGGGGTGGCGCTCGCCGACCACGCACGTCGACCCGGCCTTCACGATGCCCGCCTTGTCGACGGCGATGCCCTCGAGGGTGGGCCCGAGGATGTCGGTGTGGTCGTAGCTGACGTTGGTGATGACGCTCACCTCTGACTCGACCACGTTGGTGGAGTCCCACGTCCCGCCCACCCCGACCTCGATGACCGCCGCGTCGACCGCGACGTCCGCGAACCAGCCGAAGGCCGCCGCGGTCAGCAGGTCGAACCTGCTCGGGCGGTCGGCCATCAGCGGCTCCAGGCCGGCCAGCGTCGACAGCACCGCGGCGAACGACTCGTCGTCGATCGGCTCGCCGTTGCGGGCGATCCGCTCGTTGACCCGGCTCAGGTTCGGGCTCGTGTAGGTCCCGACCGAGAGGCCCATGGCCCCTATCAACGAGGTGGTCATCGCCGCGGTCGAGCCCTTCCCGTTGGTGCCGGTCAGGTGCACGAGCGGGTAGGTCCGTTCGGGGTTCCCGAGCAGGTGCACGAGCTCCCGCATCCGGTCGAGGGTGGGCAGCGCGCGCCGGCTCGGCGTCTTCGACTCGTAGTCGATGTGGCCGTCCAGCCAGGCGATCGCGTCGCCGACGGAGGAGAAGGGGATCTGTGTCACCGCCCACCCATGGTGGGCCGGAGCTTACGAGGCGGCCCGGCGACTCCGTGGGGCCTTCGCCGGCGGCTCGGTCAGCGGCACGAGGGTGGGGTTGACCCCCTCGAGGACGACCGCCCGGTCGATGACGCACTTGCCGGTGTCGTTGCGACCCGGCAGGTCGTACATGACGTCCAGGAGGACCTCTTCCAAGATGGCCCTGAGCCCGCGGGCCCCGGTCCCCCGGAGCAGCGCCTGGTCGGCCACGGCGTCGAGCGCGTCGTCGGTCAGCACCAGCTCCACCCCGTCCAGCTCGAACTGGTACGCGTACTGCTTGATCAGCGCGTTCTTCGGCTCGACGAGGATCCGGATCAGCGCGTCCTTGTACAACTGCGAGACCGCTCCGACCACCGGCAACCGCCCGATGAACTCGGGGATGAGGCCGAACTTCATCAAGTCCTCGGGGAGGACCCGGCGGAGGATCTCGTCGTCGTTGCGCTCGGTCGTCGACACATCCGCGCGGAAGCCGATCCCCTTGCGGCCGATCCGGCTCTCGATGATCTTGTCCAACCCGGCGAACGCCCCGCCGCAGATGAACAGGATGTTCGTTGTGTCGATCTGGATGAACTCTTGGTGGGGGTGCTTGCGGCCGCCCTGAGGGGGCACCGACGCGGTCGTCCCCTCCAGGATCTTGAGCAGCGCCTGCTGGACACCCTCACCCGAGACGTCCCGTGTGATTGACGGGTTCTCGCTCTTGCGCGCGATCTTGTCGATCTCGTCGACGTAGATGATCCCGGTCTCGGCCCGCTTCACGTCGTAGTCGGCCGCCTGGATCAGCTTGAGGAGGATGTTCTCCACGTCCTCGCCGACATATCCGGCCTCGGTCAGCGCGGTCGCGTCGGCGATGGCGAACGGCACGTTCAGCATGCGGGCGAGCGTCTGGGCCAAGAGGGTCTTCCCGCACCCGGTCGGCCCGAGGAGCAGGATGTTCGACTTGGCCAGCTCGACCCCTTCTTCGGGATTCGGGTTGGCCTGGACCCGCTTGTAGTGGTTGTAGACCGCGACCGACAGGATCTTCTTGGCGTACTCCTGCCCGACGACGTAGTCGTTCAGGAACTCGAAGATCTCACGGGGCTTCGGGAGGTCCTCGAAGTTGAGCTCGGTGGACTCGGTGAGCTCCTCGGCGATGATGTCGTTGCAAAGGTCGATGCACTCGTCGCAGATGTAGACGCCCGGGCCGGCGATGAGCTTCTTCACCTGCTTCTGCGACTTGCCGCAGAAGCTGCACTTGACCAGATCGCCACCTTCGCCAAACTTCGCCACGCCTACCTCCCTCTAGACCCGGTCCCTGGGCCAGCCTGTTGGTTGCTACGCGGCGCCGACCGCTTCGAGCGGAGCGGCTTCTCTTGTGCTGATCACCTCGTCGATGACCCCGTAGAGCACCGCCTCGTCGGCGGTCATCACGAAGTCGCGGTCCGTGTCCTTCCCCACCTTCTCGAGCGTCTGGCCGGTGTCGGCGGCGAGCATCTGGTTGAGCAGGTCGCGCATCCGGAGGATCTCGCGGGCCTGGAGCTCAATGTCGCTCGCCTGTCCCTCGGCACCGCCCCACGGCTGGTGGAGGAGGATCCGGGCGTGGGGAAGAGCGAAGCGCTTCCCCCGGGCCCCGGCCGCCAGCAGGACGGCGGCGGCCGACGCCGCCTGCCCGAAGCAGAAGGTCGACACGTCCGGCTTCAGGAACTTCATCGTGTCGTAGATCGCGAAAAGGGCGGTGATGTCACCGCCCGGAGAGTTGATGTAGAGGTGGATGTCCTTGTCCGGCTCCTCGGACTCCAAGAAGAGCAGCTGGGCGCAGACCAGGTTGGCGACCGTGTCGTCGATCGGGGTGCCGAGAAAGACGATCCGCTCCTTCAGGAGCCGGGAATAGAGGTCGTAGGCGCGCTCGCCGCGGTTGGACGACTCGACGACCGTTGGGACCAGGTAGTTCTGCGCGCGGAGGCGGCCGTCGGACATCAGGACGCGTCCCCTGCCGGTGCCGCTGCCTCGAGTTGCTGACTCTCCACGGAAACCTCCACCTCGTCGCCCCGGTCGTCGTCACCCAAGTTCACTCGCAGATCGTCCCGCGAAGCGGGATTCCCCGCTTCATCGACGAGCTGCACGTGATCAAGCAGCCATGTAAGCGCCTTGGCCTTCCTCTGCTCCGAGCGTACCTCGCCGATACGCCCATCGCGGTCGAGCCGGTCCCGCAGCTCGGAGGGGTCGACCTGCAGGCGCTCGGCGCTCGCGGAAAGTTGCTCCTCCAGCTCCGCGTCGTCGACCCGCAGTCCCTCGGCGTCGGCGAGCGCCCGGAGGGCGAGGTCCGCCTTCACCGATCGCAGCGCGTCGACGCGCAGTTCGGCGAGCAGGGCTTCGGCGTCGCGACCGGTGGCCGCCAGGAACTGATCGATCGTGAGCTTCTGCTCCTCGAGGCGATGCCCGAGGTCGTGGACCCGGCGGCGCACCTCCTCGTCGACGAGCAAGTCGGGCACCTCGTCGTCGTCGACGAGCTCGACGAGCGCGGCCACGCTGTTCTCCCGCCAGGCAAAGCGCGCCTCGATCAGCCGCATCTGGGCGAGCCGCTCGCCGATGTCGCTCCGCAGCTCCTGCAGCGTCGAGAACTCGGAGTTCTCGGCGACCCATTCGTCGGTCGGCTCGGGCAGCCGCTTCTCCTTCACGTCCTTCACGAGCACGCTGAAGGCCAGGGTCTCGTCCCCGCGTCCCGCCACCGGGGCGCGGAAGGCCAGCACGTCGCCCGCTTTGGACCCCCGCAGCTGGTTGTCGAGCTCGTCGGCCACGCTGCCGGTCCCGACCTCGTACAAGAAGTCGTCGGCCGCGACGACCTCCTCGCCTCCGCTCGACTTCGCGTGGAGGTTGATCGTCACGTTGTCCTTGTCCCTGGCCTTGCGGGTGACCTCGACCAGTTCGCCGTCGTTCTCCCGGAGGCGGTCGACCTGGGCGTCGACGTCGGCGTCTGGCACCGCGAGGGACGGCACGGTCGCCTGGAGCCCGGCGTAGCCGGGGATCGCCACGGTCGGGCGGACCTGGACCAGCGCGTCGAACTCGAGGGCGCCGCTCTCCTCCCCGGCGGTGATGTCGATGTTGGGTGGCGCGATGGGGTCGAGCTCGGTCTCGGCGACGGCGCGGGCGTAGAACTCGGGCAGGGCCTCGCGAAGGGCCTCGCTGCGGAGGCTGCCCGATCCACCGAGGCGCGCCTCGAGCACCTGGCGCGGGACCTTGCCGGGCCGGAACCCGGGCACCCGGATCTCGCGCGACAACTTGCGCACGGTCTGCTCGAGGGCATGGTCCATCTCGGATTCTTCGACCTGGACGGAAAGCCGGACCTTGGAACCCTCGACGGCTTCGGCGGAGGCACGCATAGCGGGAGGTCACACTCTACCGGTGGCCACCCCGCCGACCGCGACCATCGCGGCGGGTCAGATCATGAAGTTCATGGATCGCACGATCTTGCGCCCGAGCTCCGCGTCGCCCTCGACCCCGACGTCGCCGGCGTCGAGGACCGCCTCGGGGTCCTCCCGGCCACAGGCGAGGCGGACGAAGTGCTCGGCCGGCATGCGGAGCCGGACCGTCGGGGAGGCGGGCGCGCCGTCGAGGACATTGGCCCGCTTGCCCTCGACCCCGATCGCGAGCTCCCGCGCCAGCGGCCCCTCGATGTCGAACACCACCGTGGTGCCCTCGGGCGGGCCGACCTGCCGCCCGACGACGAACCCCATACCCGAGGTGAGCCGGCGCAGAGCGACGGCCTCGCCCCGCCCGCCCCGGTCGCCGGGCCGGTCGATCGCCCAGCGGATGTCCTGGCCGTGGACCCAGCTGTCCATGATCCGGATCTGCATGAACTCGCCGTAGGGGGCCTCGCCGATCGGGCTCCAGCCGGGCACCTCCCACCGCTCCGCCGGCATCGCCCGGAGCTCCCCCAGGCGCTTCTGGGTCACCTCGACGAACTCGGCCAGCACCTCGGTCCCCGGCACGCCCCGCCGGGCCTCGATCCACGCCTCGTTCGACGCGCCGATGGGGTTCCGGACGTGCTCGGGCATCGGGTCCGGCGCGCTTGGCGCCGCCGTGCCGAGGAGGCTCAACTCGGTCCCGATCATGTGCGAGACGTGGTCCCGCACGGTCCAGCCGGGACAGTCGGTGTCCCGGTCCCAGGCATCGGGATGGAGGCTCTCCAGTGCCTGGGCGGTGGCCGACCAGGTCTCTTCGAGGGCGGCGATGGTCTCTTCGGGCGAGGTGTCAGGCACGGACAGATCGTAGAACCCACCCATTTCGCCCGCCCGGTGCCGCCCCCTCAGCCGTTTTCAGTATCTTTCATGCTTTCTTGGACTCCAGGGTCCCCCCGTAGGCAGGGAGCCACCGCTAGGTTCATGCCCGTCCCGAACCTGGGTCTGCCCAGATCGCAGGGGACGAGAACGGCGAGGAGGAGTCGCAATGGCTTCGTATGAGGGGTATTGCGTGAAGTGCCGAGAGAAGCGGACGTTCGAGGGCCACGAAGTCGAGCTGGCGAACGGCCGTCGTGCGGCACAGGGCATCTGCCCCACGTGCGGTACCAAGATGAACCGGATTCTCGGGAAGAAAGCCACGGCCTGATCGAGCGAGCCGGCGCCGGCGTGATCGCCCTGGCGCCGGACGCTCGTCGCACGGCGGGCGGGCTCCACCCGTAACGGGGAGGCGATCGCGCAACCTGCGTCGGAGTGGTCCTGCGCGCCCCGGGTGGGGTGGCCGCAGGCGTGCCCGGCGCCGCGGATCCAGGAGATACCGTCTCTGCGAGCAGCACACGGGGCGTAGCGCAGCCTGGTTAGCGCACGTGCTTTGGGAGCACGAGGTCCCCGGTTCAAATCCGGGCGCCCCGACGCCGGGCCGGGCACCCACCCGGGCCCGCCGCCTACCCCTGATCCTCCCGGGATCGGCCAGCGGCGAGCCGCTTGAGTCGGCGGGACCGCCAGAAGTGGTACGCGACCAGCGCGGCCACGATCACGCCAGCTCCGACGTACGACCAGATGCCGATCGTGCGCAGCGCGTGCTCGTAGGCAGTACCGAGGGCGTAGCCGAGCATCGTGTAGAGGGTGGCCCACACGACCCCGCCGATGACGTCGTAGACCACGAAGCTCCGCAGCCGCAGGTCGCTCAGGCCGGCGAGCGCCGGCATCACGGCGCGGACGACGACCACGAAGCGCCCGATGACCACCGCCGGGCCGCCCCGGGTGCTGAGCTGGTCCCGGGCCCGGGCGACCATTGGATGGTCACGCAGCCGGGTGTGCTCGAGCACCCACGGCAGGATCAGCCGCCCGAGGCCGTAGCCGACCAGGTAGGAGCCGATCGCGGCGGCGACCGCCACCACCACCATCACGACGATGTCGACCCGGTGCTGCTTGGCCAGCACCCCGCCCAGGACCATGGACAGCTCACCGGGCACGAAGAACCCGATCCCGAAGCCGGACTCCGCGAACAGGAGGCCGGCCACCACCAGGTAGATGACCGGACCGTGGAAGTGCTTGAGGAAGTCGGTCATGGTCCGCAGGCGGCCCCGGGCCGACCGGCCCGGGTGCGCACCCTCACCGCCCGGAGCCTACGGGCCGGATGACGAGGCCTTCGGTAACCTGCGCCTGCACGCATCCGGCAAACATAGGGGGCACCGTGTCCGACGCGACCGGGGAGATCCAGGGCACCTGCGACGAGAAGTTCGCGGCGGTGCGAGAGGCGTTCCAGAAGAACTTCGACGACGAGCTCGACGTCGGCGCCTCTGTCGCCGTCTACCTCGAGGGTGAGTCGGTGGTCGACCTGTGGGGCGGCTTCGCCGACCCCGACCGCACGGTCCCCTGGGAGCGCGACTCGATCACCAACGTCTGGTCGACGACGAAGACCATGACCAACCTGTGCGCGCTGATCCTCGCCGATCAGGGCGAGCTGGACCTGCACGGGCCCGTGGCCGCCTACTGGCCCGAGTTCAAGGCCAACGACAAGGAGCGGATCGAGGTCCGCCACCTGCTCTCCCACACGGCCGGCCTCTCGGGCTGGGAGGAGCCCATCACCGTCGAGGACCTGTACGACTGGGAGAAGGTGACCTCGCTTCTGGCCGCCCAGAAGCCGTGGTGGGAGCCGGGGACCGCCTCGGGCTACCACGCGCTCACGCAGGGATACCTGGTCGGAGAGGTCGTGCGGCGGGTCACCGGGCAGAGCCTCGGGACCTTCTTCGCGAAGGAGGTTGCCGGACCGCTCGGCGGCGACTTCCTGATCGGCCTCCCGGCGAAGGACGACGCCCGCACGGTCAGGGTGATCCCGCCGGGGAACGCCCTCCTCGAGCAGGCGACGCCCGAGATGCTCGAGAACCCGCTGCTCATCAAGACCTTCACGAACCCGGTGCTCTCCCCCGACGTGGCCTGGGAGGAGGCGTGGCGGCGGGCCGAGATCCCGGCCGCCAACGGGCAGAGCAACGCCCGCGGCGTGGCGGCGGTGCAGTCGATCGTCTCCAACCACGGGGAGGCCCGGGGGGTCCGGCTCATGTCGCCCAAGGGGTGCGACGCCATCTTCGAGGAGCAGTCGAACGGGAACGACCTGGTCATGAGCGTTCCGCTCCGCTTCGGGATCGGCTACGGCCTCGGCAGCGACCTCATCCCGATGGGCCCGCGCGGGTGCTTCTGGGGCGGCCTCGGCGGCTCGATCGTGGTCTCCGACCTCGACGCCCGCATCACCATCGCCTACGTGATGAACCGGATGGAGGCCGGGCTCATCGGAGACGTGCGCGGCATCAACCTGGTGATGGCGGCGGTGCTGAGCCTCGCCTCGGGCTGAGGCGCCGGTCCCCTACCGGATGCCGAAGTAGGCGATCCCGGCGACGCCGAGGGCGAGGCAGTAGCAGGCGAACGGGACCAGCCCGCGGGTCCGGAACCACCGGACGAGGAACCGGACCGAGAAGAGCGCCATCAGGAACGCCGCGACGCTGCCGGCGATCACCTGGCCACGGATCCCGTTGCCGAGGTGGCCGAGGAGGTCGGGGATCTTGAGTATCCCGGCCGCCAGGATGGGCGGCGCCGACAGGAGGAAGGCGAACCGGGCGGCGTCCTCGTAGGTGAGTCCCCGCCACAGCCCGGTCACCATGCACACGCCGTCCCGGCTGATCCCGGCGAACAGCGCGCTCGACTGGGCGAACCCGACCAACACGGCGTCGCGCAGGCGGAGTGAGGCGAGGACCTCGGAGTCATGATCGCCCTCGCCGACCGGTGGCGCCCCCGCCTCGGGGGGCCGGGCTGCGGGCGCGGCCGGAGCGCTCACGGCCAGGGCGGGCTCGAGGGCGCGACGGGCCCGGGCGCGTCGCCGCAGCCACTCGCCGGTGAGCAGGAGCAGACCGTTGACCGCGAGGAAGTCGGCGACGACGTAGGGCTTGGCGAACAGCGTGCGGAACTGGTGCTCGAGGGTGAAGCCGAGGATCCCGACGGGGATCGTGGCCACGATGATGAACCAGGCGGCCCGCTCGTCGGCCGTCTCGGCCCGCCGGGTCCGCAGGCTGGAGAAGAACCCCTTCACGATCCGCAGCCAGTCGCGCCAGAAGTAGGCGATCAACGCGAGGGCGGTGGCCACGTGCAGGCCCACCACGAACGCGAGGTACGGGGATTCCGACGAGGCCTGCTGGGTGACCAGCTTGGACCACGATCCCCCGATGAACGCCGGGATGATCACGGTGTGCCCGAGGCTCGAGACCGGGAAGAGCTCGGCGACCCCCTGAATGATCCCGATCACGATCGCCTGAAGGAAGCTCACTCGGACTCCGGGGCTCGGCCATCGCGGGCGGTGCGGCGCACCCGCGTCCAGCGAACGAAGTTAGGCGACGGTGCTCCGCCGGCGGCGCATGCCCGGCGGTCCGGCGGAGGGTTCAGATCGCTCCGAGCGCCTGCGCCTCGTCGTGCGCGAGGGTGGCGAGGATCGATTCGGCGAGCACCCGGGCCGAACGGGCGTCCAGCTCGACCGCCACCCGCTCGCTCGGGTCCGCGCCGGCCGCCCGGAAGTCGATGCACAGCGCGTGCTCGACCGGGGCCTCCTGGGGGTGGTCGAAGTACACGACGGCCTCGCGGATCGGGAACCAGCCCTTGGCCCCGAGGCCGGTGCCGGCGACCGGCTCGGTCGTGGTGAGGTATGTGCACATCGGGCTCAGGCCTCCAGGTGGGCGCCGTAGAACGCCCAGATCTGGTGCCAGCCGTCCCGGGCGGCTTCGGCGTTGTAGCTCGGCCGCTCCACCCAGAAGAAGGCGTGCCCGGCGTCCTCGTAGCTGTGGAACTCGTAGGTCTTCGAGTGCTTCTTCAGCTCTTCCTCCATCCGGGCCACGTGCTCGGGCGAGGGGTTCGCGTCTTGCACCCCGAAGAGGCCGAGCATCGGGCAGTGGAGGTCCTTCGTCATGTCGATCACCGCGACCGGCCGCTCCGGGGTGAGCTGGTCCGGGTTCACCACCACCCCGCCCCCGTAGCAGTCGACCGCCGCGTCGAGCTCGAGGTTGCAGGCGCTCAGGTAGCTCTGTCGGCCCCCCGAGCAGTAGCCGATCACGCCGACCTTCCCGTTCGCGCCCGGCTGGGCCTTGAGGAACGCCATCGCCCCGGCGATGTCCTCGAGGCACTGGGCGTCCGGGACGCCACCGGCCGCCCGGGCGGCCGCGGCTCCGTCGCCCGACGAGGCACCGGGTGCGTAGCGGTGGAAGAGATTCGGCACGACCGCGCCGTATCCGTGGGCGGCGAACCGTCGGGCGATCTCCTTGGTCGAGGAGTCGTAGCCGGGCATGTGGTGAATGACCACGACGCTGCCGAAGGAGGTCCCCTCCATCGGCCTCGCGTGGTAGCCCTCGATCTCGTCGCCCCGGCCCGAGGTCAGACCGATCGTCCCGGCCTCGATCCTGTCACCGCTCATGTCGTTGCCCTTTCGCCGTGGGAGGCGCCGCGACGCGGGCCCGGGGGCCGCACCGTCGGCTCGATCCAGCCTCGCGGCCCGGGCCCGGGCCGGGCAACCCGTGGCCGCTCAGTCGGCGACGACCGCCTCGGCCTCGATCTCCACTAAGAAGCGCGGGTCGAGGAGGGCCGCCACGACCACCATTGTGGCGGCCGGGCGCGTCGTTCCGAACGCCTCGGCGTGCGCGGCTCCGACCGCATCGGCGTCCTCGGCCCGGCACAGGAACATGCGGGTCCGGACGACGTCGGCGAGCCCGGCCCCGAGGTCCTCGAGGGCCGACCCGATGATCTCGATGCACCGCCGTGCCTGGACGCCGGCGTCGTCGGGGCAGGAGCCGTCCGGCCAGATCGGCGCGGTTCCCGAGACGAGCACGCGGGACCCCTCCCGCACCGCGCGGCTGAAGCCGATGGTCGCCTCGAACGGGGAGCCCGAGGATGCCCGCCGGCGACCGGCGTCGGTCACGACCCGGTGAATCGGGGCTCGCGCCGCCCGCTCGACGCCGCGACCCCCTCGGCGAAGTCGGCGGTGCGGCGCAGCCGGTCCTGCTCGGCGCGTTCGAGGTCGGTGGCCTCCCGGACTCGCTCGGCCAAGCCACGGCGCATGGTGGCCCGGATGGCCCGCACCGACAGCGGTGCGGCCCCGGCGAGCTCCACAGCCATCGACCGCGCCTCGCCAAAGATGGCGTCGTTCGAGGCGGCCAGCCGGTCGCACAGCCCGAGCGCGAACGCCTCCTCCCCGCCGATGCGTCGACCGGTGTAGAGCAGTGACGTCGCGGCCTGGTTCCCGACGACGAGCGGCAGCGTGACGCTGAGCGCGAAGCCGTGGTGGAACCCGAGCCGGGAGAAGTTCGCCGCGAACCGGCTCTCGGGGCTGGCCACCCGGAAGTCGGCCGACAGGGCGAGCCCGAGACCGCCCCCGATCGCCGCGCCGGTGACGGCCGCCACGACCGGGAGCTCGGCGGTGAACAGGCGAACCGCATGGTCATAGAGCTCGCCCACCGTGCGCTCGGTGCCGCTCGTCAGATCCGCCCCCGCACAGAAGTGCCGGCCCTCGGCGCACAGCACGATGGCGCGGCAGGGTCCGCGTTGGAGCTCCTCGTAGGCGTCGGCGATCGCCGCCACCAGCGCCACGTCGAAGAAGTTGTTGGGTGGCCGGTGGAGCTCGACGGTCGCGACGTAGTCGTCGCCCTGCTCCACCGTCACGTCGCCCACGCCACCTACCCCGCTTCTGTCTCGCCCGACCGGATCGGCTTGTGACGACCCTACCGAGCCGGGCCCGAGTGGGGCGAGGCCGACCTCACCGGCGCGGGGCGTTCGTCCGAACCTCCCGGAAGGGGACGTCGGCGTCCGAGGACGGCTCGCGCGGCAGCCCGAGGGCCCGCTCCCCGACGATGTTGTGCTGGATCTCGTCGGTGCCCCCGGCGATCGATCCGGCCGGCACCGAAACGAGGATCTCGGCCACCACCCCCCCGCGGGATGAGTCGGGCCCGGTCAGCATGCCGGCGGCGCCCGCCATCGCGCCGTGGGCGCGCGACGCCCGGCGCGCGATGTCGCTCCCGGCGAGCTTGGCCACCGAACCCTCGGGCCCCGGCGACCTCCCCGTCGCCCTGGCCGCCCGCGACCGCTCGACGTTCCAGTGGGCGACCCGGCTCCTCGCCACGACGTTGGCGACCAGTTGACGCTCCACCGCCGAGGCCCCTCTCTCCCGGGCGATCTCGGGCAGCAGGTCGGCCCGCCCCGCCCGCTGCGGATACCACGCGTAGGTCCGCGCGTGCTCCGCCGCCTCCGTCATCGCCTCGGTGGCGGTCCGGCCGGGCGACCAGCCGTCCGTCGCGACGAGCCGGACCCCGCCGAGCCCTCGCTCGTGGGCGAGGGTCGTGAGCGCGCCCGCCCACCCGCCGTTCACCTCGCCGACGACATGGTCGGCCGGAACCCGGGCCTCGGTGAGGAACACCTCGTTGAACGAGGCGTGCCCGTTCATCTGGCGCAGCGGGCGCACCTCCACGCCCGGTTGGTCCATGGGCAGGACGAAATACGTGATGCCGCGGTGCTTGGGGGCGTCCCAGTCGGTGCGGGCGAGCAGCATGCCGAAGGCCGCGGTCCGGGCGCCGGTGGTCCAGACCTTCTGGCCGCTCACGACCCACTCGTCCCCGTCGTGGTCGGCCCGGGTGGTGAGCCCGGCGAGGTCCGATCCGTTGCCGGGCTCGGAGAACAGCTGGCACCAGCGGTCCTCGCCGGTCAGGATCCGTCGGAGGAGCCGGGCCTTCAGGGCGTCGGATCCGTGGGCGAGCAGCGTCGGCGCGGCGAGGTTCATGGCCGAGCCGATCGGCGGCCCGACGGCACCGAAGGCCTGCCGTTCCGCGTCGGCCACGGCGGCCAGGTCGGCGGACAACCCCTGGCCGTGCCACTCCGGTGGCCAACCCGGCGCGGCCCAGCCGGAGTCTGCGAGGAGCCCGCGCCACTCGGCGAGCGGTCGGTCGGGGTCCCAGTTGGCCTCGAGCCAGTCCCGGACCTCGGCCCGCACCTGCGCCGGAGTCGAAGCACCGCTCATCGTCTCGCCCCCCGCGCGCGTCCCGGGCTTTGCCCGCACCGGCGCGGGCCCGGCCGCTCAGGCTACGCCCGGGCCGTCACGCGGTCGCCGGCGGCACGTCGTAGCCGTCGGCCCAGTCGAGCTGCGGCACGTCGAAGACGAGGTCCGTTGCCCGCTCCACGATGAGCAACACCGCGAGACCGTGCGGCAAACCGCCGTGCCAGTGCCACTCCCCCGCCGGGATGACCACCGTGTCCCCGCGGCCGACCACGGCCCGTTCGAGCGGGTCGGCCACCGCGGCCTCACCGGCGACCACGTGCAGGAGCCGACCCGACCTCGAGAGGTGGGGCCGGCAGCGGGCGCCCGGCTCGAGCCGGACGAAGCGCATCTCAAAGCCGTCCTCGAACGGCACCGGCTCCGTGTGGTGCGTGGCACCCACATAGAAAGAAGGCGCGACCGCGCCCATGGCGGAAGGCTCTGGCGCCCCGATCACCTCCATCGACGTCCCCCCTCTCGCCCGGACCGACCCCGTGGTCGGCCCGCGCCCGGACATGGGAGAGTCAGATGGTGCTCCCCCCGGTCAAGGCGCTCGTGTTCGACGTCTTCGGAACGGTCGTGGACTGGCGAACTTGCGTCGTCCGAGAGGCCGAGCGGCTGGCCGGAGGGGCCGGGGCCGACGTGGACTGGGGATCGTTCGCCGACGACTGGCGCCGGGAGGGCTATCTGGCCCCGATCATGGAGATCGTCCGGGGATCGCGCCCGTATTCCGACGTCGAGGTGCTCCTCGGCGACGTGCTCGGGGAGCTGCTCAGCCGCGTGTCGGTGGACCTCGACGACCGGGCGGCCCAAGAGCTCCTGTCCGTGTGGCGTCGCCTCGAACCCTGGGCCGACGCTCGCGAAGGGCTCGAGCGGCTCCGCCGCGACCACGTCATCGCCCCGCTGTCGAACGGGAGCTTCGCACTGTTGACCGAGATGGCGAAGCGGGCCGGCCTCCCCTGGGACTGCATTCTCTCGACCGAACTGTTCGGGTCCTACAAGCCGGATCCGGCCACCTACCGCGGGGCGGCGCGGCTCCTCGGGGTCGAGCCGGCCGAGGTGATGATGGTGGCGGCGCACGGGAGCGACCTCCGGGCCGCTGCGGCCGTCGGGCTGCGCACCGCGTACGTGCCGAGACCGGCCGAATGGGGTCCGGACGCGGCGCCCCCGGCACCGCCCGACCCGGACTTCGACGTCGTCGCCGCCGACTTCAATGAGCTTGCCACCGCGCTCGGCAGAGAGGAGTCCCGATCGTGAACACCGGTGGAGCAGTGCGATGAGCGGCTCACTGACCCCGGCCGAACGCGCCTACCTGGAAGAACAACGGCTCGGGCGGCTGGCCACTGTCGACGCCGCCGGAAGGCCGCACGTCGCGCCGGTCGGGTTCACCTACAACGAGGAGACGGGGACCATCGACATCCGGGGCTTCCGCATGTCGGCCACCGCCAAGTTCGCGCACGTGGCCAAACGCGGTGTCGCGGCCTTCGTCGTCGACGACGTCCTTCCGCCTTGGCGGCCCCGGGGGATCGAGATCCGGGGGCGGGCCGAGGCCCTCGAGCACGCGCCGGACGCGGACACCGGACTGATCCGCATCCACCTCGACCGCGTGCACTCCTGGGGCGAGGGTCTCCGGCCGGACAGCGACGACGGCCGATGACTCAGGTCGGTCGCGCCCTCTTCTCGCCGAACGCGTTCCAGTAGGTCGTCTCGTCGACGGGCCGGCGCTCCGCCTCGCCCCAACGGCCGAGCGGATAGCCCACCGGGATCATGGCCCAGGTCTGCACGTCCTCGGGGATGCCGAGGACCTCCTTCACCTCCGCCTCCTTCAGCCGGTGCACCGTGGTGAGCGCGGTCCCGAGACCGAGCGCGCGGGCGGCGAGGAACAGGTTCTGGCACCCCGGATAGATAGACGCCGGATCGCCGGCCCGCGAGCACGGGATCACGATCGCGGGCGCCTCCCCCATGTGGGCGGCGAGGTAGTCGGCCGAGGTGAGGATCGACGAGGGCGGACCCTCTCCCTGGGCGTCCGCGTAGACCGAGCGAACCGAGTTCCACGCCTCGCCGTACAGCGCGCCGATCCGCGCCTTTTTCTCAGTGTCCGTCACGACCAGCCACCGGGCGACCTGGCGGTTGCCGCCGGAGGGGGCCTTGCTGGCCGCCTCGATGATCGTCCAGAGATCCTCGTCGGAGACCGGACGGTCCGGGTCCAGCCGCCGCATGGCCCGGGTGGTGCGCAATGCCTCGAAGAGTTCCATCGACCACCATTACCACGGCCGGGGCACCGACGCCGCCGATGCGTCCGGCCCGGGCCCGACGCTCGGTGACCCGGTTCGCTCGCGCACTCGTTTGCAATGAAGCCGTCCGTCCACGAACATCGTGCCGTGACTACGGGGAACGGCCCGCGGCCGGTTCAGCTCCGCGACGTCGCGGCCGCCGCCGGGGTGTCGATCTCCACCGCCTCACGGGTCCTCACCGGCTCCGGCCGGTGCTCGCCGGCGGCTCGGCTGGCGGTCGAGACGGCCGCCAAACAGCTCTCCTACGAGCCCAACAAGATCGCCCGTGCGCTCCGGGCCCAGAGCACCCGCAGCATCGGGATGATCGTCCCGTGGCTGCGCAACCCGTTCTACGCCGAGCTGGTCGAGGCGGTGGACGTCTTCCTCCAGCGGGTCGGGCTCGACCTGGTGCTCGCCGATGCCCACGGGCTCTGGCAGGACGAGGCCCGCCGGGTCCACTCCCTCGTCTCGCGCCGGGTCGACGGGCTGATCGTGGTACCCACCGACGAGCACGAGAGCACCCGCGCCCTCGAGGAGGCGAACCGCTCGATCCCGGTGGTGCAGCTCGGCTACGACGCGGGGCTGAATGCCGACTACGTCGGCATCGACAACGAGCTCGGGGTCCGGCTCGTACTGGACCACCTCGTCAAGCTCGGCGCGAGCAGTGTGCAGTTCGTGTCCTCCACCATCAACACCTCGGCCGGGCGCACCCGGCTGCAGGCGTTCTGGCAGGGCACCGAGGAACGGTCGCTCCGCCACGAGGAGCCCATCCTCGGGCGCTTCACCGCCAACTTCGGCAAGGAGGCGGTCAAGCGGATCCTGGCCGCGGGGTCAATGCCGGACGCGATCGTGTGCGCGTCCGACGTCGTGGCCCTCGGGGTGATCGGACAGCTGCGGGCCGAGGGGCTCTCGGTGCCCGACGACGTGATGGTCACCGGGTTCGACGACATCGTCTTCGCCGAACTGTGCGACCCGCCGCTGACGACGGTCCACCAACCTCGGCGGCGGTTGGCCGATGCCACCGTCTCGGCGCTGGTCGCCCGCATCAACGGCGAGCACCAGGGCGAGCCGACCCGCGTCGAGGTGCACCCCCACCTCGTGATCCGGAGGTCCTCGCTCCGCCCGCCGCGGGTGGTGCCCGCGTCCAACCCGGCGTAGGGCTAGTCGGCCCCCGGCATCGGGACGTTCTGCAGGCGGAGGCGGCCCAGCGCGACGAGCTTCCCGTCGCCCCGGGTGAGCTCGACCTCCCACAGCTGCTGGACCCGGCCCTGGAGCACCGGCACGGCGACGACGTCGAGCCGTCCCTCACTGATCGGCCGGAGGAAGTCGGTCGAGTTGTGGGTGCCGACGGCGAACTGACCGCGCTCGGACACCGCCGCCGACGCTCCGAGCGACGCCGTCGTCTCGACGATCGTCGTGAACACCCCACCGTGTGCCACGCCCCACGGGGTGTGGTGATCGCCGGTGACCTCCAGGTGGCCAACCACCCGAGACCCGCTCAGCTCCTCGATCTCGAGACCGAGCGCGCTCAGCCAGGCCCCGCCGGTCGGGACCGCGCCGACCCCGGTCACCGGCCCGCCGTGGCCACCGACGGTTCGGCGGCGGTGCTGCCCGGGTCGCGCACCTCGGCCCGAACGTCGTCGGGTCCGAGCGGCGCCCCGCAGCGCGTGCACATCCGCCGGTCGTCGACCGCGCCACCGCACTGGCGGTGGCGGACGACGACGGGTGGGGGGCCGTCGACCGTGTGGCGGTCGCCCCAGCCGAGGAGCGCCATCAGCACCGGCCACAGGTCGAGGCCCTTCTCGGTCAGCCGGTACTCGTAGCGCGCCGGGTGGTCCTGGTAGGGCTCCTTCTCGAGGATCCCGTCGTCGACGAGGCGGCCGAGCCGGTCGGTCAGTACGGTGCGTGCGATGCCGAGGTGGCGGTGGAAGTCGTCGAAACGGCGGGTCCCCCAGAACGCCTCGCGGACGATGAGCATCGTCCAGCGGTCGCCGACGACCTCGAGGGTCCGGGCGATCGAGCATCGCTGGGACTCGTAGCGGCGCGGCAGCATGTCCCCAGCGTACCGCATCAGTAGCTTGACCGTACCCAGCCGGTCCGGCCCGCCGTGACGTTCCGCGACCGAGCCGACGCGGGGCGCCGCCTGGCCGCCGCACTGGCCGCCAAGGCCGCCGAGCGGCCGGTCGTGCTCGGGCTCCCGCGCGGCGGGGTGGCCGTCGGTTACGAGGTCGCCGTCGCGCTCGGGGCGCCGCTCGACGTGATCCTCGTGCGCAAGATCGGCGTCCCGAGCCAGCCCGAGCTGGCCATGGGGGCACTCGGCGAAGGCGGCGTGGTCGTCGTCAACCACGACGTCGTCGCGGCGGCCGGACTGAGCGCCGAGGACTTTGCGGCGGTCCAGCGGGCCGAGCTCGTCGAGCTCGAGCGCCGTGCCGTCGCGTACCGCGGGGACCGCCCGAGGATCCCGCTCGAGGGCCGGCCGGCGATCGTGGTCGACGACGGCGTGGCCACCGGGTCGACGGCGCGGGCGGCCTGCCAGGTGGCGCGGGCCCTCGGGGCCACGCCACTCACGTTGGCGGTGCCGGTCGGCCCTCGCGGCATCGAGGTGACGATGCTCGGTGTCGCGGACGAGGTGGTCTGCCTCGAGTCGGCCGGGGGGTTCTTCGCGATCGGGGAGGCCTACGACGACTTCTCCGCCACCACCGACGCGGTCGTCGTCGAGCTCCTGGAGCGCGCCAGGCGCTGAGCGGGCCTGTCCGGATCCGTCCGGCCAGTGCCGGCGCGATGGTCCATCATCGCGGCCATGAGCGGGTTCTCGGCGGTGGTCACGACCGGCATCTACTGCCGGCCCGGCTGCGGGGGGCGTCCCCACCCGGCCAACGTCCGGCCCTACGCCCTCGCGGCGGCGGCCGAGGCCGCCGGGTTCCGCGCCTGCCTGCGGTGCCGGCCCTACCGGAGCGACCCGCCGCTCAGCCCCGACGCCCCCGAGCTCGTGTGCCGGGCGGTCCAGCTGGTGGTCGACGGCCTGCTCGACGAGCACACCGAGGAGGAACTCGGCGCCCGACTCGGGGTCTCGCCGCGCCACCTGCGCCGACTCTTCGAGACGCACCTCGGCGTGACGCCCGACCAACTGGCCCGGTCACGGCGGGCCCACTTCGCGCGACGCCTGCTCGACGACACCGACCTCTCCTTCGCCCAGATCGCGTTCGCCTCCGGATTCGGCAGCATCCGGCAGTTCAACCGGGTCTTCCAGGATGTCTTCCGGGCGACCCCGCGGGAGCTGCGGGCCCGGCGCCGCTCCTCGGACCGGCTGGTCGCCGACGGCGGGCTGGCCCTCCGGCTCCCGTTCAGCCCGCCGCTGGCGTGGGACGCGATGCTCTCGTACCTCGAGAGCCGCGCGATCCCGGGCGTGGAACGCGTCGAGGCGGGCACCTACCGCAGGACGATCGTCGTCGAGGGGGACCCGGGGGTGCTCGAGCTGTCCCGGGGCGGGGACGACCATCTGGTGCTGGTCGCGCACCTCCCGCATTGGGAGGGGCTCATCCACCTCGTGGAGCGGGCCCGGCGGATCTTCGGCCTCGACGTCGACCTCGAGTCGTCCGCCGGCGCGCTCACCGACGACCCGACGATCGGCGCGCTGGTGCGCGCGCGACCCGGGCTCCGCACCCCCGGCACCTGGGACCCGTTCGAAACCGCGGTCCGGGCGGTGTGCGGCCAGATGATCAGCGTGCCGGCGGCCGGGACGATCGTGCGGCGGATCGCGGAGCGGCACGGGACCGAGGTCCCCGGGCTCAGCGCCCTCGGCCTCACCCAGACCTTCCCGAGCGCCGCGGTGCTGGCCGACGCCGACCTCGACGGCATCGGCCTGACCGGCACGCGGGTGGCGGCGCTGCACGACCTCGCCCGCGCCGTCGCCGGTGGGACCCTCCGGCTCGACCGCGGGACCTCACTCGAGGAGTTCGTGGAATCGGTGTCCGCCCTGCGCGGGCTCGGTCCCTGGAGCGCCCACTACCTCGCGCTCCGGGTCGGCCATCCCGACGCGTTCCCGGCGTCGGACCTCGGCCTCCGCCGCTCGCTCGAGGCGCACTGGAACCGTCCCGTCTCGGCGCGCGACGCCGAGGAGGCGGGCCGGGTGTGGCGGCCGTGGCGCGCCCTCGCCGCAACCCATCTGTGGTTCGCCCTCGGCGATCCCGCCCAGGCGGCCCCCCGACTGGCCGCGGCCCAAGCGCTTCCGTAGCCTGAGCGGGGTGCCCGTCTCGGCGCACCGCCCGGGGCCCCCCGCCCGACCCTCTCCCGCCCCGCGGCGCGGCGACATCGTCACACCCTCGGGTCCGCCGTGCCGCCAGCGATGCTCGGCGCAGTGACCGCGACGGTCGGCGCGGCGTCCGGACCGCTCCTCTACGCGTTCACCCTCGGGCTGGTGGCGGCCGTCAACCCGTGCGGTTTCCCGCTCCTCCCGGCCTACCTCGCCTTCTTCGTGGGCGAGCCCACCACCGAGCGCACGCAACGAACGCTCCGGGGTCTCGGGGCGGGGGCGAGCGCGACCGTGGGGTTCGTGGCGGTGTTCGCGCTGCTCGGGATCCTGGTCCACGCTGGGATCGACGTCGCCCTCGGGTGGGTGCCGTGGGTGATGATCCCGGTCGGGCTGGCCATGGTGGCGATCGGCGTGGCCGCCTGGCTCGGGCGGCCCCTGCCGTGGGCGATCCGGTCGAGGCGGCTGGGATCGGGCCGCGGCGCCCTCGCGATGGTCGGCTTCGGCGTGACCTACGCGGTGGCCTCGCTGACCTGCGCGCTGCCGCTGTTCCTCGCCGCGGTGGCCGGCTCCTTCGGTCGGCTCGGGGACCTCCAGGGCGTCGGCACCTTCGTCTCCTACGCGCTCGGGATGGGCCTGCTGCTCACGGTGGCCGGGGTGACCGTGGCCGTGGCCGGGGTGGATCCGCTCCGCCGGCTCGGTGCCTTCATCCGCTGGGTGCCGCGGGTGGCCGGTGCAGTCCTCGTCCTCGTCGGCGCCTACCTGACCTTCTACTGGTCGTCCTACCTGGCCGACCCGACCGCGTCCCCGCCCCCCATCGGGCTCGTCGAGCACGTGCAGACCTCGCTGAGCGACTGGCTGAGCGGCTCACCGCGCCTCATCGGGGGGATCCTGGCGATGGCACTGGTCGTGACGCTCGCGCTCGTGGTCGCGGCGCTGGCCGGAAGGCGCCCGAAGGTTGCGGTCGATCGGGACACGCCCCCGACGCGGGAGTCGGTGAAGGTCGGTGGCTGACACCCTCGAGGACGACCGGATCGCCCCGCCCCCACCGGCCGCCGGGCCGGCCCGCCGCCGCCCGCTCGTGTTCGCGGCGCTCGGCACCGCACTGGCCGCGGTGCTGGCCGTCGTCCTGTTCCTCGGCGTGGGGACGGGCTCGGGCCCGCCAGAGGTGGCGCCCGGCATCACGGCGACGGCCTCGTATCTGTTGGAGCTCGACGTCCTCCCCCCCGGCGGGTCGGCCCCGGCACCCGGCTTCACCCTCACCGACCAGCACGGCCGCACGGTGTCGCTGTCGCAGTTCCGGGGGAAGTCGGTGGTGCTCAGCTTCAACGACGACGAGTGCACGGACATCTGCACCCTGCTCGCCGAGGATGTCGCGGCCGCCGACCGCGACCTCGGCCCGGCCGCCAGGGACGTGGTGTTCCTCTCGGTGAACGCCAACCCCTACTACCCGGGGATCTCGGCCGTGCGGTCGTGGAGCGACCAACACGGGTTGGGACATGTCGCCAACTGGGTCTTCGTGACCGGGTCGCCCGCGGCTCTCCGCTCTGTCTGGGGGAAGTACGGGGTCGAGGTCGAGCTCGACCCGGCCACCCGCACCGTCGTGCACTCGACCGAGCTCTACTTCATCGGACCGAGCGGCCGGCAACTCGCGATCGGGTCGTTCGGATCGACGTCGGCCGACACCGCGATCTTCTCCCACGTCCTGGCCCAGATGGCCGACGACGACCTGCCGGGGTCCGAGCGGGTCACCGTGGGGGGGCCGAGCCCGCTCGCCCCCGACCAGGGACCCTCGGCCATCGGCGCCCGGGTGCCCGGGTTCGCGCTGCCGCTCGTCACCGACCCGCACGCCAGGCTGAGCCTGAGCCACCTGAGGGGGCGCTACACCGTCGTCAACTTCTGGTCGAGCACCTGCACCGCGTGCGTCCGCGAGATGCCGGCTCTCGAGCAGTCCTACCGCGACCTCGGCGCGCGGGTGAACTTCGTCGGGGTCGACGTCTCCGACAACCGCGCCGCGGCGGCCGCCTTCGCTCGCCGGATCGGTGTCACCTACCCGCTCGTCTCGGACCCGACCGGCGCGGTCGCCGCCACCTACGAGATCCCGGCGCTGCCCTTCACCGCCGTGCTCTCCCCCGCGGGTCTGCTCAAGACCCTCCACCCCGGCGCCATGACGACCGACCAGCTGGAGTACGTGGTGGAGAACCTCGATCCGTCCCTGTTGAAGCACTGAGATGTTCGCCGACATCTCCCCGGGCATCTCGGTGCACCAGCTCGTCACCGGGTGGCAGACCGACCCGCTCTCGTTCGTCTCGCTGGCCATCGAGGTGACGCTCGCGCTCGCCTACCTCCTCGGGGTCCGCCGCCTGGCCCGGCGCGACCGGACGTGGTCGAGCTGGCGCACCGCCGCGTTCCTCGGGGGCACCCTGACCGTGGTGATCGCGGTGCAGTCGGGTCTCGCCTCCTACGACGACTCGAACTTCAGCGCGCACACGATCCAGCACCTGATGCTCATGAACCTCGCGCCGATCCTCTACGGGCTGAGCGCCCCGATGACGCTCGCGCTCCAGGCCTCGAGCCGGCCCAACCAGGAGCGGCTGCTCCGGTTCCTCCACCACCCGGTGGTCAGCTTCTTCACGAACCCCCTGGTGGCGGCGGCCATGGTCTACGTGACCATGATCGGCTACTTCCTCACGCCCTTCTACAACTTCTCGCTCGAGCACCCGCTCGTCCACGACCTCACTCACCTCCACTTCCTCATCTCGGGCGCGATCTTCTGGTGGGTGATCATCGGCAAGGACCCGTCGCGCTGGCGGTTGTCGTTCCCGGGCAAGCTCGGACTGCTCGCGACCGGCATCCCGGTCACGGCGGTCCTCGGGCTCGCCCTCACCGGCGACCGGACCTCGATCGCGCCGCACTTCCACACCGTGGCCGACACGCATGCCGGCGGCTCGATCCTGTGGATCTTCGGCGAGCTCACCATGCTCATCGCGATGGGCCTCTTGCTCTACCAATGGATGCGCTTCGACGAGCGCGAGGCGGAGCGCGCCGACCGGCGGGCCGACCTCGAGGCGGCGCGGACGGCGGGCGAGGCCGCCGCCGACTAGCGTGCCGGGCTCAACCGCAGACCGGGCGCAGCTCTCGCTCGCCCGCCACCTGGCGGCACGAGTCGCACAGGAGCACTCCGGACTGCATGCGGGTCGGGCCGGGTTCGCCGCAGGACGCGCAGCGGTGCCCGAAGTAGATCAACTTGTCGGCCGGCGGGGTCGGTGCGACGAGGGACTCGAGGCGGTGCTGCACCGCGGGGATGAGGTGCCAGCCCGTGCTCGGGTGGTCGCCGCCGTCGGCGGCGTCCGGCTCCACCAGTCCGAAGGTGACCAGCGCCCGGAGCATCGGGTCGAAGCGCGCCAGTGTGACGTCGTCGACCGGTTCGGCGCTCACCGCGTCGACCCCGTTCTGGGATCGGAACACCCGCACATTCCCGACTCCACTCCGCGCCGATGGCTGCGTGCCCCCTTCTACCACCGGGTCGTGCGGTTCCCACTCGCGGCTCGCGCGCACGAAGGAGCGATGCCCGCTCGCCCACCGGCCGAAACAACCCGCGACGCCCTCGGCGCCGGACGACGGGAGCCGACCACGCCCGTGGCGGCGTTCGCCCACGCCGACGACCGCCGCCGCCCGCATGCCGGACTCCCTGGGCGAGACGACGGTCTCCGAGAAAGCGGTGCTCAGGGCGGCACGGCCGTCGCTGCACCCGAGGCGCACGGCCGGCTTGGGCGGTCAACCCCCTGGGTACGCTCCACTCATGTCCGAAGCCTCCGACCGCTACCGCACCGTCGCCCAGGGGTTCGACGCCCGGCTGGCCGGCACCGGCCCCGACCAGTGGTCCAACCCCACCCCGTGCAGCGAGTGGGACGTACGGGACCTGGTCGCGCACGTGGTGGGGACCCACCGCCACGTCGTGGCGACGCTCGGCGGCCAGGCCGAGGAGGTCGACAAGGACGGCGACCTCGGGGCCGCCTTCGCCGAGGCCAGCGGCGCGGTCGAGACGGCGCTCGCCGACCCGACGACCTGTGCCCGCACGATCAGCGGGATGTTCGGCGAGCAACCCTTCGAGTCCCTGGTCAGCCGGCTGCTGTGCAGCGACACGCTGATCCACACCTGGGACCTCGCCCGGGCGACCGGCCAGGACGACCAGCTCGACGCCGATGCGGTCGGCAAGACCCTCGAGTTCCTCACCCCGATCGACGAGGCGATCCGCCGGCCCGGCGGCTTCTCGCCGAAGATCGAGCCGGCCGAGGGGCGCGACGCCCAGACCCGCCTGCTCAACTTCGCCGGCCGGGCGGTGTCCGGGTAGTCAGCCAAAGCCGCCGGAGGGGATGTAGGGCGACGGCGGGGCGGACATCCCGCGGACCATGACCGCCCCGTAGGGGTGGAACGCAAGCCCCGCCTCGACCAGGGTCTCGATGGCCCACTGCTGGCTGGAGGTCAACCACCCGACCTCGAAGGGCGCGCCCGGTCGGGCCTCGGCCAGCGCAGTACGCAGCAGGGCCCGGGCGGCCTGGTCGTCGAGCGCCCCGAGGGTGACGAGCCGCTCGGCCTGGGCCACCGCGTAGCCGCGGCCCTCGAGCACGAGCAGGCGGTTCCCGGGCTCCGAAAGCATGTGGGCGATGTCGACCGTGCGGACCGAGCCGCGCCGGGCGAGATCGACCTCCCCGACGAGCGCGAGGTCGCCCCCGCCCCCGTGTCGGACCGCCGGCTCCCCGACGACGGGACGGCGGGCCGGACCCTCGGCGAACAGGGCCGGGTGCAGCGAGAACCCGCAGGCCGAGTAGAGCGCCATCGCCGAGGGATCACGGGACGACTGGATCGTGCCCGGGCCGCGACGGTCGGCGGTGTCGAGGGTGCGCTCGATCAGGGCGCGGCCGATCCCCTTCCCCTGCTGCCCCGGCAGGGTGGCCAGGAGCGAGAGGACCCAGTAGCCGTCGCGGACGAACGACTGGGCGAAGCCGATCACCGAGCCGCGCTGCTCGGCCACGAACGAGCCGACCGGATCCGTGCCGAGGAAGTGGCAGATGCGGTTGGCCATCCGTCGGTCCCAGGCCTCGGTCCGCTCGGGGTGGTCGAGCCCGAACCGCGTCGCCATCGCCCCTTGGGCCTCGCACCAGACATCGACGGCGCTCGGTGCATCGGACTCGGTCATCGGCCGCAGCTCCACTGGCCGCCGATTGTGCTCCATGGTCACCGAGACCTCGCGCCTCTTGTGCTCGGTGGGGTGGTGGCGGTGCAGAAGTAGACGCCGATGCCGCCCAACGGGACCTGGCCGTGCACGGCGACGCAGTGGTGCACGACCCACGCGTACCGCGGGTCGCGCGACGTCGAGCTCACAAGGACGATCCGGAGGGCGCCGTGGTCGATGAGGGACTGGAGCTTCGACAGCGAAGGCGACACCCCGGTGCCGTTGTAGCCGCCGAGCGGGTAGACCTCCTGGCCGCTGTCGTAGATCGTCGGCGCGGCCAGCACCGCCGTCTGCGTGGCCATGAGGTCCTTCGTGTGGAACTGGGTGCGCAGGCGTTCGAGCTCGGGCAGCAGGGCATCGGCGGTCACTCGGGCGATCGGCCCGAACAGGAGCCTGCTCGCCTGTGCGAACGCCGGGGACTCGAACGGGGTGTCGAACGACCCGAGGCCGTTTGCGACCACCGACGCCGACGCGTCGGTCGGCACCACGAGCGCGGCCCCGAGCCCGACGGCGAGGCCGACCGCCAAGAACCGCGGCCTCCGGGCCCAGAGGGTGGCCAGCAGTCCCGCCGTGGCGGCGGCGCCGGCCGCGAGCTCCGCCGGGCCCAGCCAGGCCGGCAGCCCCACGCCGTGTGCGGGGAGCAGCCAGGCGGCGTACGCCGCGGTTCCCGCCACCACCAGCGCCGCCGTGAAGCGCACGGCCAGGGCCTCCCGTCCGGCCCAGCCGACCGCCACCCCCGTCCCCAGCAGGCCGCCGAGCGCCGGGCTGAGCGCGGCCGTGTAGTACGAGTTGATCGTGGTGCTCACGCTGAAGACCACCACCAGTGCGAGGAGCCAGGTTCCCCACAGGATCAGGCTGGCCCGCAGCGGGTCGCCCCTCGGCGCCCGGCGACGGGAGAACAGGCCCCCGACCAGCACGACCGCCGAGGCCGGCAGCAGCCATCCGGTATCGGTCCCGAAGGGGCCGTGCAGCAGCCGGTCCCAGCCCGACGGCGTCGATGGCAGTCCACCGAGGCCGATCGTGCGGAAGAGCACGGCGTTCGGGGAGGGCTGATTGAGGCGCCCGAACCCGTTGTAGTCGAACACCTGCTGGAAGACCGAGTCGTCGTGGCTCCCGTCGACGAAGGGCCGGCCCGCCTTCGGCTGCGCGCTCACGTAGAACATCCAGCTGAGCGACACCAGGACCGCGAGGGCGCCGAGCAGGGCGACGCCGAGCACCCGGCGGAGGAGCCTCGGGGCGCCGGCGACGAGGTAGACGAGCCCGAGCGCCGGCAGGATCAGCCAGGCCTCGAGCATCTTGGTCTGGAAGGCCAGCCCGATCCACAGGGCGCCGAGGAGGAGGTTCCGCCATCTGCCGGTGAGGACCGCCCCCACGATCGCGTCGGCGGCCAGGACCACCAACAGCACCATGAGGGTGTCGGACACATTGCCCCGGTCGAGGGCGACATTGGCCGGTGAGACCACCAGGACCAGCGCAGCCAAAAGCCCGGCAACCGGTCCGGCAAGCCGGCGCACGGTGCGGTAGAGGACCAGCACCGTGAGCGCGCCCTCGACGATCTGGGGCAGGACGATGGCCCAGTCGTGGAGGCCGAAGAGCCGGACCGACAGCGCCTGCACCCAGAACGCGCCGGGCAGCTTGTCGGTCGTGACCGTGCCGGCGGGGTCGAACGCCGAGAACACGAAGTTGTGCCAGCTCATCGACATGCTTCGCACGGCGGCGGCGTAGTACACCTCGAGGTAGCCCGAGGACCGCCAGGCGTAGAGGAACGCCGCGACCCCGGCGAGCAGGAGGGCGATCGGGCGCGCCCAGACCGATTGGTCGGCCGGAACGACCATCCGCCGCGCCCGTTCACGCCATCGGTGGGCAGCGGTGGCGGCGGGGAGCGGCGCGGCCAGGGTCGCCGTCGACTCCGCGGTCACCGCCCGGCCTCCCGGCCGATCGCGATGACCGCGGACAGCGTGACGCGCGCTCCGGCGATGTCGCCCGGCGCGACCCGTCGGGCGAGGTCGTGATCCAGCCGGCCGATCACGCGGCGGATCTCGCGTGCGGCCAGCTCGCCCCGCTCGGTCAGCACGAGGGTGAGGCGGCGCCGGTCGTGCTCGTCGGCGCCGCGATCGCAGTACCCGCGCCGGACCAGGACGTCGACCAGGCGGCTGGTGGCCTGCTTGGACACGGCCAAACGGGCGGCGAGCTCCTGGACACCCGAGGCCTGCCGTGCGAGCAGCACGGTCACCCGGTAGCCGGCCAGGGGCATGTCGCCGAACCCGGCCCGCTCGAGGGCGGCAGCGATGGCCGCGGTGTAGGTCCGGTGCGCGGTGTTCAGCAGCACCGGGAACGGCGCCCCGGTCTCGGTGGGCGGGCTTGCCACTCGAACAACTTTGTCGTCCTTATGGGTGACCGTCAACTATTCGTACGATCTTCTCCGGTCGCGACCCAGGTCGAGTCGCGCTCGCCGTGCGGGACGTCCCGGAACCGGAGGTCTCGCTCCCGCTCCGAAGGCGCGGGCCCCGCCAAGACCTCGGTTCCCACTGCGACACGAGACCCGGGGACTGGGGCTGCGGCGGTCACCGGATTGACACATCCGCGGCACCCGAGAAAGATCGAGAATCGCCCGAGAACGCCGCGACGCGGCACTTCGAACCCGTTCGACGCGGCCGTCGCGGCTCCTGCTCGGCATCGCGGTCGGCGTCCTTCTCGGAACCACGCTGACCGTGTCGACCGCGGGTGCGGCGCGGCTCGGGATGCCCCTCGGCAAACTGGTCTGTGCTCCGAAGTTCGGGGTGGTCTTCTGTCAGGGTGGGTTGACCGGCGGACAGGACCGACGGGTCCCCTCCTTCGACGGCGTGCCGCTCGACGCCGACCTCACCCTGCCCGCCACCGGGACGGCGCCGTACCCGCTGATCGTGCTCCTGCACGGGCTGGCGGGGAACAAGACCCTGACCGAGTCCACGAGTGATGACGGGGCCATGGACAACGTGACGCTCGCGTCGGACGGCTGGGCGGTGCTGTCCTACAGCGCCCGGGGGTTCGGCAACTCGTGCGGGAACGCGGCGTCGAGGGCCGGGACGCCCGCCTGCACCAAGGGATGGGTGCAGCTCGCCGACCGGCGCTACGAGGTCCGCGACACCCAGTACCTCGCCGGGATGCTCGTCGACGAGGGCTACGCGAAGCCGGCGATCGCGGTCTCGGGTGTCTCCTACGGCGGCGGGCAATCGCTCGAGCTGGCCATGCTGAAGAACCGCATGGAGCTGCTGAGCGGCAAGCTCGTGCCCTTCGTCTCCCCCGGGCGTCATGTCGCGATGCGGATCGCCGCGGTCTACGCCGTGTGGCCCTGGGACGACCTCGACACCGCGCTCGCGCCCAACGGGCGTCTCTCCACCTCGGGAGTGACCGCGGCCGCGGCCGACCGCTCGCCGGCCGGCGTGCCAAAAGGCGTGTGGGACGCGGTCCTCTATGCGGAGACCAACCGCGCCGGGTACCTGTCGCCCGCCGGGGTCGATCCCCAGTCCGACCTCACGACCTGGGAGAAGGCGACGGTGGCCGGCGAGCCGTTCGCCGCCGGCGAAACCGAAGCGCTCGCCGACCTCGAGCGGGACAAATCGGCGATCGGCATCCCGATGGCCAAGGGAGGGCCGGCACCGACCGTCATCCAGAGCGGCTTTACCGACACGCTGTTCCCGGTGAACGAGGCGCTGCACTACGCCAACGCCGCCAAGGGCGCCGGGTCGAAGGCCCCGCTGCTCCTCGTGTTCGACGATGTGGGCCACCCCTGGGCCCAGGGCAAGAAGGCCGACGTCGCCTTCAACAACGCGACGGGCATCGCCTTTTTGAACTCCATCGTCCTCCATCACCGCACTCCGAGGACCGGGGTCCTCGTCCGAGCGCAGACCTGCCCGGCCAGCGCGCCCTCGGGACCGACCGTGAGCGCCCGTTCCTGGGGGGCGATGCAGACGAGCACGACACAGATCGTCGGCGCCGCCGCGCAACAGGTCACCTCGAGCGGGGGTGACCCAGTGGTCGCGACCGCGCTCGACGGCGTCATCAAACCGCTCTGTGACTCGCTGCCGGCCGCCGACGAACCCGGCACCGCGACGTACTCGCTCCCCGTTGGGTCGGCCGGGCTGCACCTGCTCGGGGGCGTGACCATCACCGCGACGATCACCGTGACCGGGCCGTATCCCGAGCTGGTGGGCAGGCTCTGGGACGTGGCCCCGGGCGGGACGACCCGTCAGATCGTCGAGCTCGGCGCCTACCGGCCCTCGGCCAACCAGGCCGCCGGCACCGGCCCGACGGCACGCGCGACCGAGAAGATCTCCTTCGAGCTGCCCCCGAACGACTACGTCGTCGGCCCGGGCCACACGGTGGAGCTCGAGCTGGTCGGCAGCAACGCGCCGTTCTTCCGTGCGTCGAACGGCACGTTCAGCATCTCGGTCTCCCACCTGCGGGCCACCGTCCCGCTCGGCTGAGGGCCGGCGCTGGCCGGCTCACGTCAGCGGGTGGGCCTTGAAGAACGCCCACATCACCGCGTCGGCGTCGACCGCGTCGGACTGGGGGCCGAGGATGCGGGTCACCAACGGGCGCAGCATCGGGCCTCCCGGCCACTCGTGCCCCTCGCCGGCGATGGTGTAGAGCTCGACGGTCGTCCGGGCCGGGCAGCCGACGTAGCGGGTCAGGGTGACGCCGGGATCGGGACTCGAGGTCCGCGGCGTCGCCCGGCAGTCGTCCTGGCCGGCCCAGTCCCGCGCCGCCTGCGGCACCGAGTAGGTCCAGTAGGACTGCCCGTGCCCGCGGTACGGGTCGATGGGATCGGCGGTGCCATGGAACGAGAGGATCGACACCGAGCGCACCGACGGGCATGGGTCCGGCCACCGGAGACCGCTGACCGGGGCGACGGCCGCGAAGATGTTCGAGTCGTTGCAGGCCAGCTGGCTGGCCATGCGTGCCCCACCCGAGAACCCGGTCACATACACGTGGGTCGGGCTGATGCAGTAGCGATGCTCGAGGACCGGAACCAGCTGGGTGAGGAACGCCATGTCGTCGGCGGGGTGGGCCGGGGGCCGCGCCGCGGGCGCGAACACCACCCCGGGAATGTTCCAATCGAACCCCGATCCGCTCGGCACGAGCGCCTGCGGGTAGGCCACGATGAACCCCGCCGTCTCGGACTCGGTGTCCATGCCGCTGAAGAGCTCTTGCTCGGCTGCGGTGCTCCCGCTCCCGTGCATGTTGAGGACCAGCGCGACCTGGTCGATTGCGGTGTAGCTCGCCGGCACGTGCACGATCACGGTACGGGTGTGCCCGCCGACGCGGACCGCGGCCCTCGAGGACCCGACCGCCACCGTCTTGCCGCACCCACCACCGCGGCCGCTCGTGGACGAGGTCGTGGTGGTCGAAGGCGCGCTCGTGGACGTCGTCGTGGTGCTGGAGGACGCGCCGGCCGTCGCCATCGACCACGGAACGGCGGCCATCGCGATCGAGACAACAACGGTCGCGAGCGCGGCGACCGATCTGCGGGCCGACGCTCGCCGGTGACGAGACATTGGGGGCCCACGCTACGCGCGGGGCGTGGCGACCTCCCGGCACCCCGGGAGGATTCGAGTACCGGGGTGGAGTGGCTACGCGGCCAGCGAGTGGAACTCGGCCAGGAGGTCGGCACCCTTGGGCCGCTGCATGCACCAGTGCTCGACCTCACCGAGGGTCGCCTTGCGCCCCTGCTCACGGCCGGGTCCGAGGCTCTGCTGGAGCAGGTGGTCCCAGAGCCGTCCGATCATCACCGACCCCTCGTGGCGGACACCGCCCTCGCCGATCCAGGTCCGGTCACGGAGCTCGGTGAGGGCGGTGGCGAGATAGGCGACGTGCGGGGTCTCGTCGGCCCGGATGTAGCTGACGAGGCGTCCGGCGGCGCCCTCGCCGGCGACGAGATCGGGATCGGACAACCACGCCTCCGCCCACCGGAAGGTGTGGAAGGCGGAGACCTCGATGAAGAGCACGCGGATCATGAGCGCGACCGTGAACTCGAGCTCGGCGTCGACATCACCGGGGAGGAGCCGCGGCACGTCGCCGCCATCCCGGCCCCGCGGGCCGAAGCCCATGCGCTCGAGCATCCGCTCGATGTCCACGTCGGCCGATCTCGATTCGAAGGCGACGTCGCGCGCCGCGAACCACATGTCCTTGTGGCCCGCCTCCTCCTCCCAGCCCGCCTCGTCGCGGCCATGCGCCTCGAACAGGCCGCCGCCCAGGTGGTCGACCGCGGTACCGCGGATGTCCTCGTCGAAGAAGCGCTGAAGGTTGGAGGGCTTGAGGTTCCGGATGTTGGCGCCGTAACCCTCGACGGTGCCGATGCGCGTGAGGGTCGCGAACAGCGGTTCGGGCACACCGGCCTCGACGAGGAACCGGGCCTGGGCGACGTTCGGGTAGTGCTCGCCCCACATCTCCATCGGGACGTCGATGACCGGCTGGCCGAAGATCTCGGCGTGATGGGCCCGCCACGCCTCGATGGCCGGGACCCGGAACTTGGTCCTCGGCGACACGTACGTCCCGTCGGCCGCGAACCCGCCGTGACAACGGACCCCACCCGCGATGAGCGGCGCTTTCACCTCCGCGTCGGCGAGCAGCTCGGCCTCGGTGAACTCCAGCTGGGCGGTGACGGTCACGATTCCCTCCCCTGCCTTCTGTCTACATCAGTGTATATACTCACCCGTATACCTGTCCAGACCAAACTCCTCCCCCGCGCCGAGCGACGGGCCTCCATCCTCCGGGGCGCCGCCGAGGCGTTCGCCCGGTCCGGATTCGCCCCCACCTCCATGGAGGATGTCGCCGCCACCTGCGGGGTGACCCGTCTCATCTTGTACCGGCACTTCGAGACCAAAGAGGAGCTCTACCGGGCCGTCCTCCAGGAGGTGTTCGACCGGCTCGGCGAGGAGCTGCAGGCCGGCCTGGCCGCGCCGTCGCGTCGCGGGCTCGGGGCGAGGACGCTCCTGACCGTCGCGCGCGAGGAGCCCGCGGCGTTCACGCTGCTCTGGCGACACGCTGCCCGCGAGCCCCAGTTCGCCGCCTACACACAGGAGCTCCGCGCGATCTCGGTCGAGGTGGTCCGCCAGTTCCTCGACCTCGAGTCCCCCCACACCGCCCTCGACGCGTGGATGGGTGAGGCGATCTTCGGGTGGTTGGTGGAGGCCACCCTCGCGTGGCTCGAGCGCGGCGACCCCGCGAACGACGAGGAGTTCGTCGATCGCGCCACCGCCGGGCTGACCGCGATCCGCCGCGCCTGGGCCTGACCGCGAGTTTGACCGCGCCGGCGCGGCGCGCCCATCCTCGCCCGGTGGGGACCTTCCTCGAGGACGTCCAGGTTCGACCGAACGGCCGCGGCCGGTACTCGGCCGTGCTGGATCACGGGTGGGACGTGATCTCGGTCCCACAGGGTGGCATCGTCGCCTCTTTCGGGCTCCGTGCCGCGATGACCGAGCTCGACGACCCGAACCAGCCGCTGCGCACCTGCACGACGGCCTTCGCCGGCCAGGTGGTCGCGGGGGAGCTCGAGATCGAGGTCCGCATGTTGCGCCGGGGCCGATCCGCGACTCAGGCGCTCTCCGAGGTTCGCAACGTGGGCGCGGCGTCCGGCGCGACGACGCTCGCCGTCTTCGGCTCCTCGAGGCGGGGCCCGAGCTTCGTCGACCTCGTGGCACCCGACGTCCCGCCTCCGCTCGACTGCCGCTCCTACCGGGACCCGCCGCCGCCGGGCCTCGAAACCTGGGAGCCAAGCCCGTTCTGGGAGCGGCTCGAAGGCCGGGGGGCGATCGGGCACCCACCCTGGGAGGTCCACGAACCCAGTAGTTCTGACACCGCCAGCTGGTACCGGTTCGACGATCCACCGCGGCTCGCCGGCGGCGCTCTAGACCCGCTGGCCGTCTTGACCATCGCGGACCGCATGCCCGGGGCGGTCGAGGAGCGCCTCGGCCACTCAGGCGACGACTGGTTCGCGCCGAGCGTCGACCTCACGGTGCATCTCTTCGGCCCGGCCCGGACCGAGTGGCTGCTCGCCTATGACCGGGCCCGTTGGGCCGACGACGGGTGGGCGTCGGCCGAAACCACACTGTGGGACCAGGACGCCAACCTGATCGCGTACGCCACGCAGATGATGGTGTTCAGCTACCTGAGCTGACTCCGACCGAGCTCGCGGGCACCGACCGCCGCG
>DAIUEV010000011.1:0-10486 GCA_036844945.1 Acidimicrobiales bacterium
TGCTTCGCCGGCAACGCGGCGCTGCTCGGCTGCTGCGACGTCGTCATCGCGACCGCCGACACCAACCTCGGCATGGGCGGCCCGGCGATGATCGAGGGCGGGGGCCTCGGGGTCTTCCCGCCCGAGGCGATCGGGCCGATGTCGGTGCAGGTCCCAAACGGCGTGGTCGACGTCGCGGTGGCCGACGACGCCGAGGCGGTCGCGGTGGCCAAGGCCTACCTGTCCTACTTTCAGGGCCCGCTCTCGACATGGGAGTGCGCCGACCAGCGGGCGCTGCGCGACTGCGTGCCCGAGGACCGGCGGCGCGTCTACGACGTCCACCGGGTGATCGAGGTGCTGGCCGACACCGGATCGGTCCTCGAGCTTCGTCCGCAGTACGGGCTGGCCATGGTCACCGCGCTGGCCCGGCTGGAGGGCCGGCCGGTCGGGATCGTGGCCAACAACCCGATGCACCTCGCCGGCGCCATCGACGCGCCGGCCGCCAACAAGGCGGCCCGGTTCCTGCAGCTCTGTGACGCCCACGACCTGCCGGTGGTCTCGCTGTGTGACACGCCGGGGTTCATGGTCGGCCCGGAGGCCGAGGAGGCCGCCCTCGTCCGCCACGCCGGCCGGCTGTTCGTGACCGGGGCGAGCGTCACCGTGCCGTTCTGCACGGTCGTGCTGCGCAAGGGCTACGGGCTCGGGGCCCAGGCGATGGCGGGCGGCAGCTTCCGGGCGCCGCTGTGGATCGGGTCCTGGCCGACCGGCGAGTTCGGGGGGATGGGGCTCGAGGGGGCGGTGCGGCTCGGCTACCGGCGCGAGCTCGAGGCGGTCGAGGACCCGGCCGAGCGCGAGGCGCTGTACGAGTCGATGGTGGCCCGTTCCTACACGGTGGGAAAGGCGCTCAATGTGGCCACCTACTTCGAGGTCGACGACGTGATCGATCCGGCCGAGACGAGGGAGCGCCTGGCCGCCATGCTGGCCGCCGCGCCCCCGCCCTCACCGCGGGCCGGCAAGAAGCGCCCCACCGTCGATCCCTGGTGAACAGGAACCCAAGAAAACGATTGTCGTCGGGGTGACGGCGGGGTAGGTTGCGGGCGCTCCGGCGGCGGGCACTGCCCGCGGGTGCCGGACTTGGGATCGGGGGTTCCTCGGGCGGCGCCTCGGGGAGACGGCGTAAGCCGCTCCCCGAGGTGACCGTCGAGAGCCGGGCCACCTCGGGCTCAGCCGCCGACCAGGACCACCTTGCCGAGCTTGCCCCCCGCCTCGAAGCGTTCGTAGGCGCGGGTGGCCTCGGAGAACGCGAAGGTCGCGCAGACGGGCACCCGGATCGCGCCCGACGCGAGGTGGGGGAGCACGTGGCGGCGGACCCCGTCCACCACCGCCGCTTTGGCGACCCGGTCGCGGGCCCGGAGCGTCGAGCCGGAGAGGCGGGCCCGCTTGCCCATGAGCACTCCGAGCTGGAGCGGCACCTCGCCGCCGCTCCCGATGCCGATGACCACCATGCGGCCGCCGACGGCGAGGGCACCGAGCGCGGCGGGGAAGCTGGCCGCCCCGACGAGCTCGAGCACCACGTCGTAGGGACCGTGGTGGGGGACCTCGGCCGGGTCGATGGCCGCAGCGGCACCGAGACCGCCAAGCTCGTCGCGGCGCCCGGGGTCCCGAGCCGAGGCGACCACGACGGCCCCCGCCGCCCTGCCGAGCTGCACCGCCGCGGTGCCCACCCCGCCCGCGGCTCCGGTCACGAGCAGGCGCTCCCCGGAGCCGAGGCCGCACTGGGTGAAGAGCGCGTCGAACGCCGTGCAGAACGTCTCGGGGAACCCGCCCGCCTCGGGCCACGACATCCCATCGGGCACCGGGAGCGCATGGGTCTCGTCCACGACCGCGTGCTCGGCCTGCCCGCCGCCGCCCACGATGGCCATCACCCGGTCGCCCGGCGCGAACCGGCTGACCTGGCGGCCGACGGCGACGACCTCGCCGGCCATCTCGAGCCCGGGCACGTTGGCGGGGGAGCCCGCCGGCGCCGGGTACATCCCGCGTCGCTGGGCCATGTCGGCCCCGTTGAGCCCGGCCGCCCGCACCGCCACCAGGAGCTCCGTGTCGCCGGGGGTGGGATCCGGCTGTGGCTCCCAGCGGAGCTCGCCGTCCACGATCACGATGGCATGCATCGACCCACCTCCTCGGACGTTCCTCGTCCCGAGACTGGCCGACCCGGCGTCGCCGCGCCAGTGCCGGGACTCAGCCGGTCGAACGCCGCAGGTCGACCCAGCTGCGGCCGATCCGCACGACCCCGTACAGGCTCGCCACCACCGCAAGCAGCATCACCACGGCGGTCAGGGCGAGCTGCGGGTCGAGCGCCGAGCCGGGTGTCCCGCTCGCAGTGCCGTGCAGGAACCACGGCGCGTGCAGCGCGACCTGGCCCCACCAGATCGCCGTGTTCACCGTCGCCGCCATCATGGCCGCCGCCACGCCGACCGCCAGTGCCGAGACGACCACCGCGGTCCGTCGATGGAGTGTGAGCCGCCGGTAGGCCGCCATCGCGGCCCGGGACCAGAGGGCGAGCCCGACCGCGCCGCAGGCGGCGACGGTGAGGAACGCGGCGCCATAGGATGCGTCGCCGCCGTTGCGTTGTGCCGAGGTGAGGCCATGGGCCCACGGGACGAGTGCCGCGACCCCGGCGAGCGCGAGCGCTGTGACCGCCCCCGCCCGCACGACATGGCGGCGAAGCGCCGGCCAGGCGCCGGAGCGGAGCGAGCGGGCGAAGGCCGGCCCGCTCAGCGCGACCCCGAGGACCGACAGGACGCCGGCGAGCACCGCAGCGCCGACCACCACGTCGAAGGCGGACTGCGGGACGGACCGATGGGCCGCGGGAAGAGCCCCGGCAAAGTGCTCGGCCAGCTTCTCGTAGCTGGCGCCCGCGAGGATGAACGCGCTCCACGCGCCGAGGACCACGAGCACCCCCGCCCGGGCGCGCTCGGTCGGGGGAGCCTCACCGCCGACCATGGCGGCGGCATGGGCGCGCTCGCGTAGGCCCGCGAACGCGAGGGACAGCCGGAGCCGACGGCTCGGTGGCCGGCCGGCCAGCTCGTCCTCGAGCAGCGCCTCGAGCTCCTCTCCGTAGCGCGACCGCCACACCTCGGGGTACCAGCGCAGGAGTCGACCGAGCTCGCTCACGCCGGCGATCCGAGCGACAGCCCGAGCCGGGTCGCGCCGACGACGGCGACTTTGTGCAGGTCTGCGACCGCGTCGGCCAGCGCGGTCGAACCCGCGCCGGTGAGACGGTAGGGGCGACGCCGGTCCGTGCTCGCGACCGGCTCGATGAGCCCGCGCCCCTCGAGGCGGGTGATCGCGCCGTACAGGGTCCCGGGCCCGAGGCGGACCCCGGCGAACGTCTCGATGTCCTTCGACAGCGCGTGGCCGTGCTTGGGGCCGCCGGCCAGGCTGGTGAGGATCAGGAGGGTCGGATCGCCGTGCGAGCGTCGGCCTGCGGGCACGACCCGCACACTACTACGTAAGGCGTAGTTACGCAAGACGGAGTATTGGGGCACGGGCGGCCGCGGAACCGCATCGGTGGCGAGAGAGAGAGAGAGAGAGAGAGAGAGAGAGATACAGCCTCGCGGCGCCGGCCGGCGCGATCCGCCAACCCCGTCGGTGGGGTGCGCCGAGTGACCCCGGGTCTTCATCCGTTAGCCTCCGGCTTCATGACCCTCTATGACATCCCCATCGCGACCCTCGACGGCGAGGAGTCCTCGCTCGCCCCCTACCAGGGCAAGGCGCTCTTGCTCGTGAACGTCGCCTCGAAGTGCGGCCTCACCCCGCAGTACGCCGGCCTCGAGCGGCTGCAGAAGACCTATGGCGACAAGGGCTTCAGCGTGCTCGGGTTCCCCTGCAACCAGTTCATGGGCCAGGAGCCGGGCAGCCCCGAGGAGATCGCCGAGTTCTGCTCGACGAACTACGGCGTGTCCTTCCCGCTCTTCGAGAAGATCGAGGTCAACGGCGAGCACCGACACCCGCTGTACGCCGAGCTAACCCAGAAGTCGGACGCCGAGGGCAACGCCGGTGACATCCAGTGGAACTTCGAGAAGTTCCTCGTGGCCCCATCCGGCGAGGTCGTCGCCCGCTTCCGGCCGCGCACCGAGCCCGAGGACGCCACGGTCGTCGACGCCATCACGGCCAACCTCCCCGGCTGACCCCGCTTCCGCGTTGAGCCCGGCTCCATGACCGACCCGGGCTTCGTCGCGTCCATCTTCGACATGGACGGGCTGCTCGTCGACTCCGAGTCCTTGTGGCAGGTCGCCGAGGTCGAGATACTCGGGGGGCTGGGGGTGCCCATCGACCCGCACCAGTGCCGGCAGACCAAGGGCATGTTCGTCAACGAGGTCACCGCCTACTGGCACGAGCGGTTCCCGTGGCACGGGCCAACCACCGACGACGTGGCCGTGCAGGTGGTCGACCGGGTCTGCCAGCTGGTGGTCGAGCGTGGCCACCTGCTGCCGGGCGTCGACCAGGCGATCGGGCTGTGCCAACGTCATGGGCTCGTCCTGGGTCTGGCGTCCTCCTCGGAGTACCGGCTGATCGACCTGGTCCTCGGGCACTTCGGGCTCGCCCCCCACTTCGACGTCGTCCACTCGGCCGAGGAGGAGCCCTACGGCAAACCCCATCCGGGTGTGTACCTGGGCGCGGCGGCCAAGCTCGGTGCCGACCCGACCCGGTGCCTCGCCTGGGAGGACGCCGGCGCCGGGGTGCTCGCCGCCAAGGCGGCCCGGATGGTCTGCGTCGCGGTTCCCGAGCCGGCCGAACGGGACCGGCCGCCGTTCGCGATCGCCGACGCCGTCCTCGGCTCGCTCGCTGAGGCAGACGACGACCTCTACGCTCGGCTCGTGGCGGCGCGAGACGTGTCGGCGGGAACCCCGCCCCTCGACCGAGAGGCACCATGACCGAGCCCGTCAAGCTGACCAAGCTGAACATCGTCGTCTCCGACATGGCGGCGTCGGTGGCCTTCTACCGGCTCCTCGGCGTGGAGATCGGCGAGAGCGCCGAGCCCTACACGGGTCACCATCGCAGTGCGACCATGGCGGGTGGGATCGACCTCGACCTCGACAGCTCGCAGTTCGCGTCCAAGTGGGATCCGGGCTGGCGGGGCGGCCTGGGCGTGATCGGCTTCGAGGTCGACTCCCGGGAAGCGGTCGACGAGCGGTTCGCGACGCTGACCGCCGCCGGCTACCGCGCCCAGCTGGCTCCGATCGACGCGTTCTGGGGTGCCCGGTACGCGATCGTCGAGGATCCCGACGGGAACCCGGTCTCGATCACGAGCCCGCCCGACGACGCCATGCGGTCGGCGCCGATCGAGCCCTGAACCGCTCCCCCCAGGTGACGGGGGCGGTACTCATTTCTTTTAGGCTTGCCCAACCCGGCCGACCCGGCCGGGTGTCGGGAGCCACCCCGACGAGCGAACTTCCCGAGAGCCCGGTGTTTCGACCCATCCCCACCGACGTCGACTTCGTGACCCTCGAGAAGCAGGAGCTCGACCGCTGGGCCGCGCACGACGTCTTCGCCCGTTCGGTCGCCAGTCGCGAGGGCGCGCCACCGTGGATCTTCTACGAGGGCCCGCCCACCGCCAACGGCAAGCCGGGCCTCCACCACGCGTGGGCGCGCGTCTACAAGGACCTGTTCTGCCGGTTCCGGACGATGCGCGGGCACCGGGTCGATCGGCGGGCCGGCTGGGACACCCACGGGCTGCCGGTCGAGGTCGAGGTGGAGAAGCGTCTCGGCATCAGCGGCAAGCGCCAGATCCAAGAGGAGGTCGGCATCGCCGAGTTCGTCAGGCTGTGCCGAGAGTCGGTGGTCTCCTACGTCGAGGACTGGCGCGAGCTGACCGTCCGGATCGGGTACTGGCTCGACTTCGACGACGCCTACTGGACCCTCAACCCCGAGTACATCGAGTCGGTGTGGTGGCACCTCCGCCAGCTCTTCGACCAGGGCCTGCTCTACGAGGACATCAAGGTCGTCCCCTACTGCCCGCGCTGCGGCACCGGACTGTCCAGCCACGAGCTCGGTCAGCCCGAGGTCTACCGGGACGAGGAGGACGAGTCGGCCTACGTCCGCCTGCTCCTGACCGACGCCGATCCGGCGCGGGTGGGTGGTGCCACCTCGCTGCTCGTGTGGACGACCACCCCCTGGACGCTTGTCTCCAACAGCGGGGTGGCCGTGCACCCCGACCTCACCTACGCGGTCGTCGACGGGATGCTGGTGGCCGAGCCGCTGGTGGAGCAGGTGATGGGCGAGGGAGCCCGGATCACCGGACGGGTCCTGGGGGCGGACTTGGTCGGACTGCACTACGCCCGCCCACTCGATCTCGTTGCCACCGAACCCGGTGGCGACGGGTGGCGGGTCGTGCCGGCCGACTTCGTCACCACCGACGAGGGCACCGGGCTCGTGCACATGGCTCCCGCCTTCGGCGAGATCGACCGCCAGGTCGGGCGGGACCAGGACCTTCCCACCCTCAACCCGGTCGGCCCCGACGGCCGGTTCACCGACGCGGCGGGCTGGCTGGCCGGGCGCGAGGTCAGGGAGGCGAACCACGACATCAACGACGCGCTGGAGGCGGCGGGGCTGCTCTTCCGGCGCCTGCCCTACGTGCACTCCTACCCCCACTGCTGGCGCTGCCGCACTCCGCTCATCTACTGGGGCAAGCCCAGCTGGTACGTGGCCACCTCGACCCGCAAGGACGACCTCGTCTCGCAGAACCAGACGATCGACTGGCACCCCGGATACATCCGGGACGGCCGCTTCGGGGAGTGGCTCGCGAACAACGTGGACTGGGCGCTGTCCCGGGACCGGTTCTGGGGGACCCCGCTGCCGATCTGGCGCTGCGGGTCCGGCCATGTCACCTGCATCGGCTCGCTCGCCGAGCTCTCCGAGTTGGCCGGACGCGACCTCGCCGACATCGACCCCCACCGCCCGGTGGTCGACGAGGTCACCTTCGCGTGCCCGGAGTGCGCCGAACCGGCCCGACGAGTCGAGGCCGTGATCGACACGTGGTTCGACTCCGGCTCGATGCCGGCCGCCCAGGTCGGCTACCCGTACCGCGCTGGGTCGGCCGAGCGGTTCGAGTTCCCGGCGGACTTCATCTCGGAGGCGATCGACCAGACGCGGGGCTGGTTCTACACACTGCTCGCCGTCAACACCCTCGTGTTCGGGTCCACCCCCTACCGCCACGTGGTGTGCCTCGGGCACATCGTCGACGCCCAGGGCCGCAAGGCCTCGAAGTCGCTCGGCAATGTGTTCGACCCCTGGGAGGTGCTCAACACCCGGGGCGCCGACCCGATGCGGTGGTGGATGTTCAGCCAGGGCTCGCCGTGGACGCCCACCCAGGCCTCGATCGCGGCGATCGATGTGGCGATGCGCGAGACGCTGCTCACCCTGTGGAACACGGCCAGCTTCTTCACCACCTATGCGGCCGCCAACGGCTTCGACCCGGCCGATTCCGGCGTGCCGGCGCCGGCCGAGCGGCCCGAGCTCGACCGTTGGCTCCTGTCCCGTCTGTCGTCGGCGACCGCCGAGGTCACCGAGGCGCTCGACCTCTACGACCCGTTCCGGGCGGCCACCGCCTTCGCCCGGCTCGTGGACGAGATCTCGAACTGGTACGTCCGGCGCAGCCGCCGCCGGTTCTGGCACACCGACCCGGACGCGCCCGAGGGCGACAGCCTTTCTGCCCACGCCACCCTGCACGAGACGCTCTCGACCGTCGTCCTCCTGCTCGCGCCCTTCTGCCCGTTCCTGGCCGACCGGCTCTGGCACGAGCTGACCGGCGCTCCCGAGGACGCGTCGGTGCACCTGGTCGACTGGCCGGCGTCCGATCCGGCGCTGGTCGACCCGGGTCTCGAGGCCGCCATGGCCCAGGCCCGGCGGCTCGCGTCGCTCGGGCGCGCTGCACGCAGCGACGCGGGGGTCAAGGTACGCCAGCCCCTCGCCCGTGCCCTCGTCTTCCTCCGGGCCGGCGCGCCGGCGCTCCTGGCCGAGGTGGTGGCCGACGAGCTCAACGTCGACCGGGTCGAGGTGGCGGCCGAACTCGAGGACGTCATCGCCTACGGGCTGCTCCCCAACTTCAAGCTGCTCGGACCGCGGCTCGGGCCCCGGGTCCAGGCGGTGAAGGCCGCGCTGGCCGAGATGGACGCGGCCGCGGTGGCCGCCGACCTCGAGCACGGCCGGCCGGTCACGGTCCGGCTCGCCGACGGCGACGTGGAGCTCGCCCCCGAGGAGGTCGACCTCCGGGTGCGGGGCGAGGAGGGCTACGCGGTGCACCGCGAGGGCGGGGAGGTGGTGGCCCTCGACCTCCACCTCGACGAGGACCTGATCCGGCGCGGGCTGCTCCGCGACGTCATCCGTCAGGTCCAGGACCTCCGCAAGGACGCCGGGCTCGAGGTGACCGACCGGATCCGGCTGAGCGTGGAGGGGCTCGACGCGCTCGGCCCGCTGGTCGACCAGCTGGCCCGAGAGGTGCTGGCCACCGACGTCCGGCCCGGCCCGGGTGACGGCCCCGGGTCGCCGGTCGAGCTCGGCACCGAGGCGGGGCGGGTCTGGATCGAGCTGGCCTGACCCCCGGCGCACGCCGCAGCGGGACGGTGTGGCGAAAGTCCCGTAGTCCCGTCGTCCCGCTCCCCGGCGAGTGGCCGGCTCGTCGGCGCGGACAGCTTGGCCTCGGGGTGGAGACGGGGCCGCAAGGCCGAAGAGACGGGTTGACCAGGTAAGGTCGGAGCGATGGCGGAGCGGACCCGGAAGGTCGTCAAGCCGATCGCGGCGGTCCTCGGTGTCGTCGCGACCATGGCCAGCATCTGGTGGTTCGCCCTGAAGCCACGCCGCAAGCCGAAGGACTGAGGCCCGGCGCCCAGGCCGCGGCGGGAGCGAGACGGATATGGCCCTCATCACGCGGAACCCCGCGACCGGGAAGGTCGAGGCGGAGTTCGACGAGCACACGCCGGCCGAGGTCGACGCCCGCCTGGCCCGGGCCACCGAGGCCTTCGCCACCTACCGCCACACCACCTTCGCCGAGCGGGCGGCCTGGATGCGGGCCGCCGCCGACCTCTACGACGCCGAGCAGCCCGACCTCGCCCGGGTCCTCACCATCGAGATGGGGAAGACCTTCGCGGCTGCGAAGGGCGAGGTGGCCAAGTGCGCGATGTGCATGCGGTGGTACGCGGAGCGGGCCGAGCAGCTGCTGGCCGAAGTCCCGGCCGAGTCGGACACCGGGACGTCGTTCACGCGGTTCGAGCCGCTTGGCCCGGTGCTCGCGGTCATGCCCTGGAACTTCCCGCTCTGGCAGGTGATCCGGTTCGCCGCGCCCGCACTCATGGCCGGCAACGTCGGGCTCCTCAAGCACGCCTCGAACGTTCCCCAGTCGGCACTCCTGATCGAGGACGTCTTCCGGCGGGCCGGGTTCCCCGACGGTGTCTTCTCCACGTTGCTCGTGGGGTCGAAGGACGTGGCCGGGATCATCGCCGACGAGCGGGTGGTGGCCGTCGCCCTGACGGGGAGCGAGGGCGCCGGCCGCAGCGTGGGCAAGGCCGCCGGCGCATCGCTCAAGAAGTGCGTCCTCGAGCTGGGTGGCTCCGATCCCTTCCTCGTGCTCTCCTCGGCCGATGTCGACCGGGCGGTCGCGGTGGCGGTGACCGCCCGGGTGCAGAACAACGGGCAGTCGTGCATCGCCGCGAAGCGGTTCGTCGTCGTCGACGCCGTGGCCGACGCCTTCGTGCCCCGTTTCGTGGACGCCATGGCGGCGCTCAAGGTGGGCGACCCGTTCGCCCCCGACACCGACGTGGGCCCGCTTGTGTCGGAGTCCCAGCGAGCCGAGGTTGCCGCCCAGGTGGACGACGCCCGGGCGAAGGGGGCCGTGGTCGCCTGTGGCGGCGACGCGGCGCCCGGCGACGGCTGGTTCTACCTTCCGACCGTGCTCACGGGCGTCACCCCGGAGATGCGCGCGTACGAGGAGGAGGTGTTCGGGCCGGTCGCGGTCGTCGAGCCGGTCACGGACCTCGACGAGGCGATCCGGGTGGCGAACCGGACGACGTTCGGGCTCGGCGCGAGCGTGTGGGCCGACGACCCCGAGGAGCAGCGGCGCTGCATCGAGGGGATCGAAGCGGGGATGGTCTTCGTCAACGCGATGGTTGCCTCCACCCCCGAGCTCCCGTTCGGGGGGATCAAGCGCTCCGGGTACGGGCGGGAGCTCTCCGACCTCGGGATCAAGGAGTTCTGCAACGTCAAGGCCGTCCGGATCGCGTGAGTCACCCTTGAACGGGCTGTCCGGGGGCCTCTGCTACCTCGATCACGCGGCCACCTCGCCACTCCGCCCGGAGGCGGCCGAGGCGATGGCGCCCTTCGGGGCCGACCGCTACGGCAACGCCTCGGGTGCCCACGCGATGGCCCGCGACGCGCGGACGGCCCTCGAAGAAGCGCGCGAGGTGGTCGCCGCCACGGTCGGCGCCGCGCCGTCCGAGGTGGTCTTCACCTC
>DAIUEV010000011.1:10586-72587 GCA_036844945.1 Acidimicrobiales bacterium
GCGAGGTGGTCGCCGCCACGGTCGGCGCCGCGCCGTCCGAGGTGGTCTTCACCTCAGGGGGGACCGAGGCCGACAACCTTGCCGTCTTCGGGACACTGGCCAGGTGCACCGAGGGGCACGGCCCGATCAGCGCCGTGTGCTCGTCGGTCGAGCACGCCGCCGTGCTGGCCCCGCTTCGGGCGGCGTCGCGGGGGGCGGGCGCGGTCCTCGGGGTGGGCCGGGTCCGGGTCCGCGAGGTCGGGGTCGACGCGTCCGCCCGGGTGGACCTCGACGCGCTCGACGACGCGCTCGACGACACGACTGTGCTCGTGTCGGTGATGGCCGCCAACAACGAGGTCGGGACGCTCCAGCCGCTCGACCAGGTGGCCGCCCTCGTCCGCCGGCGGGCCCCGGCGGCGGCGCTGCACACCGATGCCGTGCAGGCCGCCCCCTACCTCGACCTGCCCGCCGTCGCCGGGGGGTGCGACCTCGTGTCGCTCAGCGCCCACAAGCTCGGTGGCCCGAAGGGGGTGGGGGCGCTCGTGGTGCGGGCCCCACTTCGGCTCGCCCCGATGCTGCACGGCGGCGGTCAGGAGCAGGAGCGGCGCAGCGGGACCCACGACGTCGCCGGCATCGTCGGCTTCGCGGCGGCGGCGCGGGCCGCCGCCGAGCGGCGGGACGGGGAGGCGGCGCGGGTGGCGGGACTGCGCGACCGGTTCGCCGACCTCGTGTGCTCGGCGGTTCCCGGTGTGGTCGAGAGCGTCGCGCGCAGCGCCACGCTCCCGGGGTTCTGCCACCTCCGCTTTCTCGGGATCGAGCAGGAGGAGCTGCTCGTGCTGCTGGACCGCGCCGGTGTCTGCGCCTCGGCGGGCTCCGCCTGTGCCAGCGGGGCGGTCGAGCCGAGCCACGTGTTGCTGGCGATGGGGGTCGGATCCGAGGAGGCCCGCAGTGGGATCCGGTTCAGCCTCGGCCACACGACGACCGAGGGGGAGGTCGCCCGGGCGGCGCACGGGGTGGCCGACGCAGCGGCCCAGCTGCGGGGCTGAACGGCCGAGAGCCGCGCAGCCCGATGGCAGACTGCGGGCGTGCGGGTGCTGGTGGCCATGTCGGGCGGCGTCGACTCGTCGGTGGCGGCGGCGACGCTCCTCGAGCAGGGGCATCACATCTGCGGGGCCACGCTCAAGCTGTGGGGCGGTGCCTCGGACTCGGGGTGCTGCTCGGTCGGCGACGTCGACGACGCACGCCGGGTCGCCCAGCAGCTCGGGATCCCGCACTACGTGTTCGACATGACCGACGCGTTCGAAGCGGCGGTCGTCGCACCCTACGTGTCGGCCCACGCCGAGGCCCGGACCCCGAACCCCTGCATCGAGTGCAACCGGCACATCAAGTTCGCGCGGCTGCTCGAGCGGGCCGAGCGACTCGGGTTCGACGCCCTGGCCACGGGCCACCACGCCCGGGTGGTGCCCGGTCGTGACGGATCCAGCCACGAGCTCCGCCGGGGGGCCGATCCGGACAAGGACCAGTCCTACGTGCTCTCGATGCTCGGCCAGCGTGAGCTCGCTCGCCTGGTGTTACCGATCGGGGAGCTGACCAAGCGCGAGGTGCGGGCGCGGGCCGGGTTGCTCGGGCTGCGCACCGCAGCCAAGCCGGACAGCCAGGACGTGTGCTTCATCCGCCGGGACGAGGGGAGGGAGCGGTTCCTGGCCACCCGCCTGCCGTTCCACGCCGCCTCGGTGGTCGACGCGGCCACCGGGGAGGAGCTCGGCACGGTCCCCGCCCTCGAGCTCGTCACCGTCGGACAGCGGCGGGGGCTTGACCGGGGGCCCGACGGGGCGCGCCGCTACGTGTCCTCGGTGGAGGTCGAAACCCGCAGGGTGCTGGTCGGCCGGGCCGAGGAGGTGGCCACCTCGGTGCTGGAGCTCGTGGCCGGGTCGCTGACCTGGACGTCGGTCCCGCTCCCGAGCGGGGCGGTCGCCTTGGCCCAGACCAGCGCCCACGGCCGGCCGACGAGGTGCACCCTCGAGGCGGAGCCGGCCGGGCTCCGGGTGTCGTTCGCCGAGCCGGTCCGGCCGGTCGCGCCCGGCCAGACCGTCGCGTTCTTCGACGCGGCCGACCCAGACCTCGTGCGCGGTGGGGGGATCGCAGCCCGATGAAGACCACCGCACCGGACGCCCGCGCGGCCGAGCTGCGGGCCGCGATCGACCATCACAACGAGCGGTACCACGTCCTCGACAGCCCGGAGATCTCCGACGCCGAGTACGACGCGCTGAAGCGGGAGCTGCTCGAGATCGAGGCTGCGCACCCCGAGCTCGCCACGCCCGACTCGCCCACCCTCACCGTCGGTGGTGCGCCCTCGGAGCTCTTCGCCGAGGTGCGCCACGAGGTCCCGATGATGAGCCTCGACAACGCGCAGACCGAGGCCGAGCTGCGCAGTTGGGCCGACCGGCTCGTCCGGCTGGCGCCCGAGCTCGACCTCGCCACGTTGGCCTTCTGCTGCGAGCCGAAGGTGGACGGGGTGGCCATGTCCCTCACCTACGAAGACGGCCGATTCGTGCAGGCCGCGACCCGGGGCAACGGCGTGGTCGGCGAGGACGTGACCGTCAATGTGGCCACGGTCTCGTCGGTGCCGGAGTTCCTGTCCAAGAAGACCGCCCCGTTCCCCGCCCTGCTGTTCGTCCGCGGCGAGATCTACATGCCGACGGCCGACTTCGCCGCGCTCAACGAGCGGCAGCTGGCCGCCGGGGCGAAGGTCTTCGCCAACCCGCGCAACTCGGCGGCCGGCTCACTCCGCCAGAAGGACCCGAAGATGACGGCCGACCGACCGCTCGCCTTCTGGGCGTATCAGCTCCGTGGCCCCGACGGCGGCGCGCCCGACGGATGGGCACCCGACCACCAGAGCGGCGCCCTCTCGCAGCTGGCCCGGGCCGGCTTCCCGGTGAGCCCCGACGCCGTCAAGGTCGTCGGCATCGACGCGGTGGTCGCCCGATGCGCCGAGCTCGAGGAGCGCCGGCACGACCTGCCCTATGAGATCGACGGCGTCGTGGTGAAGGTGGACGAGCTGTCCCTCCACCGGCGCCTGGGCCAGACCTCCCGGGCGCCCCGCTGGGCGATCGCCTTCAAGTTCCAGCCCGAGGAGCTGGCGACCCGCCTCCTCGACATCGAGGTGTCGATCGGGCGAACCGGACGGGCCACCCCGTTCGCCCGCCTGGCCCCGGTGTTCGTCGGGGGCTCCACGGTCCAGCTCGCCACGCTGCACAACCAGGACCAGGTGGCGGCGAAGAACGTCCGTCCGGGGGACATGGTGCTCGTCCACAAGGCGGGGGACGTGATCCCCGAGGTGGTCGGGCCGTTGCCCGGGCACCCCGACGCGCCCAAACGCCGGCGCGGCCCCTGGCACTTCCCGACGGTGTGCCCCTCCTGCGGGGGCCCGCTCGTTCGGCTGCCCGGGGAGAGCGACACCTACTGCACGAACATCGACTGCCCGGCCCAGCGGGTCCAGCGCATCGTGCACTTCGCCTCGCGCGGCGGCATGGACATCGAGGGCATGGGCGAGCAGCGGGTGTACCAGTTCGTGCGGGCGGGACTGATCTCGGATCCGGCCGACCTGTACGGGCTCGAGGCCGGGCCGCTCGTCGGGCTGGAGGGGCTCGGGGCGCTGTCGGTCGCCAACCTGCTCGGTGCGATCGAGGCGTCGAAGCGCCAACCGCTCAGCCGGCTGCTCGTCGCCCTCGGCATCCGCCATGTCGGCCCGACCGTGGCCCGCGCGCTGGCGAGCGGGTTCGGCACCCTCGACGCGCTGCGCGCCGCGCCCGCCGACGCGCTGGCGGCCCTCGACGGCGTCGGCCGGGTGATCGCCGACAGCGTCGCCGAGTTCCTCGCCAACCCGGCGAACACCCACGTGCTGGACCGGCTGGTGGCGGCGGGACTGCACACCGAGCAACCCGGGGGCGCCACCCCCGGCGTTGCCGAGGGCGGACCCGAGCAGACCCTGGCCGGGCGGTCGGTGGTGGTGACCGGCACGCTCGACGGCTACACCCGCGAGGAGGCGGAGGCGGCGATCGTCGCCCGGGGCGGCAAGTCGCCGGGCACGGTGTCCAAGTCGACCTACGCGGTGGTCGTCGGCGAGTCCCCCGGGACCGCCAAGCTGACCAAGGCCGAGAGCCTGGGGATCCCGATCGTGGCCGGGGAGGGCTTCGACCAGGTGCTCCAGTCCGGCGAGCTTCCGCCGACCTGACGCCATGTCGGCTGGTGGGAGGCGGTCCCACTAGCCTGGTCGGCGTTCCGATGCCGCTCATCACTGACGCCATCGGCCGGGTCCTCGGCGGGCGCTACCGGCTCGTCTCGCCTCTTGGAGTCGGCGCGTCGGCCCAGGTCTTCCTGGCCGAAGACGTGTCCCTTCGGCGCCACGTGGCGATCAAGCTGCTCCAGCCGGCGCTCGCCAACGACGCCGGGTTCCTCAAGCGCTTCCGGGCCGAGGCGCGCTCGGCGGCCGCGCTCAACCACCCCCACATCGCCCGGGTCTTCGACTGGGGCGAGGACGAGGGGGGCGGTCCCTATCTCGTGCTCGAGTACCTGAGCGGGGGGAGCCTGCTCGACCTCTTGGAGCGCGGCGTGCGGCTGTCGGTCGCCCAGGCGACGAGCGTCGCCGCCCAGGCCGCCCGCGGACTCGCGCACGCCCATGCGCGCGGCCTCGTCCACCGCGACGTGAAACCGGCGAACCTGCTCTTCGACGACGAAGGCCGGGTCCGGGTGGCCGACTTCGGGGTGGCCCGCGCCCTCGCGGATGGGGCCTGGACCGAGCCGGCCGGCTCGACCGTGGGCACCGCCCGCTACGCGGCGCCCGAGCAGGCCCAGGGGCTGGCTCTCGACGGCCGGGCCGACGTCTACTCGCTCGCCCTCGTCACCTTCGAGTCGCTGACCGGCTACGTCCCCTTCGTCCTCGACACCGCCATCGGCACCTTGGCGGCCCGGATCGGGGCGCCCCTGCCTGGCCACGGCGCCCTCGGCCCGCTCCAGCCGGTGCTCTCGGCGGCGGCGTCGCCCGACCTCGCCTCCCGCCCGGACGCCGCGACCTTCGCCGGCCGCCTCGAGGCCCTGGCCACGACGCTGCCGCGGCCCCAGGCGCTCCCCCTCGCCCCCGCGCCGGCGGGGTTCAACGAGGGTCCGCCCACCGTGGCCGGCCAGCCGGCGACCGATCTTGCGACGACTGCGGCGATCGACCGCACCGGCAGCCTGCAGCAGACCCGCGTGGGGCCGGACCAGGTGTTCGACGGCGATGCGCTGGAGCCGTCACGGCCCAGGCGCACCCGCGACGCGCGTCAGGGCACGCGCCGGTGGCTACCCATCGCGATCGTCGGGGCGCTCGTGCTCGCGCTGATCGCGGGCGGGCTCGTGTTCGCCTTCGACAAGGGGGTGTTCACCCCGAGCCACCCGGTGCCGTCGATCGCCGGCGACACGGTCAGCCAGGCCGAGCACGCCCTCGCCCAGGATCACTTCACGCTGAGGAGCGGGTCGCCGGTGTCGTCGGTCAGCGTGAAGGCCGGCCACATCGTGAGCCAAGACCCCTCGGCGGGGACGAGCCTCAAGCAGGGCAGCGCGGTCACCGTGTTCCTGTCCCGGGGTCTCCCGCGTGAGACGATCCCCTCGCTGCTCGGCCTGGGGTGCAACGGTGCCACCCGCCTGCTCGCGGTGAACCACCTGAAGGGCGTGTGTCCCCCCGGCGTGGCCGCCTACAACAACAACGTCGGCGTCGGCCAGGTCGTCGACTGGTCGTACAACAACAAGCTCGACGCCACCCACGCCCCCTACGGCGCCACCGTGTACATCGCGCTGTCGAAGGGCCCGGTCCCGAAGACCATCCCGAACGTGCAGGGTGACACCTATGCGCAGGCGGCCGCGGCGCTCCAGCAGCTCGGGCTGAACCCCACCGAGTCGAGCGCGGCGTCGGCGACCACGCCGTCGGGCCAGGTCGACCACACCGACCCGCCGATCGGCTCCCAGGTCCCGCCCGGCTCGACGGTCACGGTCTTCGTCTCGACCGGCCCGCCGACCGTGCAGGTGCCGAACGAGAGCGGCAAGACCGTCGCCCAGGCCGAGGCCGACCTGCAGGCGAAGGGCCTGAAGGTGGGCTCGGTCTTCGGTCCGAGCCACGGACAGGTGTTCGCGAGCGTGCCCGAACCCGGGACGACCGTCCAGGAGGGCAGTTCGGTCAACCTCTACACGGACTGACCCACCCCGTGCCCGACCGCCCCTGCGACCTGTGCGAAGCCGCGCGGATGACCGAGTGGTACCACGAGGACGACGTGTGCTGGGTCGCCGACTGCGAGATCTGCGACGTGCCGATGGTGGTGTGGCGCGAGCACGGGGCGTCCCCGCCCGATGAGGCGCTCGAGCACATGCTGGCCCGATTGACCGAGGTGGCCGACGGGCGGTTCGGCGCCGAGGGGTGGTCGGTGGACCGGGTGATGCGGCAGATCCCCGACCACTTCCACGCCCACGCGCGCGACCCCAACTGGTGGCACCGCCGCTTCATGCGCTGAGCGCATAGCTCGGGCCCGGCGGACCGGGCCCGAGCTCAGGAACCGGGCGGGCGGTAGTCGACCTTCTTCCCGGCGGCCCGGTCGATCTCGTCGGTCGTGAGCAGCGCGACCGTCTCGACGGTGGCGCCGCCGGCGCTGCTCACGGTGAGGGCCAGCGCGGCGGCCGACGCGTTGTCCGGGAACTCGCCGATGCAGTACGCGTCGGTCGAGCCGAACGCGAAGTAGAGCTCCTCGAGGGAGCCGCCGGCGCTCTTCGCAGCGGCCGAGGCCGCCTCCTTGCGGGCGGTGCCGCCCTTGGCCAGCACGCCCTTCACGCCCTCGGTGGTGTAGGAGATCTTCAACAGGTACTTGGGCATCGCACCCCTTTCCGACGTGGACCCGGTGTTCGACCGGACCGTTCGACCCTCTGAGTATGGAGCCCCGGGCCCCGGAGTGCTCGGGAACTCCCGGGTCCACCCCGACCAGGGGTCTCCGGGGGTTCTCGGGGCGCACGACTGCCCCGGTTACTCGAAGCTCGGCCGGCGGTCCCTCGTCCGCTTGAGCTCGAAGAAGCCGTCCGTCTCGGTGACGGCGAGGACCCCGTCCCACAATCTCCCCGCTGCCTCGCCCCGGGGGGCCGGGGTGACCACCGGTCCGAAGAAGGCGTTGTCGCCGACGCTGATCACCGGCGTGCCCACCTCGATCCCGACCTTGCTCATGCCGCGCTCGTGGGAGGCCTTGATGGCGTCGTCGAGCGAATCGTCCTCCGCCGCGCTCATGAGCGCGCGGTCGAGCCCCACCTCGTCGAGCGCCGCCTGCAGGGACTCGGGTCCCCGGTTCTGCTCGTTGTGGAAGCGGGTGCCGATTGCGCTGTAGAGGGGCAGCAGGATCTCGTCCCCCTTTTCGTTGGCCGCGGCGGCCAGGATCCGGACCGGCCCCCAGGCCCGCTGCATGCGCTCGAGGTACTCGGGGCTGAGCCCCTTCCCCTCGTGCTGGGTGAGATTGAGGTACGCGAGCGACATCAGATGCCAGCTGGTCGTGACGTCCCGGACCTGCTCGACCTCCAGCATCCAGCGTGAGGTGATCCACGCCCACGGGCAGATGGGGTCGAACCAGAAGTCGACGGTGGTGGAGGATTTGCTCATGGAGCCCACGGTATCGGCCGATCCGACCCGCCCGCCCGCCCGTCTCGTCCTGGTGACCGGGGTGCCGGGCACCGGCAAGTCGACGGTGGCCGAGGCCATCTCAGGCCGCCTCGCCGCCCCGGTCTTGGCGCACGACTGGGCGATGAGCGGGTTGCGCCCCTACCCCGAACTCCAGGAGGCGCTCGACCGGATGCAGCCGATCGGACACCGGGTCGTCGGGTGGTCGATCCTCGGCGCCCTCGCCCGAGCGCAGCTGCGGGTCGGGCGTTCCGTCGTGCTGGACGGGGTCGCCCGGGCCCCGGAGGTCGCGCGGTGCCGGGAGGTGGGCGCCGCCGAGGGCGCGGCCATCGCCGTGGTGGTCACCCGGTGCTCGGATCCCGACGTCCACCGGGCCCGGATCGAGGGACGCCGGCGGGGCATCCCCGACTGGTACGAGCTCGAGTGGGACCAGGTCCGGCGGACCCTCGAGCGCTGGGAAGAGCCGGAGGGCGACCTCGTCCTCGACACCGTCGCGCCGTGGGAGGACACCGAGCATCGGGTCGCGCAATGGTTGTCGACGTGAGCGAGGCTATCGAGGTGCGGGCCGCCGTCCCGTCCGACCGGTCGGCGGTCCTCGAGCTGGTCCGGGCCGCCTTCTCGACCGACGGGCGCGACGGGGCCGAGGAGGTCGGGATCGTCGAGGACACCTGGTCCTCGCCGGCCCGCCTCGAGGACCTCGAGCTGGTCGCGGTCGACCGAGGGGTGCTGACCGGCCACGTGCTGGCGGCGATGGGCGACCTCGAGGGGCGGCCCGTGGCCGGCATCGCGCCCCTCGCGGTGGCGCCGGAGCGCCATCGGAAGGGGATCGGGTCGGCTCTCATGGCCGACCTGATCCGGCGGGCGGAGGCGGCCGGGCTGCCGCTGCTCGTGCTCCTCGGGAACCCGGCCTACTACGGGCGGTTCGGGTTCGAGCCGGCCGGCCCGCTCGGGATCAGCTACGCGCCGGTGGGTCCGGACAACCCGCATTTCCAGGCGCGTCGGCTGGCCGCCTACGACCCCGCCCTGCGCGGCGTCTACCGCTACTGCTGGGAGACCGGGACCGACTGAGCCCGCGCCGGCGACCCCTCAACGGAGCGACTGGACGTAAAGCGCGCACGGGTTCCCCGGCCCCCAGCCCGGGAACGGGTCGATGGTGTCGATCTGCAGGAAGCCGCGGTGCTGCCAGAACGCGTTCGTGGCCTCGTAGGGGGCGTAGCCGGCGCTCAGGTCTTGGGTCTTCACCTCGAGCAGCACCACGCCGCCGTCGGCGAGCATCGAGATCACCGCCTCGACGAGCTGGGTGCCGATCCCCTGGGCGCGCCGCGCCGGGTGGACCGCCGCCCAGAGGATCTCCGCGACCGCGGGCGTCTTGCGCTCCACCACGCACAGGCCGACCACCGTCCCTTGATCCTCGGCCACCCAGGACCGGCAATGGACCCAGTCCGACCGGAGCTTGTCGGGGACGTCGGGTGTGAAGTAGTCGGGGAGCAGCCCGACGATCTCGATGCTCGCCTCGAGATCCTCGCCCTGTGCCTCCCGCACCGTCACCACGCCACCATCTTCTCGCTCCACCGATCCCGTCCGTCGTTGTCAGCCCGGGGCCCGGTCAGAAGAATGGGATCCGTGCCGCCCGAACGCGATCTCGAGAAGCTCCTGTCCTCGTTGGCGCCGGAGATCCGGCCGGGTACCTATGGGTTCTGCACCGTCGACGAGGTGCCCGAGACGCGCAGCATCATGCGGTTCGAGGAACCCGAGGGCACCACGCTCGTCCTGTCGGTCGAGGACGCCGAACGGGTCGGACTCGCGTACGACTACCCGTGCCAGTGGATCGTGATCGGTGCCCGCTCGGACCTCGCCGCGGTGGGGTTCCTCGCCGCGATCACCGCCGCGCTCGCCGCGGAGGGCATCAGCGCGAATGCCGTCTCCGCCTATCACCATGACCACCTCTTCGTGCCGGCCGGCCGGGGCGAGGAGGCCTGTGAGGTCCTGCGGCGGCTCGCGGCGACGAGCGCGCACCGTCATCGAACCGACACCCTGAAGTGAGGCGGCCTTTCACGGACGCTTCGGGTGGAGCGCCGGGAGCGCGAGCCAGCCCCTGACCTGGTGCGGGAACGGGCCTCACCTTTCGGTGTCCGTGCCCGGACCACTAGCCTGAGCGCCGAAACGTCGGGGACCGACCCACCTAGCGGGTTGCGTCGCCGCGCCGTGCGGCCGGACCGGCCCGCACCGGGCTGACACAGGAACGGAGCAGCGAACCATGGGCGCACTGGACGGCCGGGTGGCCATCATCACCGGAGCGGGCCGGGGGATCGGGAGGGAGCACGCCCTCCTCTTCGCCTCGGAGGGGGCCAAGATCGTCGTGAACGACCTCGGTGGCGCCATCGACGGGAGCGGCGACGACCGTTCGCCCGCCGAGCAGGTGGTCGACGAGATCAAGCACATGGGCGGCGAGGCCATCGCGAACGCCGACAACGTGGCGGACTGGGAGGGAGGCAAGCGCCTCGTGGACTCGGCCATCGAGGCGTTCGGGGACCTCCACGTCCTGGTAAACAACGCCGGGATCCTGCGCGACCGGGTGCTCATCAACATGACCGAGGCCGAGTGGGACGCGGTGATCACGGTCCACCTGAAGGGCCACTTCGTCCCGACCCGTCACGCCGCCACCTATTGGCGGGAGCAGTCGAAGGAGGGGAAGGAGGTCAAGGCGTCGGTGATCAACACCTCGTCGACCTCGGGGCTGCTCGGCAACCCGGGCCAAGCCAACTACGGCGCCGCCAAGGCGGGCATCGCCGCCTTCACGGTCATCACCGCGCAGGAGCTCACCCGCTACGGCGTGCGGGTGAACGCGATCGCACCGGCGGCGCGGACCCGGATGACGGAGAACACCCCGGGGCTCGCCGACGTGGTGAAGGCGCCCGAGTCTGGCGCCTTCGACGTGTGGGACCCGGCCAACATCTCCCCGCTCGTCGCCTACCTGGCCACCGAGAACTGCCCGGCCACCGGCAAGGTCTTCTTCGTGCAGGGCGGGACGGTCCGCCTGTTCCAGCCGTGGACGATGACCGAGACGATCGAGCGAAAGGACCGCTGGACCGTCGCCGAGCTCGAGACCGAGATGGTCAAGCTCGGGGTGACCGCTACGACGTGATCTCTCGGATGCGGGCGGCCAGCTCCTCGGTCTCGCCGAGGGGGGCCGTGCCCTGCAGGGCGAGCAGCTTCGACATGTCGCCGTCGACCCGGACCTTCCCGGCCATGAACGCGGTCATCGCGGCCTGGCCGTTCCCCTCGACGAGGATCGCCTTGGCCGTCTCGTAGTCGAGGGTCACCTTGAGGTCGGCGTCCTCCATGTGGCCGCGCTCGATGTCGGGCTCCCCGCTGCTCGTGTCGACGTGGGCGTCGATCGGCTCGCCGCCGGGGACGTCGGTGATGACGAGGTTGAGCCGGATGGGGTTGGCGGCCGGGGCCGCCATCCCCTCGAACTCGGCCCGGATCTTGCGCGCCTCGGCGACCCACTGGTCGCTCAGGAACTGATGCGGCATGCTGCTCCTTCGGGGTGCTCGACGGGAGGACCGCAGGATACCGGCGGGTCGCTGACGGCGGCCGAGACCCCCTGCGCCTTCGAGAGGGGGCCCGCGGCCCCGATAGCATCGCCCTCGTGTCCGCTCCCGTTCTGGCAGGTGCCGAGCCCTTTTCCGCCCGCGGCGGGCGGCAGGGGGCGCTCGTCCTCCACGGGTTCACCGGCAACCCGTTCTCGATCCGAGGGGTGGCCACCGCGCTGGCCGCGGCGGGGCTCAGCGTGGAGGCCCCGCTCCTACCCGGGCACGGGACCGCGGTCGCGGACATGGTGCCGACCCGTTGGGAGGACTGGTCGGGCGCCGCCGAGACCGCCTACGAAGAACTCGCCGCTCGCTGCGAGCGGGTCGCGGTGGTGGGCCTGTCGATGGGTGGCACACTCACGTGCTGGCTCGGCGAGCACCATCGGGAGATCGCCGGGCTGGTGCTGGTCAACCCACTCGTGAAGTCGATCCCCGACGACCAGGTGGCCGCGCTGAAGTCGATGGTCGAGGCGGGCGAGAGCCTCGTCGACGGCATCGGGTCCGACATCGCCCAGCCCGACACCCTCGAGCTCTCCTACGACCAGACCCCCCTCGAGCCGCTGCTCTCGCTGCTCGGCGCGGCCGACCAGGTCGGCGACCGGCTCGGCGACATCGCGTGCCCCGTCCTTTTGTTCTCGAGCCGCGACGACCACGTGGTGCCCCCGGACAACGGCGACGTGGTCGAGGCGGCCCTCCGGGCGCGCTGCGAGCGGGTGTGGCTGGAGCGCAGCTACCACGTGGCCACCCTCGACTTCGACCGGGACGAGATCGAGAAGCGGGCCACCGACTTCGTGCTCCGGGTCACGGGCGGATGACCGCGGGCGCCCGCCCGCCGTCCAAGCCCCCGGCGATCGGGCCCGAGCAGGTGCTCCACGTGGCCCGCCTGGCGCGCCTCGAGATCGGACCCGACGAGCTGGACCGGTTCACCGAGCAGCTGGCCTCGGTCCTCGCGTACGCGGCGGAGATCAACGAGCTCGACGTCGACGGGCTCGAGCCGATGTCACACCCGTTCCCTCTCCACAACGTGCTGCGCGCCGATGAGCCAGCCGGGTCGCTCGACCGCGAGGAGGTGCTCGCGCAGGCCCCGGCCGCCGAGGACCACCGCTTCTTGGTGCCTCGCATCCTTTCGGAGGAGGGATGAGCGCCACCGCGGCCGAGCTCGCCGCGACGGTGCGGACCGGCGCCCGTCGCGCCCGGGACGTGGTCGAGGAGTCGCTGGCCGCCATCGCCGCCGGCGACCCCGAGATCCACGCCTTCCTCGAGGTCCTCGACGACGACGCCCGCGCCCGGGCCGATGCGATCGACCGGGCGGTCGCGGCCGGCGAGGACCCGGGCCCGCTCGCCGGGGTGCCGGTCGCGCTGAAGGACAACCTGTGCACCCGAGGGGTCCCCACCACCTGCTCGTCGCGGATCCTTGCCGGGTGGCGCCCGCCGTACGACGCGACGGTGGTCGAACGGCTGGGTGCCGCCGGGGCCGTCGTGATCGGCAAGACCAACATGGACGAGTTCGCCATGGGCTCCTCCACGGAGAACTCGTGCTCGGGGCCGACCAGGAACCCCCACGGCCACGACCGGGTGCCCGGGGGGTCGAGCGGGGGGTCGGCTGCGGCGGTGGCGGCGGGGTTCGTGCCGCTCGCCCTCGGCTCGGACACCGGCGGGTCGATCCGCCAGCCGGCCGCCTTCTGCGGGGTGGTCGGGATGAAGCCGACCTACGGGACGGTCTCGCGCTACGGCCTGGTGGCCTTCGCCAGCTCCCTCGACCAGATCGGCCCGCTCACCAACAGCGTCGCCGACGCCGCGCTGGTGCTCGAGGTGATCGGCGGCCACGACCGCTGCGACAGCACCTCGCTCCCGCAGCCCGCCCCCGAGGTGGTCGTGGCCGTCGAGCGGGGTGTCGAGGGGGTGCGGATCGGCCTCGTCTCCGAGCTGGTCGACGGGCTGGCCCCCGCGGTCTCGGGCCGGGTGCGGGAGGCCGCGCTGGCCCTGGAGGCGGCCGGGGCGTCGGTCGAGGAGGTCTCGATCCCGCAGTTCCGCTACGGGCTGGCCGCCTACTACCTGATCGCGCCGGCGGAGGCCTCCTCCAACCTCGCCCGCTTCGACGGCGTGCGCTACGGGCTCCGGGTCGACGGGCCCGACGTGGCAGCCATGAACGTGGCCAGCCGCACCGCCGGGTTCGGCGCCGAGGTGAAGCGCCGGATCATGCTCGGCACCTACGCGCTGTCGGCCGGGTACTACGACGCCTATTACGCGAAGGCCCAGCGGGTCCGCACCCTCGTCGCGGACGGGTTCGCGTACGCCTACTCGAAGTTCGACGCCCTCCTCGGGGCGACCACCCCCACCACCGCGTTCGCCCTCGGCGAACACACGGCCGATCCGCTCTCCATGTACCTGTCGGACGTCTGCACGGTCCCGGCCAGCCTGGCCGGCCACCCCGCGATCAGCGTGCCGTTCGGGGACGACGGGGCCGGCCTCCCGGTCGGCGTGCAGGCCATGACCCCCGCCTTGGGCGAGCCGATGCTGTTCGCGGTGGCCGGCGCGCTGGAGCGCGCTGCGAAGGCGGACCGGTGACCGAGACGCTGCCGGCCGGCTGGGAGGTCGTGATCGGCCTCGAGGTGCACTGCGAGCTGGCCACCACCACCAAGCTCTTCTGCGGGTGCCTGAACGCGTTCGGCAACGAGCCCAACACCAACATCTGCCCGGTCTGCCTTGGGCTGCCCGGCTCGCTCCCGGTACTCAACCGCCAGGCCGTCGAGTTGGCCATGCGGATCGGCACCGCCCTGCACAGCGCGATCTCGCCGTCGACCTTCCACCGGAAGAACTACTTCTACCCCGACATGCCGAAGGACTTTCAGATCAGCCAGTACGACGCGCCGATCAACCGGGGCGGGCGGCTCGAGCTCCCCGACGGGACCGAGGTCGGGATCGAGCGGGCCCACCTCGAGGAGGACACCGGGAAGACCACCCACGTCGGCGGCAGCGGCCGGATCGGGGGCGCCGACTACGCGCTGGTCGACTACAACCGGGCGGGCGTCCCGCTCGTCGAGATCGTGAGCGCGCCCGACATCCGTTCGGCCGCCCAGGCCCGCGCCTACGCCGGCGAGCTCCGGGCGATCCTGGTGGCCACCGGCTCGTCCGACGGCCGCATGGAGGAGGGCTCCATGCGGGTCGACGCCAACGTGTCGGTCCGCCGGGAGGGCGAGCCCTTCGGGACCCGCTGCGAGATCAAGAACCTCAACTCGATGCGCTCGCTCGGCCGCGCCATCGAGTTCGAGACGGCGCGGCAGATCGCGCTGGTCGAGGCGGGGGGGCGGGTCGTCCAGGAGACCCGGCACTGGGAAGAGGGCAGGGGCGAGACCCTGCCCATGCGCTCCAAGGAGGAGGCCGACGACTACCGGTACTTCCCCGAGCCCGACCTCGTCCCGCTCGACCCCGACGCCGTGTGGCAGGCGGGGGTGGCCGCCGCAATGGGCCCGCTGCCGGCCGACCGGCGCGCCGCGTTGATCGGGCTCCTCGGGTCCGCGCCCACCCCGGCCCAGACCGAGCAGGTCCGCTCGGTGGTCGCCTCCGATCTGGACGCCCTGGTCGTGGCGGCGGCCGAGCGCGGGGCGCCGGCGACGCTCGCCCTCGTGCGCACGGCCAACGAGGTGGCGGCCGTCGCCGGCCGGGCCGGCTCGCTCGACCCCGGGGCCTTCGCCCGGCTGCTGGCGCTGGAGGCGGGCGGGGAGCTCTCGGCCACCCAGTCGAAGGAGGTGCTGGCCGAGCTGCTGGTGAGCGGCGGCGACCCGGGCGAGATCGCCCGCCGCCTCGGTTTCGAGGCGATGGACGCCGGCGCGCTGCACGCCGCCATCGACCGGGTTCTGGCCGAGCACCCCGCCGACTGGGAGCGGTTCCTGGCCGGCGAGGACAAGGTGCGGGGCTTCCTCATCGGGGCGGTCAAGAAGGCGACCGCCAACCAGGCCGACCCCGGCACGGTCAACGCGCGGCTGAACGAGCTGCGTGCGGGGGGGCGGTGAGCGCGCCGCCATCGAGGTGACGAGGACCGCACCGAACGACGGGGCCGCCGCGGGCGTGCTCGGCCGGGTGGCCGCGTTCTGCTACCGCCGCCGCCGCCGGGTCCTCCTCACCTGGATCGTGGTGCTCGTCGGCGCCACCGCCGCCGCCCAGCTGATCGGCACCCGGTTCGAGAACAAGTTCACGTCGGGCAACGTGCCGTCCCAGCAGGCCCTCGATCTCCTGCAGTCCCGGTTCCCCTCGGCGGCCGGGGACAGCGCCCAGGTCGTGCTGAAGACGGCGGCCCCGGTCGCCTCCGGCGCGGACCGCGCCGACATCGAGGCACTGGCGACCCGGCTGGCGTCGCTGCCCGACGTCGCCTCGGTGGTGTCGCCCTTCTCGCCGGGTGGCGCGTTCCAAGTCTCCCGGGACGGGCACATCGCCTATCTCACCGTGAACTTCACGACCGTCTCCTACCGGCTCCCGAAGAGCGCGGTCGACGCGGTGGTCCACACCGCGCAGGCCGCGGCGCGCCCGGGCATCACCGTCGCCCTGGGCGGGGCCCCGATCTCGGGGGTGGTGGCGGCCTCGCCCGGACCGGCCGAGGGGATCGGGGTCACCGCGGCCATGGTGATCATGCTGGTGGCGTTCGGCTCGGCCGTGGCCATGGGCCTGCCGATCCTCATCGCGGTGCTCGGGCTGGCCATCGGCATCGCCGTCGAGGAGCTCCTGACCCACCTCCTCGTGATCCCGGTGTTCTCGCCCGAGCTCGCCGCCATGATGGGCCTCGGGGTCGGGATCGACTACGCCCTCCTCATCGTCACCCGGTTCCGTCAGCACCTGGGCGAGGGCATGGAGCCGGAGGCCGCGGTGGTGGCCGCGCTCAGCACCTCGGGCCGGGCGGTGCTGATCGCCGGCGGGACCGTCGTCATCTCCCTCTTCGGCCTGTTCCTCGTGGGCCAGCCCTACATGATCGGCCTCTCGGTCGGCGCCATCGTGGCCGTCCTGCTCGTGCTGGTCGGCTCGCTCACCCTGCTCCCGGCCATGCTCGGGTTCGCCGGCCGGGCGATCGAGCGGCTCTCGGTGCGGCGCTCGGCCGGCCGCTCGCTCACTGTGACCGACCGGGGCTTCTGGTTCCGGTGGAGCCGGTCGATCCAGCGCCACCCCTGGCGCGGCGTGCTGGCGTCGGTCGCGGTGCTGGTCCTGCTGGCGGTTCCGCTGTTCTCGATGCGGCTCGCCTTCAGCGACTCGGGCAACGACCCGGCCTCGCTCACCACCCGCCAGGCCTACGACCTCCTCTCGGAGGGGTTCGGCCCCGGGTTCAACGGCCCGCTGGTGGTGGCGGTCTCCATGCCGGGGCCCTCGGCCCGCCCGACGGTCGAGCGGCTCGACGCCCGGATCGCGCGGACCCCCGGCGTCGCCACCACCGCCCCGGTCCGCTTCGACGCGGCGTCGGACGCCGCGGTCGTGATCGCCGTCCCCACCACCGCGCCCCAGGCGGCGGCGACCCGGGCGCTCGTGCTCACACTGCGCGACTCGGTGATCCCGCCGGTCGTATCCGGGACCGGGGTCACCGCGTACGTGGGCGGGGAAACCGCGTCGGGCATCGACGCGGCCGACTACCTCTCGAGCCGCCTGCTCCTCGTGATCGCGGTGGTCATCCTCGTCTCGTTCCTCTTGCTCGGCTCGATGTTCCGGTCGCTCGCCATCCCGCTCAAGGCGGCGGTCATGAACCTGCTGTCGATCGGAGCCGCCTACGGGGTGATGGTCGCCGTCTTCCAGTGGGGCTGGCTCGGGGGCCTGTTCGCGATCGGGAAGACGTCGCCCATCGACCCGTGGATCCCGGTCGTGATGTTCACCATCCTGTTCGGGCTGTCCATGGACTACGAGGTGTTCCTGCTGTCCCGGATCGCCGAGCGGTGGCGGGAGACCGGCGACAACTCGCTCGCGGTCGCCGACGGGCTGGCCCGCACGGCCCGGGTCATCACCGCGGCGGCGGCGGTCATGTTCTTCGTCTTCGGCTCCTTCGTGGTGAAGGACCCGCTCCACATCCTGAAGGTCTTCGGGCTCGGCCTGGCGGTGGCGATCCTGATCGACTCCACCATCGTCCGGATGGTGCTCGTGCCCTCGGTGATGGAGCTGCTCGGCCGGGTCAACTGGTGGATCCCGGCCTGGCTCGACCGGGTGCTGCCCCGGCTCGCCGAGGGGCCGCTGCCGGTGGGTGGCGGGTCCGGAGCGGCCGTACACTCGCCCGATGGCTGACGCGAGGAACCAGGTCGGGGCCGAGCGGCCGGGGATGAAGCCGCGGAGCTACGAGGTGACCGAGGGGTGGGCCCGGGCCCCGGCCCGGGCCATGCTCCGGGCGGTCGGCATGACCGACGCCGACTGGGACAAGCCCCAGGTGGGCGTGGCCTCCAGCTGGAACGAGGTCACCCCCTGCAACCTCCCGCTCGCCCGGCTGGCCCAGCGCTCGAAGGAGGGCATCCGCAACGCGGGCGGGTTCCCCTTCGAGTTCGTGACCATCGCCGTCTCCGACGGCATCTCGATGGGGCACGAGGGGATGCGGGCATCGCTCGTCAGCCGCGAGATCATCGCCGACTCGGTCGAGGTGATGATGCACGCCGAGCGCTTCGACGCCCTCGTCGCGCTGGCCGGCTGCGACAAGTCGCTCCCGGGGATGCTGATGGCGGCGGCCCGGGTGAACCTCCCGACCGTCTTCCTCTACGGCGGGACGATCCTTCCCGGCCGGGTGGGGGACCGGGCCCTCGACGTGGTGAGCGTGTTCGAGGCGGTCGGCGCCCACGCGGTGCACGCGCTGACCGACGAGGAGCTCCGCCTCATCGAGCACAACGCCTGCCCGACCGAGGGCTCGTGCGCAGGCATGTTCACCGCCAACACCATGGCGTCGGTGGCCGAGGCCCTCGGCATGGCCCTGCCGGGCAGCTCCTCGCCGCCGGCGGTCGACCGCCGCCGCGACGACTTCGCGTACGCCTCGGGCATGGCGGTCATCGACCTGCTCGCCGCGAACATCCGGCCGCGCCAGATCATGACCAAGGAGGCATTCGAGAACGCCATCGCGGCGGTCATGGCCCTCGGCGGCTCCACCAACGCGGTGCTGCACCTCCTGGCGATCGCGAACGAGGCCCGCGTTGACCTCGAGCTCGAGGACTTCAACCGGGTCGCCAAGCGGGTCCCTCACATCACCGACGCCAAGCCCCACGGCCTTTACCACATGGTCGACGTCGACCGGGTGGGCGGCATCCCGGTGGTGTTGAAGGCGCTGCTCGACGACGGCCTGCTGCACGGCGACTGCCTCACCGTGACCGGCAAGACGATGGCCGAGAACCTCGCCGCGCTCGACCCGCCGGCCCCCGACGGCCGGGTGATCCACCCGACCAGCCGCCCCATCCACGCGGACGGGGGGATCGCCATCCTCACCGGCTCGCTCGCCCCGAACGGGGCGGTGGTCAAGGTGGCCGGGCTCGACGAGCTCGCGTTCGAGGGGACGGCCCGGGTCTTCGACGGGGAGGCGGCCGCGATGGAGGCGATCGTCTCGGGGTCGATCCAACCCGGGACGGTCCTCGTGATCCGCTACGAGGGCCCGAAGGGCGGGCCCGGGATGCGCGAGATGCTGGCGGTCACCGGCGCCCTCAGCGGGGCGGGCCGGGGGGCGGATTGCGCGCTAGTCACCGACGGCCGGTTCTCCGGCGGCACCCACGGGTTCTGCATCGGCCACGTCGCTCCCGAAGCGCTCGACGGTGGCCCCATCGCGCTCGTCGCCGACGGCGACCGGATCGCCATCGACGTGCACCGCCACGGGATCGACCTCCTGGTCGACGCAGGGGAGCTTGAGCGCCGCCGCGGCGAGCTGAAGGCGTTCGAGCCCCGCTACACCACCGGGGCGCTGGCCAAGTACGCGCGCCTCGTGACCGGCGCCGACCGGGGGGCGGTTACCCAGCCCTGAGCGGGGCTGCCGCTCATGGCAGCTCCGGCGAACCTGCTGCAAAACGCTGCTAGTAGCAGTATTATGAAGGCATGGCTGCGATCACCATCCGCGACGTCCCTGGGGAAACCCGCGACGCCCTCGCTGCGCGTGCCGCGTCGACCGGGCGGTCGCTGCAGGAGTATCTGCGACATCAGCTGATCGAACTGGCCCGCCGTCCCGATCCGGAGGCCCTGCTCGTCCAGATTCGCGAGCGCAAGCTCAGTGCAGGCAGCAAGCTGCCGGCCCAGAAGATCCTTGGGCACTTGGCTGCTGACCGCCGGTGACTCTGGTCGTCGACGCGTCCGTCGTCGTCGCCGCCCTCGTGGACACCGGAGCCGATGGAACGTGGGCCGAGGGGATCCTTGGTTCGGACGCGCTCGCCGCGCCACACCTGCTGCACGTCGAGGTGGCAAATGTGCTCCGCCGAGCTTCGCTCGCCGGGGATATCTCTCCCGATTCGGCATCGCTCGGGCATGCGGACTTGCTGAAACTTCGGATCGATCTGTTCGACTATGAGCCCGTCGCCGAACGGGTGTGGGCGCTCCGCGACGCGCTCACTCCCCATGACGGTTGGTACGTCGCACTCGCCGAATTGCTGAACGCCCCCCTTGCCACGCTGGACCTCCGGGTCACTCGATCGCCGCGGGCAGATTGCCAGTTCATCACCCCCGAGCCACCCCGAGGTTCGGGACGCCTGCACGGCTAATTCGCCTACCGTTCGGCGCATTTTCGTTCCCGACACCGGCATAACAACTCCCTAACACCTTCGACATGACCCGATTACGGCCCGGTCCGAGGATGGGCACACAACGAGCTGGGGGTCGTGGTGTGAAGCCATCGGACCGAACGCAGGGGGGCGAGGGGCGATGACGCTCGACACCACCAGCTCGATCGCCCTGCTCTACCGGCGAATGGGCTTCGGGGCGTCCCCGGCCGAGCTCAGCGCCGGGGTGACCGCCGGCTATACCGCCACCGTCGACACGCTCCTCTCGGGGCTCGGCCAGCCCGACCCCGGCGGCGACGCGATCGCCCCGCCGACCTTCGCGCCGCTGCCGACCAACCTGCTCCAGATCCGGAGCGACCCGGCCGCCCGCCAGAGCTACCTGCAGTCCCTGCGCACCGAGGACCGGGAACTGCTCGCCTGGTGGGTCGCCCGCATGGTGGCGTCCACCAACCCCGCCCAGGAGAAGCTCACCCTGCTCCTCCACGGGCACTTCCCGACCGCGATCTCCAAGGTCCGCTTCGCGCAGTTCATGTACCAGCAGAACCAGCTGTTCCGCACCCAGGGGGCCGGCGACTTCCAGGCCCTCACCCAGGCGGTGGCGGCCGACCCGGCGATGCTCATCTGGCTGGACGCGTCCTCGGACAAGGCTTCGGACCCCAACGAGAACTTCGCCCGGGAGCTGATGGAGCGCTTCACCATGGGCATCGGCACCTACACCGAGGCCGACGTCCGGGCGGCCGCCTACGCCTTCACCGGCTGGCGCCTCGACCTGCGCACCGGCGCCTTCTCGATCTCCCCGCTCGACCACTCGAACGCCCCCCAGAGCTTCCTCGGGCACACCGGAATCTCCTCGGGCACCCAGGTCATCGACATCGTCACCACCACCCCCGCCTCGTCGCGCTACGTGCCGTCGGCGTTGTGGAGCCACCTGGCCAGTCCGGTGACGCCGAAGAGCGCGGTGGCCACCGACCTCGCGCCGGGGTACGCGGCCGGCCGGAACATCGGCACCCTGCTGAAGTCGATCCTCAGCCACCCGGACTTCCTCACCCCGGCGACCGCCGGCGGGCTGATCAAGCAGCCGATCGAATACGTGGTGGGTGCCCTCCGGGCGCTCTCGGTCCCAGGCAACGAGATCCAGGCCCGCCCCGAGGGCGCGCTCGCGGTGCTGGCCGAGCTCGGCCAGGTCCCCTTCGACCCGCCGAGCGTCGGCGGATGGGGCCAGAACAGCTACTGGCTCTCGACGGCGGCGGCGCTCGTCCGCTGGGAGTTCGCGGCGCGGCTCAGCGCGCTGGGCGACATCTCGATGGTCGCCGACGCGGCGCCGTCGGGCCGGGTCGAGGCGGTCGGCCAGCTCCTCTCCGTGCCCACCTGGACCAAGACGACCGCCAAGGCCCTGTCGGCCGCCTCGGCGAACCCGCAGAACGTGGTCACCCTGGCCCTCGTCTCGCCCGAATACGTGAGCAACTGACATGGGAGCCCCGATGCCGCCGGACGTGAACGAGCAAGCCGGGTCGCACCCGACCATGAGCCGGCGCCGGTTCCTCTCCTTGGCCGGCGCCGGCATCGCCGGGGTGGCCGGCGCCAACGCGCTCGGGGCCGCCTTCTGGGAGCAGCTGGCCGGAGCCGCGTCCACCGGCGGCACCAAGGGCAGTCTCGGCTCGACCACCGGCCGGACCCTCGTCCTCGTCACCCTCTACGGCGGCAACGACGGCCTCAACACCGTGGTCCCGTACACCAACCCCGCCTATGCGCCGGCCCGGGGCATCCTCGCCGTCGACCCCTCGACCGTGCTCCCGCTCGGCGAGGGCTTCGGGCTCCACCCCTCCATGCCGCGCTTCCACAAGCTCTGGACCGACAAGCACCTGGCCATCGTGCACGGGGTCGGCTTCGCCAACCCCAACTACAGCCACTTCGAGTCCATGGACATCTGGCAGACCGGCGAGCCGACCGACCCGTCGGGGTCGGGGTGGCTCGGCCGCTGGATGGACAAGACCGGCGCCGACCCGTTGCGGGCCGTCGCCATCGGCCCCACGGTGCCGACGCTGCTCGCCGGCGAGAAGGTGCAGGCCGCCGCGATCGCGCCGGGACCGATCCGGCTCCCCGGCACCCCGGCCCAGGTGGCGCGCTACAAGACGCTCGCGTCGACCGGCCGCGGCGAGGCGCCCCTGCTCGCCGGCGCCGCCCGCTCCAACGCCGACCTCCTCGAGGTGGACCGGGTGCTCGGGCCGATCCTGGCCAAGACCGCCAACGCCAACCCGCTGCATCTCACCGGGGCCGACGCCCCGAACGCCGCCGGCTCGGCCAACTCGCTCGCTATCGCGAACGGCGGGGGCGGGACGTCCTCGGCCAACGTGCTCTCGACCCAGCTGTCGGTGGTGGCCAACCTCCTCCTCGCCGGCGCGCCGGCCGAGGTCTACAGCGTGGAGCTGGGCGGGTTCGACACCCACACCGAGCAGGTCGGGACCCAGTCGGCGCTCCTCCCGCAGCTCGACACCGCGGTGGGGGCCTTCCTCGACGCGATCTCGACCACCATGCGGGGGAAGGAGACCGTGGTCGTCGTCTACACCGAGTTCGGCCGGCGGGTGGCCGCCAACGCCAGCGCCGGCACCGACCACGGCTGGGCCAACGTGGCATTCGCGGCCGGCCACCCGGTGAAGGGCGGCTTCTACGGCGAGCCGCCCAGCCTCACCAACCTGTCGGAGGGGAACCAGATCTACACCCTCGACTTCCGGCACCTGTACGCGACGGTCCTCGACCAGGTGATCGGCGTCGACCCGGCCAGCTTCCTCGGCCAGAAGTTCTCGACCGTCGGCTTCCTCTAACCCGGAGGCGCCCGGCCGGGGGCGGGTATCCTTCCTCACCCTGCGGGCGGGGACCCCGCAGCGGAACCCGGGGACCGACGCGCATGGACCACCCTGTCGTCCAGCAGTTCGCCCAGGCCTGGAGCAACCACGACGGCCGGGCCCTCCAGGCGCTCATGGCCGACGACGCCCTCTACGAGGTGGTGCCCCAGGGCCGCGTGTTCCGACCCGACGCGCTGCCCGAGCAGGTCTCGTTCATGGAGAGCCTGGCTTCGGACTTCTCGGTGCGGCTGGTCTCCTCGCTCGTCGAACAGGACCGCTGCGCGGTGGAGTTCGAGCTGTCGGGGACGAACGACGGGCCGTTCGCGCCCTTCCGGCTGGCGCCGTCGGGGCGCCCGTTCACCATCCGGGGGATGTGGCTCTTCGCGTTCGCCGGTGACCGGATCGCCTCGTGCCGCGCCTACTGGGACTTCTCCGGGCTCCTGCGCCAGGTCGGGGTGGCGCCACCCGGCGAGGTGGGCTGGCAGCTCGACAGCTGGGCCGAGGAGAGTGACGGTTAGCGCCGCTCCTTGACCATGCGGGACACCAGCTGGCGGGAGACCCGCCAGGTCCGGGCGATGTCGGCCTTCGTCGCCCCCTCGGCCTCGGCGGCCCGGAACAGCGAGCGCAAGAGCGCGTGCTGGGCGGCCCGGGCCCGCGCCGCCGCCTCGTTCAGCGCCTCGCGTCGGCCGGGCAGGTTCATGGACTGGGCCAGCTCGAGGACCGGCACGCCGGACTCGATCACGCCGATCGCACGGTGCATCGCGATGTCGAGCCGGTCGAAAAGGAGCTTCAGCTCCTTGCTGGCCTCGCTCACCGAGCGCATCGCCGCGACGACCTCGTCGCTCGGGGCGGCCAACCGCCCGGGCGGGGTAGCCCCGTCGGGGCGGGTGTCGTGGTCCTGCGCCAATCCGTCCTCTGTCTTTCTCTTCCTTTCCGGGGAGCCGCCGCGGGCGGAAATCCCGGCAAGAGCCGATTTGGCACTTCCCAGTGTCATATAGGCGGAATAGAATGTCAAGAGTATCGAGCCCCCGTCGCGGGAGACCCGACCATGGCGCAGGTCCCATTCTCTGACCGCCGGCCAGGCCTCCGGGCCGAGCAGCGATCCGTGGCCGACTCCCGGATCCTCGAGGGGGCCATGGCGGTGTTCGCCGAGAAGGGCCTCGAGGGGACGGTCGACGACGTGGCCGGGGCGGCGGGGGTCAGCCGCCGGACGGTCTTCCGCCACTTCGACTCCCACGGCGAGCTGTTCGCCGCCGCCATCGACCGGATCCTCGCCACCTACGAGGAGCGGCTGCCCGGCCCGCCGGCCGCCGGGGAGGACTGGGAGGCGTGGCTGCAGCGGACGTGTCTGACCCTCCACGAGCTGCACCAGGAGCTCCTCGGCCGGGGGTTCTGGTATGCGCACATGGACTGGCCGGGGGCCGGCCCCGAGGTCCGGGCCGCGCTGGCCGGCCGGACCGAGCTGCGCAATCGGATGGCGGGCAAGCTGGCCGGCCGGGCCTGGAGCGGGCGGGGCTGCGCGGGGACCCCGCCCGGCTGGGTCGTCGAGGCCTTCGGCTTGGTGCTCTCCGGCTTCGGTTCGGCGGCGATGGCCGGACTCGGGACCGAGGGTGCGGCCGACTGCAGCGCCCGGATCCTCTCGGCGGTAGTGGCCACGGCGGCGGCGGCGGAATGAGCGGCCGGGCCCGGCCCGACGGGCGCCGCGGTGGGGCGTGCCCGTCGGTGAGCGTCCGGAAGGTTGTCCCCACCCCTCCCGCGTGCCAAGATGTCGGGGCCATGCGGACCCGGACCACCCCCACGACGCTCCTGGTAGTCATCACGTAGCGCGCGGCCACACACTTGTCGCGCGCATTCGACCTCCCGAACGGGAGGTCGTTTGCATATCTGGCCCCAGACGCCCCGCCCGCCCCTCCGACCCACCCGACGACCACACGAGCAAGAGGAACGACCATGCGACTCACCGGAGCCCAGGCCCTCATCAAGAGCCTCGAGACCCAGGGCGTCGAGGTGATGTTCGGCCTGCCGGGCGGGGCCATCCTCCCGGTCTACGACCCGATCCTCGACTCCTCGATCCGCCACGTCCTCGTGCGCCACGAGCAGGGGGCCGGCCACATGGCCGAGGGCTACGCCATGGTGACCGGGCGCCCCGGCGTGGCCATGGTGACGAGCGGGCCGGGCGCCACCAACGTGGTCACCCCCCTCGCCAACGCCTACATGGATTCCACGCCGCTCGTCGTGATCTCCGGGCAGGTGGCGACCACCGCGATCGGGACCGACGCCTTCCAGGAGTGCGACATCACCGGGGTCACCATGGGCATCACCAAGCACAACTGGCTGGTGAAGCGGGCCGAGGACATCCCGCGCACGGTGGCGGCCGCCTTCCACGTCGCCACCACCGGCCGGCCCGGGCCGGTCCTGGTCGACCTGCCCAAGGACGTCGCGAACGCCCAGATGGAGTGGTACTGGCCGGAGTCCGAGGCCGACCTCGATCTCCCCGGCTACCACCCCCGCACCGAGGGCGACCCGGCCGCCATCGCGGCGGCGGCCGAGCTGATGCTGTCGGCCGAGCGGCCGGTGCTCTACGTGGGCGGCGGGGTGCTGAAGGCGCGCGGCGCGGCGGCGCTGCTCGAACTGGCCGAGCGGACCGGCTTCCCGGTGGTCACCACGCTCATGGCCCGGGGCGCGTTCCCCGACAGTCACCCGCTGTGCCTCGGGATGCCCGGGATGCACGGCAACTACACGGCCGTCACCGCCATGCAGCGGGCCGACCTCCTGGTCTCCCTGGGCGCCCGGTTCGACGACCGGGTGACCGGCAAGGTCGACACGTTCGCCCCCGCGGCCCGGATCGTCCACGTGGACATCGACCCGGCCGAGATGGGCAAGGTCCGGGTCCCCGAGGTCGGCATCGTCGGGGACTGCCGCCGGGTCACCGAGGGCCTCCTCGAGGCGCTCGAGGCGGCGGGGCTCGCCCACGACGACGCGGCGGTCCGCACCGACGCGGGCGCCCGCGCCACGCCGGGCACGCGGGCGGCGGCCCGCCCCGGGCAAGAGGCGTGGTGGGCCCAGCTGCGGGCGTGGCAGCGCCAGTTCCCGCTCCATTACGACGAGGACGCCGAGGGCGCGATCAAGCCCCAGATGGTGGTGGAGACCCTGCGCGACCTCGCCCCGGCCGACACGGTGGTGGTGGCCGGGGTCGGCCAGCACCAGATGTGGGCGTCCCAGTACTGGCGTTTCGAGGAGCCCTACACCTGGGTCAACTCGGGCGGGGCGGGGACGATGGGCTTCGCCGTTCCGGCATCGATCGGGGCCAAGGTCGGCCGGCCGGACAAGACCGTCTGGGCGATCGACGGCGACGGCTGCTTCCAGATGACCGCCCAGGAGCTGGTCACGGCCAGCGCCGAGCGGATCCCGGTGAAGATCGCGATCTTGAACAACGCCTATCTCGGCATGGTCCGCCAGTGGCAGGAGATGTTCTACGCCGAGCGCTACTCGGAGGTCTACCTCTCGCCCGACCTGCCGGACTACGTGAAGTGGGCCGAGGCGATGGGGTGCGTCGGGATCCGGGCCGAGACGCCCGAGGAGGTCGCGCCGGCCATCGAGAAGGCCAACTCGATCGACGACCGCCCGGTGGTGGTCGACTTCCGGACCGACGCGTTCGAGAAGGTGTTCCCGATGGTGCCCGCCGGGGGCTCCAACGACGCCATCGTGGTGCACCCCGGCCAATCCGGCGCCCGGATCGCGCAGTGACCGACCTCGCCCCCGGGCGCCCCGACGGCGAGGCGCCACGCCACCACATCCTGTCGGTGCTGGTCGAGAACAAGGCCGGGGTGCTCGCCCGGGTGGCCGGCTTGTTCTCCCGGCGGGGCTTCAACATCTTCTCGCTGGCCGTCGCGCCGACCGACGACGCACGGCTCAGCCGCCTGACCATCGTGGTCGACGTCGAGTCGGCCCCGCTCGAGCAGGTCATCCAGCAGCTCGACAAGCTGATCAACGTGGTGTCGATCTCCCAACTCGCCCCCGAGGCCGCCGTCGAGCGGGAGCTGGTGCTCGCCACCGTGGCGGTCGACGCGGCCCGGCGGGGGGAGATCATCGAGCTGGTCGGGGTGTTCCGCGGCGAGGTGGTCAACGTCGGCCCCGACAAGTTGACGGTGATGCTGGCCGACAGCCCCGACACCCTCGACGACTTCGAGCGACTGCTCGGCGACTACCGGATCGTCGAGCTGCAGCGCACGGGGCGGATCGCGCTCCCGAAGTTGACCCGCCCGGCACCGGACGCCTGAGCGCCCGCGACCACAGGAGAGACCGACATGGCCACCTTGTACTACGAGTCCGACGCCGACCCGAGGCTGCTCAAGGGCCGCAAGGTCGCCATCTTGGGCTACGGCTCCCAGGGGCACGCGCACGCGCTCAACCTGAGCGAGTCGGGGATCGACGTGCGGGTCGGGCTGCGGGACGGCTCGTCGTCGCGGCAGAAGGCCGAGGAGGCGGGCCTGAAGGTCACCCCGGTGGAGCAGGCCGCCACCGAGGCCGACGTGATCATGTTCCTCCTGCCCGACACCGAGCAGAAGGCCGTCTACGACAACGAGGTGGCCGCCCACCTCGAGGCCGGCGACTGCCTCATGTTCGCCCACGGGTTCAACATCCGCTTCGGCCAGATCGTGCCGCCGGCGGGCGTGGACGTGGCGATGGTCGCCCCCAAGGGACCGGGGCACCTGGTGCGGCGAACCTACACCGAGGGCGGCGGGGTCCCGACCCTCATCGCGGTGGCCCAGGACGCCACCGGGAACGCCCGGGCCCTGGCCCTCTCCTACGCCCATGCCCTCGGCTCGACCCGGGCCGGGGTGCTCGACACCACCTTCGAGGAGGAGACCGAGACCGACCTGTTCGGCGAGCAGGTGGTGCTGTGCGGCGGGCTGACCGCGCTGGTCATCGCCGGCTTCGAGACGCTGGTCGACGCCGGCTACCAGCCCGAGTCGGCCTACTTCGAGTGCCTGCACGAGCTGAAGCTGATCGTCGACCTCATGTACGAGGAGGGGATCGCCGGGATGCGCTACTCCATCTCGGACACCGCCGAGTACGGGGATGTCACCCGCGGCCCCCGGGTCATCAACGACGCGGTGCGGGCGGAGATGCGCGCGATCCTGGCCGCCATCCGTGACGGCAGCTTCGCGGCCGAGTGGATCGAGGAGAACCGCATCGGGCGGCCGAACTTCTCCCGGCTGCGGGCGGCCGGCCAGGCCCACCAGATCGAGAAGGTCGGTGCGGAGCTGCGGGCCATGATGCCGTTCATCGCCCAGGGGCGCCGCGGGGTGAAGGACGTCTCGGGGGGCTGAGCGGAGCGCGGTGACGAGGTACGTCTGCCTGTTGCGGGCGGTCAACGTCGGCGGCCGGGCCGTGCCCATGGCGGAGCTCCGTGCGCTGTTCGAGTCGCTCGGGTACTCCGAGGTGGCCTCCTACATCCAGAGCGGCAACGTCGTCTTCGGCTCTTCGAAGTCGGTCCGAGGCGATGCCCTCGAGGCGTCCATCGAGGCGGCTTTCGGCGTGAAGACCAGCCCGGTGCTGCGCACGGCCGCCGAGATGGCGGAGGTGGCCGCCGCCCACCCGTTCCGGGACGCCGACCCGACCAAGCTGCACGTCGGCTTCCTCGCGGCGAGGCCGCCGAAGGCCGCGGTCTCAGCCCTCGAGCCCGAGGGGTTCCTGCCCGAGCGCTTCGCCGTCTCGGGCCGGGAGCTCTATCTCCACCTGCCGGCGGGGATGGCCCGCACGAAGCTGCCGGGCTATCTGGAGCGACGGCTCAAGCTCCCGGTGACCTTCCGGAACTGGCGGACCGTGCAGACGCTGGCCGAGATGGCGGGCACGCCGCTCAGGCGAGGGCGCCCACCACGTAGTTGATGCAGCCGCACAGCGCCGCGATGTCGTCGGGCTCGATCGACGGGAACATCGCGATGCGGAGCTGGTTGCGGCCGAGCTTGCGGTAGGGCTCGGTGTCGAGGATCCCGTTGGCCCGCAGGACCGCGGCGATCCTGGCCGCGTCGATGCTGTCGGCGAAGTCGATGGTGCCGACCACGTGGCTGCGCTCGTGGGGCTTCTCGACGAACGGGCGGGCGAAGTCCGACTGCTCCGCCCAGGTGTAGAGGATCTCGGCCGACCGGTCGCACCGGGCGGTCGTCCAGGCGAGACCGCCGTTGCCGAGCATCCACTCCACCTGGTCGACGAAGAGGAACAGCGTGGCCAGGGCGGGCGTGTTGTAGGTCTGGTCGAGCCGCGAGTTCTCGATCGCGATCTTGAGGTCGAGCGAGGACGGCACCCACCGCCCGCCCTCGGCGATGCGCTCGACCCGCTCGACCCCGGCGGGTGACATGAGCGCGACCCACAGCCCCCCGTCGGCGGCGAAGCACTTCTGCGGGGCCAGGTAGTAGACGTCGAACTCGGCCGGGTCGACCGAGAGCCCGCCGGCCGCCGAGGTGGCGTCGACCGCCACCAGACCCTCGGCGCCGGCAGGGCGCAGGATCTCCATCGACACCCCGGTCGAGGTCTCGTTGTGGGTCAGGGCGTAGAGGTCGACGGCGGGGTCGGGAACCGGGACCGGGTGGGTGCCCGGTGCCGACTCGATGACCTGGGGGTCCTTCAGGTGCGGTGCGGCCTTCGCGGCGGCGGCGAACTTGGAGGAGAACTCGCCGAAACAGAGGTGCTGGCTCTGCTCCTCGATCAGGCAGAAGGTGGCGGCGTCCCAGAAGCTCGTCGTGCCCCCGTTGCCGAGCACCACCTCGTAGCCGTCGGGTAAGGAGAAGAGCTCGGACAGCCCCGAGCGCAGCCGGCCCACCACGGTGCGCACCCCCGGCTGGCGGTGGCTGGTGCCGAGGTAGGTGTCGGCGACGCTCGCCAGCGCCTTCACCTGCTCGGGTCGCACCTTGGACGGACCGGACCCGAACCGACCGTCGGAGGGGAGCAGATGGGGCGGGATCGAGATGTCGGGGCCTTCGGTCACGTATGGAATCATGGCATTCGTGGCCCCCAGCCCTTCCACGGCCCTCCATGCCCGCATCTCGCGGCGCGCCGGCGCAGTCGCGCCCTCGGCGACCCTGGCCGTCGACGCCGCGGCGAAGGCGCTCCAGGCCGCGGGCGAGCACGTCATCGGCTTCGGGGCCGGCGAGCCGGACTTCCCGACGCCCAAGGAGATCGTCGAGGCGGCCGTGGCGGCCTGCTCCGACCCGGTGATGCACCACTACACCCCGACGGCCGGTCTCCCGGCCCTCCGGGCGGCCATCGCCGCCAAGACCGCCCGCGACTCGGGCTACGAGGTCGAGCCCTCCCAGGTCCTCGTGACCAACGGGGGCAAACAGGCGGTGTCCAACGCCTTCGCGGTGCTCTGCGACCCGGGCGACGAGGTCCTCGTCCCCGCCCCCTACTGGACCACCTACCCCGAGTCGATCGCCCTGGGTGGTGGGGTCCCGGTGGTGGTGCCCTCCGACGAGTCGACCGGCTACCGAGTCTCGGTGGAGGACCTCGAGGCGGCCGCCACCGACCGGACCAAGGTGCTCCTCTTCGTGTCGCCGTCCAACCCGACCGGCGCCGTCTACCCGCGGGCCGAGATCGAGGCCATCGGGCGGTGGGCCGTCGAGCGCGGGGTGTGGGTCCTCACCGACGAGATCTACGAGCACCTCGTGTACGGCGACGCCGAGCACCACTCGATGCCGGTGGTCGTGCCCGAGCTCGCCGAGACCTGCGTGGTCGTGAACGGGGTGGCCAAGACCTACGCGATGACCGGCTGGCGCGTGGGCTGGCTCATCGGCCCGCCCGACGTCGTGGCGGCCGCCACCAACATCCAGTCGCACCAGACCTCGAACGTCGCCAACGTCTCCCAGGCCGCCGCGCTGTGCGCGGTCTCCGGCGGGCTCGAGGCGGTGGCCGAGATGAAGGTCGCCTTCGACCGGCGCCGGCGCGCCATCGTGGACCAGCTGAACGCGATCGAGGGCGTGCACTGCCCTGAGCCCGATGGCGCCTTCTACGCCTTCCCGTCGGTGAAGGGCCTGCTCGGCAAGGAGATCCGGGGGCGCCGGCCGAGCTCGAGCGGCGAGCTCGCCGACCTATGCATCACCGAGGCCAAGGTGGCGGTCGTGCCCGGGGAGGCCTTCGGGGCGCCTGGCTACTTCCGCATGTCGTACGCGCTGGGGGACGAGGATCTGCACGAGGGGGTCGCGAGGCTGGCGTCGCTGTTCGGCGAGGCCCGGCCGTAGCACGAGGAGGAGCGCCCCCGTGGCACGGGTCCTGGTCACCGAGACGATCGCCCCGAGCGGGCTCGACCTCCTGCGGGCCGCCGGGCACGAGGTGGACGTGCGCGAGGGCCTCGAGCCGGGAGCGCTCCTCGAAGCCGTCGCCGGCGCCCATGCGCTGATCATCCGCTCCGCCACCAAGGTCACGGCCGAGGTCCTCGAGGCCGGGGCCGACCTCGTGGTGATCGGCCGGGCCGGGGTCGGCATCGACAACGTCGACGTGGACGCCGCCACCGCGCGGGGCGTCATGGTGGTCAACGCCCCCGAGTCCAACATCCTCTCGGCCGCCGAGCAGGCCATGGCCCTCCTGCTGGCCCAGGCCCGCAACGTCCCCCAGGCCCACGCGGCCCTCGTCGACGGCCGCTGGGAGCGGTCCAAGTGGGAGGGGGTCGAGCTGCACGGCAAGACCCTCGGGATCGTCGGCCTCGGGCGGGTCGGCACCCTGGTCGCCCAGCGGGCCCTCGCCTTCGGGATGCGCCTCGTCGCCTACGACCCCTACGTCTCGGCGGAGCGGGCCCGGCAGCTCGGGGTCGAGCTCATGGACCTCGACCAGCTGGTGGCCGAGGCCGACTTCCTCACCGTCCACCTGCCGAAGAACGCCGAGACCGTGGGCCTCATCGGGGCCGATCTGCTCGCCCGGGCGAAGCCCGGATTGCGCATCGTGAACACCGCCCGGGGCGGGATCGTGGACGAGGCCGCGCTGGCCGAGGCGATCGCCGCCGGCCGGATCGGCGGCGCCGGCCTCGACGTCTTCGCCGAGGAGCCGACGACGGCCTCGCCCCTGTTCGGCCTCCCCTCGGTGATCGTCACCCCCCACCTCGGGGCGTCGACGGCCGAGGCGCAGGACAAGGCCGGGGTCACGATCGCCGAGCAGGTGCTGCTGGCGCTCGCCGGCGACTTCGTCCCCTTCGCGGTCAACGTGGCCGCGAGCGGGGTGTCCGAGCCCGTCCGTCCCTTCATGGGCCTCGTCGAGCAGCTCGGGCGGTTCTTCGGGTGCCTGCACGATCGGGTGCCCGGCGCGATGGAGATCGAGGTGCGGGGTCCGCTCGCGGCCGAGCGAACCGACATCCTCACCTTGAGCGCCCTGAAGGGGCTGTTCGCCACCAGCACCGAGGACCCGGTCTCCTACGTGAACGTCCCCCAGATGGCCGAGCGGCGCGGCCTGCAGGTGCGCGAGACCCAGGTCACCGGCTCGGGCGAGTACGTCAACCTGGTGACGCTGCGCTCCGACGCGCACTCGGTCGCGGGCACCCTGACCACCGGGCCGCGGGTCACCCCGCGGATCGTGATGGTCGACGACCACCCGGTCGAGGTGGCCCCGTCCCCCCACATGCTGGTCATCCGCAACGACGACCGGCCGGGCAAGGTCGGCATGGTGGGGACTGTGCTCGGCGAGGCCGGGATCTCCATCCGCGGGATGGCGCTCGAGCAGACGACCGAGGGTGACACCGCCCTCATGGTCCTGTCGGTCGACGCCGAGGTCCCCGCGCCCGTCGCGGACGCGCTGGCGGCAGGCTCGGGAATCCTCGGGGTGGCCCGGATCAGGCTTTAGACGGGCCGGGCGCGCGGGGGACCGGCGGCCACGAGTCGCCGACCGGCACCTCGCTCGAGCCGCGGCGTACCAACGCCACCGCCGCGACGAGCAGGACCAGGGCGGTCCACCGGAAGCGCCGACGCGGGCGCCCGCTGCGCACGGTGGCTCACCGTAGTGGGCGGGCCGGGGGCTGCGGTCGGGGCCGGGCACCGGGCGCCGCCCAGCCCGGAGCGGGCGGCGGGGGGAACGGCGCGGGTGCCGGGAGAACCGGGGCGAGCCTCAGCGGGGGCCGGCGGAGCCGGTGCCAGAGCACCCGGCCGACCAGCACGAGCATCGGCAGGAGGACCACCAGCGCGAACATTGCCCACTGCCACGGCGTGAACGAGACGTGGTCGCCGAGCGAGACCAGGGTGCCCCGGGTCGGCACACCGGTGAGCTTCAGCACCTGCCCCGGCACCACGCCGGTGACGTCGGGCGCGCCGGTCACCCGGTACTGGGCGGGGAACAGCCCTGTGTTCACCACCCACATCACCACCGAGCCGCCCGGGCGCTGCTCCCACGCCACGACGGCGGCCCGGACGAAGGGGCGCATCACGAGCGCAGGCACCACCGCCAGCGCGGTGACCGCCAGCAGGTCGAACTGACTTCGGAAGCGGGCGGCCACCGAGCGCCGGGCCACCAGAATGCAGGCGAGCGCGGCCGCCACCCAGGGCAGGCCTCGCCACAGCCACCCGAGATCGCGGACGTTGTCCACGACCCTGCCGACCACGTCGCCGGGCGACACCGTCCACGGGTCGACCCGCCCGAGCGCGTCCCCGGCGGTCTTGAAGGCGCCCCCCGGAAGGACCCGGACCACGCGGTGGGTGAAGACCGTGGTGCTCCCCGGAGGCCGGAAGGTGACCACGTCGCCGACGTGGACCGGCCCGGTGAGCGGCTGGTCGAGCACGAGGGTGCCCACGCACAGGTCGGGGCACATCGACGGGGTGGCGATCGTGAAGAGCGCGCCGCCGGCGAGCCGCCACCCCACCGACGCGAGGACGGCCGCCGCGACGAGGACGCCGACCACCACGAGAAGGATCGAGCGGGTCGGGCCTTGGGGCGCCGGCAAGGGGTGTGGGCGCGGCGGGCGCGTCGGCGCCCATGGGGACGAGGAGACGGCGACCGGGGCCGCCTGGACGGCCGGGATCACAGCTGGAGGCTGGAGGCGGGGTAGGTGACCTCGGCGGTCCAGCTGCCGTGCGAGATGGAGAAAGCGAAGTCGGCCAGGAGGTGGAGTCCGGTGACGCCAGCGACCGACGCGGTGCCGAGATCCATCCGGAGGAGCAGCGTGAACGGCGCCGACGACGACAGCGACCCCGAGCTCGAGGTGAACGAGCTGAGGAGAGCCGTCGACGGCGGGGTCGAGGCGCACACGCCCGCGCCGGCCGGGTAGACGCAGTTGGAGACGGAGTTCTGCGTGTCCTGGATGTCGATCAGGACCCGTTGGCAGATCTGGTTGGTTCCGAGCACCGGGATCGTCCCGGTGTAGGCGGTGGTGCCGGCGTCGGACAGCAGCCACTCGGCCGTGGGGGAGAGGCCGGTGATCGTCGAGGTGTAGGAGGAGAGCGATGCGGCATTGTCGAGGTTCGACAAGTTGGTCGAGCTGAGCACCGTCCCGAACACCGTCCAGCCGAAGAGCGCGCCGTTCAGGTACTGGTTGGTCCCCGGGTTGGTCCAGCTGCTGTCGCCCGCCCATCCGAGGTGCCAGTAGCCGGTGTAGCTGGTCGCCGAGGTGATCGTCGTGCTGGTCGTCGTGCTGCCGTCGACATCCAGCTTCAGCCCGGACGACGAGAACTGGGCGGCCACGAAGTGCCAGGCCCCGTTGTTCACGGTCGCGGTGCTGACCAGCTGGGCCAGGGTGGAGCCGCTCTGGACCCCGAAGGCCACCAACCCCGACGGCTCGACCCACAGCATCCGGTCCTGGCTGGACGACCCGGTGTCGGGCTGGACATTGGAGAAGCCGATGAACCCGCCCCCGGTGGTCGAGGAGGTCTTGACCCAGCCGGCGATCGTGAAGGTGGACGGCGAGGTGAGCGAGGTGATGGTGCCGACGTAGGTCCCGCTCGCCCCGCTCAGGGTGATCCCGCTGGAGGTGAACGCCGAGTGGACCGGCGAGGTGAAGCCCGTCCCGTAGGTGATCCCCCCGTACACGAGGCCGGTGTTGGCCGAGCTGGAGGAGTCGGCCACCTTGGCCACCCCGCAGGAGAGGAGCGCGATCGTCCCGCTGGTCGGCGACACCGTGCCGACCGAGGCGATCGTGGAGGACGCCGACAGCACCGTCGAGGTCGTGAGCTCACCGGTCGGCATGGGTGTCCCGGTGCACTGGGTGTTGTTGGCCGACACGGTGCCGCCGCTCCCACTCCCGGTCGAGAAGCAGTTGACCGACCCCGAGGTGGTCGACTCCATCTGCACCGTGCCAGCCGAGAACTTGTTGGCGTTGTTGATGTCCTGAGAGCTGAAGGCCCCGGCGGCATCGGCGGCCGGGATCGCTACGGCGACCGAGAGCACCCCGACCACCGGCAGCCAACGCCGTCCTCGATGCGCGCCGCGCCGAACCATCCCGATTTGACCCCGGTGCGTAGTAGGCGCCGACCCGGTCCCCTCGCTGCTCCTTACGACTGGTTCCAGGTCATCGTCATGCTGGCCGCCAAGCCCTGATCGGCGTTGGTCGCGCTGGTGTCCAGCATCACGGTGAAGGTGTAGGCCTGCGAAGATCCCGCCGTCAGGAGGGTGAGCCCGGGGGTCGAGGAGTTGGTGAACGTGGTGCTCGCGACGGAGCCCAGCGTCCCGCTGTTGGTTGGGGTGGCCGGGCAGGCGGCCGCCGCGTTGGCCGGGTAGACGCACTTGCCGGTGTAGCCGATCGAGAAGTCGACCTTTCCGCAGAAGCCCGACGTGTCGCTCCCGACATACCCGTTGGCGTCGGATGCGGCCGCCGCCGAGCAGGTGCCCATGACCAAGCTCTCGAGGGTCGAGTTGATCGTGCCCACGTTGGTCATCGTGATGGTCGTGCTGAGCGGGGTGCCCGCCGGGACCTGGTCGAGGGTGCCCACCAGTTTGTTGATGGCGCAGTTGGCGCTGTTGGCGGCTCCGACGGTGCCACCGCTGCCGCTGCCGGTCGAGTAGCAGTTGATGGAGCCGTTGCTCTCCTTCAGCTGCATCGTCCCGGATGAGAAGGCGTTGGCGTTGTTCACGACCTGGGCGCTGAAACCGGCGACCGAGATCGCGGCGGTCGAGCCCAGCGCGATGACCGCGAGTGCGGCCGCCGCGAACGCGTGCCAGGTGAAAGGTCGGGCTACTGCGTGTGCATGTCGCATCGAAAAGGCTCCCTGGGCCTCGGTGGATACGCCGTCAGCGCAACAGGTGTTTACAGGAGCGTCACGTCGACTTGGTGGATGGGGTCAACCGCGGTTGCGGATATATCGCGCTGAGTGGCAGAACGCTCGGCCGTTCCCACTCTCTGTGTCCGAACCGGTTGGAGACCCCGACGCGCGACGATGCGCCTCGGGCGGTGCGTGCACGCCCTGGCGTCGGGCGGACCGCCCGGATCAGGTCTCGAGACCGGCGAACTGGGCCCGGTAGAGACGCGCGTAGGCGCCGTCGCGGGCCAGCAGGTCGCGATGGTGACCCTGCTCGACGATCCGGCCGTCCTCCATCACCAAGATGGTGTCGGCGTTGCGGATCGTGGAGAGCCGGTGTGCGATCACGAAGCTGGTCCGCTGGGCCCGCAGCGCCGCCATGGCGTCCTGGATGAGCACCTCGGTCCGGGTGTCGACCGAGCTCGTGGCCTCGTCCAGGATGAGGATGGCCGGATCGGCCAGGAAGGCACGGGCGATCGTGACCAGCTGCTTCTCGCCCGCACTGATGACCCCGCCCTCGTCGTCCACCACCGTGTCGTAGCCGTGGGTCAGCGCGTGCACGAACCGGTCGACGTAGGCGGCCTTGGCTGCGGCGACGACCTGCTCGTCGGTGGCCTCCGAGTTGCCGTAGGCGATGTTGTCCCTGATGCTCGCCTCGAACATCCAGGTGTCCTGCAGTACCATCCCGATCCTCGAGCGCAGGTCGCCCCGGGACATCGAGGCGATGTCCCGCCCGTCGAGCGTGATCCGGCCGCCGTCGAGCTCGTAGAACCTCATGATGAGGTTGACGAGCGTCGTCTTGCCGGCGCCGGTCGGCCCGACGATCGCCACGGTCTGCCCGGGTTCGGCCACGAGCGAGAGGTCGGTGATCAGCGGGCGGTCGGCCCGGTAGGAGAACGAGACGTGTTCGAACTCCACCCTTCCGCGCACGTTCGACAGGGTCGCCGCGCCCGGCTGGTCGGGGGTCTGCTCGGGAGCGTCGAGGAACTCGAAGACGCGCTCGGCGGAGGCCAGACCGGACTGGAAGAGGTTGGCCATGGACGCCAGCATCTGGATCGGCTGGGCGAACTGGCGGGAGTACTGGATGAACGCCTGGACACCACCGATGCTCATGGTCCGGGAGGCCACTCGTATCCCTCCGAGGACGGCGATGGCGACGTAGTTCAGGTTGCCGACCATGATCATCAGCGGCTGGATGCTCCCCGAGAAGAACTGTGCCGAGAAGCTCGCCCGGTACATCTCCTCGTTGGTCTCCGAGAACCGTTCCTCGACCTCGCGCTGGCGACCGAACGCCTTCACGATGGTGTGCCCGGTCAGAGACTCCTCGACCAGTGCATTCAGGCGGCCGGTGTGCCGCCACTGGGCGGCGAAGCGAACCCGGGATCGGACCGTGATGAAGCGGATGATGCCGGCCGACAAGGGGATCGACACGACGGCGACCAGGGCGAGCACGGGCGAAATCACGAACATCATCGCGACGGTGCCGACCAGCATGAAGATGTTCGTCAAGGCCTGGGAGATGGTCTGCTGGAGGCTCTGGCCGAGGTTGTCGATGTCGTTCGTGACCCGGCTAAGGAGATCGCCCCGGGGCGTGCGGTCGATGTAGCTCAACGGCACCCGGCTGAGCTTGTCCTCCACGTCCGCGCGCAGTCGGAGCATGGTCCGCTGCACGATGGAGGCGAGGGTGTACGCGGCCAGGTAGTTGAAGATGCCGCTCGCGGCGTAGAGCCCGATGACCAGGAAGAGGAGCCGATGCAACGCCCCGAAGTCGATGGCGCTGGGTCCGCCGTGCACGATGCCGGCGAAGATCACATTCGTGGCGTCCCCGAGGATCCGCGGACCGAAGGCGTTGAACAGCACCCCTCCGGCCGCCAGCACGACGACGCCCGTCACCCGGGGGACCTCGGGGGTCAAACGGATGGACAGCCGGCGCAGCGTGCCCTTGAAGTCCTTCGAGCGCTCGAGCGGCATGCCCGGCGCGACCATGCGGCCCCAGGGGCCGCCGGAGGCCGGCTGGAAGGCGGACTCCTCCTCGGACCCGGCCGTTGCCTCTTGGGGATCGGTCTCGATGCTCACGGGACTTCCTCGGCCATCTGCGACGCGACGATCTCGGCGTAGGTGGGGCAACCCCGGACGAGCTCACCGTGGGTCCCCATGCCGACCGGGCGGCCGTCTTCGAGCACCAGGATCCGGTCGGCGTTGAGGATGGTCGACACGCGCTGGGCGACGATGAGGACGGTCGACCCGGTGACGTACGGGACGAGCGCCGTCCGGACCCGGGCATCGGTCGCGAGGTCGAGTGCCGAGAAGGAGTCGTCGAAGATGTAGACGTCCGGCCGGCGGACGAGCGCCCGGGCGATGCTCACCCGCTGTCGCTGCCCGCCGGACAGGTTCAACCCGCCCTGGCTGATCCGGCCCTCGAGTCCGCCCATGGCGGTCACGAACCCGGCAGCGTCGGCGACCTCGAGAGCGACCCAGAGCTCGTCGTCGGTCGCGTCGGGATTCGCGTAACGGAGGTTGCTGGCGATCGTGCCCGAGAACAGGTACGCCCGTTGGGGAACGAGACCGATGCGCTGCCACAGCACGTCGGGACTGAGCTCCCGCACGTCGACCCCTCCGATCAACACCGAGCCGCCGGTCGCATCGAACAGCCGCGCGACCAGGTTGACGAGGGTCGTCTTCCCGGATCCGGTGCTCCCGACGACCGCGGTGGTCTCTCCCGGAAGAGACTGGAAGTTGATGCCGTCGAGGACCGGCGTCTCGGCCCCGGGGTAGGAGAAGGTCACGTCTCGGAACTCGAGCGTTCCGGGGGTCGGCATCACCATGACCGGTTCGACGGGCGGGACGACCGAGGGCTCGGTGTCGAGCACTTCGTAGATTCGTTCGGCACTCACCGCGGCGCGGGGCGCCATCACGCCGACGAACGTCGACATCATCACCGAGAAGAGGATCAGGGTGAAGTAGGTCAAGAAGGCGATCAGAGAGCCGATCGTCATCTGGCCGTGGGCGATCCGATTGGCCCCGAACCAGACCACCGCCGCGTTCGCGCAGTTGACGATGAGCATGACGACCGGGAACATGAGCGCCATCAGCCGTCCGGTCGCGATCGCCGTGCCGGTCAGCTCGTTGTTCACGTGCTCGAAGCGGTCGCGCTCCTGACGCTCCCGCACGAAGGCTCGTACGACCCGGATGCCGGTGATCTGCTCGCGCAACACCTGGTTGATCCGGTCGAGTCGGTCTTGCATGGCCCGGAACTGGGGGACCATCCGACCGATCACGATGCCGAGGCAGATGGCGAGCAGGGGCATGCTGACCCCGAGGATCCAGGTGAGTCCGGCATTCTGGCGGAGGGCGAGGATCACCCCTCCAACGATGGTCACGGGCGCGGCCAGGGCCATCGTGCAGATCATGACCACCATGATCTGGACCTGTTGAACATCGTTGGCCGACCGGGTGATCAGCGACGGCGCCCCGAGCTCGTTCACTTCGCGGGCAGAGAGGGCCATCGACCGGTGGAACAGGGCGTTGCGGACGTCGCGCCCGAAGCTCATTGCGACCCGGGCGCCGATGTAGACGGCAAAGACCGCGAAGACCGCCTGGACGAGGGCAACGGTGAGCATGGTGCCGCCCATCCGCCAGATGTAGTGGGTGTTCCCGGTCAGCACCCCCTTGTCGATGATGTCGGCGTTCAGGTTCGGCAGGAGCAGGTTGAGGATCGCCTGGATCGACTGGAGGACGAGCAGGAGCGCCAGCAAGCCCCGGTACCGCGACAGGAACGTGCGGAGCAGTCGAATCAGCATGACCCGCGCTCATTTCGGCTCGTGCGAATCAGCTGCGTGGAAGCCCCGAACCGGGTGGCCCGTGGTCCCGACCACCGAACGGACCCCGGCTTGAAGGCCGGCAGAGCGCCATGGGCCCGATCCGGGGGATTCATGCCTGCGAACGCTAGGTCATCGGTCCGACGTCCTGGTCGTTGGCCGGAGCCACGAGGCTGTCTCGGGCGACGGTCCCGACCGCGGACCCGCGTCGCCCGGCCTGAGGAGCTGGTGCCTTGACTTGGCTCGGGTCGGCTGGGAGCATGGTGGTGATGTCCGGAGCCCACTTCTCGGTCCTGCTGCTTACCTGACGGCGAACGCCACATCGCGTTCGCCCACCGCCTCCTGGCCCTCTGGCCAGGAGGTTTTTTCTTTCCCGGTGAGCGGTGGCTCCGAGGGAGCAACCAGCGTACGAAGCGACACAAGGAACACAAGGAGAAGCCATGAGCAGCACCAAGGACAGCCGAGCGACCGCCGATCCGGCCACCGGTCGCCTGGCCCTGCCCTGCGACGTCTCCCCGATGCCCTTTTCGAAATACCGCTCGCACCTGCCGCTCCAGCTGGCCGACCGCACCTGGCCCGACCGCGTCTTCGAGCGGGCACCCCGGTGGGCGAGCGTGGATCTGCGCGACGGGAACCAGGCCCTGATCGACCCGATGGACCCCGAGCGCAAGCATCGGTTGTTCGACACCCTCGTGGCCATCGGCTTCAAGGAGATCGAGGTGGGCTTCCCGTCCGCCTCCCAGCCGGACTTCGACTTCCAGCGTCAGCTCATCGAGGAGGATCTGGTCCCCGAGGACGTCGAGATCCAGGTCCTCGTCCAGTGCCGTGACGAGCTCATCGAGCGGACCTACGAGTCGCTGGTCGGGGCCCGACGCGCCATCGTCCACTTCTACAACTCGACCTCCGAGCTCCAGCGCCGCGTGGTCTTCGGGCTGGACAAGGACGGGATCATCGACATCGCCACGGGGGCGGCCAGGCTGTGCAAGAAGCTCGAGGCTGGGCTGACGGGGACCGAGATCCGCTACGAGTACTCGCCGGAGAGCTTCACCGGAACCGAGCCCGAGTTCGCCGTCGCGATCTGCGAAGCGGTGATGGACATCATCGAGCCGACCCCGGAGCGCCCGATCATCCTCAACCTGCCCGCCACCGTGGAGATGTACAGCCCCAACGTCTACGCAGACGTCATCGAGTGGTTCAGCCGCACGATCAAGCACCGCGACTGCGTGGTCCTCAGCCTGCACCCCCACAACGACCGCGGCACCGCGGTGGCCGCGGCGGAGCTGGCCGTGCTGGCCGGCGCCGACCGGATCGAGGGCACGCTCTTCGGCAACGGCGAGCGGACCGGGAACGTCGACGTGGTCACATTGGCCATGAACCTGTTCTCCCAGGGGATCGACCCGGCCCTCGACTTCGGCGACATCGAGCGGATCCGCAAGGTCGCCGAGTACGCGACCCGCCTCCCCGTGCACCCCCGCCACCCGTATGTGGGCGACCTCGTGTACACCGCCTTCTCCGGCTCCCACCAGGACGCGATCAAGAAGGGGATGGCGGCCATCGGGGACGACTACGACACGTGGGAGGTGCCGTACCTGCCGATCGACCCGAAGCACCTGGGCCGGACCTACGAGGCGATCATCCGAGTGAATAGCCAGTCGGGCAAGGGCGGTATCGCCTACGTCATGGACACCGAGCACGGCCTCGACCTGCCCCGACGACTGCAGGTGGAGTTCTCGAAGGCCGTCCAGTCGGTGACCGAGGCGAGCGGCACCGAGATCCGGCCGGGCGAGATGTGGGAGGTGTTCGCCGAGACGTACCTTCCCGACGACGCCGGCATGCGGTTGCTCTCGAGCGAGATCTCCTCGGGACCAGATGGCACCTCGGTCGTGGCCCAGCTGCTCGTCGACGGGCACCACCGCACCGTCAAGGGCACCGGCAACGGGCCGATCGACGCCATGGTGGCGGGCCTCTCCGACCTCGGGGTGTCGCTCGAGATCGTCGACTACAGCGAGCATGCCCTGACCGCGGGCAGCGGCGCCTCGGCGGTCGCGTACGTCGAGGTCGAGACGAACGGGAATCGGCTGTGGGGTGTCGGGATCGACTCGAGCATCCTCGAAGCCTCCCTCCACGCCGTCGTGAGCGCCGCGAACCGGATCCGCTCCGGGTAGGACCGGGCGTCAGTCAGGTGGGCGCCGCTCGATTCTGGCCGACCCAAGCAGGTCAGCCGGTACCGGCCAGGACACTGATCATCGCGATGGCGGACTTCGAGTTGGCGTTGTACTCCGAGATGCTCGCGGCCTCGTAGACGCAGAACACCTCGAAGTGCTGCGGGTCGAGCAGGAGCACGAACGCCCCGTAGACCTGCATAGTGCCCTGGTTGGTGCTCTGGTTCGCCGAGAACTGCACGATCGCCTCCGACGCGATCGAGTCCGTGCTCCCCTGGATCGATCCCGTCTGCACGGCGCCCGACAGCTGGATGTTGGAGAGCCACGGCACATTGAAGGAGTTGAGCTCGGCGGCCGGGTCACTCGCCTGCGGCGCCGAGAACTCCTCGGCGAACAGCTCGGCCCCGCCGTCGGGGCTCACGAGGTTCACACCGTTCTTCACCGGGTTGGCGCTGCTCCATCCCTTGACCGGTGTCAAGGTCACCCCGTTACCGAACGAGTACGTCTTGCTTGCCGGAGCGGGTTTGGGTCGCTTCCCCGGATGGGCATTCCCGGCTTTGGCCAGCTGGACCGTGAACGACACGGTGCGCGCCGAGGTGACCGGCGCCGGCGCGGCCACCGGACGCAGGGGGCCGGGCCGGGCGGGGCCGTGATTGCCGAGGAGGACGACGAGCGCCACGACACCGCCCGCCACCGCCACGATGGCGAGCGCGATGGCTGCGATCGCCCGGTTGGAGAGCTTGCCCGCGATCCCGGTGTGACCACCGGCCGGGTTCGACCCCGGCGGTCCCGGTGGCGGTGGAGCCGCGCCGGCTCGGTCGGGCCCGGCCGGCGGGAAGGGTTCGGGTCGGTCAGCCACGTCTCTCGTGCACCCCGCTCACCGTCAGCCCTGCGCTCCGTGGAGCGCGCGCAGGGCCCGCTGATGCTGCTTGGGCATCGCCTTCACCGCCGTGCCGCAGGCGAGGCAGAACGCCGCGCCGGAGAGGAGCGGGACCTGGCAGTTGGCGCAGACGCCGCCGTAGCTTGTCGGGGTCGCGCCACGGGTGGCATCGGTCGCATCGGCGAGGAGCGCTTCGTGCGCCTCGTTGCGCACGAGCAAGAGCCCGACCGCAGCCAGCGCGGCGGTGATCAAGAGGGTGAGGACGGCACCCCTCTGCTCGTAGGTGCTGAGGGTGGCCACGGCCGATTCGTAGGCACCGATCAGCAGGAACCCGATCGCAAGTGCGCTCGCGTAGCGCCCGGTTCCCTGCCTCAGTCGCATCACGACGAAGGCCGCGGTCGTCGCATAGAGCACCGGCTTCGCGAAACCGAGGGTGAGGGCGATCACCGTGTCGCGGGCCGCATCGGTGCTGTACACGGTGACACCCGCAAAGGCACCCTGCTGGATCACGATCGACTCGGCCAGCGCGAACGCGACCCCGGCGAGCGCCGCGGTCACGAGCGCGTCAAGGGCGTGGGAGAACTTCGGCCGAGTGGTGATGATGGCCGGGGCGACCTGCAAGGCCACCAGGACCGCCGCCGGGAGGATGAGGCACTCCTCGAGGAGCTGACTGGTGGTCGGGAGCGCGTTGTACAGGCCGACGAGGAAGCCGCTGTCCGAGAGCCAGTTCGTGAGGAACCCGACTCCGACACCGAGGGCGGCCGCGAGGACCACCCCGATCCCAATCACGTACGCGGGCTCGTCGCTCCACACCTCATGGTCGTGCAGGTAGAGGAGCAGCATCCCGGGCAGGGCGACGCCCGCACACACGAGCGCGACCGGCAGGATGCCAAACGCCGCCGCGACCACCGATGCCCCCACCGCGGTGATCAGACCGAGCCGGTAGACGTGGTGTCGGTGCGCCGACACGTGCGGCATCAAGGTGCTCACCAAAGCGAGCGCGCGCACCGATTCGCCCGGGAAGGCCGCGTAATAGTCCGACCGCCGGGCGTCGGGGACGAGCACCTCACCACACGAGTGGCAAAACCGTGCCACTTCGGGGTTGGCCGCGGAGCAACGGGGACACCGCATCTTGACCCCCCCTCCGTAACGCCGCGACCTCAGGCCGGTGGCAGGATAGGTCGGTCGACCGTAGGCTGCAACAGCTGTTGTCCCGGGCAGGCCGGTCACCGGGGGGTCAAAGCTCCGGGCGACCGGAACCCGGCTGCCGCAGTCGAGCCGTGGAATCATTTGACCGACTGAACCGGGGGAGGGGACCTGCGATGCGTGGCGGTCGGGCCGCGGGCCCGAGTTAGTACCGGTGAGTGCTGCACACGTGGGCGAGCCGCAGCCGGCCCCAGGTCTTGTCGATCTGAGCGCGCACTTCGACATGGTCTGCCGCGGCTTCCGTCGCGGTCGTCTCACCCTGGTGCTCGGTGCCGGCGCGAGCCTCTTCGGTCGATCGGGTGCGGGCGCCGACACCTGGTTGGGCGCGCCCAGCGCACCGGAGCTGGCCGCCCGTCTGGCGAAGGAGTTCCGGATATCCGAGAGCGAGGTCGGTCCCGCCGATCTGCTCGCGGTGGCCCAGTGGATCGCCGCGATGCGCGGGGGGACCACCCCGCTCTACGAGGAGCTGCACGACGTCTTCGACCGTGACCTCCCGACCACCCCGCTGCATACATTCCTGGCGGCCCTGCCGGGCCGCCTGCGCGCGAAGGGCTTGCTCGGTGAACCCCCGCTCTTCGTGACCACCAACTACGACGACCTGCTCGAACGGGCCTTCGACGACGCTCAAGAGCCCTACGACCTGGTCGTGTACATGGCCGAAGGGGAGTACCACGGACGGTTCTGCCACCAGGCCCCTGGCGGTTCGTTGAAGCTCATCGAACAGCCAGAGGAGTACCAGGAGGCCGACCCCGCCCAACGATCGGTGATCGTGAAACTCCACGGATTCGTCGACCGACATGAGCGAGTCAACGACAGTTACGTGATCACCGAGGACCACTACATCGAGTACCTGGGTCGGGCTGACCTCGACAAGCTCCTCCCGGTCTCGGTCATCACCAGGCTCTTGAACTGCCACCTGCTGTTCCTCGGTTACAGCCTCAGGGACTGGAACCTCCGCGCCATCCTCTTCCAGCTGCGTGCCAAGGCGAAGCCGAACGACTGGTGGGCGGTGCAGCTGGGCTGTGACGATGTCGAACGGCGGTCGTGGGAGAAGCGCGATGTCGAGATGATCGACATGCCCCTCGAGACCTACCTGGACGGTCTGAGCGAGTCGCTTGAGGCTTGGCTGGCCGAAAGGTCATGACGGCGACCGCGGCGACCGGCGACAGCGGGCCGTACAAGGGCCTCACCTTTTTCACCGAGGACGACGCGGCCTACTTCTTCGGTCGGGAACGCGACTGTGACCTGATCATCGCAAACCTCAAGGCTCGCAGGCTCGGCCTCTTGTACGGTCCAAGCGGGGTGGGCAAGAGTTCCCTCCTGCGCGCAGGGGTCGCGGCTCACCTGCGGTCAGTGGCGCGTCAAGACCGCGACGAGTTCGGCTCGGCCGAGTTCATCCCGGTGGTGTGCAGCGCATGGCGGGACGATCCGCTCGCTGCGATCCACACCAGGATCGCTGAGGCGGCGTCCGAGTTCGGCGCGTCTTCGGTCGATGGCGCAGCCTTCGGGCTCGTGCCGACCATCGAGCAGGTCTCTCGGGAGACCGGAGCGGCCATCCTCGTGATCCTCGATCAGTTCGAGGAGTACTTCCTCTACCACCCCGCGGAAAGCGGGCCGTCGACCCTCGCCGGCCAACTGCCAGCAGCGGTCAACCATGAGCGCTTGCCGGCCGGGTTCCTGATCGCCATCCGGGAGGACGCCCTCGCCCAGCTCGATCGCTTCAAGAACCAAATCCCCACCCTCTTCGATTCGTTCCGGCGCGTCGAACCGCTCGCATCCCGGGCCGCCGAGGAAGCCATTCGCCGGCCGGTCGAGGAGTACAACCGGCTGCGACCCGCCGACGAGCACGTCAGTTTCGAGGACGCGCTCGTCGAGGCCGTCATCGACCAGGTCCGGTCGGGCAGGGTGAAGCTCGAGCAGGCCGGCGTCGGTTCTGTCGACGGGGCGGGCCGACCCGACGCCATCGAAGCGCCCTATCTCCAGCTGGTGATGACGCGACTGTGGGCGGCTGAACGAGCGGACTCGTCGACCCGCCTGCGCCTGGGCACGCTCGAAGCCTTAGGGGGCGCGCAGACGATCGTGCGCAGTCACCTGGACGCCACTTTGGATGCCCTGTCCGGGGAGAACCGTGAGACGGCTGTGCGCGTGTTCCATCACCTGGTGACGCCCTCGGGCACGAAGATCGCCCACGACATCCCGAGCCTGGTCGAGTACACCCACGAGCCGGAGGAACAGGTCCGGGACCTGTTGCAGCGCCTCGAGCAGGGTGACACCCGCATCGTCCGCTCCGTCCCGCCACCGCCCGGCACCGACGGCCCCGCGAGGTTCGAGATCTTTCACGACGTCCTGGCGCCGGCGATTCTCGACTGGCAGCGTCGCGAGTCGACGCGCCAACTCCAACAGGAGAAGGAAGCCGCCGAGCGCGAGGCGCGTCGGCAACGGCGCCGGGCCGGGTTTGCGTGGACCGGTGCCGTTCTCGCGTTCGCCGCACTGCTCGCGGTGATCAGCGTCCTTTACGTGTACTCGCGCAACGAGAGCGCGGCCGCCGACTCGAGAAGGCTTGCGGCCGATGCGGTCCAGAGCCTCGATTCGGACCCCGAGCTGAGCACGCTGCTCGCGCTCTCCGCCGTGGACAAGAGCCCGACGGCCGAAGCGCAGCAAGCGCTCCGTCAGGCGTTCGGGCTGACGCAAGAAGAGGCGGCCTTCCCGATGGGGGGACCGGTCATGAGCGTCGCCGTGAGCCCCAACGGGACAGAGGTGGCGGCGGCCAAGCTCAAGCTGGTCGAGGTCTGGGATCGCCGGTACCCCCACCGGCCGCCCACGATCCTGCACCCCGGGTTCAGCAACACGATCGTGCAGCACACTGCCGTGGCGTTCAGTCCCGATGGTCGGCAGCTCCTCGTTGGGACCACGGCTTACCAAGGAGTGGTGAACAACACCGCGTATTACATCACCCGCATCGTGATCTTTGACACCAAGACGTGGCGGGTTGAACGGGTCCTCGGGCCAGCCGGTAACCCGAACACTTACACGGGCGACTTCGCGTACTCCCCGAATGGCACTGTGCTCGCCTCTGTGAACTACATCGGCCAGTTGTGCACGTACTCCATCCCCTCCTACGTCGGTCGGTGCTCGACGCCGTTGCTCCAGGCGGACGGATCCTTTGAGCCGCTCTTCAATATCTCCTTCGACCACTCCGGGACGCGGATCGCCACCTCGGCGGGACCAGACGGGACGGTGATCTGGTCGACGGCATCGCTCACACCACTCGAGACGGTCGATCCGGTGACCGACGTCGGCCCCGTCGGAGATGCCGCGCTGAACCCGTCCGCGAGCCAACTCGTGATCGCGGGGCGCCAGGGGCATGTCGCCGTCCTCGACCTCACTGGGCCCCAGCCGACAGTGGTGGCCGACTTCGACACCGATGCTCCAGTCGTCGCGTTCGGCCCGAACGGCCGCGAGATTCTGACGGCGGGGACCGGCGGTCAGACCACGATCTGGGATCCGACCACGAAGGTCGAGACCGTGCAGCTCAACTGCCGGTGTGGCCAGGTCGCAGCAGGCGTCTTCGACCCGACGGGCACGCCCGTCGTGGTCACCGGTAGCGAGGACGGATGGGTTCGGGTCTGGGACGCAGAACCGCGCCAAATCTTGTTCTCGTCCCCGGTGTTTGCCGGTCCTGGCACACCCACCGACCTATCGCTCATTCCGCATTCGCACGACGTCATCTTCGAGCACGGGGGCAAAGAGGGCGAGATCGCGAACATACGTACCGGACAGACCTTCACCGGGCCAGCGAGCGACATCGGCGTCGCGACGGTGCACAACAAGACGACCTTCGTCACGGTATACACGGACGGGAAGACGCAGGTATGGTCGCTCGACCCGGTGCGCCTGCATCCCACGCTGATCAAGAACCTCGGCCCCACCGGCGGGAGCCTCGCGGCCATGAGCCCCGATGGGCGTTGGGTCGCGGTGAGTGGCGGTTTCCTCGTGGCGTTCCTTCAAAATGTTGACAGTTCGCAGGCCGCCGAGCTCGCCGGGAGCCGGAAGTTGACCGCGGGCTATACCAAGATCGCATTCAACCCGGCAGGGACGCGGGTGATTCTGGCTTGCTCCGACGGATTGGCCAGGATGTGGAGCACGCAGAAGTTCTTCTTCATGACTGGCACTCGGTTGGCGCCCTACCTCGGCGCTCTGCGCGATCCCTACTCGACCGATCTGACTGACGCGCAGTTCAGCCCCGACGGCAAGTACGTGGTGGTGACCGACACGGCCGGCAACGCGATCGTCTTCGATGTCCCCACCGCTAAGGTGATACGCACCTTCAACGCCGGGACGAACCAGTTGAACAGCGCCTCGTTCAACCCTTCGAGCACCGAGGTCGTCACGGCGGGGACCGATGGGGTCACCCGCATCTGGGACGTGTCCTCCGGTGACGAAATCGCGGCCTTTGGGCCGGTAGATGTGCCACTGTCCGGTCCAGTCACCTCGGCCGTGTTCACCGCCAGCGGAAATGCGGTGGTCACCATCGGCATCGACGACACCGTGCGATTCTGGTCCACCAAGAGCGCCCAAGCGCTGGTTCAGGTGGAGGCGGCAGCCCGTCAACGGGTTACCCGTGGTCTCACGCCGGCGGAGCGCTCGCTCTACCAGGTCAACCAGTAAGGCAACGATGTACCTCGACCTCCTCAGTCACAAGCGGTCCCGCCGTCGGCTTCTCGTCCGGTCGGTCTGGACAGAGCACGTCGTGCGGCGGTGGAAACGGTCGCGCACCCTGGTTCTCGCCGTGGTCGCCGACGCAGTCATCGTCCTCGGACTGATCGGTTTCACCAAGATCTACCCGCACGAACCGTTCCTCGACTCGCTCTACCGGACGTTGCAACTCTTTGCGCTCGGCGGGTCGGTCCCGACGCATCCGAACGTCTACCTCGAGATCGCCCGGCTCTTAGGCCCGCTCGTGATCGCGTCGGCCATCCTCAGCACGGTCTTTGCGCTGTACCGCGACCAGCTCAGCCGTTTCCGGATGCGCCACCTCCGGGGCCACGTCGTCGTTGCCGGCCTCGGAGCTGCCGGGTTCCGGGTCGCCAAGGCGTTCGCCGAGGACGACTGGTCCGTACTCGCGGTCGACCAGGACGCAAACAACGTGGCAATGGAGGGCTGTCGGGAGCGGGGAATCCATGTACTTGTGGGGGACGCCACCGACGTCCATGTCCTGCGCCAGGCCGGGGTCGGCCGAGCCGTGCTGCTCGTCGTCATGTGCGGCGATGACGGGGTCAACGTCGATGTCGCGGCCAACGCCCGGGCGATCTGCCTCGGTCACGGCAACCGGATCCTCACGGCGTTGGTCGAATTCGACGACTTCGAGTTGTGGCACGTCATGAAGGCCCAGGCCCTGGTCGACCGGGACGAGTCGGCGTTCCGCCTGGAACTCATCAATATCCCCGGCCTGGCGGCCGACCTGTTGCTCGACGAGCACCAGCCGTTTGATCCGTCCCGGCCCGGGTCGCCGCACGTCGTTGTCGTGGGGGCCGACGGGTTGGCCCAAAGCCTGATCGTCGGACTCCTCCGGCGCTGGGTCGTGGCCGACCGAAAGCCCGATGACGTGCTGACGGTGACGCTCGCCGGCCCACGGGCGACCCACACCCTCGCCGGGTTCGTGGCGCGGAACCCCGAGCTGACGGACTTCCCCGCGAGCCGCCTCCGGACCTGGGAGGCGGACCTCGGAGCGGCCGGGGGCCTCGACGACGCACCTGAGGACGTGAGCGCGATGTATGTGGCGCTGGTCAGTGACACGAAGGCGCTGACGCTGGCACTCACCCTTCGCGAACGCCCGGGCCCCTGGGCCACCGTGCCGATCGTCCTCGCCGTCGCGGACCGTGACGCCGGGGTCGGCCGCACCGTCGGCCGAGGCGGCCCGGCCCTCAAGAACATCGTCGCCTTCGGCTGGCTAAGCCAGACGCTGCAGCCCGAGTGCCTGCTCGAGCACACGGTCACCGAGACGATCGCCCGGATCGGCCACCAGCTGCACTGCGAGGACCAGTTCCGCCGCGGAGCCACCGTCGAGACCGAACCGTCACTGGTGCCCTGGGAACAGCTTCACGAGACCCTGCGCGAGTCCAACCGGCTGTGGGCCGACGGCATGGCCGCGAAGCTCTCAACCCTGGGTTGCGTCGTCGCCCCCGCCCCGTTGGCTGACCCGCGCGAGCTCGACTTCGAGTTCACCGACGCCGAGATGGCCTCCCTCGCCCCGATGGAGCACGACCGGTGGTCGGTCGACATGAAGCGCATGGGGTATCGCCAAGGACCCCGCGACGACCGGCACCACCCGCTCATTGACGTCCCCTTCGACGAGTTGCCCGAAGACAACAAGGAGAAGGACAGGGAGCACGTCCGGACCATGCCCGAAGTTCTGGCCAGGGCGGGCTTCCGCATCTACCGGCTCTCGACCACCCACCCGGGGGACGCCGACCAGGTGGTCGCCCGTTGAGCGGACGCCAAGGCCCGCGACGGCGGTACGGGTGGGACGGCTGGAGGGGCTTCTGCCTATCCTCCCTCACTGGTGCAGCGGCCATGACCCCGATGGATCGCAGGCGCGGGTCGCCCGTCCCGGCGCGCCGCCCCGCCGCTGGCCGATCGCATCTGCGGATCGCGGTGGGCGCGGTCTCCTGCCTCTGCGCGCTCTTGGCGAACGTCACGGCCGCCTCGGGAGGCGTGGTGCGAGCGGGCTCGCGCCAGATGGTGGCCCGGCTCCCGAGCCACGTGACCTTCCTGGCCGAGCTCCGGTCGGCCAGAGAGCCCACCTGTCTCGAGGCCTTCGCCGCGCGCGCCGGACTCTCCGTGCAGTGGACGTCGGGCGAGACGTGGGTCAGCGTCACGGGGACGCCGAACGCCGTCGATCGGGTGTTCCATGTGACGGTGAACCCCCGCCCGCCCGTCGACGGCCGGTTGCAGTGGTCGGCTACGGGCACCCCCGTACTTCCAGCGGCCGCGTGCGGTGAGATCGCCGGCATCGGTCGGATCCATTCCGCGGTGCAGCCGAAGATGGGGGCGAAGCAGAGCTCGGCGCCGCCCGGGCTCAGTCCGTCGCAGCTGCTGACCGCGTACGACGCCTCTCCGTTGCGCGCCCTCGAGATGGACGGCCAGGGTGAGACCGTCGTCGTGTTCGAGGTCGATGCCTACAGTCCCTCCGACGTGAACACCTTTGCCAAGCACATCGGCGCCCCCCTGGCGCTGACCGTGCTCCACGGGAACCCGGGCAAGGACCTTCTCGAGAGCACTATGGACATCGAGACGATCCACGAGATCGTCCCGGACGCCCAGATCGTCGACGTCAACCTCAACGCGAAGGTCTGGGCCAACTTGTCGACCGCGGCGACGTTCGTGGCGGCCTTCAACGCGGCCGAGCACGCCTGGCCTGGGTCGGTCTGGAGTCTCAGCATCGGTGTCTGTGAGACCGACCGGAGCGCTTTCGACTCGACCGACCTCTCCGTCATGCAACAAGCGGTCAGCGCCGCCGAACAGATGGGAACGACCGTGTTCGCCTCGAGCGGTGACGCGGGCGGGCTCGACTGCACACCGCAGAACGACTCGGGGAGGCCGCCGAAGAGCACCTGGCAGGGCGTGTCCGTCCCGGCGGCGCTCCCGGCCGTGACCGGCTGCGGCGGCACGTCGCTCTACACGACCAAGAGCGGACAGCGCGTCGACGAGACCACCTGGACCGAGACCCTGCTCTCCCAGGGCTCCGGAGGGGGGACCTCGACCGTGTTCTCGGCGCCGTCGTGGCAGGGGGACCCGGTGCCCGGCGCGGCCCCTGGCCGGGCAGTGCCCGACGTCTCGGCCGACGCGGACCCCGCGACCGGGAACACCATCGTCGAGAATGGCTCGTACACAGAGGGCGGCGGCACGTCGTTGTCGACGCCGATCTGGGCCGGATTCACCGCCATGATCGACCAGTACCTGCGCGTCCACGACCTGGCACCCGTCGGCTTTCTCAACCCCTTGCTCTACGCGATTGCGAAAGGTCCTGCTCAGTACCCGGCGTTCCACGACATCACCGTCGGGGGCAACGACTTCTTCGCCGCCGGTCCCGGCTATGACATGGTGACCGGGCTCGGGAGCCCCGACGTCTGGAACCTGGCCCGCGACCTGGCAGCGGTGGCAGGACCGTGAGCGACGCCGGACCGGCTTCGGTGGATCGCACGCCGTCCGGTCCGCCGACGATCGCGTGCCCGTTCTGCCAGATGATCGTGCCCGACGCCCGCTTCTGCGGCGCCTGCGGTGCGCACCTGTCCGGAGACACGCGCTGGCACGCCCAGCGGCTGCACGCGTACGCGGCCTTCCCCGAAGAGCCCGTCGTGCGCCTTTCGGTGACCACCACCCTGTTCCCGCACCTGTCCCACCGGGGCAAGGCGCCGTTCCGCGCCGCGCTCGGGACGGTGATGGCGCTCATCGTGGTTTTCGCCATCGCCGGGACGGCGGCCCCGCTCATGGCCGTCTGCGCCTTCGGCGTCCCGCTGCTCTTCTTGCTCTACATCTTCGAGGTCGACCCCTATGAGGGCAGCTTCATCCTGCCGACCACGTTGGCCGTCGTCGTGGGCGCCGGGCTCGGGACCGGGTGGTCCCTGCTCTCGAGCGGGTACGTCAACCGGGCCCTCCTCCCCTCGGTGACCGGCGGGCTCGGCACTGGGCGCTCCCTCGTCTCGGGGATCGTCGTCCCGGTCGTCGCCGAGGTCCTCATGTGCGTGACGATCCCGGCGGTGCACTTGATCCAGCGCGGGTCCACCGAGTCGCTCGACGGCTTCGTGGTCGGCGCGAGCGGCGCCCTAGGGTTCACTTTCGCCGCCACGATCGTGCTGCTCCGGCCCTGGCTCAGCGACGGCCAGCTGCTCAATAGCCCCTTCGTCAACACCCTGGCCCAGGGGGTTGATCGAGGAATCGCTTGGCCGCTTATCAGCGCCCTCGGCACCGGATTGGTGGGGGCCGGGTTCTGGGCCACGACCGGGCGGGCCACGGCGGCGCGGGGCCGATGGCTCGCCTCCCCGGTGCTCGCCCTCACCCTCGCCGTCGTCCTCCAGTGCGGGACGGCCTTGGCCGACCTGGCCGGACTGCCCGACGCCGACCTGCTCGTGGTCCAGGTGGCGATCCTCGTCGTCCTCCTCGTGGTCATGCGGATCGGGATCCACCACGTCCTCATGCACGAGGCCGGCCAAGTGGTGATCGGAGCCACGGGGAGCTGCGGGCACTGCGGCCACCTGGTGCCGGCGATGGCGTTCTGCCCCCAGTGCGGGGTCGCGACTCGAGCCACCTCCCGCCGGACCCGTCGCCCCGAGGCGTCCGAGGCGTCCGAGGCAGAGGCGACTCTGCCAGCGGCTCCGGGGGCCGAACCATGAGCGGTGCGGTCGGCGGCGGCCCGCCGACGCTCGGTGGGCTCGCCCCCGGTTTCCCGGCCCCGCGGGGTCCGGGGGCGGACCGCCGCCCCCACCTCGTGTCGCGTTCCCTGCTCATCGCGTTGATCGCGGGGCTGGCGCTGCTCACGGCGGCGCTGGTCATCGTGGCCGTGGTCGAACAGCCGGGCCCGCCGCCCACGTGCCCGCCACTCGGGTGCCAGGGCCCCCCCGTCAAGCACCTCCCGGCGCCCCAGTCGGCGGTTCCGGTGCAGGACTCGGCGGGGCGGCTGTACACGAGCCCCTCGGGCTTCAGCGTGCGAGAGTTCCCGCTCGGCACCAACTTCTACCCGCCGATGTCCGCGACGTCCGACAGCGTGACCTTCACCTACCCCTTCAAGGCCCAATACGGCGGAACCTCGCAGCTGTCCATCATCGGACGTCGTGGTGGCTCGGCCACCCCACAGGCGGTGGCAGCGGCCGAGGTGAACGAGCTCGCCCCCAACTCGACGCTCGACTACGTCCTTCCCGGTGCCTTCGTGGGATACGTCCCGGGGTTTGGTGAGGTGGTTAAGACCCAGGTGGTGTCGTCGAGTGGCACCACCGCGACCTACGAGCTGATCGTGTTGGCCGCCGTCCACCGTGGCTTCTCGATCATCGTGGTCGCCGTGGGCACGCTCCTCTCCGACGTCGGGCCCAAGTCGATCTTCTACAACGGCCACCCCACGCCGGCGGCGATCAACATCGCCTACGTCTCCGACCCGACGATCAACAGCATCCAGTTTCCGAAGTGAGATCGATCATCGACTGAGGGGTGGTCGGACTCAGGGTTGCGCAATCTCTGGCGCTCTGAGATGACCGTCTAGCTGACGACCCAGGACATTGCGAACTCCTCGATATGAGGACATCGCAATACATTGGAGAGATCTGGGAGCGGAAGTTGCCTGCAGGCGGGAACACCACGACGACGAAGTTGGGCAGTCGCCGTACGGCGCGTATAGGTCCGCGGCTTCGCTTCCGCCAGGCCGGAGTGCGGCTGGGTCTCATACCCCAACCCCCCGAGGATCTTCTCTTCCATGGTTTCATCTCGTACAGCCATGCCGTGGACGGGAAGCTGGCTCCGGCCCTCCAGCGCGGCCTGCAGCGATTCGCCAAGCCGTGGTACCGGACCCGAGCGCTCCGCATCTTCCGTGACGAAGCCGCGCTCTCCGCCAACCCGCATCTGTGGACGTCGATCGCGGCCGCACTCGAGGCGTCGCAGTACTTCATTCTGCTCGCCTCCCCGGAGGCAGCCTCCTCGGAGTGGGTGAACAAGGAGGCCACTTACTGGTGCCAGCACAAGTCGGTGGAGCGGATCCTGATCGGCCTCACCGGCGGAGACATGCATTTCAATGGTGCTCCCGGCCGCGTCTTCTCCGTTGACCGCGACGCGCTTCCGACGCCACTGCGTCAGGTGCTTGACGAGGAACCTCGTTGGGTCGACCTGCGATGGGCTCGAAGCGCCGACGACCTCGCCATCAGCCACCCGCGGTTCCGGGACGCGATCGCAGAGATGGCCGCGCCGCTGCACGGAGTGGCAAAAGACGAGCTCTCCAGCGAGGAGGTCCGCCAGCACCGCCGAACGGTGCGGATTGCTCGCACCGCGGCCACCGTGATCACCCTCCTTCTGGTTGTCGCCATCGTCGCGTCGGTCGTGGCCCTTCAGCAGAGGGACAACGCAGTCCAACAGGCCACGATCGCGACCTCGCGACAGGTCGCGGCGGTCTCGGAGAGCCAGCTCTCGACGAACCTCGAGGTGGGGCTAAAGCTGGCCGTGCAGGCCTATCTGACCAACCCCAGCGTGCAAACGCGGGCGGGGCTGTTCGAGGCCGATCTGGCCAGCCCCTTCCTGGTGCGCTTCGTCCAAATGGGGGGCCAAATCTCCCAGCTGTCGGGAGGCGACCGGGGCCGTGTCGTCGTCGCCGGGCTGAGCGACGGCCGAGTCCTCTGGAGACAGCTCGCGAAGGACAGGGCTCAGGTGGTGCTGCGGTTCCGATCGGCCGTGTCGAGCCTGGCGGTCAGCGGCGACGGTGGCGCCGTCGTCGCGTCCGACGGGACGACTGCATTGTTGTGGCGGGAGGGGCATACCCCAGTTGCGCTTCGGGGCCCACCGGGGCAGAAACCCCATGTTGTCGGGATCTCCCCGTCGGGTCGCACGGTCGTGGTCGGATACGGCGTCTCCCAGTACTTGGGGATGCAATCGGTGGTCCTCTTCGGTGCCGATGGGCGGGAGACCGCCGAGAACCCCTCACCGAGCTCCAGCCTGCTGCCCACGGAGATCGTGGTGCCTTCGGACGATCAGTTGGTGCTGTTCGACGCGAGCAGCGGCAATTGGGCGCGCATGCGGATCTCCGATTGGTCGGTGGAGGAGGTGTCCAGAGCTTTCGAGGGCATGGACATCGTCGGCGCATTCGCCAGCGACGGCGGATCCTTCGCGTATTACGGCGGCTTCGGTTCCCACGTGCCGGTCTGGACCACGAGCGGACCGAGCGATCCGTCCAATCCTCCGCTGTTGGCCACCGCTCCGATCAGTTCGGCCACCGCGATGGCGCTCAGTCCCCACGGTGCGTCACTCGCGGTCGCCGACGCCGGGGTGATCGATGTGATACCGGTGGAACCCCCAACATCGACAGCCGGATCAGTTATCCCGTTGGTCGGGAACGGCAGCATCAATTCCGACGCGTTGCAGTTCCTGGGAAACGGCAGGGCACTGATCTCGGCATCGGGTTCGACAGTGGCAATCTGGAACCTCGATCAGGTCGACCGCCTCGGCCGACTCTTCGCCACCCCGCTGGGTCCGACCTGCGACGGATGCAGCGGGCCAGCGATGGCCGTTTCGCCAAGTGGACGATCAGTGGCCGCTTCGAGCGCGTCGGGCCCGGCCGTGATCGAAGGACTCTCCGGGACCGGTCATTCAGAGCTCCTTCCACTCGGCCCCGACGCCGCCTACGGCCCACCGCTGTGGGACCCAACGCTGCGGGAGTTTCTCCTCCCGCTCTCGGCTTCGCCGGGGGGTGGTGGCACCCTCCCGGCTCCGCCTCGCGTCTCGGGTGCCCACGTCTTGGTGACCGGCGGTGGAAGCACCGTGGCCGCCGACTCGCTCACCACCGACGGCCGACACCTCATCGTCGTGAACAGCAGGGGCACCATCTACATCCAGGACGTTGCCACCGGCTCGCTTCGAGAGACCTCGCGGGGACCCGGGGACCTCTCAACCGACGGCTTCGGGTTCCTGACCCGTGCCGAGGCCTCGATCGATCCCGGTGACGATCTGGTCGCAGTGCTGAACGGCCTCCACGGTTCGCCCGTCGAGAGCTTCGATTCGGTCCTGATCCGGAGTGCGGAGACCGGAAGGGTCGTCGGCGAGGTCCACGCCGCGGGTGTCCAGGCAGTCTCGTATGCAGGGCGCCAGCTGGTCGTGGAACGGAGCGACGGGAGCCTGGCCGTCTGGAACGCCGAGGGAACCCAGTTGGAGCGGGTGTTGGCAGGTGATGCGAGCGACCTGGGTGCACCTGTGGCGAGCGCCGATGGACACCTGATCGCGCGTTACCGTACCGACGACTCGGTCGTGGTCACCGACGTGCGTACCGGGATGACGCTCGGCACACTCGCCCCACCGGTGAACGCGGCTCTCGGGCTCAGGATCGGGGTGGCATTCTCACCCACCAGCGCAGCCCTGGTCGAGGTCGTTCAGACGACGGGTGGTGCACCGGCCCTGATCGTCGATCGAGACATCTCCGACCGTGGATTGATCGATGCTGCCTGCGCGACGGCCGGAGCGCCACTCACCGCCGCGACCTGGCAGACGTTCATCGGAACGACGACCCCCCATCACTTGGCCTGCGGATAGTCGCGCTCGGTCCCGCTGTGTGCTCGATGGGCGGGGACATCGGGTTCCTCCCGCTCCTCCAGGAATGCCGGCAGAGCCACTCGGCGCTCCGCGCCGCGTCCGGCCCGGTTCAGGCGGCGGTGCTGTTCAGGCCGTGACCGAGGGTCGGAAGCCGGGGCGAGTCGCCTCGTACGCGGCGATGCGGTCCTCGTGGCGCAGGGTCAGGCCGATGTCGTCCCAGCCGTTGAGGAGCCGGGTGCGGGTGAACTCGTCCATGGGGAAAGTGCCGGAGATGCCGGCGGCCGGCGCCTCGATCGTGCCCCGTTCGACGTCGATGGTGATCTCGAGCGACGGGTCGGCGAGGACCGCGTCGAGGAGCTCACGAGCGACATCGGCGGTGACCTTCACCGGCAGCAAGCCCTGCTTCGTGCAGTTGTTGGCGAAGATGTCGCCGAACCGGGTGGAGACGACCGCCTCGAACCCGTAGTCGAGGAGTGCCCACACCGCGTGCTCCCGGGACGATCCGGTGCCGAAGTTGGGGCCGGCCACGAGGATGCTCGCCCCGGCATGCTCCTCCCGGTTGAGCACGAAGTCGCGGTCGTCGCGCCATTCGGCGAACAGGCCGGCCCCGAAGCCGGTGCGCTCGACCTTCTTCAGCCAGTCCGACGGGATGATCTGGTCGGTGTCGACATCGGAGCGGTCGAGGGGGACGGCGGTCCCGCTCACCACGCGGACCGGCTTCACGAGAGCTCGGCGGGTGTGCCGAATCGGCCGAGCACTGCCGTGGCCGCCGCGACCGCCGGCGAGACGAGATGGGTGCGACCACCGCGGCCCTGGCGGCCCTCGAAGTTCCGGTTCGAGGTGGACGCGCAGCGCTCCCCCGGGGAGAGCTTGTCGGGGTTCATGGCCAGGCACATCGAGCAGCCCGGCTCGCGCCACTCGAACCCCGCGTCCCGGAACACCCGGTCGAGCCCTTCGGCCTCGGCGGCCGCCTTGACCCGGTGGGAACCGGGCACCACGAGGGCGCGGAGCCCCGGTCGCACCCGGTGCCCGGCCACCACGCCGGCGGCGGCCCGCAGGTCCTCGATGCGCGAGTTGGTGCACGAGCCGATGAAGACCGTGTCCACCGCGATGTCCCGGATGGAGGTTCCGGCGGTGAGTCCCATGTAGGCGAGGGCCCGCGAGGCCGCCTCGCGGTCGGCGGCCTCGGTGAACCCGTCCGGATCCGGCACCGCACCGTCGATCGCCACCACCTGGGCCGGGTTGGTGCCCCAGGTGACGTGCGGGACGAGCCCGGCGGCGTCGAGGGCGACCTCCTTGTCGAAGGCGGCGCCCTCGTCGGTCGGGAGCGACCGCCAGTACGCGAGGGCTTCCTCCCACGCCGGTCCCTTCGGGGCGTGCGGCCGGCGCTCGAGGTAGGCGAAGGTCGTATCGTCCGGCGCCACCATGCCGGCCCGGGCGCCACCCTCGATGCTCATGTTGCACACGGTCATCCGGCCCTCCATGGAGAGCCCGGTGATGGCGCTGCCGCGGTACTCGATGACATGGCCCATGCCGCCGCCGGTGCCGATGCGTCCGATGACGGCAAGCACGACGTCTTTCGCCGTGACCCCGGCGGGGAGCTCGCCGTCGACCGTGACGGCCATGGTGGCCGGCCGGACCTGGGGGAGCGTCTGGGTGGCCAGCACGTGCTCGACCTCGCTCGTGCCGATGCCGAAGGCGAGGGCGCCGAAGGCCCCGTGCGTCGAGGTGTGGCTGTCCCCGCAGACGATGGTCATCCCGGGCTGGCTCAGGCCCAGCTCGGGGCCGATGACGTGCACGATGCCTTGGTTGGGGTCGCCCATCGGGTAGCAGACGATCCCGAACTCCTCGCAGTTCGCGGCGAGCACCTCGAGCTGGCGCCTCGAGACGGGGTCGGCGACCGGCTTGTCGACGTCGGTGGTCGGGACGTTGTGGTCGGCAGTGGCCACGGTCAGGTCGGGCCGCCGCACCCCCCGCCCGGCCAAGCGGAGCCCGTCGAAGGCCTGGGGTGAGGTCACCTCGTGGACGAGGTGGAGGTCGATGAAGAGGAGGTCCGGCTCGCCCTCGGCGGCGTGGACGACGTGGGACTCCCAGACCTTGTCGACGAGCGTGCGAGGACCCGCCATCAGGCCTCGACCTCGACGATGGTGACCTTCAGGGACCCGCCCGGAGCCTCGTACTCGACCGCGTCGCCCGACTTCTTGCCGAGCAGCGCCTTGCCCAGCGGGGCGCCGGGGGAGACAACCGACATGTCGCCGCGGCGCTCCTCGATCGAGCCCACGAAGAAGCGCTGGACGTCGTCCTCGTCATCGCCCTCGTAGCGGAGCACGACGATCGACCCGGCCGACACCGACCCGTCGCCGCCCTCGGACTCGACGATGACTGCGTGCTTGAGCAGGGCCTGGAGGTGCCGGATCCGGGACTCCATCTTCCCCTGGCTGTCCTTCGCCGCGTGATAGTCGCCGTTCTCGGAGAGGTCGCCCAGGGCCCGAGCCGCCTCGATGGTGGTGGCGATCTCGTTCCGGCCCCGGGTCGTCAGGTCCTCGAGCTCGGCAGTCAGCCGGTCGTGGGTCTCCTGGGTGAGCTGGGTGCCCTGCGGCTCCTCGGCCGGTCTGGTGGGGGTCATCGGTCTCCGTCCCTGGGGCGGTGCCCGGAGGTTTCTTTCCGTCCCCGCGAGGCTACCGGCCCTCGGGAGCCACCCGTCTTGGACCGCTTTTCGGTCAGGCGTCGCGTCGGGCCATGAGGATCCCCCCCACGACCAGGGCCACCGCCGCGTAGCCGCACAGGAAACCGAATCCGGTCCAGGGCGAGAGCAGCGGCCCGCCCCCGAAGTCGTGCGTGCCCGGCAGGACGGCCGCCATGTGCTCGCCGATGACGAGGGGCATGTACTTGATCAGGTCGTGCTGCACCGACTCGGGGAAGGCCTGGAGGATGAGCGGCACGACGAGGAGCAGTCCGACGTAGGCGGCCAGCGCGCCGGCCGTGTGCCGGATGATCGTGGCCAGCCCGAGCGCGAGCAGCCCGAGGACGGTGAGGACGAGCCCGGCGCCCAAGACCGCCCGCAGCACCCCGGGCTGGCCGATGGTCGCGTAGGGGGTCGAGCCCTTGAGGAGCTGCTGTCCCAAGAAGAAGGCGCCGAAGGTCAGGATCTCGCTCGCCACGAGCGCGACCACGGCGAACACCACCGCCTTGCACGCCAGGACGAGCGGCCGGTTCGGGATCGCCGAAAGGGTGGCGCGGATGGTGCCGGTCCCGTACTCGGCGGACATCACGAGCACACCGATCACCCCGATGACGATCTGGCCGAGGAAGACCCCGGCCAGGCTGCGGGCGGTCGGGTCGAAGTCGAACCGGTCGACGAAGCCGCCGTTCTTCCAGTGGGCGGCGGTGACAGCGGTGGCGATCGCCCCGATCCCGACCACCGCCAGGACCGTCGCGACGAGCGACCAGACGGTGGAACGGACCGTGCGGAGCTTGGTCCACTCGGATCGGAGCTGTCCGAGCGGCCCGTAGTGGCCGGCGGGCACGCCGGGCACGCCGGGCACGCCCGGGAGGGTCCCCGCCGTCACTGCGCCACCGCCTGAGCTTCGGCGTCGCTCGCCGGATCGCTCGCCGGAGCCACCCCGTGGCCACGGAACTCGATGTGGTCCCGGGTGAGGTCCATGAACGCCTCTTCGAGGGACGCCTGGAGCGGCGTGAGCTCGTGCAGCCGGACGCCGTGCTCGGCGGCCAGGTCCCCGATCGCGTCGGCGGTGAGGCCCGTGACCGTCACCACCCCGTCGGCTTCGGTGGCGAGCTCTGCTCCCGCGCTGCGCAACGCCGGTTCGAGCCGTTCGCGGTCGGGTGTGCGCACCCGGACGAAATGGTGCGAGCTCCGGGACACGAGCTCGGAGACCGGGGTGTCGGCGATGAGACGCCCTCGGCCGATGACCACCACGTGGTCCGCGGTCAGGGCCATCTCGCTCATCAGGTGGCTGGAGACGAAGACGGTGCGCCCCTCCCCGGCGAGATGGCGGAGCAGGGTCCGGACCCAGAGGATCCCCTCCGGGTCGAGCCCGTTCACGGGTTCGTCGAACAGGAGGACCGAGGGGTCGCCGAGCAGGGCGGCGGCGATGCCCAGCCGTTGGCTCATGCCGAGCGAGAACTTGCCGGCCCGGCGGCTGGCCACTTCGGCCAGGCCCACCAGCTCGAGCACCTCGTCCACCCGTTTCCGACCGATCCCGTGGGTCTGGGCGAGCATCAAGAGGTGGTTGCGGGCACTGCGGCCGGGATGGATGGCTTTGGCCTCGAGCAGTGCGCCGACCTCGTGAAGCGGCCAGGGCAGTCCGCGGTAGGGGCGGCCGTTGATGGTCGCCTGCCCGCCCGTCGGCAGATCGAGGCCCATGATCACCCGCATCGTGGTCGACTTTCCCGATCCGTTGGGGCCGAGGAACCCGGTGACCTGGCCCGGACGGACGTCGAAGGAGAGATCGTCGACCGCCAGGGTCTTGCCATAGCGCTTCGAGAGGCGGCGAGCCTCGATCACGTGGCGTTCTCCATGTCCCGGGCCGACTGGGGGCTCGGCGTGGGGGGCATGGCCACCCTATCGCCCGTCCCCGCTCTGCTCGGGGCGGGGCCGGGCCTGATTCGGAAGGGGCCCACGACGGCCCCATGCCTCGGCGAG
>DAIUEV010000012.1:0-5743 GCA_036844945.1 Acidimicrobiales bacterium
GGTGGCGCATCTCGGCCGCGCTCTTCAGGTAGTGCTCGGTGCCCTCGAACTTGAACCGCTTCGGGTCGCTCATGAGCGTCCCGGTCTGGACGCACAGGAGCGCTTCGTGCGCCTCGGCGTCTTTTCGGGCGCAGTAGTGGCTGTCGTTGGTGGCGAGCAGTGGCGCGCCGATCCGCCGGGCGATCTCGATGAGTTGGGGGTTGGTCTGGCGCTGCGCGGCCAGGCCGTGGTCCTGCAGCTCGACGAAGAGGTTGTCCTTCCCGAAGATGTCCTGGAGCCGCGCCGCCTTCGCCTCGGCTCCGGCGAGGTCGCCCGCGAGCAGCGACTGCAGCACGACCCCCCCGAGGCATCCGGTGGTGACAATGAGGCCCTCGTGGTGGCGCTCGAGCAGCTCCCAATCGACGCGGGGCTTGTAGTAGTAGCCCTCGAGATAGGCGGCCGACGACAGCTTGAGCAGGTTGGCGTAGCCGACGTTGCTCTCGGCCAGCACGGTCAGGTGGTAGTAGAGCTTCTGGCCGCCCTCGACGTCGCCGCCGGTGTCGTCGACCTTGCCCCGCCGCACCGGGCGCTCGTGACGGGAGTCGGCGGCCATGTAGGCCTCGGTCCCGATGACCGGGTTGACCCCGCTCTCCCGGCAGGCCCGGTAGAAGTCGAGGACCCCGTACATGTTCCCGTGGTCGGTGATCCCGAGTGCCGGCTGGCCGTCGGCGACCGCCGCCGCCACGAGGTCCTCGATCCGGGCCGCCCCGTCGAGCATCGAGAACTCGGTATGGGTGTGCAGGTGGGCGAACGACCCTTGCGCCAACTCCCCGCGCCCTCCGTCTCGTGTCCACAGGTGTGGATACCTGTGGACGAACTACAAAGATGTCGTTCCGGTGTGTGGCCCCTTTATAGCCCCTCGCTGCGCGGGTCCGGGGCGTGTTTCGGGGCCGATCCGGGGCCCCGGCTACAGGTAGCCGCGCTCCCCCGGGCCCTGGGGAGGCGCCGGCAGGCCCCGCTGGCGGAGCTCGTCGAGCTGGGCCCGGGCCGACATCTGCTGGGCCATGAGGGCGGCCTGGATCCCGTGGAACAGGCCTTCGAGCCAACCGACCAGCTGGGCCTGGGCGACCCGGAGCTCGGCCTCGGAGGGCACGGAGCCCTCGTCGAAGGGGATGGTCATCGACTCGAGCTCGGCGGCGAGGTCCGCGGACAGCGTGCCGGCCAGCTCCCGCACCGACTGCTCGTAGATCTCCTTCAGACGGGCCCGGCCGGCCTCGTCGAGCGGGGCCAGGCGGACCTCGTCCAGCAGCTGCTTGACCATCGACCCGATCCGCATGACCTTGGCTGGCTTCTCGATGGTCTCGCCGCCCGCCACCTCGAGGCCCTCGTCGCGGGGGATCACCTCGTCGGGGGACACGGCCCCGGGCCGAGGGTCGGAGGGGGCGTCGGACACATCGAGGACTCTAACTGGGGCCCGTCGGCGCTCGGCGACGGGCCGTGCGACCCACCCGGGTGTCACCCCAGGTGACCGGTATCATCGTCTTACGTGAGGGTCTCGACCAGAGGCGACTACGCCAGCCGGGCGCTGCTGTCCCTGGCGTTGCACGACTCGCCTGCCGTGCCGACCTCGGTGCGGGACATCGCCGAGCGCACCGGTCTCCCCCAGCCCTACCTGGAGCAGATCCTGCTCGCTCTGAAGGGCGCCGGTCTCGTCCGCTCGAAGCGCGGCGTGGGCGGCGGCTACGTCCTCGCCCGCACCCCGGACACGATCACCCTCGCCCAGATCGTCTCGGCGGTCGACGGGCCGATCGTGGCCGGGGAGTTCGGTGAGCCCCACACCGGCGGGGCCTGTGACCACGAGGGCCAGTGCGTCCTGCTCGCCTTCTGGGCCGAGGTGGGCGAGAGGATGCGGGAGCACCTGTCCTCGTTCACCCTGGCCGACATGGTCGCGAAGGTGCAAGGCAACGGCGGCACCATCGCCCTCGACGACGAGCCGCCCGTGGTCGTCACCCGGCCGATGGCTCGTTCCAGCGCGCGATAACCGGGACCTCCCGCTCCCAGCCGAGCACCCCGACCGAGGCGGCGTCGAAGGCGAGCAGCCGGCCGCCCATGGGCGGCAGCCCCACCCAGCGGGCGGCCGCCACCCGCAGGATGTGCCCGTGGGCGAAGCACAGGGTGTCGCCGCCGGTGCCCCGGGCCCTCTCGATGACCCGGTCGGCCCTCCGACCGACCGAGGCGGCGGACTCACCACCCGGCACCCCGTCGGCCCACAGGGTCCAGCCCGGCCGGCCGACCCGGATCTCGGCCGACGTCTTCCCCTCGTACTCGCCGTAGTCCCACTCGAGCAGATCCTCGGTCGGCTCGGCGAGGTCGCCGAACCCGGCGAGCGCGCAGGTCTCGGAGGCCCGGGACAAGGGGCTGGTGAGGACGAGCTCGAATGACATCGATTGCAGGAGCGGAGCGAGCGCCCGGGCCTGCTGGCGCCCCTGCTCCACCAGCGGGACGTCGGTGCGCCCGGTGTGCCGGCCCTCCTCGCTCCACTCCGTCGCGCCGTGCCGGACCACCACGAGTTTCGGCAGCTCGGAGGGAGGGTACGGGGTCACCGGATCACAAGACCATGGGCCAGCGACCCCCGCAATTCGGCCCGGAACGCCCGGCCGGGCGCCGGGTGAGCGGCCGGACGGGAGGAATGGAGCGGCCCAAGCAGGCGTTGCACCACCCGAAGGGGTCCACGCACCGGCGACGATGTCACAGCCCTCACCCAGGATCTGGGCATGCGCAGCCGTGGCGGAGGACCCAAGGAACCCACGACGCAAACGGTGATCGATGAGCCCACAGAGCGCCCCAGTGACTGACAGCCTCGGACTGCTGCTGCGCGACCTCGAGCAGCACCCGATGCCCGACTACGACGGCCAGCTGGCCCTGGCCAAGCGCGTCGCCGCCGGCGACGAGCAGGCGAAGCGCGAGATGGTGGCCGCCAACCTCCGGTTGGTGGTGCACTGGGCCCGGCGCTACAAGGACCGCGGCGTGGACATGGCCGATCTCGTCCAGGAGGGCACGTTCGGCCTCATCCGGGCGGTCGAGAAGTTCGACTGGGAGCGCGGCTTCCGGTTCTCCACCTACGCCACCTGGTGGATCCGTCAGGCCCTCCAGCGTGCCGTCCAGCAGCACGGCCGGATCATCCGCCTCCCGCTCGAGGTCGGCGAGCGGCTGCAGCGCCTCGAGGGCGCGACCGCGGAGCTCACGAGCCAGCTCGGCCGTACCCCCACCGAGTCCGAGCTCGACGAGGCGACCGGGATGACGGCCGCCGAGCGGGAGTCGCTCGAGAGCGCGGCGCGGGTCGCGGCCAGCCTCGACCAGCCCGCCGCGGTCGACTCCACGACTTCGCTCGGCGACCTGGTGGCGCCCGACGGCACCGCCTGGACCGAGGACGTCGAGGAGCAGCTCGTGTTCGACAAGGTCCGCGACGCCATCGACCGTCTCCCCGAGCTCCAGCGCGACGTGCTCCGGATGCGCTTCGGGTTCGACGGCGACTCCCCGGCCTCCCTGCAGGTCACCGCGGAGCGCCTCGGGGTGGGCGTCCGCCGGGTCCGCCGGGCCGAGGAGGAGGGCCTCGCCGCCCTGCTGCGCGACCGGGACGTGGTCGGCGCGCACCAGGCTGCGTAGAGTCCGTCTTCAGGGGAGCTCCGGCAGCTCCCCGACGAGCGCCGCGAGGTCCGGCGCCAGCGGTGCACGGCACGTGACCACGCGTCCGTCGGCAGGATGCTCGAACGAGAGCTCGAACGCGTGGAGGAAGAACCGCCCGGCCGGGAGGACCCGGACCGGCGCCCCCTCCCGCCCATAGCGGCTGTCGCCCACCACCGGATGCCCGATCGCCGCCATGTGCACGCGCACCTGGTGGGTCCGCCCGGTCTCGAGCGACACGACCACGAGGGTCGAGGGGATCGGCCGCTCGACGTGCGCCACCACTTCGTAGGCGGTCCGAGCCTCCCGACCCGACGCCGAGACCGTCATTGCGGTCGGCCGGCGCCCCGACCGCCCGAGCGGGGCGTCGATGAGGCCGCGCTCGGCCTCGACCCGGCCGTGCACGAGCGCCACGTAGCGGCGGCCGGCCGAGTGCTTCTTCATCTGGGCCCGCAACGACGCGAAGGCCCGCGGGCTCCGGGCCACCACGAGCAGCCCTGAGGTCCCCCGGTCCAGACGGTGGACGATTCCCGGCCGGTCGGGCTCGGCGCCGTCGAGCGTCCCGAGCTCGCCGATCTCGGGGTAGCGGGCCAGGATCCCCGCCACGAGCGTCCCGCTGCGGCGTCCGGCGCCGGGGTGGACGACGAGGTCCCAGGGCTTGTCCACCACGACGACGTCGTCGTCCTCGAGCACGACACCGAACTCGACGCCGGGGTCTGGTTCCGGCGTGCTCGCCCCCGCCTCGCGGGCCGCGATCTCGAGCGCCGCGCCGATCCCGAGCAACGACGAACGGCGGGTCTCGGGGCGACCGTCGACCCGCACCCCGCCGTGCGCGATGAGTTCGGCCGCCGCCGCCCTCGACATCCCGGTGAGCAGCGAGACGGCTCGGTCCAACCGGACGCCGGCCAGCATCGCCGGCACGGTTGTGACGACCGCACCGTGCTCGTCCGGACCCGAGGCCCGCTCGCCGCTCACGTGGCGGCCGACTCGTGCGGACGCCGGAATGAGAGGGCGGCCACGAGGAGCGCACCGACCGTGATGCAGGAGTCGGCGACGTTGAACGTCGGCCAGTGGGTGAGGGTGATGAAGTCGACGACCGATCCGTGGTGCCCGCGGAAGGCCCGGTCGGCCAGGTTGCCGAGCGCCCCGCCGAGGATGAGTCCGAGGCCGACCGACAGTCCCGTCGTCTGGGTCCGCCAGGCGACGACCGCAAGCAGGGCGACGACCACGACCGCCGTCAGCGCGATCACCGCCGCCGCCCCGCTGAAGAGGCTGAACGCGGCACCCGAGTTGAAGGCGAGGGCCAGGCCGAACGGCCCGAGCAGATGGACCGGGCGGTGGAGGTCGGCGAGCGCCAGGGACTTGGTCACTTGGTCGAGCGCGACGATCGCGGCGGCGACCGTGAGCGTGACCACCAACCGGCGGCGGCCGCCCGCGGGCGGCCGAGCGGCCGGTTCGCCGCTCAGCGGCGCGACAGTCCCCCGCTCTTGCATGCGACGCACAGACGCGCGTAGGGCAGGGCGCGGAGCCGGGCCTTCATGATCGGCTGGTGGCACCGCTCGCAGGCGCCGTAGGTCTTCTTGGTGATCCGCACGAGGGCGTCCTCGATCTCCTCGACCGCAGCGAGCGCTTGGGCCGAGAGGGCGAGGTCGCGCTCGCGGTCGACCGTGACCGTCCCGCCCTCGCCCGACTCCTCATCGAACTGCACGTCGCCGGGCTCGCGCTCTTGGGCCAGCGAGTCGGCCTCCGCCTTCAACGCCTCGGCCTGCTCCTGGTAGATCCCGCGCTCGGAGATGAGGGACCCACGCTGCTCCTCCAGGAACTTGGCGTCGGACGCATACGGCCCGACCGGGGCCTTGGCCCGGGAGGGGCGCTTCTCGGCCGGGGCCTTGGCCGCCGGCGCCTTCTTGGCCGGGGGTGCGACCTTCTTGGCGGGGGCCTTGGCCGCCGGCGCCTTCTTGGCCGGGGGTGCGGCCTTCTTGGCGGGGGGTGCGACCTTCTTGGCGGGGGCCTTGGCCGCCGGCGCCTTCTTGGCGGGGGCCTTGGCCGCCGGCGCCTTCTTGGCGGGGGCCTTGGCCGC
>DAIUEV010000012.1:5843-34031 GCA_036844945.1 Acidimicrobiales bacterium
CCTTCTTGGCGGGGGCCTTGGCCGCCGGCGCCTTCTTGGCGGGGGCCTTGGCCGCCGGCGCCTTCTTGGCGGCCGGGGCGACCTTGGCCGCGAGCTTCTTGGCCGGGGGCGCAGTCTTCTTGGCCGACGCCTTGGTGGCCGTGCCCGCGGCTGCGGTCGAGGCCCTGCTCGGTGGGGTCATCTGCTCCTCCTCTGCGGCCGAAGGCCGGCGACTGCGCTACCCCGTGCCGGACGACCAGGTGACCAGGGGGCGGTGACGATAGTGGAACGCCCGCGGGCGCTCAAAACTTCCCGTTGCGATGGGCGCGCACCCGGACGGCGCCGTGGGACGCGGTCGATTCAGCCGCGGCCCTCGGGCTGGGCGCTGCCGGCGCTCGAGCCGCGTAGGTCGAGCACCTGCGCGACGTTGTCCGCGTCCTCCTCGGCCTCGGCCTCGGGTTCGTCCGCGGCGTCGTAGACCTCGGCCCGGGCCGCCGGCCGGGCCGGCTCCCCCGTGCCCAGGCGTCCCGCCGCGGGCCGACCACCGTCGACGGCGCGGGGCCGCAGGGCCATGAGCGATTCCGCCGGCTGCACGTTCTCCTCGATCCACTTCAGGACCTCCGAGAGCATCGTGCGTAGCCGCGTCCGCTCCGACTCCAAGTGGCGGGCCATGTTCTCGACGTCGGTCGCCAGCTGGGCCCGCGCCCCCTCGAGCCGGCTCACCTCGTCGCGCAGCCGGGCCTGGGAGTCGGTCATCAGCTGACGGGCCTCCTCCTCGGCCCGGGCGAGCAGCGAACGGGACCGCTCTTCGGCGGCGGACACCAGCCGGGTCGCCTCGGCCTCGCTCTCCCGCTTGGTCTGCTCGACGAATCGCTGGGCCAGGATGAGCGTCTGCTGGAGGGACTCGTCGGCGACCGCCGGCGCGGCGGCGACGGGGGCTGCGGGCGCGGCCACCGATTCGACCGCCGGGGCGGCGGGCGCCGCGACCGGCCCGGCGCTCTCCAGCTGCGCGATGCGCTCGCTCGCCTGGCGGAGCCGCTCGGTCGTCTGGCGCAGCTGCTCGGTGAGGCGCTCTGCCTCGACGGCCGCCTTCTCCAGGTACTCGTCGACCTCGTCAACGTTGTAACCCTTCAGGCCCAGTCGGAACTCGACCGTGCGGAGGGTCTCGAGGATCGGCTGCTGGGGGGGTTGGCCGTTATCCATAGGGCAGACACTCTACCGCCGGGCCTCGTCGACGGCCCCGGCGAGCGCGGGCGGTCAGACCCGCAGGATCGGGATGACGATGATCTGGGCCACCAGGATCACGAGGATGATCGAGAGGTCGATGGCCATGCCCCCGGCCCGCAGCGGCGGGAGGATCCGGCGGATCGGCCGCAGCACCGGCTCGGTCACGGTGGCGAGCGCCCGCTGAACCGGGAGGACCGGGGAGCCGGGACGGACGGGCACCCAGCTGAGCAGCGCCCGGACGATCAGTACCACCACGAAGGCCTCGACGAGGCCGACCAGGATCTTGGAGATCACCGGTCAGTAGCGCCCGAAGTTGCGCTCCTGGAGGCGCTGGCGCTCCTCCTCAGACACCTTCACGTTGCTCGGGGCGAGGAGGAACACCTGGTCGGCCACCTTCTCCATCTCACCGCTCAGCGCGTAGGTCACGCCGCTGCAGAAGTCGATCATGCGCCGCTGCAGGTCCCGCTCGGCCACCTGGAGGTTGACGATGACCGGCCGGTTCGACTTGAGGCAGTCGGCGATCTCCTTGGCGTCCCCGAATCGGGCCGGCGCCACCACCTTGGGCGTGGCCTCGGAGCCGACCGGACGCACCGAGGAGGACACCGCCTGGGGCCGGATCGTCGGGGTGACCCCCGACCCGTTGTCCCGGGGCAGGGGCCGGATGCGGCCCGACTGGGCGACCACCGGACGGATCTCGGGCTCGTCGAGCTCCGGTGTGCGGGTCTCGAGCCGGGAGACCGGGCCGACCGACCTCGTGGCCCGGGCCTCGTAGTCGTCCTCGTAGTCGTCGTATTCGTCGTCAACCAGGCCGAGGTAGACCATCGTCTTTTTCAGCAAAGAGGGCACGGCTCCACGTCTCCTTGGCGACAGCGTACCGCTCCCACCCCGGCTTTACGGTTACCCCCGGTCACCCTCCGGTCACCCGGAGGGCCGGTCCCCGAACAGGGCCCGGCCAATCCGGACCATCGTCGAGCCCTCGGCAACCGCCAGCTCGAGGTCCTCGGTCATGCCCATGGAGCGGATTGGGAGCCCGAGATCGTCGGCCAGCCGGCGGACCGACCGGAAGGCCGCCCTCGCCTCGGCCTCCCCCCGCGGGGCCACCACCATCAGCCCGCGCACGGCGAGCCCCAGGCCGCCGAGCGTTCCGACGAGGGCCGGAACGGCGGCCGGCTCGCATCCGGGCCGCCCGGCGTCCCCCGAGAAGGCCACCTGGACGAGCACCTCGACGCCGGGCCGGGCCCGGGCGATCCGCTCCCCCTCGACCGGGCGCGACACCGACTGCCAGCAGTCGACGAGCGGGGCGAGGCCGCCGATCTTGTTGGTCTGGAGCGCGCCGAGGAAGTGCCACCGGAGCCCGGCCACCGCGCCGAGCGCCTCGCGCTTGGCCGTGAGCTCCTGCGCGTAGTTCTCGCCCACCTCGCCGAGCCCCGCGGCCACCGCCGCCTCGACCGCTTCGGGCCCGAAGCCCTTGGTGACCGCGAGCACCCGGACCACCTCGGGGTCACCGCCCGCCGACTCGATCCGCGCGGTGATCGCGCCGAGGCGCGCCGCGACGAGCTCGCCGCTCAGGGGATCCACGTCGGCCGGGCGGTCGCGCCCGGGGGGAAGCGCCCTCTGTTACCGGAGGAACGACGGGACGTCGAAGTCGTCGTCACCGATCTCGATCTCGTCGTCCTCGCTGTCGGCGAAGATGTCGACTGGCGTCGCGTTGGCCCGCGAGCCGAGCACGCTCGAGGAGGTGTCGGCGGCCTTCGAGCCGCGGCCCACCCCTTCCCAGCGCTCGAAGCCCGCCGCGATCACGGTCACCTGGACCTCGTCGGCCATGTTCTCGTCGATCACTGCGCCGAAGATGATGTTGGCGTCGGGGTGCGCGACCGAGTGGATGATCTCGGCGGCCTCGTTCACCTCGAACAGCCCGAGGTCGTTGCCGCCGACAATGTTGAGCAGGATGCCCCGGGCCCCCTCGATCGAGGCCTCGAGCAGCGGGCTGGTGATGGCGGCGCGTGCCGCGGTCACCGCGCGCCCGTCCCCGCTCGCGCTGCCGATCCCCATGATGGCGGTGCCGGCGTTGGACATGATCATCTTCACGTCCGCGAAGTCAGTGTTGATGAGGCCGGGGACCGTGATGAGGTCGGTGATCCCGCGCACGCCGGCCAGGAGCACCTCGTCGGCCATCTTGAACGCGTTGACCATCGAGGTCTTCTCGTTGGAGACGTTCAGCAGCCGGTCGTTCGGGATGACGATGAGGGTGTCGACCTTCTCCTTCAAAAGCTGGATGCCCTTTTCGGCCTGCATCGCCCGCGTGCGGCCCTCGAAGGTGAACGGCCGGGTGACGACACCGATCGTCACCGCGCCGAGCGACTTCGCGATCTCGGCCACTAGCGGCGCGCCGCCGGTCCCGGTCCCGCCGCCCTCGCCGGCGGTGATGAAGACCATGTCGGAGCCCGAGAGCGCCTCTTCGATCTCGCCGCGGTGCTCCTCGGCGGCCTGCCGGCCGATCTCGGGGTCGCTGCCCGCCCCGAGCCCGCGGGTGAGGGTGCGGCCGATGTCGAGCTTGAGATCGGCGTCGCTCATGAGCAACGCCTGCGCGTCGGTGTTCGCCGCGATGAACTCGACGTTGCGCAGGCCGGCGTCGATCATCCGATTGACGGCGTTCACGCCGCCACCGCCGACGCCGACGACCTTGATGACGGCCAGGTAGCTGCTGGAAAGGGTCATGAGCTCGTGGGGTGCTGACGGGGCTGTCTGGTTCGTACCATGCGTTCGCACCCCCCTCGTCGCAGGGAGAGGTTACTTCACCCTTCGCCGAATCGGCGCGATCTCAAGTTGAGGTCGAGGGGTGATGACCCGACACTGCGGCCTTCCAGGCTACGGGACGACCCCCACCGCGGTCAACGGGGGTGGCGTGCGGCGCTCCGATCAGGGCCGGACCGGTGGCGACGCCACGCGTGAGGCGGGCCGAGCCGTTAGCGTCGGGGCCCGACCGGGCGGCGAGCAGAGGGCCGCCCCCGTCTGAGGCGGTGGGGGGATGACGACCGTTCCCGAGCGCACCCGGGCGCCCCAACGCGCGCTCACCCTGGTGCTGCTGCTCGGCGTGGCGGTGACCGCGTTCCTCGCCGTCTACGCCAAGGCCCACCACCCCTCGGGCCACCCGCTGTTCACCCTCGGCTTCTCCGGCGTGCTGCAGATGAAGGCCTGGCTCACCTCGGCGGCCACCCTCCTGCTCCTCGTGCAGCTCACCACCGCGCTGTGGATGTGGGGCCGGCTGCCGCGGGTCCGCACCCCAGCCCCCTCCTGGGTGACACCGGTGCATCGCTACAGCGGCGCGGTGGCGTTCATCCTCACCGTCCCGGTCGCACTCAACTGCATCTGGTCGCTCGGGTTCGCCACCTACACCTGGCGCGTGGTGATCCACAGCGTCTGCGGCTGTCTCTTCTACGGCGCCTACGCGGCCAAGATGCTCGGCCTGCGGCTGAAGGGCCTGCCGGGGTGGGCGCTGCCGGTGCTCGGCGGCACGGTGCTCACGCTCCTCGTCGCGCTGTGGCTCACCGCGGCGTTGTGGTTCTTCACCCGCACCGGCATCCCGCTCACCTGAGGAGACGACCGTGACCGACGACGCGCTCCCCCGCCGCACCGTCCTCGTCGGCGGCGCGCTCACGCTCGCGGCCGGGGTGGTGGGGTTCGTCGTGGCCAAGGAGAAGTGGGCCAAGACGACCGGCGCCGTCGCCGGGGCCAACGGCTACGGCGCCCCGGCCGCCCCCGCCTCCGGAGCGCTCCTCGCCCCGCTCGACGCGGTCCCGAGGGGCGGCGGGATCGTGCTCGCGTCGAAGGGGGTCGTCCTCACCCGGGACGAGGGCGGCTCGCTGCACGGGTTCTCCTCGATCTGCACCCACCAGGGGTGCACGCTCGCGTCGGTCGCCGGCGGCACGATCAACTGCCCGTGCCACGGGTCCAAGTTCAACGCCGAGACCGGCGCGGTCGTGAACGGCCCCGCCGCCGTCCCGCTGCCCAAGGTGGCCGTGGCCGTGCGCGGCTCCGCCGTCTACCGGGCGTGAGGGCGGTGCGGTGAGCGCGGCCTGGTGGCGGCGGGCCCTGCCGACGCTGTTGTGGGTGGCGGCGGCCGGCTTCGCGATCGGCGCCCTGCTGGCGCTCGCCTGAGGACCCCGGCTCAGCCCGCGTTCGAGCCCGCCGGCGGCGGCGTGACCGCCGGCGAGGCCGGGACCGTCACGTCGATCACCGAGCCCGGGGCGAGGTGGGCCCCGGCCAGGAGCGATGCGATGTCCTCGAACTTGGCGGGCAGCGCGACGGGCGGCCCGAACACCACCCCGAGGCCGCCGGCGAGCGCGAGGTCGACCCCGCCCCCGGGCGCCGGCGCCACCGCCTGCACCAGCGCCTTGAACGCGGGCGGCAGCGCCGCGGCCACGGCCAGCGCCCGGCGGGCCGACCGCAGCGTGGTCCCGGGCGCCCCCGGCGTCCCGACCGAGGTCAGCGTCACCAGGCCGGCCGGCGCCGTCGGCGTCGTGGCCAGCACCCGCCCGGTCGCGTCGAGCTCGGCCCACGCCGAGCGGTCGGCCACCGCCGCCGCCGCGCGCCGCTCGACGATCGCCACGTCCACCCCGTCCGGCCAGTGCAGGGTGACCGTGGCCGTCCGCACCCACGGGAGCGCGTCGAGGGCCGCGACCAGCGCGCCAGCGTGGACGTCGATCATCGGCGGGTGCGTCCCCAGCCCGGAGGCCGAGAGCACCGTCGCGGTCGGGGTCCGCACGTTGCCGGTCACCCGGACGACGGCCGCCGAGAAGACGCGGGAGTGCAGGAGCGGCCAGGCGCCGGCGGCGAGCAGGCTGACCACCGCGGCGGCGGCCACGAGCACCCGGCGGCGGCGCGAGCCGCGCCGGGTCACCGCCCGCCGCCGGTCCGCCAGCCTCGGGTCGATCGGCGCGGTGCCGGCCCGGGTGGCCGGGCGCCGCTCCCTCGTCGCGGTGGGGCTCATGTGCGCACCTCGCTCGCCTCGTCTTCGAAACCGACCAGCCGGACCTCGGTCTCCAGGCGCACCCCGCTGTGCGCCTCGACCCGCGCCCGCACGGCGCGGATGAGCCGCCACACGTCGTCGGCCGACCCCGCCTCGTCGGCCTGGATGAAGTTGGCGTGCTTGGTGGACACCGTGGCGGTGCCGAGCCGCAGGCCCTTCACCCCGGCCGCCTCGACCAGGGCGCCGGCGGCGGCGCCGGGCGGGTTGGTGAACACCGATCCGGCGTTCGAACCCCCCGGCTGGTGGGCCCGGCGCCACCGGACGATCTCGGCCAGCTCGGCCCGTCCGGCCGCCACGTCGCCCTCGGTGGCCGCGAAGGTGGCCGAGAGCACCACCTCGGCCGGCCCGAGCGCCGAGGACCGGTAGCCCGGGGCGAGCCGCTCGAGCCCGTCGTCGCCCTGCGCCGGCAAGACCAGGTCCATCCAGCGGTAGCGGCGCAGGCAGGTCGCCACGTCGGAGCCGTGGCCGCCGGCGTTCATCCGAAGGGCCCCGCCGACCGAGCCGGGCACCCCGACCGCCCACTCGAGTCCGCGCGCCCCGGCCTCGACCGACCGGCGGGCGAGCACCGGGAGCCCGAGGGCGCCACCGGCCTCGACGAGGAGGGTCCCGTCGCCCTCCGGGTCGGGGCGGACGGCGAGGCCGACGAACTCGCTCGGCTCGCTCTGGGCGAGCCGCACGGCCAGACCGGCGAACCCGGCCTCGGCCACGAGCATGTTCGAGCCCTTCCCGACCAAGAGGACCGGGACGGGCGCCGCCGCCAGGGCCGCCCGCACCGTCTCGAGGTCGGCGAGCGTGGCGGCCTCGACGAAGAGCGCGGCCGGGCCCCCCACCCGGTAGGTGGTGAAGGGCCCGAGCGGGACATCGGCCTGGGCGAGCGGGCCGAGGGCCTCGGCGAGGGCGGCGAGCGCGCCGTCGGCGGTCATGCCGACAGGTCCTCGCGCCACTGGTCCGGGAGCGTGGTGAGGTCGCCGGCCCCGAGGGTGACACAGACGTCGCCCGGCCGGAGCAGGGCGGCGACGCGCGCCCGCAGGCCCTCGCGGCCCGGCTCGTAGTGCACCTCGGCCCCCGGGCGGGCGGCCGCCAGCGCGTCGGCCACCAACCGGCCCGAGATCCCCGGGATCGGCGGCTCCCCGGCCGAGTACACGTCGGTGACCACCACGACGTCGGCGTCGTCGAAGGCGGTGGCAAAGTCGGCCGCCAGCGCCGCGGTGCGGGTGTAGCGGTGCGGCTGGAACACCGCCACCACCCGTTCGAACCCGCCGAGGCGGGCGGTGGCGAGGGTCGGGGCGATCTCGCCGGGCAGGTGCCCGTAGTCGTCGACGAACGTCACGCCGCCCGCCTCGCCGCGGAACTCGTAGCGCCGCGGCGCCCCGGTGAACCGGGAGAGCGCGCCGGCCACCGCGTCGGGGGCCGCCCCGATGGTGAGGGCGGCGGCGGCCGCCAGCGCGGCGTTGCGGGCGTTGTGCCGTCCCGGGACCGGGACGGTCACCGGCGCGAGCCGCAGTCCGGCCGGGCCGTCCAGCCCGAAGCGCACCGAGCTGCGGGCGAGCTCGAGGCCGACGATGCGCACGTCGGCGCCCACCGACTCCCCCACCAGGCACGCATCGGCCCGGCCCCCGAGGGCGGCCGCCGCCGCGTCGTCGGCGCAGACGAGGCGCGGGCCGGTGGTGGCCTCGAGCAGGCGGGCGAACGCCGCGTGCAGCGCGTCGACGGTGCCGTAGTGGTCGAGGTGGTCGGGCTCGACGCTCGTGAGCACCGTGAGCGCCGGGGCGAGCTCGGCGAAGGTGCCGTAGCTCTCGTCGGCCTCGAGGACCAGCCAGTCGCCCTCGTCGAGCACCCCGTTGGCGTCGAGCTCCCCCACGTCCGCGCCGATGAGGAAGGAGGGCCGCAGTCCGGCGGCCACCAGCGCGAGGGCGAGGATCGACGAGGTAGTGGTCTTGCCGTGGGTGCCGGCGACCGCCGCGCACCGGCGTAGGGTCGCGAGCGCCCCCAGCACGTCGGCCCGGGTGAGGACGGCGAGCCCGCGCCGGCGCGCCTCGACAAGCTCCACGTTGTCGGGCCCGACGGCCGGCGAGGCCGTGACCACCTCGGCACCCGCGACCGCCGCCGCGCGGTGCCCGATCGTGACCGGGATGCCACCGGCGGCGAGCCGCTCGGTGACCGGCGAGGCCCGCAGGTCGCTCCCGCTGACGCGGTGGCCGAGCCCGGCGAGCACCGTCGCGATCGCACTCATGCCGGCCCCGCCGACGCCCACGATGTGGACCCGCCGGGGGCCCGAGCCGAGGATCGGGGGCTCAGCGGGCATGGGCCTGCACCAGGGCGGCGACCGCGTCGGCGGCGTCGGGACGGCCGAGCCCGGCCGCGGCCTGCCCCATGGCGATGAGCCGGTCGGGGTCGGCGAGCAGCTCGTTCAGGACGCCGGCCAGCCGCCGGCCCGTGCACGCCTCGTCGGGCACCACCACCGCGGCCCCGGCGTCGGCCAGCGCGGCGGCGTTGGCGCCCTGGTGATCGCCGGGCGCGCCGGGCAGCGGCACCAGCACGGCCGGGACTCCGGCCACCGAGAGCTCGGCCACGGTCAGGGCTCCGGCCCGGCACACCACCACGTCGGCGGCGGCGTAGAGCGCGGCCATGTGCTCCTCGAAGGGGACCAGGCGGTAACAGAGGCCGGCCGCGCCGTCGGCGGGGAGCCGGCCGGCCTCGACCGCCTCGACCCGGGCCGCCTCGACCGCCTCGAAGTTCCGCTGCCCGCTCACGTGGTACAGGGTCAGGGCGGAGCGGCCGGCGAACAGCCGGGCCAGCTCGAGCGCCGCGTCGTTGAGGCGCCCCGCCCCGAGGGAGCCGCCCACCACCGCGACGGTGCGGCGGTCGGCGGGGAGACCGAGCGCCAACCGGGCGCTCACCGGCCCGTCGCCGTGGCGGTGCACCGCGAGCAGGTCGCGGCGGACCGGCGCGCCGGTCACGACCGGGTGCCGCAGCGCGGTGCCGGGGAAGGCCACCGCGCTGGCGACGGCGAAGCGCCCGAGCAGCCGCTGGGCCGCCCCGGCGGTGGCGTCGATGTTCACGAGGACGAGGGGCACCCGCAACACCGCGGCGGCCAGGCCCGGCGGGACGCTGGCGTACCCACCGGTCGAGACGACCACCCTTGGCCGGCGCCGGAGCACGAGCGCGAAGGCCCCGATGGTGGCGAGCGCGAGCCCGGCCAGTGCCCCGAGGTTGGCCCAGAGGTCGGAGGGACGGAGCCGGCGCACGATGCCCCGGCCGGGCAGGAGGGTCACGCCGAAGCCCTGGCCGGCGGCCAGGGTCGACTCCATCCCCCGGGCGGAGCCCACCAGCTCGATCTCCTCACCGGCCACGCCCCGGTCGGTGAGCGCCCGGGCGATGGCCAGCACCAAGAAGACATGGCCGCCGGTCCCGCCGCCTGCGATCAGGGCGTAGCGCCGGGCCCTCACCGGCCCCGGGCGGCGGCCAGCCGGTGCCGGGCGGCGGACCGGGCCACCGCGGGCTCCGGCGCGCCGACCCCTCCGGGCGCGCCGAGGCGGGCGATGTTCACCAGCACCCCCGCCGCCACCATCGTGATGACGAGCGAGGAGCCGCCGAAGGAGATGAACGGGAGCGGGATCCCGGTCACCGGCAGGAGACCGATCACCGCCCCGACGTTGATGAAGGTCTCGGCCGCGATCCAGGCAACCAGGCCGACACCGATCATCGCCCCGAACCGGTCGGGGGCGCGCTGGGCCGCCCGCAGCCCGAACCAGCAGAACGCGACGAGCAGGCACAGGACTCCCACCGCCCCGATGATCCCGAGCTCCTCGCCGATGACCGAGAAGATGAAGTCGGTGTGGGCGTTCGGCAGCGCGCCCCACTTGAAGCGCCCGGCGCCGAGGCCGACCCCGACCAGGTTCCCCGAGCCGAGCCCGATGAGCGACTGGGTCACCTGGTACCCCGACCCCGCCGCGTGCGCGGTCGGGTCCAGGAACGAGAGCAGCCTCGCCCGGCGGTAGGGGTCCACGAGGCCGACGACCACCGCCACGGAGCCGAGGCCGACGAGGACCTTCAAGATCGGGCCCATCGACACGCCCGATCCGAACAAGAGCGCGATGGCGATGGCCGCGATGACGAGCGCCGTGCCCATGTCCGGCTGGAGCAGGATCAGCCCCCCGGCCGCGGTGGCCACGAGGAGGAGCGGCCCGATGATCGTCCGGTGGCTGCCGCCCTTCTCCTGGCGCCGCACGATGAGCTCCGCGCCGAAGATCACGAGGGCGAGCTTCATGAGCTCGGAGGGCTGGAGCCGGAACTGGCTGAACCCGATCCACCGGCTCGAGCCGCCCGAGGTCACCCCGATGCCGGGGACGAGCACGAGGAGGAGCAGCGCGAACGTGCCGAGGAGGAGCGGCAGCCGGAGGTGGCGCAGCCGGCGATAGTCGAAGCGCATGGCGCAGACGAAGGCGATGACCGCGACGGCCATCCACATGATCTCGCGCAGGAGGATCGCCCACGGCGTGCGGTACTGCTCGATCGAGATCACCTCGGACGCCGAGCCCACCATGACCACGCCGATGAGGCAGAGCGCGGCCACGAGGACGAGCAGGATGGAGGAGGTCGACGGGCCGCCCCGGTCGGCACGCACCCCACCAGCCTGGTGCACCGCGGGCGCGTCGCGGTGGACCGCAGCGGCGCGGCTCACGCAACGGCCTTCGTCATGACGAGGAACTCGCCGTAGAAGATGCCGAGACCGAGCGCCGCGAACAGCCCGCCGAGCATCCAGAAGCGCACGATCACGGTGGTCTCCGGCCACCCGAGCAGCTCGCAGTGGTGGTGGATCGGCGCCATGCGCAGCACCCGGCGCCCGAAGACCCGGAAGCTGACGACCTGGGCCATCACCGACAGCGTCTCGATGACGAACAGCCCGCCCAGGATGGGCAGCAGCAGGTCGAGGTTGAGGAGGAGGCAGAGCGACGCGAGCCCGGCACCGAGGGCGAGGGCTCCGGTGTCGCCCATGATGATCCGCGCTGGCGCGGCATTCCACCACAGAAAGCCGAGCGACGCCCCGGCGAGCGCCACCGAGGTCAGCGCGAGGTCCAGGGCCGAGGCCGGGAGGATGTGGTAGATCGCGTAGTGCCGGAAGATCCAGTAGCCCATGATGGCGAGGACGGCGAAACAGAACGTCGACGCCCCGGCGGCCAGCCCGTCGAGGCCGTCGGTGAGGTTCAGAGCGTTCGAGGTGGCCACCAGCACGAAGGTGGCGAGGACCACCCACCCGGCCTCCCCGAGGTGCCACCCGGGGTTGAGGGCGCGGGTGAAGGACAGTGCGGTCGAGGTGTGGGCCCAGTGCACCGCCAGCTCGGAGAACACCACGCCGGCGACCACCTGGGCGGCCAGCTTCCCCCGCTTGCGGAGCCCGAGGCTCCGCCGGTGCCGCACCCCGATCCAGTCGTCGGCGAAGCCGATCGCCGCGAACATGAACACGGCGATGATCACGAGCTGCCCGGTGCGGGCGAACTTCACCTGCGGCCCGATGTGACCCATGAAGTAGCCGAAGATCACCGCGCCGACGAGCGCCACGCCGCCCATGGTCGGGGTGCCGGCCTTGGCCACGTGGGTGGACGGGCCGTCCTCGCGGATGTGCTGGCTGATGCTGCGCCGCTTCAGGAGCTCGATGAGCAGCGGGGTGGCGAGCAGCGAGACGAGGAGCGCAACCCCGCCCGCCTCCATCATGGCGAGCACGACAGCGCCTCCTGGGCGACGGCCCGGTCATCGAACTCGATCGTGCGGCCGGCCTGCTCCTGGGTGGTCTCGTGCCCCTTGCCGGCCAAGAGCACGACGTCGCCGGGTTCGGCCCGCCCGATGGCGAGCTCGATCGCCCGGCGGCGGTCGGGCTCGTAGAGGACCTCGGCCCGGCGCTCGGTGGCGGTGTCGATCCCGGTCTTGATCTCCTCGATGATCCGGCCCGGGTCCTCGTCGCGCGGGTTGTCCGAGGTGACCACCACGACGTCGGCCAGCCGCACCGCGGTGCGGCCCATCAGGGGACGCTTCGCCTGGTCCCGGTTGCCCCCGCACCCGAACACGAGGAGCGTGCGGGCCCCCGGGCTCTTGAGCAGGGCCAGCTCGGAGAGCACGGTCTCGAGGCTCGCCGGGGTGTGGGCATAGTCGACGAGCACCGTGCAGGTCGCGTGCCCGTCGTCGGGCTGGACCGGCTCCATCCGACCGGGCACGGCCGGAGCCTCGCACAGGCCGGCGGCGACGTCGTCGGGCTCGAGGCCGAGGGTCACCGCCATCTCGGCGGCGAGCAGGGCGTTGTCCACGTTGAAGCGCCCGCTGAGCGAGAGCTCGACCGGACGGCCGCGCCAGAGGAACCGGCTCCACCCGAGCCCGAGGTCGACCCCGACGGCGTCGAGGCGCCGGACCGCCTGGAGCGGGATGCGGGCCTCGGCGAGGAGGCGCTCGCCGGCCGGGTCGTCGGCGAAGACGACCCCGCGCGCGGCGCGCTCGGGGGTGAACAGCGAGGCCTTCGCCTCCCAGTAGGCGTCCATCGTCTTGTGGAAGTCGAGGTGCTCGTGGCTCAGGTTGGTGAACGCGGCCACGTCGAAGGTGATCCCCTCCACCCGGTCCTGGGCGAGGGCATGGCTCGACACCTCCATCGCCACCGCGTGGGTGAGGTGGTCCTCGAGCCCCCGGTCCCGCTCGGCGGCGAGGAGCGCCTGCAGCTCCGTCGCCTCGGGGGTGGTCCGGGTCCCGGTCAGCGTTCCGATCACGAGCGTGGGGATCCCGGCCGACTTGAGCACCGCCCCGAGGAGGTGCGAGACCGTGGTCTTCCCGTTCGTCCCGGTGACCCCCGCGGTCAGGAGGTGGCGCGACGGGTGCCCGAAGAAGGCCGAGGCGAGGACGCCCATCGAGGGCCGGGCCCGGCCGGGGGCCACCCGCACCTGGACCACCGAGGCCCCGTCTTCGAGCTCGACGGCCCGCTCACACACGAGACCCACCGCGCCGCGGGCCACCGCCTCGGCGGCGTGTCGGTGGCCGTCGGAGCGCTGGCCGGGCAAACAGCAGAAGAGCGCCCCGGGCCGGACCCGGCGGCTGTCGTGCTCGACCGAGCCGACCTCGATGTCGGGGTCCCCCGACACGTGGACGACGTCGATCTCGTCGAGCAGACGGCGCATGTTCACGGGGCGAGGAGATCGGCGGACCGGCCCGGCACACGGGGGGTCCGTGGCGGGCGTCACCGGTCGGCCGATGGTACCCGGCATGGCGCTCAGAACGTGATGTCGGCGGCCTGGCTGGCCGACGAGGGGGGCGTCGCCGGGGCCTGGCTGGGGGCACCGGGGGTGGTCGGGATCCCGTAGCGGTGCAGCGCGTAGCTCATGATCTCGGAGAACACCGGGGCGGCCACGGTGCCCCCGTAGATCGGGGTCGGGTGGTCGAGGATGACGATGGCCGAGAGCACCGGGTTGTTGGCCGGGGCGGAGCCGACGAAGCTGGCCATGAACGCGCCCGAGACGTACGCGTCCGCCCCCTGGGCCGGGATCTGGGCGGTCCCGGTCTTGCCCATGACGGTGTAGCCGGGGATCGACGCGCTCGTCCCGGTTCCGTACCCGACCACCGCCTCGAGCATCTTGGTCAGCTCGGCGTCGACCGCCGGGGAGAAGATCCGGGTGGACGGCGACGGCGCGGTGGCGTGCGCGGTGCCGTCCGCCGAGATCGTCGCCTGAACGAGGCGGGGCTGGACCAGCAGCCCGCCGTCAGCCACCGAGTTGTAGGCGTCCAGGACCTGCATCGCGGTCACCGCGTCGACCTGGCCGATCGGGAGCGAGACCAGGTTGGTGGGCTCCCACTGCGCCGGCCCGGCCAGGATCCCGGAGCTCTCGCCGGGGAAGTGGAGCGCGGTGGTCCGGCCGAACCCGAGGTGCTCCACCTGGGCGAGCAGGCGGTCCTCGCCCAGCATGTGGGCGACCTCGCTCGTGCCGATGTTGGAGGACTCGGCCAGGATCTGGGTGGCGGTCAGCTGCTCGGTGGGGTGGGTCTCGGAGTCGTGGAAGGTCGAGCCATCGAGCTGGATCTGGTCGGGCACCGAGAACACCGAGGCGGGGTTGATGAGGCCGTCTTGGAGGGCCGCCGAGAAGGTCACGAGCTTGAACACCGAGCCCGGCTCGTAGGCCTGGCTGAGGGCGAGGTTCTCGGGCGCCTCGCTCACCGGCGCGCCGATCCCGGGGACGAGCCCGAGGCCGTTGTTGCCGGCCACCAGGTTGGCCATGGCCAGGATGTCGCCGGTCCTCGTGTCCTCGATGATCGCCTCGCCGCTCGTGGCGTGGCTGGCCGCGATCTCGGCGCCGAGCGCGTTCTCGGTCACGTACTGAAGGGGCTGGTCGAGCGTGAGCTCGAGGCCCGTCCCGTTCTCCCCCGCCGACCGGGTGAGCAACGCGCCCTGGGGGATGTCGACCCCGGCCGGCGACTCGAGCAGGGTCTGGGTCCCGGCCTGCCCGGCGAGCAGCGAGTTGTACTCGTACTCGAGGCCCGAGGCACCGGCCCCCGACGCGTGCACCTGGCCGAGAAGCGGGCCGGCGAGCGTCCCGTCGGGGTCCACCCGCTCGGAGGAGTCGAGCAGGGTGATCCCCGGCAGGTCGTCGGCGACAAGGGTGTTTCCCACGGTCGCACCCACCTGGGAGGCGAGCCGCACGTACCCCGCGTGCTGGTGCAGCTCGGCGGCGAGGGTGGCCTCGGGCACCTTGAGGAGCGGCGCGAGCACGGCCGCCTCCGCGTCCGGGTGGGCGATCTGGAAGTCGTCGGCCACGACCGTCTTGGTCGGGACCGAGATGGCGAGCACGGCGCCGTTGCGGTCGTAGAGGTCGCCGCGCAGGCCGGGGTCGGCCACGGTGACCGACAGCTCGGACGCCGCCAGCGCCTTGTAGTGGCCCGAGTGGAGGACCTGCAGGTCGACGAGACGGGCCACGACCGCCAAGAGGACCATCACGAGGAGGATGCGGAAGATCCGGAGCCGCCGGGAGATCGGCGCGTGGGCGCGCCGGACGGGCGGGCGGTGCGGGCGCGCCGGACGGCGGGGTGGATGGTGGACCCGTCGCGCGCCGCGCGGCGCCGCGGGGCGCGGCCAGGCCGAGGTGCTCCGGGCCCGCGCGCGCGGCCGCTCGAGCGTCCCGGTCGGGCTCATCGCCCGGTCGGCGACGTGGTGGAGGTGGTGGTCTGCCCGACCGGCGTGGAGAGGGAGACGGCGGGGAGCTGGATCACGCCGGTGGGCGGGACGAGGTCGAGCTTCTTCGCCTCAGCGATGATCTGGGCCGGGTTCTCCGCCTTCGCCACCGAGGCGAGCAGCTGGCGGTGCACCGACTGCTCCGCCGCCACCTGGGCCTGAGCGGCGGTCAGCCGCACCTGACCCTCGGCGAGCATCGAGTGCGCGACCACGACCGCCAGGAGCGAGCCGACCACGGCGACCGCGGCCACGGCCCGCAACGCCCGTCCCCGCCGCCGCGGCTGGGCGTCCAGCACCCGCAGCGACGGCCGGCGCGGTGTCGCGCGGGACGCGAGGTCCCCGGTCGGGCGCGCCGAGGCGCGCGATGCGGCCGCCGACGGGCTCACCGACCAACCTCGCCCCGGTCCTCAAGGCGCTCGACCGCCCAGAGGCGGGCGCTCGACGCCCTCGCGTTGACCGACACTTCGGCCGCCCCCGCGCCCCGCGAGCCCCGGAAGACCCAACGGAACGTGGCGACCGCACCGCACCCGCACGGCAGTCCAGGTGGGCAGACGCACCCGCCCGACACCGCCTGGGCGAAGATCTGCTTCACGAGCCGGCCCTCGCCCGAGTGGTAGGCGAGCACGAGGCAGCGGCCCCCCGGTTCGAGCAGCCCGAGGGCCGCCGGCAGCCCGCGGGCCAGCTCGCCGGACTCGTCATTGACCGCGATGCGGATGGCCTGGAACACCCGGGTCGCCGGATTGCCGCGCCTGCGGGCCGGGGCCGGAACCGCCGCCGTGACCACCTGGGCCAGCCCTGCGGTCGTCGAGATCGGACGGGCGGCCACGATGGCCCGGGCGAGGCGACGGGCGAGGCGGCCCTCCCCGCTGGCCCGGAACCACTCGGCCAGCTCGGTCTCGTCGGTCTCGTTGACGACGGCGAGGGCGCTGGTCGGCTCGGCGACGTCCATGCGCATGTCGAGGGGCGCGTCCAGGCGGTAGGAGAACCCGCGCTCGGCCCGGTCGAGCTGCAGCGAGCTGACCCCGAGATCGAACAGGACCCCCGAGACGCCCGCGGGTCCTTCGGCCTCGCCGGTCGAGGGCCATCGGCCCCGGCCGGCGGCCCGCGCCTCGCCCACCACGCGGTCGAGCTCGGCGAAACGGGCGTGCTGGAGGACCGCACGGTGGCCGAAGGGCTCGAGCCGCGGTGCGGCGATCCCGAGGGCCTCCTGGTCCCGATCGATGCCGAACACCCCCAGCTTGGGGTGCGCGGAGAGCACGGCAAGGGCGTGCCCGCCGGTGCCGACCGTCGCGTCGACGACCACCCCGGGGGGGACCGTCGCCAGGAGTTCCACCACCTCGGCGGCCATGACCGGCTCATGCAGTGGGTCCCGGTCCATCCGCAGCCCCCCGACGGGCGAGGTGTTGTCAGGGGATTTCCCTGCGCGACCGACGGGGAAGAGGGCGGAGGAGGAGTCTTCCACCGTGCCGGTCGAGGGGCTGCGCATGTACCGAGCGCCTGGTCTCTGCAGACCTATGTCATGGCTGTCGTGTCTGGGGGCTCCTTTCAGTCCTCTTCTTCGTCCGCGAGGAACCACTGCTCGGCCGGCTGCACACGCTCTTCCCAGACCGCCGGGTTCCACAGCTCGATCCGGTCGATGGCTCCGACCACGAGCACCTCGCTCTCCAACTTGGCGAACTCGCGCAGCCGGGCCGCGATGGCCATGCGACCCTGTCGGTCGACTTCGACCTCCTGGGCATTCGATGCCCACAGACGGGCGCGGTTGCGGTCGATCCGGCCCGAGGCCGCCCGCTCCTGCATGTTGGCCATCTGTCGCTCGAACTCCCCGAGGGTCCAGAGGGCGAGGCAGCCCTCGCGGTTCTCGGCCAGGTACCCGCCCCGCTCGAAGTCGACGCGGAACTTCGCGGGCAGGATGACCCTGCCCTTCGCGTCGAGCGAATGCTCGTACCTCCCGACGAATCCAGACACCAGACCGCACTCCCACCATCCGTCCCCGGATCGCCTGTCGCTCCCCTGTCAACCACTTCGCTCCACCTTACGCCCTCTTCCCCCACCGGTCAACTACATTCCGCCCCACATCACCCCAAATCCCCACGTCGTCATGGCTGAGCCGTTCCCCGGGGTCGTCGGCCATCCCCCACGCGACGCGCGTCGGCCAGCGGAAGCCGCCCGCGCGGGCGAGGTCGCAGCGGTGGGAGGAGGTGGAGTGGTGGGGGGAGGTGGAGTGGAGGGGGCTCGCGCTTCAGCGAGACTCGCCGGTGGCGGGCCGGGTCGGCGTGCGCCTCACCGACGGTCGGGGCGCGGGCTCAGCGACGTTCGACGACCCAGGTGTCGTTCCCGGGCAGCGCTCCGAGCAGGCGGGCGGTGAGCGCCTCGGCGTCGGGATGTCCGAGGTCGCCGAGCGTGCGGGTGGACCCGCGGAGTTGTTCGGCCGCGGCGTCACGGTCCGAGCCCAGTGCGAGCATCCGGGTCGTGGCGTCCCAGTCGACCGCTTGGTAGGCGAGCGAGTGGGTGAGCATGCCCTCGCGGCTGCGCCACTGCGCGACCCCGACGACCTTGCGGCCCTCGTGCACGACCTCGCCGGCACCGACCGCCGCGAAGCAGATGAGCCGACCCCAGCGCGGGCAGACCGGGCGACCGGTGTGCACCCCGAGGCCATCGACCTCGAGGGCCCGGACCCACCACTCCCCGACCCAACGGGTCGCCGCGGCGACGTCGTCGTCGAACAGGGGGTCGGCACGGGGTACCCATGTGTCGACCCACACCGCCCGACCCGGCTCGACCAGGACCGCGCCACCACCGCTTCTGCGCCGGCGCACTGCGATCCCCTGGCGGCGGACGGCGTCGGAGTCGACCACCTCCTCGGGCTGGGTGCTGCCGAGGACGAGGGTCGGACGATCGACCCCGCGCACGAACGCGGTCCGCTGCGCCAGCCGACGCAGCTCCTCGGGTTCGAAGAGCTTGCCCTCGATCACCTGGTGCGGTCGGTCGCTAGGAGGCCGGCGCGAGATAGGGGGCCCAGAGGGGGTCCACCTCGGAGAGGTGGCGGAGCCGCCAGAGGTGCCCGTCGGGGGCATGTGGCTGGAACGACAGGGTCCAGCCCAGCTCGTCGAGGAGGTGGTCGCCTTTCATGAGATTGTCCTGCTGGCAGGAGGCCACGACGTTGGCCCATTCGTGACGACCGCCACGGCTACGCGGGATCACGTGGTCGACGGTGTCGGCCGGCGCCAAGCAGTAGGCGCACCGCCCGCCGTCGCGGCGCAGCACCGCGCGTCGGGTGAGCGGTGGCGTGCGGGCCCACCGCGGGATCCGCACCATGTGGAACAGCCGGACGATCGCGGGCACCTCGATGCTCAGGTGGGCCGAGTGGAACACCGAGCCGCCGGGCCGGAAGGCGACCGGCTCGGCCCGACCGGCCAGCACGAGCACCACCGCCCGCCGGTCCGAGACGAGCGACAGCGGCTCGTAGGTGGCGTTGAGCAGGAGCACGCGGCCCGTCACGTCCAGCGAGGCTATCGGCGCCACCGGCGCGTCCGCTGACACCACTGGAGGTAGTCGACCACCTCTGCGGTCGTCGGTCGACCCTTCCCCTCGTCGCCGTAGGCGGTGTGCATCCGAAACCGCCAGTAGTCGGCATCGGGGACCGGGAGAAATGGGGGGTGACGCCACCATCGCTCGGGGGCCAACCGGGACAGGGTGGACAACGCCTCGCCCCACAATCGGGGCCGCGGCGCGACCGCCCGCGCCACCGCCAGCGCGGCCCGGGTCCGTCCGGCGGTTCGGTCCTCACTCACCGGCGCGGGACTGCGTCGCCGGTGTGCAAGCGCCACCCGACGGCCGCTGCCCCGACCAGTGGGCCGAGTGCGCCGAGGCCGGCTGGCTCGATGCGGGTGCCGGCCGAGAACTCGAGGCGCGCGTGGCGGGCCAGCTCGGCCCGTGCCGCCGCGAAGAACGGCTCGCCCATGCCGAGCGCGACCGAGCCGGCCACGACGGCGAGGTCGAGGTCGAGCAGGTTGGCCACCGACGCGACGGCCCGTCCGACCATCGTCCCGGTCCGGGCCACCACCGGAGGCGGCGCCTCGGTCGGCACTCCCCCGGTCATCGCCGCGATCGCCGTGCCGGAGGCCTCCGCCTCGAGGCAGCCGAAGCCGCCGCACGAGCACTTCCGGCCGCCGGGTTCGACGACGACATGACCGATGTGGCCGGCGTTCCCGAGCCGACCGTCGAGCAGCCGGCCGTTGAGGACGATGCCTCCCCCGACCCCGGTCGACACGACGATCGCGAGGAAGTTGTCATGACCGACGGCGGCACCGCGCCAGCGCTCACCCAATGCGAGCGCCTTTGCATCGTTGTCAACGGCGGTCGGGAGGTTGACCAGCTCGGCCACCCGGGCCCGCAAGGGGAAGCCCCGCCAACCCGGGATGTTGAGCGGCGAGACCGTGACCCCGCCGGGCGCCATCGGACCCCCGCATCCGACGCCGCAGACCCGCAGCGCGCCTCGCGGCGCGTGCGCGCTCACCCGTCCGATCAGTGCCGCGAGCGGGGACCAGACCGCCTCGGCGTCGCCGTCGTGCGACGTGGGAACCTGCTCGGAGTGGCTGACGTCCCCGTCACCGTCGACGAGGGCCACCGCCATCTTGGTGCCGCCGATGTCGACGGCCAGGCAGAGCGACGGCACGCCGCCGGTGACTAACGGTCGCGACGGAACCGGGTGCGAAGCCAGGTGCGGGCGTTGTCCATGGCGCCCTCGATCCCGGCGGGCTCCGACCCCTGGGGCCGGTCCTTCTGCAGCGAGCGGGTCAGGTCGTGCCAGCCGGCCTTCCCCATGCGCCTGAGGTTGCGCTCGAACACGACGGCGGAGGCGAACATCAGGGCGACGCCCAGGAAGCCGACCGCCACCGAGTGGGGGTAGAAGCCCACCAGGATGGCGATCCCGGCCAAGAATCCGAGGGCGGCCCACTTGCAGTAGCGCCCGGCGTGCCGGTAGACGGTCTCGGACCGGACCCGCTCGGCGAACTGGGGGTCCTGGCGAACGAGGGATTCCTCGAGCTCGGCCAGGATCCGCTGTTCGTGGTCAGAGAGCGGCATTGCTCCCCCCCGCCTGTCCCGGGGTGGGAACCGGCGCGACGCGCCCACCTCCGGTCGATCCCATCGCCACACCCTCAGGCGACCTCACTGCGCGCGATTCTACGGCGAGCTTCGGCCCTTCGCCGCACGCGACCGCCCAAATCCGGGCTCCCGGCCGAGGCATCGTCTCAGGAGGGCGGCCGGCGGAACCGGCGGCCTACGAGGAGGCCGAGCCCGGCCCCGAAGACGGCGGCCACCGCGAGTGCCCCCACGACCGGCGACTTGGTGCTCACCACCCAGAAGTGGATCCGGACGTCCTGGGTGTTGGCCAGCGCGAACCAGACCCCGAGGGCGAGCAGGACGCCGGAGACGACCAGCCGGACGTCGCGGCGGCGGCTCGGGGCCGCCTCCGGCTGGACCTGGTGCTCGCCTGGCTCATGCGGCAGCGACATGGCGGCCCCCTTCTGGTCCGGTCCCCTTCAGTCTTGTCGACCCGATCGTGCCACCACCGGCGGGGCCGGCGCGGACGGCGGGTCGGCAAGGGCGGCCGGGCTTCGGCCCATCGCGGCCGGCCACCAGTTCCACCGGCCGATCAGGGTCACCGTAGCGGGCACGAGGACCGTCCGGACGACGAAGGTGTCGAGGAGGACACCGACGGCCAGCCCGAAGCCGACCGCCTCGACCGAGCTGCCGCCCGCCTGTCGCGCCGCCACGAGGGCGAACACCGCGAACGTCCCCGCGAGGACGAGTCCGGCCGAGGTCACCGTCGATCCGGTCGCGCCGACCGCCTTCACCACCGCCTCCCGCAGCGGGCTGCGCGCGGCCTCCTCCCGGATCCGGGACATGACGAGGATGTTGTAGTCCTCCCCGAGGGCGAGGAGAAAGAGGAACATGAGGAACGGGAGGATGAACGTGAGGCCGCCCTGGTGGGCGAGGTACACGAACACGATCACCGCCAGCCCGAGCGACGCCAGGTAGGAGACGACGACGCTCGCGAGGAGGTACAGCGGCGCGACGAGGCTCCGCAGCACGAGCGCGAGCACGATCCCGATGACGACCACCGCGACCGGCACGATGCGCTTGAGGTCGTGGTCCGAGATGGTGCTCACGTCGTAGAGGGCCGGCGCCTCCCCCGCCACGCCGTTGGCGGTCCCCCCCACCTCGTGGGCGACCTTGGCGAGCGTGGCGCGGATCGCCGGCACCGCGTTCAGCGCTGCGCTGGTCGACGGGTCCCCGGCCTTGAGTCCCGCTTCCCACTGCACCGTCGAGCCGTCAGTCGAGATGTACCGGGCGGTGGCCCGGTAGGCGTTGTAGAGACGGGCCGGCACCCCGGTGCCGGCGGGCTCCGTCGTCGACAGCGCGAGAGGCGGGCCGAACTGCGCGTGCAGCGATTCCAACTCGGTCGGGGTGAGCACCGTCCCGTTCGGATCGAGCGGACCGGTCATCGTGGTGAACCGCCCGCTCGCCTTGAGCAACGTGCCGGCTCGCTCGAGGCGACCGGGGTCCTGCCAGGCCGAAGCGGGCAGCCGCATGATCAGGTTGGTCGGGTTCTGGCTCGCCTGGGGGAAGTGGTGCGTGATCTCGGCGTTCCCGATCGCCGCACTGGTGCCGGGAGGCGCGGTGAGGTTCCCCCCAAAACCGCCCGGCTTGTAGCCGATCACGGCGACGGCGAGCGCCCCGAACACGACGACGCCGATCATGAGCGACAGGACGGGGCGCCGCACGAATCGTGACGCGGTGCGCCCCCAGATCCCCGCCTGGAGCTCCTGCTGGCGCAGCTTGAACGGCCAGAAGGTCGCCCTCCCGAAGATCGCGAGGAGCGCCGGCAGGAGCGTCAACCCTGCGATCAGCATGACTGCGATGCCGATCGCGAGCGGGGGGCCGAGGTCCTTGTAGAGGCCGAAGTCGGCGAGCGACAGGCTGAGGAGGGCGAGGACCACGGTCGACGCCGAGCCGGTGATCGACTCCCCCACCCGGGATACCGCGATCTCGACCGCCTGGTGGGCGGAACGACCCGACTGCATCTCTTCTCGGACTCTGAAGACGAGGAACAGCCCGTAGTCGGTCCCCGCACCCAGCACCAGCACGATGAGGAGGAGCTGGGTGATCGAGGAGATCTTGAGGCCGAGAGACCCGAGTCCGCCGATGAGCGACTGGGAGAGGGCGAGCACGACGGCGGCGGGGATCAAGGTGAGCAGGGGGGCCAGGGCCGATCGGAAGATGAACAGCAACAGGACGATGATGAAGAGGAGGGAGAGCGACTGGGTCTGCTTCCCCTCGGCCGCCGACTGGGCGTTGTTGGCGACGGCGGTGGCGACCGCCCCGGCCAGGTGGATCCGCAAGCCGGGCGTCTCGGCGCGGTCGGCGACCGCGGTCAACCGATCGATGAGGGTCTTGTCGTCCTGGACGTCGTTGGGCGAGTTCTTCGAGAGGACCAGCAGCTGGGCGGCCTCGCCGTCGGGCGAGATGCCGGCGAACTGCACGAGGTCGACCGTCGGGACCCGGCGCAGCGTCCCGGTGATCGACTCCAGGGTGGCCGCGTCGGCGGCGGTGAGGGGGCCCGAGGTGGCGACGCCCACCACCTGGACGAGGGTCTGGTCGGCCGGCCCGGTGAGCGGCTCGGCGAGATCGGCGGCCAGGTTCGACGGAGCGCTCGCCGGCAGGAACGCGCTGTTGTTGTTGTTGACCTGACTCCCGAGGCTCGGGAGCGCCCGCACGGCCGCGACCGTCCCGAGCAACCAGACGACGATGATGATCCACCGGTAGCGGACGACCCCGCGCCCGAGCGCCCGGAACAGCCGGTCTACCAAAACGCCTCTCCTCCGGGGGCCAGGTCGCGGGTCCGCTCGTCGCAGCTTGACGGCCAGGTTGGGGGGGAGCCAAATCTGGAATGCTGGAGCGGTCCGGGCCCCAAGTATCGCGAGCCGAGGAGGTGCGGGTGCGCACCCGATTGACCGAGCTCCTCGAGATCGAACACCCGCTGATGCTGGCGGGGATGGGTGGCGTCTCCTACGCCCCCCTCGTGGCCGCCGTCTCCGATGCCGGGGGCTTCGGGTGCCTGGGGGCCTCCACCATGAGCTCGGAGCTGTTGGTCGAGGAGATGGCGGCGGTCCGGGCCGCGACGAACCGGCCCTTCGGGGTCGACCTGCTGGCGGTGATCGGCGACGAGCTCCTGAAGCGGGTGCAGCTCCTGATCGACGGCGGGGCAAGCCTGTTCGTGGCGGGCCTTGGAGTCCCAGTCGACGCGATATCGCTATGCCACGACCACGGCGTGCTGGTGGCCAACATGTGCGGCAAGGTCATCCACGCCGAACGTGCTGTGGCTTCGGGCTGTGACCTCGTGGTCGCACAGGGGACCGAGGCCGGCGGCCACACCGGGCTCGTGGCCACGATGCCGCTCGTGCCCCAGATCGTCGACGCCGTCGGCGACCAAGTCCCGGTGGTCGCCGCCGGGGGCATCTTCGACGGCCGCGGCCTCGCCGCCGCCCTGGCCCTCGGGGCCGAAGGGGCCTGGGTGGGCACCCGGTTCATCGCCACCCCCGAGGCGCGCGGCGTCGTCGGCTACAAAGAGGCGCTCATCGCCTCGGGAGAGGACGGGACCGTCATCAGCCGCGCCTATTCGGGGAAGCCGATGCGGGTGCTCCGCAACGAGTTCGCCGACCACTTCGTCGCCCACCCAGAAGAGCTGAAGCCATTCCCGGCGCAACTGGGTGTGTCGATCGGGGCGAACGCCTGGCATCTGGGTGGCGACGAGACCACAGAGGGCGTCGATCTCTCAAAGGAGGGCTTCCCGGCGGGCCAGGGGGTCGGCGGCATCGATTCGCTCGTTCCCGCACGCGACCTGGTCGCGCGTTTCATGGACGAAGCCGAGACGGCGTTGCAAAGGCTGGATCCGCTGCGCGCCGACGCGGTCAGCCCCTCGAGCTAGTCGGAGGCCGCGGCATCCGCCGCGACATTGCGCCGTCGCGGTGTGGGCTACCGCGGTGTGGCTGCCCCGAAGGCCGACCGGCCGGGCAAAAGACTCCGGTGCCGGTCTGAAGCCCGGCAACAAGGCCATTCCCCGGCAAAGGTTCGTGCGGTGCATACATCACTTCTGTGCACCACTCTCAGCTCCTCTGAGCGTTGGATCGCACCTTGTCGACCCCGCGACGAGGGCGCGAGCGGCTGTGGCTCCTACTCCGAGAGCAGGCCGACCGGACAGGACACTCCTGTTCCGCCCAGTCCGCAGTAGCCGTTCGGGTTCGCAGCGAGATACTGCTGGTGGTAGTCCTCGGCGTAATAGAAGGGTCCAGCCGGCGCCACCTCCGTCGTGATCGGCCCGAATCCCGCTGCAGCGAGCCGCTCTTGGAACGAGGTCTTGACCTCGGCGGCCGCCGACGCCTGCTCGTCAGTGGCGACGTAGATCGCCGAGCGGTACTGGGTCCCGATGTCGTTGCCCTGCCGCATGCCCTGGGTCGGATCGTGGCTCTCAAAGAACTCGGCGAGGAGCCGCCGGTAGGTGAGCTTGGCCGGATCGAAGACGACGAGGACCGCTTCGGCATGGCCGGTCCGTCCGCTGCACACCTCTTCGTAGGTGGGATTCGGGGTGTATCCCCCGGCGTACCCGACGGCCGTGGTGTAGACGCCGTCGAGCTGCCAGAACCGGCGCTCTGCGCCCCAGAAGCAACCCATGGCGAACACCGCCTGCTCGAGGCCGTCGGGGAACGGCGGGGCCATGGGGGTGCCGAGGACGAGGTGCTTCCCCGGATGGGTGATCGGAGTGGGTCGCCCGGGCAGCGCCTCCGCCGCATCGACCAACTGGGTCTTGTGGCTCGAGAACAGTCTCATCGCACGACCTTCCTCTCCCTGCGGGCTGCTTCAGTATGGGCCCCGGTCGGAACCGTGGGACGGCGGTCGGCGCCCCGGCGACGACCCCCAACGCAGCGATCGGCCCCGAGCCTACCGGCGCGGACCTTTGAGACGGGTCGCTGACCAGGCAATTCAGGCAGAAAAAGTCCCGGGGGTGCGGCACGACCCGCTGGAGCCCGACATTACGGTGGGCGGTGAAGCCGCACCCCCGACGCGCCAGACGGCCTGGCTGGTACCGGGCGACCCGAGAGGTCCGCCGATGTCCACGACCGATCCCGAGGGTCGCGTGTCGCTGCTCGGACAGCGGTTCGTCGAGGTCCGCGAGACGACCGAGGAGCTGGCCGCCCCCCTCAGCCCGGAGGACCAGACGATCCAATCGATGCCGGACGTCAGCCCGACCAAGTGGCACCGCGGCCACACCACCTGGTTCTTCGAGACCTTCGTCCTGCCACGCCACGACGACGGCTACACGGTGTTCCATCCGGCCTTCGGCTACATCTTCAACTCGTACTACGAGGCGATCGGCTCGCGGCACCCACGGGACCGGCGCGGAGTGATCTCCCGCCCCGGGGTGGCCGAGGTGGCCGACTACCGGCACCACGTCGACAAGGCGATGGCCGAGCTGTTCGGGGGCCGGGCGAGCACCGAGACCCTCTCGCTCGTCGAGCTGGGCATCCATCACGAGCAGCAACACCAGGAGCTCCTGCTGATGGACATCAAGCACGTCCTCTCGTGCAACACCCTCGAACCGGCCTACCGGACCGACGAGGTGGCGCCCCTCGCCGCCGCGAACCGCCTCGGCTGGGCGGAACACGAGGGCGGCGAGGTCGAGATCGGCCACCGCGGGGAGGGTTTCGGCTTCGACAACGAGTTCCCCCGGCATCGGGCGGTGGTGACCCCCTTCGCGCTTGGCGACCGGCTGATCAGCTGCGGCGAGTGGCTCGAGTTCATGGACGACGGCGGCTACCGACGGCCCGAGCTGTGGCTGTCGGACGGATGGGCCGCCGTCAACGAGCAGCGTTGGGAGGCGCCGCTGTACTGGCGCCGCGAGGACGACGGGTGGCGGGTGTTCACACTGACGGGGTCGAGGCCGGTGATCGAGAGCGAGCCCGTCTGCCATGTCAGCTACTACGAGGCCGACGCCTTCGCCCACTGGACCGGGTACCGGCTCCCGACCGAGACCGAGTGGGAGGCCGTCGCCACGCAGTCACGCCGGACCGGCCGGGCGCCGCATCTGCACCCCCTCGCCGGCGACCGACCGCTGTCCGACCTCGCCGGGGAGGTGTGGCAGTGGACGGCCAGCGCCTACAGCCCCTACCCCGGGTTCCGGGCCGCTCCCGGCGCGGTCGGTGAGTACAACGGCAAGTTCATGGTCAACCAGCACGTGCTGCGGGGCGGGGCCTGCGTGACCCCCGAGGGCCACACCCGGGCCACCTACCGGAACTTCTTCCACCCCGGCTCGCGCTGGGCCTTCAGCGGGCTGCGCGTCGCCCGCGACCTCTAACCCGACTCCGGAGCCGCCCCATGCCTGGATCGAGCCTCACCGTCGACGTCTTCCTCACCGCCGCCGAGCTCCGCCACGCCCTCGAGGAGGACGTGCGGTGCGGGCTGAGCGCCCGGCCGAAGGCCATCCCGCCGCTGTGGTTCTACGACGAGACCGGCAGCCGGCTCTTCGAGGAGATCACCCGCCTACCCGAGTACTACCCAACCCGTGCCGAGCGCCGGCTGCTCGCGCAGCACGCCGGTGAGCTGTCCAGGCTGGCCCGGGCCGACACGCTCGTCGAGCTCGGTGCCGGGTCGTGCGATAAGACCCGCCTGCTCCTCGACGCGATGCGGGCCACCAGGCCGCTGCACCGCTACGTCCCGTTCGACGTGAGCGACGAGTTCCTCCGCGAGGCGGCCGTCGGGTTGCTCCAGGAGTACGAGGGGCTCTCCGTCCACGCGGTCGTCGGCGACTTCCGACGCCACCTCGACCGGGTGCCGACGACCGGGACCCGTCTCGTCGCGTTCCTCGGCGGCACCATCGGGAACCTCGTCCCGGCGGAACGGCGCCCGTTCCTGCGCGAGCTCTGCACCACCATGGGGAGCCAGGACCATCTGCTCCTCGGCGCCGACCTGGTGAAGGATCCCGCCGTCATCGTTGCCGCCTACGACGACGCCGCCGGCGTCACCGCGGCCTTCAACCGCAACGTGCTGCACGTGATCAACAACGAGCTCGGCGCGGACTTCGACCCCGATCTGTTCGACCACGTGGCGCTCTGGAACGACGAGGAGCGCTGGATCGAGATGCGGCTGCGCTCGGTCCGGCGCCAGTCGGTCCGGGTGGCGGCCCTCGCGCTCGCGGTCGGGTTCGAAGAGGGCGAGGATCTCCTGACCGAGATCAGCGCGAAGTTCGCACCCGAACAGCTCGCCGACGAGCTCGTCGACGCGGGCTTCATCCTCGACGCCACGTGGGGGGCCGTCGAGGGCGAGTTCCTCCTCGTCCTCGCCCACCCGGCGGTGTGACGGCTACGCTTGCCGCAGCGCGATCCCGGCCTCCGGCGAGGCCACCTGGAAGGTGAAGCTCTCCTCCACGTAGAGATGCACGCGGCCGGCGTCGTGGTGGTCGTAGCCGATCGAGGTGTTCTGGCCCGACACGAAGTGGATGTCGCCGCCGCGCTGGCTGACGACCACCGCCCCCTCGACACCCGGCGCCCACACGATGGGACCGCCCAGGATCTGGCGAAGGTGGTCGAACACCAGGATCCCGCCGTGCTCGGTGGTCTCGACCACGCCGGTGTAGGCCTCGGGGCCGAGCGCCAGCCCGTAGGGATCCTGGACACCGGCGTCGAGGAGCGCC
>DAIUEV010000012.1:34131-54448 GCA_036844945.1 Acidimicrobiales bacterium
CTCGGGGCCGAGCGCCAGCCCGTAGGGATCCTGGACACCGGCGTCGAGGAGCGCCCGGACCGCTCGGGCGACGTCGGCCGGGTACCGCGCGAAGTCCGCCGAGAGCGTGAGGGGCGCATGGCGCGATGCCCCCGTCACTCCGATGATGCCGGCGTCCTCCCACCCGTGGAACACGGCGACATTCTCGGCCCGGGCGAGTGCCCGCGCCGCAGTGCCCAGCTCGGCGAGGTCGAGATCGTCGGCGCCGCGGTCGGCGGAGGGCAGCTCGTCGCGCTCCACGCTGAAGTCGGCCGGCAGCTCGACGAGCGCGAGCACCCGGCGGTCGCTCGACGCGCGGTGGGCGGACCGACGGTACCAGGGGCTTCGACATGTCCGAACGTCGATCCGGGTACCTTCCTCCCGTGCGCACGAGCCGCCGACCCAGACGGTGAACCGGCTGGAGCGGGCGGTCCGGGCGGTCGACCGGGCCCAGCAGGGCAACCGGGTGCTCGGGTTCGTCTTCGGGGTCAACAAGAAGTACGGCGACGACCGGGGCGGCCAGCTGGCCGCGCTGCTCGCCTACTACGGCTTCCTCTCCCTCTTCCCGCTCCTCCTCCTGCTCGTGACCGTGCTCGGGATCGTGGCCGGGGGAAGCTCGTCGATCGCCAAGCACATCGAGAGCTCGGCGTTGGCCCAGTTCCCGGTCATCGGATCGGGCTCCTCGCACTCGCTCGACTCGACCATCCACGCCCTGCACCGCAACAGCGCCATCGGCCTGGTCGTCGGCATCCTCGGGCTGCTGTGGGGCTCGCAGGGCGTCAGCCAGACCGGCCAGTTCGCGATGGCCGAGGTGTGGAACGTGCCCGGGGTCAACCGCCCGAACTTCTGGGCGAGGCTCGCCCGCACCGGGGTGCTGATGGGTGTGCTCGGGCTGTTCCTCGTCCTCAGTTCCGCGCTCGCCGCCGTCGGGACCTGGGGCCACCACTCGGCGCTGCTGCGGATCGGGGGCATCGCCGGGTCACTCGTGGTGAACGGCGCGCTCTATCTCATGGCCTTCCGGGTGCTCACCCCGAAGGAGATCGGCTCTCGAAGCCTCGTCCCCGGCGCCCTCGCCGGGGCGGTCGCCTGGACCGCGCTCCAGAACGTCGGCACGGCGCTCGTCGAGCACCAGCTCCGCAACACCTCGCAGGTCTACGGCACCTTCGCGGTGGTGCTCGGGCTGATCGCCTGGATCTACCTCGGGGCCAACCTCACCGTGTTCGCCGCCGAGGCGAACGTGGTGTGGGCGCGCCACCTGTGGCCCCGCTCCCTCGTGCAGCCCCCGCTCACCGAGGCCGACGAGCGGGTGCTGGCCGCGATCGTCGAGCAGGGCCGCCGCCGCCCCGAGCAGACGGTTCGGGTCGGGTTCGAGGATCGGGCGGCGCCCGACCCCGGCCGGAGCGGCCCTGGGTAGCTCAGGCGACCCGGGACAGGCCCTCGGCGTCGGCCGGCATGTCCCCGGCCCGCTCCGGGCCGTCCCCCATCGCCGGGCCGAGCACGTCGTCCACGCGCTCGGCGAGATGGAACGTCATCGCCTCGCGGACCTCCTCGGGCACGTCCTCCAGGTCCGGGCCGTTGCGGGCCGGCAGGATCACCTCGGTCAGGCCGGAGCGGTGGGCGGCGAGCACCTTCTGGCGGACCCCGCCGATCGGCAGCACCCGGCCCCGCAGGGTCACCTCGCCGGTCATCCCGATCGCGCTGCGCACCGGGACACCGGTGAGCAGGCTGACGAGGGCGGAGGTCATGGTGACCCCGGCCGACGGGCCGTCCTTGGGCACGGCCCCGGCCGGCACGTGGAGGTGGAACCGCTTGCCCACGAACGCGTCGGGGTCGATCCCGAGCTCGGCCGCGTGCGAGCGCACGAAGGACAGCGCGATCTCGGCCGACTCCTTCATCACCTCCCCGAGCTGACCGGTGAGGGTGAGCCCCTCGGGGCCCTCCGAGACACTGGCCTCGACGAACAGCACGTCGCCACCGGCGCCGGTCACGGCCAGGCCGGTGGCCACCCCCGGCAGGGCCTCGCGCTCGGCCGCCTCGAAGAAGAACCGCGGCCGCCCGAGCCACCCCCGGACGTCGTCGGGGCCCACCTCGACCGGCGCGTGCGCCTCACCGGCGACGATCTTCGTCGCCACCTTGCGGAGCAGCCGGCCGAGCTCCCGCTCGAGCGAGCGGACCCCCGCCTCCCGGGTGTAGTCCTCCACGATCTTGGCCAGCGCCTCGTCGGACACGACCACCTCGTCCTCGCGCAACCCGGCCCGGCTGGCCTGGCGGGCGAGGAGGTGATGGCGGGCGATGGCCACCTTCTCGTTGTCGGTGTAGCCGTCGAGTCGGATGACCTCCATCCGGTCGAGCAGCGGCCCGGGGATCGTGTCGACGACGTTCGCGGTCGCGATGAACAGCACCCGCGACAGGTCGAGGTCGACCTCCAGGTAGTGGTCGCGGAAGGTGTGGTTCTGGGCGGGGTCGAGGACCTCCAAGAGCGCGGAGGACGGGTCGCCGCGGTAGTCGGCGCCGATCTTGTCCACCTCGTCGAGCAGCAGGACCGGGTTCATGGTCCCGGCCTCCCGCAGCGCCCGAACGAGCCGGCCGGGCTGCGCGCCGACGTAGGTGCGCCGATGCCCGCGGATCTCGGCCTCGTCGCGGACCCCGCCGAGCGCCACCCGGACGAACTTGCGCCCGAGGGCGCGGGCCACCGACTCCCCGAGGGAGGTCTTCCCCACCCCCGGCGGGCCGACCAGGGCGAGGATCGCCCCGGCCCCCCGGCCGTCGACCGGGGCCAGCCCCCGCTCGGCCTGGAGCTTGCGCACCGAGAGGTGCTGGAGGATCCGCTCCTTCACGTCGTCGAGGCCGTCGTGGTCCTCGTCCAAGATGGCGGCCGCCGCCGGCACGTCCAGCCGATCCTCGGACTCGACCCCCCAGGGGACCTCGAGGACGGTGTCGAGCCAGGTCCGGATCCAGCCGTGCTCGGGGCTCTGCTCGCTCGTGCGCTCGAGCTTGTCGATCTCCCTCTCGACCGCCTCGCGGACCTTCTCGGGCAGCTCGCGTTCGGCCAGCCGGGCGCGGTAGTCATCGGGGGCACCGGCGTCGGCGCCGCCGAGCTCGCCCAGCTCCTTGCGGATCGCCTCGAGCTGGCGGCGGAGCAAGAACTCGCGCTGGGACTTCTCCATCCCCTCCTCGACGTCGCTCTTGATCCGCTCCCGGAGGGTGAGGTCGGCGAGAGTGTCGCGCGCCCAACCCAGGACCAGGGCGAGCCGGGCGGTGACGTCGACGGTCTCGAGCACCTCCACCTTCTGGGCGAGGGTGAGGTCGGGCGAGTAGCCGGCCAGGTCGGCGACCCGGCCGGGCTCGGTGACCTCCCGCAGCTGGGCCGCGAGCCGCCCGGCCCCCCGGCTCAAGAGGATGTTCTCGAGCACCGCCCGGTACTCGCGCGCCAGCGCGACCGATCGCTCCTCGTCGGCCGAGGTCTCGGTCACGGGCTCGGCCTCCACCCAGAGCGCGGCACCGGTCCCCGGCACCCCGGTGCCGAGGGTGGCCCGGTGCTCACCCCGGACCACGAGGGCGGGTAGGCCGCCGGGCAGCTCGCCGCGCTCGACCACCTCGCCCACCACACCGACGGTGCCGTAGCGGCCGTCGATGTGGGGCACGAGCAGCAGCCGGCCGCCCGAGGTCCCGACGACCTCGGCCGCGGCCTTCGACTCGTCGGTCTCCAGCGCGATGGTGAACACCATCCCCGGGAGGATCACCCCCGAGCGCAGGGGCAGCACCGGGAGCGTCAGGGTCTCGCTCGTCACGTCTCCTCCGATCGTTCGGGCGGACCAAGCGGAGCGCTGGTTCACCCTGTAGCAAGGAAAACGTGGGCGGGCCCGCCCCTATTCCGGGCCCTCAGCGGGGCTGGTAGACCTCGGCCTGCCAGGACCCGGTGGTGGGCAGGCTGCACAGCTGCTCCCCGACCGCCAGCGCCCACCGGAGCACCTCGCGGTCCGGGGCGGTGCTCGGGATCTTGACCACCAGCCCGCGCCGCGGGTGGTCCCCCCACACCCGCCAGGTCGGCGGGACGCTGAGCCCGGCCGCCTCGAGCTCGGGGACGACCCGGCGGCCCCGGGCGTGCATGATCCCGAGGGTCACCTCGTCGAGGGAGTGGCGGGCCCGTCCGGGCGGCATCCACGTGCACATCGAGACCGGCTGAGCGGTCGCGCCGAACAGTGAGAAGAGGCCCGGCGCCTCGACCGGGTCGGCCGAGGACTCGACCCCGGGCAGGAGGTTCAGCCACCCGTCCCGGTGCGCCGAGAGCCAGGCCGTGACCTCGAGCAGGCGGGTGAGGTCGGCCGGGTCGAACTCGAATCGGTCGACGCTGCGCTGCGCCCGCTGGCGCAGCGGGGTCACAGGAGCTGGACCTCTTGGAGCAGCGCGACCGCGGCCGCGCCGTCGCCCAGCTCGAGGAGCGAGATGGGATCGGGGCGCAGCCGCGCGAAGGGGGTCTCGGGTGCCGCGGTCACCACGCCAGAGTCGACCGGGTACTCGAAACTGTCGGAGCGGGCGATGATCTCCTGGGCCGGCTTCGTGGTGAGGAACCGGACGAAGCGGAGGGCGTCGGTCTTGTGCCGGCTCGTCGCGAGCACCCCGGCCCCCGAGACGTCGATCACGTACCCAGGATCGCGCGGGGCGAAGGTGGTGATGACCGAGTGGGTCGCCGTGGCCCCGATCTCGGCCCGCAGCCGGTACCAGTAGTACTGGTTGATCACCCCCATGGCGACCTGCCCGGCGTTGACCTCCGAGGTGATCGTCTCGTTGTCGGGGTAGAGGTGGCCGGCCGAGTTGGCCTTCAGGCCCTCGAGCCAGCGCAGGGTCGCGGCCTTGCCCTCGGCCCGCAGGACCGAGGTCACGATCGGCTGGAAGTCGGTCTCGCCGGGGGCGAGGGCCACCATCCCGCGGTAGCGGGGGTCGGCGAGGGCCAGGACCGAGGTCGGCAGCGCCGACGGTTTGATCAGGGAGGGGTTGGAGATAAGGACGCTCACCCGGGCCGAGATCCCGACCCAGTCGCCCTCGGCCGAGTCGTAGCGGGGCTGGGTGGTCGCCCCGGTGCCCGCCCCGAGTGGGGCCAACAGGTGCTTGAGCTGGAGGAACTCGAGGGCGGGCGTGTTCTCGGTGAAGATCACGTCGGCCGGCGAGTTGGACCCCTCGGTGACGATCTGGTCGGCCAGGACCGACTCGTCGTCGGAGTGGATCCGCACGCTGATGCCGGTCTCGTGTTCGAACGCCGCCACCAGGGCGTCGGTGGTCTGCACGTGTTGGCCGTTGTAGAGGGTGATCGAGTTCGCCGGCGTGCCGGACGAGCACGCCGCCAGCCCGCCCCCGGCGACGAGCGCGACGAGGAGCCCCGCACCGACCCGCCACGGCGTGGGTCTGATTCGGATATCCATCCTTCGAAGTTTAGGAATGCCTAATACACGGTCGGCAAGTTGCCCCGTCGACCCGGCGACCCACCCGCCCGCCCGGTATCGTTCCCACCGCAGTGAGCCGGGCATCGGGCCCGGCTGGGTCCGGGGGGTCGGGCTCACCACCGGGGGAGGTCAGATGCGCACTGGTCGGCTGGGTCGATTCGGCGTCGCTCGCAGCGCGGTCACCGGGCTCGTGGTGATGGGCACCCTGGCGCTCGCCGGGGTGGCCGGGGGGGCGACCGGGGGCATCTCGCTCTCCAAGTCCGGCCCGGCCGACGAGGGCCCCTACCCCTACGCCTACCCGGCCACCGGCGCAGCGACCGTGAAGGTGGGCACCGGCACCACGATCGGCGGCTTCAAGTGCAGGCCGGGAACGCCCCAGTTCCCCTCGCCCTACGCCGCGCCGTGCATCGCCAAGTGGACCGGCAACAACGGGGGCGCGACTTCGAACGGCGTGACCTCCAACGAAATCCTGCTCGCCCAGCGCGAGTTCCCCACCACCGCCAACAGCCAGCAGGTCGCGGCCCAGGCGGAAGCGGCCGGGGTGGCCCTGCCCCAGGTGACCCAGGAGGTCGAGCAGGTCTTCCTCAACTACTTCAACAAGGTCTACGACCTGTACGGCCGCAAGGTCGTGATCGAGCCGATGAACGCGACCGGGAACACCACCGCGGAGGCCCTGAACGAGGGCCAGGCCCAGGCCTGCGCCGACGCCGCGACCATCTCCCAACAGCTCCACGCGTTCGGCGAGACCGGGATCGCCACCAACTTCCAGGCGGGCGGGAGCGGCCCGTTCTCGGTGTGTGCGGCCCAGAACCACGTGGTCGAGTTCCAGGGCAACGCCTACTTCGACGAGGCCACCTTCCAGAACGAGAACCCCTACGTCTGGTCCGGCACCCAGAACTGCACCACCATCAGCGACACCGAGGCCGAGGTGGTCGGCACGATGCTGGCCAACAAGAAGGCGATCTACGCCGGTGAGGCCGACCTCCAGGCCAAGGACCGCAAGTTCGGCACCTATGTGCCGGGCCTCCCCTCCTACCTCAGCTGCACCAGCAACGCCCTGAAGCTGCTCACCACCAAGTACCACGTGCCCTCGGCCGACTTCACCAAGTTCGCCTACGGGCTCGACATCTCGACCTTCCAGCAGTCGGCCCAGCAGGCGATCGTCCAGTTCAAGGCCGAGGGTGTCACCACGGTCATCCTGGCCTGCGACCCGTTCTCGGCCGGGTTCCTCACCATGGCCGCGGCGGCCCAGAACTACTACCCCGAGTGGTTCACGATCGGCACCGCGCTCACCGACCAGGACCCGTCCCCGCAGACCTACGACAACGTCAAGGAGGTCACCGGGCACCTGTTCGGGATGAGCGAGCTCTCCCCCTCGAACGTGCTCACCGGCCCCACCTCGCTCGCCGGCAAGCTCTACTTCAAGCTGACCGGCCACGTGATCCCGAAGGAGACCGACGGCAACTACTCGGCGCTGATCCAGATGTTCAACTACCTCCAGGCGGCCGGCCCCGACCTCACCGCCCAGAACATGGCCCGGGGGATCCACGCCCTACCGGTGATGGGGGCCCCGCTCTTCCAGTACGGGAAGTGGAACTACAACGTCGGGGCGAACGGGGTGGCCGGGGACGGCCAGCACACGGCCAGCACCGACGCCCGCTTCATCTGGTGGGACGCGGGCAAGACCTCGCCGCTCAACGGCAAGCTCGGCACCTACATCGCGGCCTTCGGCGGCAAGCGATTCTCGCTCGGCCAGTGGCCGACGAAGCTGCCGGCGATGTTCACCGGCTGAGCGACAGAGGAACGGGCCCGGTCGGGACGGGCCGGGGCAGCTCGTCCTGCCCGGAGCTCCTCAGGGCGCGGCCTGCTCCTGCTCGAGCGGCGCCGAGCGGGGCGCCGCCGCCAACCCTCCGCCTGTTCGAGCGTGAATGAACAGTGACCATTGCGTGACTTCTGGGTGACGGGGTTGAGTAGCTTCGGGGTCGGTGTTTGGGGACATCGCGAGCCAGTCGCCCATCGACCGCTCCGTGCTCCAACTGTTCGCATTGGTGAGTGAGGGCCTGGCTCAGGCGACCCACGCGCTGCTCGCCGGGGAGCGCGAGACCGGGCTGGCGGTCGTCGAGCGGGATCAGCGAGTCGACGAGCTGGCGGCCGAGGTCGAGCGGCTCGTCTGGGCGGAGCTCGAACAAGAACCCCCGGTCGACGAGCTCCGACATCTGGTCGGGACGCTCCTCATCCTCTCGGAGCTCGAACGCAGCGCCGACCTCGCGGAGCACATCGCCCAGCGGGCGGTGAACAGCCTCGGGCATCAGATGACGCCACTCAGTCGGGGCATCGTGCAGCGGATGACCGAGACCGCCCTGGCGATGTGGGGATCGGTGGCCGACCGCTACCTCGTGGGGAGCGACGACGCGGTGGATCTCGCCGAGGTCGACGAGGAGATCGACCTTCTCCATGACCGGCTCACCGCGGAGATCGCCAAGGGGGCGATGGAGGCACCGGTCATCGCCCAGGTGACGCTCCTGGCCCGCTTCTACGAGCGGCTCGGTGACCATGCGGTCAACCTCTCCCGGCGGATCGATCGGCTCCGGCCGCCGGGCGACGAGAACCCTCCGAGCTGAGCGAGTTCGGAGCCTGTCGCCCCCGTCGGAGAAGACCTGTGATCGAGAGGAAGTCCCCGGTCGAGACCCTCGGGTCCCCCGTCGAGCCCGCAGATCGACCGTCGGGACCCCACAAGGGCCCCGGCAGCAGGGTGAACGGCTAGAGGGCCTTGGCGGGCCTGGCCGGCTTCGGGGCCGGCTTCAGCAGGCCGTTCGACAGCCCCCGCAGCGGCACGACGCTCTGGTCGGACGCCGAGATCCCGGTGTGGGCCCCCGAGGTGTAGGTGTAGGACGCGAGCACGCCCTGGTAGTTGGCGTTCTGGAGATAGGTGGTCACCTGGGTGGCCACGACGCTCATGGCGCCGTTGGCTGCGTTCCCCATCATCGTCATGGCGTCGTAGGTCTGCGCGTACGGGATGATCGAGCCGAAGAGCGAGGACGTCTTCAGCTGGGCCAGGAGCTTGTGGCGGAACGAGAGGGTGCCCGCCGCACCGACTCCCGTCCCTGAGATCGTCCCGTCGGGCACGGCGACCGACACCCCGGCCGTGTCGCCGCGCAGCTTGGCCAGGATCGGCGACTCGGTGGTGTTCGGACCGGCGATGACCGGCGCCGTCCACCCAGCGGCCGCCCGGGCCGCCAGCACGGCCGCCACCGCGCCGGTGTCGTCCAGCACCACCAGCACCTTCGGGTGGGCCGCCTGCACGGTCGAGACCGCGGCGGCGGCACCCGCTCCCGAGGGTGACACCGTGGCCCGGGCCACGATGGCGAACTGGTCGGTCGAGGAGACCGCGGCCAGGTGGGCGGCGCCCTCCCGGCTGGCCTTGTCCCCGGTCACGATGAGGCCGACCCGGTGCACCTCGTCGGCCTTGAGGGCCTTGCCGATGACGAAGGCCTGCGACTCCATCGAGGCGGTCATGGGGAAGGTGTTGGGATAGGTCTTCGGCAGGAAGGTGTCGGCCAGCGGGGACAAGCTGATCTCGGGAACCCCGAGGCTCCCGAGGTAGGTGACGGTCGAGGACCCGAGGAACGACCCGACCACCATCCCCGCCTTCTCCACGTTCACGAGGTCGAGCAGGGCCCGGGAGTCGACCGCGGGGTTCCCCCGGTTGTCCTTGTAGGCGAGCTCGAAGCAGGTGTTGCGCGGGGGCACGCCGTTGCCCGCGTTGACCTTGGCGATGCCCATCTCCAGCCCGAGCAGGTACTGGTGGCCGAGGGCCGCACCGGGACCGGACAGGTCGAGGGACGCGCCGATGACGATGACCCGGCCGGTGTCGCACCCGGCCGGGGGCGGCACGACGGTGGTCTTGGCGACGAGGTTGCCCGACGAGTTGCAGGCACTCAGGGCCCCGGCCGCGAGCGCCAGGCCGAGCAGCGCCGTGACCCGGCCACGCACGGACCGTCCGCGGGGGGTCACGGCCCGCCGGTCGCGCTCAGACCGCCGCGGCACCGAGGTAGGACTCGACGACTCGTGGGTGCCTCAGCACCTCTTCGGGTGACCCGACCGCCACCACCGCTCCGGTGTCCAGGGCGACGATGCGGTCGGCCAGTTCCTTGGTCAGGCCCATGTCGTGCTCGATGAGCATGAGGCTGCACTGGAGGCCGATGCGGATGTCGCGCAGCACCGGGGCGAGCGCCTCGGTCTCGGCCTGGGCGAGGCCGGCCGAGGGCTCGTCGAGGAGCACGATCGAGGGGCGCTGGGCGACGATCACGGCCAGCTCGAGCAGCCGGCGCAGCCCGGTCGAGAGGTCGGAGCCGAGTTGGTCCTTGAAGTCGCCGAGCCCGAGCATGTCGATGACCTCTTCGGCGGCGACCGCGACCCGCTTCTCGGCCCGGCCGACCATGGGCAGGTACAGCATCGTCTGGATGACCCCCGGCGAGTGGACCCGGCGGGCCACCGCCAGCGACACGGTCTCCTGGACGGTGAGGCCGGGCCAGAGCCGGGCGGCCTGGAAGGAACGGCCGAGTCCGAACGACGACCGCTTGTAGGCGGGCCAGTCGCTGATGTCGGACCCGTGCATCGTGACCCGCCCGGCGTTCGGACGCAGCTGCCCGGAGATGATCTCGAACACCGTGGTCTTGCCGGCGCCGTTGGGGCCGATCAGGCCGAGGATCTCGCCGTTGTTCAGCTCGAGGCTCACCTCGTCGACGGCGAGGACGCCGCCGAAGCGCTTCACCAGTCCGTTGGCGGCGAGGACCACCCCGCCGTCGCCGTTGGCAGCCGCATGCCGATCGCCGGCCTGGAGATTGCCGAGCGAGGTCCCCCCGAGCACACCCGAGCGGCGGCCCCCGTTGTCCCCAGCGCCGGCCGGCACGGCCTCGGTGTCGGTGACGGTCCTGCCCGCGCCCTGGACGGCCTCCTGGCGGGCCCCCTCCAAGAGGACGGAGCGCACGATGTCCTCCTGCTGGAGCAGCTCGTCGGTGGTGCCCTGGAAGACGACCTGGCCCTTCTCCATGAAGGTGGCCCGCGTCGTCATGCGCAGGGCGAGGTTCACGGACTGCTCGACCAGGATGACCGCGGTCCCCCGCCCGTTGATCTCCTTCACGATCCGCAGGAGCGACTCGATGACGGTCGGGGCGAGGCCGAGCGACAGCTCGTCGATGATCAAGAGGCGCGGCTGGGCGATGAACGCCATGGCCAGGCTGAGCATCTGCTGCTCGCCGCCCGACAGGCTTCCCGACGGGGTGGTGAGGCGGTTGTTGAGCGCCGGGAAGTACGAAAGCACCGTCTTCGTCGCCTGTTTGATGTAGGCGGGGTCCTTGTCGTAGAGCCACCCGGCCATCTTCAGGTTGTCGAGCGTCGTGAGCCCCGGGAAGATGCCCCGGTCGCCGGGAACCATCGCGATGCCCAACTTCACGATCCGGCTGGGATCGAGGGTGGTGATCGGCTGGCCGTCGAAGAGGACCTCTCCCCCGGTCGGGGTGATCAGCCCGCACAGGGCCTTGACCAGTGTGGACTTTCCGGCGCCGTTGGTCCCGAGGACCGAGACCATCTCGCCGTCATCGATATCGAAGTCGACGCCGAAGAGCACCTTCACGTTCTCGTAGCCGGCCTCGATGCCCCGGGCCATGAGCAGCTTGCCCCGGCCTTCGACCCGGTCGCGGCGCACCTTGATGTCGGCCTCGACCGAGGCCTCGAGCCGCTGGATGTCCTCGGCCAGGTACCGGGACGACCGCGAGAGGATGCCGGTCCCCATCAAGAGGAGCGGGCCGAAGAGCCAGAAGCTGGCCCGGTAGCCGAAGTCGTTGCCGATGACCGCGGCCAGAGTGGTCCCGGCCGTGCCGACCGGGCCGATGAGCAGCACCCCGATGGTGAACCAGAGCGAGGAGAGGGCGTAGCCGAGCGTCATCAGGCGGGTCGGCAGGGCCACCGACAAGGTCGCGTAGACGCCGGCCACGACCCAGGCCGCCGCGCCGGTGAAGACGATGTCGGCGGCCATCGCGAGGGCCGCCGACGGGCTGGTAGCAAGGACCATCGCCGCGACGAACGAGAGCAGCGCCCCCCGCACCACCATCCTCATGCCCCGGCGCGGATCGGTACGGAAGAGGCGGGGCAGCACGAGCGCGGCGATGAGCACGCCCACCGCCGCTCCCATGAACGAGAAGTCGATGGTCAGGCGGCGGGTGGCCGCGTCCTGGTGGAAGACGTTCAGGAACAGGAGGTTGGCGTAGTAGGCCACCCCGAAGAAGGTGACCGAGAGCAGCGGCAGCGCCCGGTACATGGCCCGGATGGAAGGGATCGAGAACAGCACCCGGGTCGCCTCGGGGAGGGTGGCCGGCCCCTCGGCGTTCGGCCTCGAGACCTCCGGTTCGGCGACGAGCGCGCCCTTCTCCCGACGCCGCCGACGGGGGGGCCGATCGGCTTTCTCCTTGTGGACCGGGAGGAGCCGGCGGCCCACCAAGGCCAGCACGAGTGCGGCGGCGGCCAAGGCGATGAACGGCGCCTGCCAGGAGAACCCGAGGCCGAACAGGAAAGCGACGGGGGCGGCCAGCGCGTAGGCGGTCACCCCGACGAACCGGTGGGCGAGGATCGCCCGGGTCCGCACCTCGACCGGGTAGTACTGCGCGAGGGCACCGTGCTGAGTCGAGGTGAACGCCAGCGAGATCGACAGGACCAGGAACACCCCGAAGTACAGGACGACGGTGTTTGGTTGGAGCCCGGCCATCCCGAGCAGGACGGAGAACGCGGCCACCACCACCATCCCGCCGACGAGGGTCCGCCACCGGTTGCCCCGGTTGGCCCCGATCGCGACGGGCACGTCCGGACCGATGCCGAGCTGGATCTGCTGGACGACCGCGCCACTCAGCGACACGAGCGCAGAGTGGTACGCGTTCTGGATCCCGGCGAACTGGAGAACGACCAGCGCCCCCACCATGAGGAAGACCGTGTTGAACCCCATCAGGACGAGCAGCGGGGTCACCGGGTAGGGGGCGGTGAGGCGGCGGATGTCGAAGACGGAGAGGCGGTCGCGCTCCAGCTTCGGGTCGGCCACCGCGACCGATGCGGTGGCGGTCACGGCGCCCCGGAGGGTCCCCGGACCTCTGGCCCGGGCCGCTCAGCGCGCTCGCCGGCCGAGGTCTCCTGGGTGACCGTGGATGCGATGCCACCGGCGCCGGGGCCACCCAACGTGGGGCTGGTCGCGAGCACCCCCTCGTGCGCACCGCCCTCGGTCGCCTCCTCCAGGTGCTCGGTGGCGACCGCCGCCCGCTCGACCAGGAGGTCCTCGCCGATCTGGCCGTCGAGCTCCTCGATCTGCTGGATCAGCCCGAGCGGGGTCATACCCCGTCGTCGGGCCACCAGCCCGAGGAGCGCGTCTCGGAGCCGGTACATGATCCCGCCGAGGCCCTCGGGCAGGAAGATCAGGAGGAGCAGGATGCCCCCGCCGTTCACGAGCAACGCCCACCCGGCGGGCAGGAAGTAGGTGGCGGCCCACACTGCGAACGCGCCGATGACCACCCCCGGCAGCGAACCGAGCCCGCCGATGACCACCATGGTGAACAGCGCGATGTCGATGTCGGCCGTGAACGAGCCGTTGTTCACGCCCTGCTGCTGGACGACGAACATCGCCCCGGCGAACCCCGCGATCGCCCCCGAGATCAAGAACGCGGTCAGCTTCTGGCGGGTGGTGTTGAGGGCGGTCGCCCGGGCGGCCGCCTCGTTGTCACGGGTGGCGATCAGGCTTCTCCCGATCCGGCTGCGGCGTAGCGAGCGCACCGCCATGAGGCAGAGGAAGAAGCCGATCAGGCAGAAGTAATAGAGGTTGCGGTTCGAGCTGAGCAGGTTGGCATTGCCGAAGATGGAGGGCCGGTTCGCGGACGTCTGGACCAGCCAGGTGAGGTAGGACGGCGAGAGCAGGTACACGGACGCGCAGACGCCGAACGCGAGGGTGGTCACGGCCAGGAAGGGGCCCTGGATCCGCAAGGCCGGGATGCCGATGACCAGTGCGACCGCCGCCCCGACCAGGACGGCCACGGCCAGGGCCGGGAAGAAGTCCCACCCGTGTTTCGCGTACAGGACGGCCGCAACCGCGCCGGCCACCCCGCTGATCCCGAACTGACCCAGTGAGATCTGGCCCGTCCAGCCGGTGAGGACCAGCAGCGACAGCCCCACGATCGCGTAGATGAGGATGTAGCCGGCCAGGTAGGTCTGGCTGTCCGACATGACCAAGGGCAGCAGGATCGCCACGGCGAGGAGCACCACCCGCGACCCCCGAAGCGTCCAACGGACCTCGGGCAGCGCCATGAGGGCCCGGGGGATCGGCCGCACCGCCGCCACCGAGCGCCAGGTCGACTGGTCGGACTCGGTGATCCGGCTGTAGCTGCGCCGCTGGAGCAGGAGCGCCACGATCACCACGATGACCAAGGTGGCGTCGACGAAGGTGGTGTTCGAGTAGGTCCAAGTCGCGCCCGCGTCGAAGATCCCGATTGCCACCGCCGCGATGGCGGTCCGCGGCATCGACTCCATCCGGCCGATGACCGCGGCGGCGAGGATCCGGATGAGCACGTCGTCGCTGGCCGTGGTCACGGTCTGGAACCCGCCGAACCCAAGGACCGGGGTCTGCAGCAGGATCGCCACGGTCGACAGCACCGCCGCGACCACCCAGATGATCGTGTCGAGCCGGGGCACCGGCACGCCGAGGAGGGTGGCCCGCTCACCGTTCTCCGAGGCCGCCCGGATCGCCAGCCCGTACTTGGAGCGCCGCATGAACAAGGCGAGGCCGATGACGATGACCACCGTGCCCAGGAAAGCGACGATGTCGTTCCCGCTGAACACGACCGGGTTGATCGTGAACTGGGTGTGGAGCGGGGTGTTGAAGGTCTGGTGGGCGGCCGCGGTGGTGCAGGACTCGTTGGTGGCCGGGTTGCAGAACAGGACGGGCAGGAGGGCCGAGATGCCCCCGAGGCCCTGGGCGAGGCCGATGGTGGCGACGGTCAGGATCAGCCGAGAGCTCTTGCGGAAGTGCCTCGGGAGCAGGCTGAGGATCGCCCCGATGATCACCGCGGCCACGATCCCGGTGGCGCACGCCAGGACGAAGTTGACGTTGTAGGTGACGTTCAGCTCGATGGCCAGAATCGCCGCGATGACGCCGATCTGGGCCTGGGCGAAGTTGATGATGCGATTGCCCCGGTAGACGAGGACGATCCCGATGGCGAGGAGCGCATAGATCGACCCGTAGACGACCCCGAGCAGGACGATCCCGATGGGGAGCCCCTTCGACAGGGTGTGGTCGAGAATCAGCCAGAGGGCGACGGCCCCGACGGCCCAGCCGACGGCGGACCGGTGGCTCCAGATGCCCTCCCGCAAGCGCTCGCCGAGGGACCCCGGGGGGCGCTCGTCGAACTCTACGGGCTCTGCCAGCATCGCGGTTCCGCCCCCCGGTAGTCGCGACTGTGGGCCGTCGGTGAAGTTCGGGCGAACCTAACGAGTGACCCCCCGAATGTCAACGTCACTCCGATCCCGCCCCTGGACCCACTGAAATCGTTTCTACGGCGTCGGCTCGGTATTGTAACCCCGCGGCTTTCGGGCTGGCGAGGCGGTCAGGGGCGGCGGAGGTCGCCGCCGGTGTCCCGGCCGAAACGTGGGAGGGGCGGCATGCGGATCAACCGACAGCTTTCTGGACAGCGGGGCGCCCGCGCCGTCGCGGTCAGCCTCTTGGCGGTGATCGCGGCCCTGGGGGTGAGCGGCATCGCCTTCGCCGCCGGCTCCGCGGTCCTCACCGCCCGGGGACCGGGCAACGAGGGGCCCTACCCCTACGCGTACCCGGCGTCGGGGCACATCACCGCCGGGACCGGCAAGACCCTCAGGGGGACGAGCTGCACCCCGAGCACCCCGCAGTTCAGCAGTGCCTACGTGGCCCCATGCCTGCCCAAGTTCACCGGCAACAACGGCGGCGCGACCTACAACGGGGTCACCTCGACGACGATCACGCTCGCCCAGGTCGAGTACCCCTCCTCCGCCAACGAGCAGACGCTCGAGGCGGACGCGGCCGCCGCGGGCGACGCTCCCCAACCCATCATCAGCCAGGTCGAGCAGACCTTCTTGAACTACTTCAACTCGGTCTTCGAGCTCTACGGCCGCCACGTGGTGATCAAGCCGATCATCGCGACCGGGAGCTCGCTCCAGGAGGCGCTCGGCCAGGACCAGACCCAGGCGTGTGCGGACGCGACGACGATCGCCAGCCAGATGCATGCGTTCGGCGAGACCGGGATCGCCTATGAGCTCCAGGCCGGCGGATCCAACCCGTTCTCGAACTGCGCCGCCCAGGAGCACCTGGTCGAGTTCGAGGGCAACGCCTACTTCGGCGAGAACGTCTTCCAGGGTCAGAACCCCTACGTCTGGTCGACGGTCCCGTCGTGCACGAACATCGCCGCCCAGATGGCAGAGGTCATCGGGAAAGAGCTTGCCGGGAAGAAGGCGATCTACGCCGGACCAGCGCTCAAGAACAACACCCGCAAGTTCGGCACCTTCATCCCGAACGTCCCGTCCTACATCGGATGCAACGGCAACACCCAGAGCACCGAAGTGAAGCTGCTCACGACGAAGTACCACGTGCCGTTGAACGCGGTGAACACGTTCTTCCACTACGACCTCGACATCGCGACCTTCCAGCAGTCCGCCCAGCAAGCGATCGTGCAGTTCAAGGCGGCCGGGGTGACCAGCATCGTGCTCGCCTGCGACCCGTTCTCGCTCGGGCTGCTGACCAAGGCCGCCCAGCAGCAGAACTACTACCCGGAGTGGGTCCTCGAGGGGACTGCCGCCACCGACACCGACAACGAGGCCCAGACCTACGCGCCGGCAGTGGTCGACGGCCACTTGTTCGGGGTGAGCGAGGCCAACGCCACGAGCAGCATCTACGGGCCGACCTCGCCCGCCGGGGTCCTCTACAAGAAACTCACCGGCCACACCATCCCGGCCGAGACCGACGGCGACTACGCCAACCTGGTGGAGATCTTCGACATGCTCCAGGCGGCCGGTCCCGACCTCACCCCCCAGAACATGGCCCGCGGCGTCCACGCGCTCCCGGTGCTCGGGGCGCCCAACTACTCATATGGGGCCTGGAGCTGGAACCTCAGCCCGACCGGCCAGAACGGAGCCGGCGAGCACAGCTCCCTCATCGACGCCCGGTTCGTGTGGTGGAACCCGAACCTCACCTCGCCGGTCAACGGGATGAAGGGGAGCTTCGTGGCGATCGACAACGGCAAGCGGTTCCGGCTCGGCCAGTGGCCGAAGACCCTCCCGGCGCTCTTCGGCGGGTCCTGAGGCGCCGATGACCGACGTCAGCACCGACCCCCGACTGGAGTACGCCGGACGCGGGATGCTGCTCGCCTGGTGGGCGCAGCAGCTTCCCGACCGCCCGGCGCTCATCGGTCCCCACGGCAACCGGACCTACGCCGAGCTGAACGCGAAGACGAACCAGCTGGCGCGGGCCTTGCGGGCTCGGGGCCTCGCGGCCGGGGACTCCGTGGCCCTCCTGTCGGGCAACCGGCCCGAGTTCTCCGAGGTGGTCTTCGCCACGCAGCGGGCCGGTCTCCGGCTCACGCCCGTCAACTGGCACCTCACCGGAGACGAGGCCGGCTACGTCGTGGACAACTGCGAGGCGAAGGCGCTGATCGCGGACGCCCAGCACGGCGAGGCCGCCAGCGAGGCGGCGGCAGCAGCCTCGCGCGCCACCGTGCGCCTGGCCGTCGGGGGCGAGATCGACGGCTTCGAGCCCTATGAGGCGGCGCTCGCCGCCGAGGACGATGACGACCTCGACGACGCCTCGATGGGTTCGACGATGCTGTACACCTCGGGGACGACCGGACGGCCGAAAGGGGTCAACCGCCCGCAGGTGGCCCGCCAGGTCGGGATGCTCGGCGGGCTCTTCGGCTACGTGGCCGGGGAGGACCTCAACCTCTGCACTGGTCCGCTGTACCACGCTGCCCCGCTCGCGTTCTCCCACGCGCTCCCCCTCGCCTCGGGGGCCGGCGTGGTCACCATGGAACGCTGGGACCCCGAGGACGCGCTCCGTCTCATTGCCGAGCACCGGATCACCCACACCCACATGGTCCCGACGATGTTCGTCCAGCTCCTCAAGCTCCCGAAGGAGGTCCGGGACCGCTACGACGTCACCTCGCTCCGCCATGTCCTGCACGGCGCGGCGCCGTGCCCGGTGCACGTGAAGCACGCACTCATCGAGTGGCTGGGGCCGGTCGTCTACGAGTACTACGCGGCCACCGAGGGAACCGGCACGATGGTCGACTCGGCCACTTGGCTCTCGCGGCCCGGAACGGTCGGCAAGGTGCTGCCCGAGGACCAGGTGAAGATCGGCAACGACGACGGCAACGAGCTCCCCCGCAACGAGGTCGGCACCGTCTACCTGAAGGCTCCCGACGTCGGCCGGTTCGAGTACTACAAGGCCAAGGACAAGACCGACTCGGCCTACCGCGGCGACTACTACACCCTGGGCGACGTCGGCTACATGGACGACGAGGGCTATCTCTTCCTCACCGACCGCAGCGTGGACCTCATCATCACCGGCGGGGTGAACGTCTACCCGACCGAGGTCGACGCGGTGTTGCTGGCCCACCCGAAGGTCGCCGACAGCGCCACGATTGGCGTCCCGAGCGACGAGTGGGGCGAGGACGTGAAGTCAGTGGTCGAGCTGGTCGCCGGGTGCGAGCCGAGCCGCGACCTGGAGGCCGAGCTCATCGAGTTCGTCCGCAACCGCCTCGCCCACTTCAAGTGCCCGAAGACCATCGACTTCGTGGACATGCTCCCCCGCCAGGACAACGGAAAGATCTACCGGCGCCTCCTCCGAGACATGTACCGGAGCTAGCCGGCGCCGTCGCGGACCGCCGCATACCGGTCGACCACCGCGTCCCACACCGACCGCTCGCCCGGAGTCCGCAGCGGACACCAGGACGCGAACAGGTCGAGGTTGGGGTTGTACAGCGGGTCCGCCCAGAATCGCTCCCGTCCCCACTTCGCCAGGAACCGGCCCACGTCGCCGGTCCACCCGGACATGCCCCGGCTGACCGACTCGTGGTGCACCAGCGTCGAGTGGGGGGTGTAGAGGACCCTGAGCCCGGCGTCGACCACCCTCATGCAGTAGTCCACGTCGCCGAAGGCCACGTCCAGCGTCTCGTCGAACCCGCCGAGGGCCTCGAAGACCTCGCGCCGGCTCATCATGCAGGCCCCCGTCACCGCGCTGTAGGGGCGGACGACCGCGTCCCAGGCGAAGTAGCCGTGCTGGCCGGGCGGGAGCCCGGCCAGCACGTGGCCGGCGATCCCCCCGAGACCGAGCACGATCCCGGCGTGCTGGACGGTCCCGTCGGGGAAGGTGAGCCGGGACCCGACCACCCCCACCTCGGGTTCCTGGGCCAGCTCGACGAGGGCGTTCAGCCAGCCGGGCGAGGTGGCCTCGATGTCGTTGTTCAAGAAGAGGAGAAGCTCGCCGTCGCACTGCGCGGCGGCGAGATTGTTGATCGCCGACCAGTTGAAGGCGGCGGGGTGCTCGAGGACCCTCGCTCCCTGGGCCTCGAGCCGCCGGCGCAGCGCCACCGTCTCGGGCTCCACGCTCCCGTTGTCGACGAGCACCAGCTCGTAGGGGTCGTGTCGGGGGTCGAGGTCCAAAGACGCGATGCACCGGGCCGTCATCGCCGCCTGATCCCGGAAGGGGATGACGATCGAAACGGCCGGCCGGCCCCGGACCCGGCGCCGCAGGTGGTACCAGCCGGGCGCGAACCCGGTGTCCTCGACCGAGGCGTCGAGGCCCCGGCGGACGACCGCCGCCTCGAGCGCCCGACGGCTGGCGTCGTGCCCCCACGGCTTGGCGGCCGGATCGCCGGCGGCCGAACCGGGGATCGCCCGCCAGTGGTAGAGCACCTCGGGCACGTGCACGATCCTTCCGCTCGCCTCGGTCGCCCGCAGCATCAGGTCGTAGTCCTGGCTTCCGTCGAACTCGGAGCGAAGCCCGCCCACCTCGGCGAGGAGCTCGCGCCGCACCACCAGGAGGTGGCCGAGATAGGGAAACGAGAGGAGCAGGTCCGGGGCCCAGTCGGGCTTGAAGTGCGGCTCGAAAGGGAGACCTTCGACGTCGATCTTGTCCTCATCCGAGTAGACGATGTCGGCGTCGGGCCGACCCGCGATCGCGTGCGCGACCGCCGCCAACGCGTCGGGGGCGAGCTCGTCGTCCTGGTCGACGAACGCGACGTACGCCCCCGTCGCGATCTCGACGGCGCCGTTGGTGGCCCGAGCGATACCGCCGTTCTGACTGCGGACCGCGACCCGCACCGCACCGTGACGCCAGAAGGCAGAGGTGCGCCGCAGGCGACGGAGATAGGACGTGACCCGACGATCACCCGAGCCGTCGTCGCACAGGCAGAGCTCCCAGTCGCGGTAGCCCTGCGCGCGCACGCTGTCGACGCATCGCCGGAGCAAGCGCATCTCGGGTCGGTAGACGGGCACCACCACGCTGATCCGCGGCCCGGCCGACGGCAACGGCGACCCGCGGGTTGGACGGGTCGGGATCCAGCTCCGGTACGCGACCGGGTCGGCGCTCGCATCGATCCCCCACCGCGGTCTCGTGGGGCCAGGCGCGACTTGGGCGTCGAGCGCGTCGCGCAACCGGGCGGCGTCCTCGATGGCCAGGCGGAGCAATTCCTCGGCCGAGTGCGTGCCGCCGGTCGGTCCCGGGCTCGAGTCGAGCGCGCCCGAGCCAGCGTCGTGCGGCATGGCGCAGCCACGGTAGCAGCCGACTCCGCGTGGTCGCGTACATT
>DAIUEV010000012.1:54548-60932 GCA_036844945.1 Acidimicrobiales bacterium
TCGTGCGGCATGGCGCAGCCACGGTAGCAGCCGACTCCGCGTGGTCGCGTACATTTGTCGCCATGTCTGTAGGCAGTGCGCCGTCATGAGCGAGCACCCCATCGACTCGCGCGAGCTCCTGCAACGGATCGCCGCGCGCAAGGCGAACGAGGAGTGGACACCACTGCCTCCCGACGACCTCACCGACGCGCTGCCACCCATGCACACCGATGCGGTCGTGACTGCGCTGCACGACCGGTGGATCCTCCCCGACCGGCTGTCTCCCGGCGATGCGGGACGCGGCTGGAAGCGGGCGATCCTCACCCCGGTCGGCCGTCTGGTCTTCCGGGTTCTCGCACCGTACCTGCGGGCCGAACGCGAGCTGCTCGGCCAGTTGGTCCGGTCGAACGACGCGCTGGCGCGGCGCTGCGACGAATTGGCGCGCGAGATCGCCCGGCGCCAAGCCCTCGAGGCCGAGAACCAGCTCCGCCTGGCGGCCGTCCTGCACCGCCGGGACCCGATCGACCCGGCTCGCTGAGCCTGGCCCGATGCAGCTCCATCTGCTCCCCGACGGATCGCCACGGGTCGCCGTGCTCACCCCGGCGTGGAGCCGGGGCGGGGAATGCTCGTGGGCCGTCCGGCAGGTTGCTGCCGCGCTCGCCGGCGTGGCCGAGATCCATGTCGTCACGACCGAAGGGGCGGCGCCGGTCGAACGGGCCGACGGGGTCTTCGTCATCCACGAGCTCGCCACCGCCGATCGCGGGGCCGACCTCCGCCGCGACGCGGTGCTCCATCGAATGGATGAGTTGCCCCAACCGGCCCGGGACGAGGTCGCCGGCCGAGCTCCGCTGGCCGAGGCCCTCGCATCCAGCCTGCGCGATCCATGGGTCGGGGCGACCGAGGTGGTGTCGACGATCAAACCCGACCTCGTCGTGGTGGCCGACTTCCGCCAGATCGGTGCGTTCGAGGCGGCCCACGAAGGGGCCCGGCGCGCGGCTCTGGTGCTCGTCCCGCTGGCGACGGTGCCGCGGATCGCGGTCCTGCCGCTGTTCGGTTCTCTGCTGGCCGATGTCGATGCAGCGCTGTACTTCACCGAGGGTGAACGCACCCTCTTCGCGGCTCGCATCGAGCAGGGTCGAGTCGTCTCGCTGCCCCTCTCCCGGCACGACAGCGTGCTGCGCGAACCCGAGCCCCGGGTGCGCGAGTGGCCTGGCTACGTGCTGGCGCTGACCGACAGCGATCGGGCCTCCGACGACGAATGGCTCGAGCTCCTCTCGATGGCCTGCGCCGGCGAGCCGCTCGTGATCGCCTCCCCGGCCAGACTCACCCTCCGGCCGGCTGCGGGGCACGCCCCGGTGCGGTGGGACGAGCCCACCCGCCGCCACGATCTCCTCCGCCTGATGGCCTGGGCCCGTGCGACCGTCGACCTCCACCCGGGCACGCTGTTCGGCCGAGAGAGCGTCGAGTCGCTGCTCCACTCCACCCCGATCGTCGTCCCCGCAAACTCGAGCGCCCGCGAGCACGCCGAGCTCGGGTCGGGAGGGCTCTGGTTCGACGAGCTCTCGGGGTTGCTCGGGTGCGTCGAGACGATGCGAGATCCCGCCACCCGGGACGCGCTCGCCCATCAGGGCGCCGCGTACGCCCAGGCTCGCTGCACCACCGGCCCGGACTTCGTCGCCTCGATCGCCCGAACCGTGCACGACGTCGCCCGGACCAGCCCTCAGGCCCGCACGCTCGCGGAGCAGATGGCGGCCACCCCGTCGGGCTCGCTGCGATGAGCGGGCCGGGTACGGCCGACTCGGTGGTCGAACCGAGCGGGGGCCGTCTGTCGTTGCGAGTCCAGACGGTGCTCTTCCATACCGAGCTCGCCACCCTGGAGCGATTCGTCACCGGGATCAGCCGGGCCTGCGAGCAGGCGAGGAAGGACGGTGCAGTGGGCCGCACCGTCCTCAGCGTCGGCGACTGCTCGCCCACCCCCATGGCCGGGGCGACCGATGCGATCGAGCGACTCGGGGCGCGGGGGTTCGACGAGGTCGCCTACGTGCACTTCGGCGAGAACCTGGGCCATGGCGGGGCCCACAACCGGCTGTCCGGCGGCCCGTCCGCCGACCTCGCCCTCGTGATCAACCCCGACACCTATGCGAGCCCGACGCTGGTCCGCGAGCTCGTGGTCGGGCTCGGCCCCGACATCGGACTGGTCGAGGCGCGCCAGCTCCCGCTCGAACATCCGAAGGCCTACGACCCGGTGACCGGCGAGACCAGCTGGGCCTCGGGCTCGTGCGTCCTCATCCGGGCCGCGGTCTTCGTCCGCACCGGCGGCTTCGACCCCGGGACCTTCTTCATGCACGTCGACGACGTCGACCTCTCGTGGCGGGCCCGCCTGGCCGGGTTCCGGGTCGTCCACCGACCGACCGCCCGGGTCTTCCACGACAAGCGGCTCACTGCCGAGGGCACGCTCGAGATCGGCGAGGCCGAGGTCCGCTGGTCCGAGGAGGCCCGCGTGCTCCTGGCCTGGCGCTACGACCGCCACGACCTGGCCATGGAGACCCTGGCGGCGATGGAGGCAGCCGGGGACCCCGGGGTCAGGTCGGCCGCCGCCGACCTCCGATCCCGGATCGAGGCCGACTCCATGCCCGGGGTACTGCCCGGGGCGGCGACCGTCGCCGAGTTCGTCGACGGCGAGTACGCCGTCCATCGGTTCGGATACGGGGACCCATGAGCTACCGGTTCTCCTACGACGAGGAGTCCCCCTACGCGCGGGCGGTCGAGCTGGTCCGGCGGCACCGGCTGGGGGCCGGCCGGGTCGTCGTCGACCTCGGCTGCGGGCACGGGGCCATCGCCGAGCCCCTGGCCGAGCTCGGCCTCACCTACGTGGGACTCGACAGCGACGCCGAGGCAATCAGCGCCCTCGCCGGACGGGGCTTCGAGGCCGAGGTGGTGGACCTCGCGGAGCCCGACGGGGTCGCCGAGGTTCTGGCGCGGATCCTCGGCGACCGGGCGCTCGCGGCGGTGTGCATGCTCGACACCCTCGAGCACCTGGCGGCGCCCGAAGCGGTGCTCCGAAGCCTCCGCCGGTTCTGCGCGGAGCGGGGCGGCGCGCCGCTGGTCGTGAGCATCCCGAATGTGACCCACCTCGACCTCGGGGTGAAGCTGCTCATGGGCCGCTGGGACGTGACGCCGACGGGCCTGCTCGACGCGACCCACCTCCGCTTCTTCTCGGAGTCCCTCCTCGAGCAGACCATGGCCCGAAGCGGGTGGGAGCACCTCGAGGCCGCCGACTTCGAGCTGGTCGTCTCCGATCAGCACTTCCCGCCCGACGCGGTCCCCCTCGACCGGGCCACCCCCCTCGGTGCGCTCCTCACCAGCCTGCGCTCGCACTCGGGTCCGGCGGCGCTGGTCAACCAGTTCGTCCGGGCCTACGCGCCGACCGGCACGCCCGCCGAGGGGACGACGAGCACCGCCGCGGCCGACGACGGGGCGCCGTTCCTCTCGGTGCTGGTGCGGACCCAGGGCGAACGGCTCGGGACGCTCGGCGAGACCCTCCTCTCGCTGGCCGCCCAGACGTGCCCAGACTTCGAGGTGCTGGTGCTGGCCCACGACACCGGCCCCGGAGCGCTCGGGGAGATCGGGCGGCTGGTCGAGGAGTTCGAGCCCTCCTTCGGCGACCGGGTCCGGGTGGTGCCGGTGGAGGGGGGCGGGCGCGCCCGCCCGCTCAACGTCGGGGCGCGGCTCGCCCGCGGCCACCACCTCGCCGCGCTCGACGACGACGACCTGGCGCTCGGCCACTGGGTCGAGACGATGCGGGACGCCTCGGCCCACGCGCCGGGCGCGGTCGTGCACGTCGGCGTGGCGGTGCAGCCGATCACGGCCGACGGGACTGACCCCGGCTACCGCGTCACCGGGCGACCCCGGTGTCCGTACCCGCTCGCCTTCGAGCAACTCGACCACGTGACCGACAACCGCACCCCCAACTGTGGCTTCGCGGTGCCCCGGTCGCTCGTCGCCGACATGGGCGAGGGGTGGGACGAGTCGCTCCCCGTCTACGAGGACTGGGAGTACCTGCTGCGGGCCTCCGCCCTGTGCGGTGTGCAGAGCGCTCCGAGCGTGGCCGCCCTCGTGCGGGTGTGGGAGACCGGCGGCCGGTCGACCACCGTGCACACCGGGGCCGAGTGGGACGACGCCCGGATGGCCCTGGTCGCCCGGGTGGATGCCCGCCCACTCCTCCTCGGCCCGGGCGCCATGTCGAGACTGCGCCGACTGGTCGCGGCGGCCGAGTCGGGCGGGGGGCCGGCCTGGCGGGGTGGGGTCGGCGAGGCCGAGCACCACGAGACGAAGCGGGCGCTCGAGGCGGCCCGGGCCGACCTCGAGGCGCTGCGATCGTCGACCAGCTGGCGGGCGACCGCTCTCCCCCGGGCGCTCGCCTCCCGGGCCCGGCGCCTCCTGGGTCGCCGCGGCCGGAGCTGAGCCCTACGCCGCCCCGTCGAGCTCGGCCAGGACCGCGTCGCTGACGGCGAAGATCCCGCCGAAGAGGGTGCCCCGGTTGACCCTGGCCGCCACCGAACCCAGGTAGGCGGCGACCGACGCCGGCAGGGCGCCGGTCGGCGGCACGAGCAGCATCGGGGCGCCGGCCCGGCCGAGGCCGGGCCCGGCGGCCAGGGCGTCGGGGAAGTTCGCCCCGGTGGCCGCGCCCACCGCCGTCGGGCTCGAGAAGAATCGGGCCGCCACCGCTGCCGAGGTGTCGAAGAGGGTCTGGCCGAAGATGGCGGTCGCGCCGGGATCGGCCCCCGCCGCCGCGAACTGGCCACCGATCGCGTACCGGGTGTCGCTCGGGTGGGCGGCGAGGTAGGAGGCGGTCTCGGGGTCCTGGACCGCCCCGTCGGTGAGGAGGATCGCCCCGTGGGTCACCACCGCGGCGGGCACCGCCGAGAGGGCGTCGGGAAAGTCGAGGCCGGTCGCCTCGAAGATGGTCGAGGGGTTGTTGAGCTGTTGGGCGATGAGGACCGCAGTGCCGTACTCGGTGTTGCCGGCGAGGCGCACGGTCTTGAACCCGAGCGACTGGAGGGTGCCGTCGATGTTGGCGCTCAGCGCCAGGTCGCCACCCAGGATGTAGACGGTGCCTCCGGACACGAGCACCCGCTGGATCTCCGCCAGGACCTCGGGGTCGAGCGAGGAGGACTGGCCGGCGCCCTCGGTGATCAGCAACGGCCCGTTCACCGCGGCGGCGAGCGGTCCTCCCGCGAGGGCGTCGGAAAAGAAGTCGGACCGGGCGAGCACGACCGCGGCGGCCGACCCGTTGTTGGGGTAAGCCAGCTGGGAGGTGGCGATGGCGGTCTCGATGGCGGTGTTGCCGGCGACCCGGGAGAACACCCCCGACGGCGCGCCGTAGGTGAAGGTCCCGCCGCCGCTCGGGCCGTTCGCGACCGGGCCGGTGGCGTTGATGGTGACGCTGCCCGAGCCCGCCGGCATGATGATCTCGGCCGTGGTGGCGGTCGTCGACTGCGGGGTCACGGGGCTCCCGTTCATGGTGAAGCTGGCGTTCTCGAGCCCCAACCCGTTGACGGTGACGACGGTGCCGGCGGGACCCTGGCTGGGCGACACCGAGCGCACCTGCGTGCAGGCCACCCCGCCCGCGATCATCGAGCCGAGCCCGGAAGCCAGGTCGTAGCCGGGACCGGCCGGGAAGTCCCCGCTGTTGTTCCCGGTGAGGTCGTTGTTGCCGGAGGTGGTGTCGTTGAAGCCCCCGTTCTCGGCCCCGGCGGCGGCAAGGAGGTAGAGGACCGGCGAGGCGTCCCCGGTGGCGGTCGACGAGCATCCCCCGGCCCGGTCGGCCCAGATCCCGGCCGACATCGGAGCGCCGAGGCTGGTCCCGACGTAGAGGTTCCACCCCCCGTCGGTGAAGAAGGCCTCCGGGACCCCGGCGTTCATCGACACGTCGGGCACCATCCGGCAGTTGGTCCCGTTGGAGCCGCAGGAGGCGGTGGGAGGCTCGGTGAGGCCGTTCTGCCAGATCTCCCGGGGCTCGGACCGGGAGGTCCCGCCGCCGCCGGCGCCACCCTGGCCGCAGGCGCTGCCGTTGTCGACCCCGTTGCATTGGTTCCAGACCACCTCGCGGCCGTCGAGGGACCGGGACGTCCCGCCGACCGCCGTCACCCAGGGGCTCGAGGACGGGTAGTCGACCTGCAGCGAGGTGTCGTTGTCGCCGCTTCCGAAGCAGTCCTCGGACCCCGAGTCCCCCGCCGCCGTGAAGATGGCCTGTCCCTGCGAGGCCGCTTGCTGCATGAGGACGTCGAACGCGGCGATCGAACCGTCACCCGAGGGGGAGTTCTGGGGCTCGCACAGGCCCCAGCTGTCCGAGACGAACTTCGCGGTGTCGTCACTGACGATCTGTTTGGCCGTGTCGTAGGC
>DAIUEV010000012.1:61032-66540 GCA_036844945.1 Acidimicrobiales bacterium
GGCCACGTCGTCGGGGACCACCGGCGCCGCGCGCGCCGCGAACACCGAGCGGCCCGAGTGCAACCGGTAACGCTCGAGCGACACTCCGAGACCCGACTCGACCGTCGACACGTCGCCGGTCGCGCTCACGGTGAACCCGGAGGCCGACACGTGCAGCCCGAGGCCGCGCAACCACGACTCGGTGGCGCCGACGGTCGAGGGCGAGGGGCCGTACTCGGCGGCGAAGACGCCCGGAGCCAACCAGTGCTCGTACTCCGGTGCGCTCGGGTCGTAGAGGTTGTGGAGCAGGGTTTCGACCGCCGCGGGATCCCGCGGCTGGAGCACGACCTGAAAGGTGAGCTCCTGGGTCGCCGGAAGCGCCCCGACCGGCTGGCTTCCGGCCGGCAGCGGCGGCGGGACGAGGAGGGCCGGGCGCTCGGAGGTCGCGGCGGCCGCCATGGGAGCGGCGAGGCCCGAGAGCGCGAGCACTCCCCCGAGCAGCACCACCAGGCCGAACCCCCGGCCGGGGCGCTGCATCCGGCCCGTCAGGACGCCCAGGTTCCGACCTAGCATTTCCAGGGCACACTACCGGCTGCCCCTCGACCCAACGGTCGCAGCGGCGGGCTGGATCGGCCCAAAGGACGCGAAATGCCTGGACTCGCTGCTCTGCTCCCCGCCCTGATGCTGGCGGTCGACAAGCACAAGATCGGCGGGATCGTCGCCATCGTCGTCGGGGCGGCGGTCGCCCTCTTCGGCCTCTTCCGGGTGGTCCAGCGACTCTCGGGCGCCGCGATCTACCTCGGGATCGGGATCGTGATCGTGGTCCTGGGCGTCCTCACCTACACCCACACCATCCACTCATAGGCGCCGCTCAGCGGCGGGCGTGGAAGGTCATGCGCGAGCCCGCCTCGGCCACCAGGGCCACCTCGGTGAAGCCCACCTCGGTGAGCATTGCGCTCACACACTCGGGATTCGGCCCCCAGAAGTTGGACGGGTCGTTGTTGAGGGCGCCCCCCGGATAGAAGACCATCATCGGCCGGGCCTGGTCGAGCGCGTCGACGTGGGTCTCGAGGATGCAGGTGCCCTCGCACACGTTGAACACGTTGCGGAGGTACCGCATCGGATCCTGGGCGTGGTAGAGGACGCCGAGGAAGAGCACGTAGTCGAACCGGCCCCCGACGAGCTCCGGGGTCAGGTCCTCGACCGAGACCCGCACCTTCTCGACCTTGCTTCCGAGCGCCCACCGGGCGATGTCGAACCCCTTCCCGTCGAGCAGTGGGCTCTCGGGGTGGCTCCAGCAGAACTCGTCGGCCGCCACCACCCGGGAGGCCCCGCGGCGCTCCGCCTCGAAGGCGAAGTAGCCGTCGAACGTCCCGACGTCGAGGACCGAGCATCCGGTGAGGTCGTCGGGGAGGCCGAGCAGCGCCAGCTTCGCCGCCGACTCGTCGAGCCCCGGCGTGACGATCCCGTGCCCGAGGTCGATGGTGTGGAACCACGGCCGGGACGACACCAGCTCCCGGACGACGGCCGGGTCGACCGGTTCGGGGAGCTCCAGTTCCGCCACGGAGCAGGCATGGTACAAGCCCCCCACGAGGGACTCGCAGTTGGATCTGACCCTGCTGGATCGCGTCAAATCCTCACCCATGGCGCATTGCCGGTAACTCAGGAAAGCAACCTCCGCACGCCTCCCGAGCTGAGCGCCCGATCGTGAACGGCTGGCTCCTCTCCACTTGCGACCAGGGTCCGCCGGCAGCACGTACTGCTATCGTTAACTGATAGCATAGATTTATGGCTTCATCAAGAACTACCTTCACCCTGGATGAGGAGTTGATCCGGCGTGCTCATCAGCTCGGCGTCAATATCTCGGCGGCCGCACGTCAGGGAGTTGCCGATGCGGTACGCGCCGCATTGGCACGATCCGACCGAGAGGCATACCTGAGACATCCCGAACGTGCGGACACGTTTTGGACCGAAGCCGAAGCGTGGGGCGAGGCATGAAACGAGGCGAGCTTTGGTTGGCCGAGGTTGGCCAAAAGAAACGACCCGTTCTCTTGCTCACTCGATCCGAGGTGCTCGATGTTCGCGAGCTCGTGACGGTGGCCGAGATCACCACCTCAATCCGGGGTCTGGCCGCAGAGGTCGACATCGACGACGCCGAGGCTGGGTTGGACCGGCCGTCGGTGGTCAACTGCGACGGTCTTCACACGGTCGCACAGACATCGCTCACCGGTCCGGTCGGCCGAGTCGGCGACGACGTCATGCGTAAGGTCTGCTCGGCCCTCAGCCACGCGCTCGGTTGCTGATATGAGGGTGTGCGGCATGGGAGAGTCCGTCGCTCGCCGTACCAGCCACGGGGATCGGCCGGTGCGACAAGCATCGAACGGGCGGGCTCGGGACGGTTCGAATAGGAAGGGATAGACGAAGGTTCCTGGTGAGTCCCGCCACCCGATTGCCCGCGACCCCTGCTGGTAGGATTACCCCCCAGACCAGGGCCGATGAGGACGGCGTGCGGCTCCGCCGGCCCCGAGACGCCAACGGGGGCCTGGCCGACGACGACCGATGAAGAACCTCGCCCGCCGCGTGCTCAAGTCCCGGCCAGTCCGGTTGGTGGCGAGACCCCTCATGGCCCCGTTCCGCTTCCTGGTGGTCCGGTGGTCCCGCCAGGCACTCGCCCCTCGGATCGAGGCCCTCGAGGCGCAGCTCGCGAGGGCCAGGACCGAGCTCGACGGGCTCGACCGCTACGTCCCGGTCGTGCTCAGTTCCATCGCCGCCCAGAACGCCATGAGCCGGGCCGCCGTCCGAACGCACGAGGAGCTGGTCCAGCTGGTCCGCTCGACGCTCGAACGGTTCGATGCCCTCAGGCACGAGACCCTCGCCGAGGTGCAACGGCTCGCCGCCGCCCCACCCCGCCCACTCGTCGAGACCAAGATCCTCAACCCCGAGAAGGTCGAGGCGGCGAGATCGGAGCTCCGGCTCGACCTCGGGCCTCGCCACGACCGGCGGCCCGACCACGTCCACGTGGACAGCCGGCCGCTCGACCGCGTGGACATCGTCGCGGACCTCCGTGACCTGCCCTTCCCGGCCGGGACCGTGATCGAGATCGTCTCCGAGCACCTGGTGGGAACGATCGCCGCGGCGGACCTCGCCGACGAGGTGATCCCCCACTGGGTGTCCATGCTCGCCCCGGGCGGGACCCTCACCGCCGTCGTCGGGGATCTCGACGGCATGCTCCGTGACTACGTGGCCGGCGGGCTGCCCTTCGACGATCTCCGTGCTGCCATCTTCGGCGACACGGAAGACATGGCCCGGGTCGCCAGCTTCTCCCCGCAGGACCTGGGCGAATGGTTCAGCGGCGCCGGCCTCGTCGAGGTCAACGTGCGGCCCCGGTCCGGCGGCAGCCACGAGGCGGAGGTCTCCGGCCGGCGCCCGGCACCGGCCCGCCCGTGACGCGACCGACCTCGTGAGCGCCCGCCGGTTCTCGGTCGTCATCAACACCGACAACCGGGCCGAGAGCCTGGAGCTCACCCTGCGGGGCCTCGCCCACCTGGATCATCCGGACTTCGAGGTCGTAGTGGTCCACGGCCCCACCCCCGACCGGACCCCCGAGGTCCTCGCCAGGTACGAAGGCCGCGTCAAGGTGGGGCGCTGTCCGCACCGGAACCTGTCCGAGTCGCGGAACATGGGCGTGGCGCTCGCCGCCGGCGAGATCGTGGCGTTCATCGACGACGACGCCTACCCCGATCCGGGCTGGCTCGACGTCCTCGACACTGCCTACGACGATCCCGAGGTCGTCGGCGCGGGTGGCCCGGTCTGGGACTGGACCGGCACCCGCCTCCAGGTCCTGTACTCGGTCGCCCACGTCCTCGGCGACGTGTGGGTCGAGAACCGGCCCGGGTTCGACCTGAGCTACGTGCTGGCTCGGCCGGGCACGCCGATCTTCACCTACCCGATCGGCACCAACTCGTCCTTCCGGCGGTCCCGGCTCGTCGAGATCGGGGGGTTCGACGAGGAGTTCGACTACGGCTGGGACGACGTCGACCTCTGCCGACGGCTGATCGATGCCGGCTGGGTGGTCAGGGTCCTCGAGGACGGGTACGTGCATCACAAGAGCCTGCCGAGCGAGATCCGGGGCGAGAACCGCGCGCTGCACAACCTGCGCGTCCTGCTCAAGAACAAGGCGTACTACGCGCACAAGCACGGCTGGGGCGCCGTCCCTCTCTCGGAGATGGCGTGGAACCTCACCGCGTACGCCACCCACTACCGGACCGAGATCCGCACGAGCATCGAGAAGGGTCTGCTCGACCCGGTCGAGCTCGAACGCTACGAGGCGGACCTGGCGGTGGCCTACGACCAGGGCCACTCCGCCTGGAAGGAGGGGCTCGACCGGAGGCGTCCACCGTCGTGGTTCGAGGAGCACTCCACGCCGTTCCTTCGCTTCCCCACCCTGCGCCCCCGGGCCGAGAAGCTCCACCTCTGCTTCCTGAGCGCCGAGTACCCCCCGAGTCCGGTGAACGGCATCGGACGGGTCGTCCACGAGCTCGCGACCGGTTTGGGCCGGGCCGGCCACGAGGTCCACGTGCTCACACCGGGGCGCGAGATCGACCGGATCGACCTCGAGGACGACGTGTGGGTGCACCGGATGGTCCTCCGCCCCCACGTCCGCCCGGAGGGGGTCGAGGTCGCCCAGCCGGTCTGGGACCACGCCGCCACGATGTGCGACGAGGCACTGCGGATCAGCGCCCAACGCCACCTCGACATCGTCCAGGCCCCCAACTGGGACAGCGAGGGGATCGCGGTGCTGCTCGACGGCCGGCTCCCGCTGGTGGTCGGGCTGTACACCCCCCTCGCCACCGTGGCGGCACTCGATTCCCCTCTCGCCAAGAGCCTGGCTCACGGCGACCGCCAGCTCGCCGCCCTGATCGACCTCGAGCGCCTCACCTATCGACGGGCCGGCCACTTCCTCGCCTGCGGCCCGTCGATCGTGGCCGAGATCGAGTCCGCCTACGGGCTGGCGCTCGACCACGAACGCATCGGGATGGTCCCCCACGGGCTCTCGGATCGGGCCGCCGCAACCGAGGCCCGGAGCGGGCCCGGCCGCGTCGAGGTGCTCTTCGTCGGCCGCCTCGAGGACCGCAAGGGGATCGACACCCTCCTCGAGGCCATCCCGGCCGTCGTGGCCGCGTGCCCGGAGGTCGGCTTCACCATCGCCGGCGAGGACGCCCGCCCGATGGCCGACGGCCGGACCCACCGGCAGCGTTTCGAGGCGTCGGGAAGGGGGAGGCGGGTCGCCGACCATGTCCGGTTCCTCGGGCGGGTCGACGACGAGGAGCGCGATCGGCTGTACGCCGGGTGCGACATCTTCGTCGCCCCGTCCCGCTTCGAGTCCTTCGGCCTGATCCTCCTCGACGCCATGATCGTCGGGAAATCCGTGGTGGCCTGCGACGTCGGCGGGATGTCCGAGATCGTGGCCGACGGCGAGACCGGTCGCCTGGTCCCACCCGGTGATCCGGCCGCCCTGGCCCGGGCGCT
>DAIUEV010000013.1:0-65304 GCA_036844945.1 Acidimicrobiales bacterium
CGGGCGCCCGGCCGTTCCTCACCTGGGTGCCGCCCGGGCACTTCTACTCGCCGGTCCCCGACCTCGACGAGATCGAGGCCCAGGCGGCGAGGCTGTTCGGTGACGGAGGGCGCCTGGCCGGGCTCCGGCTCAACGAGGAGGGTCAGCTGTCCTTGTTTTCCGAGCTGGCCCGACTGGCCCGCTCAGCGCCGTCTCCGGGCAGCCCTGATGCCGGTGGGCGATTCTCGACGGACGAGCACAACGTGAACTTCGGCATCGGCGATGCCCTCGTGCTGCAGTCGATGCTCCGCCACCTCCGCCCCCGCCGTTACCTCGAGGTGGGGAGTGGCTGGTCGACCGCGCTCGCCGTCGACACGAGCGAGCGGTTCCTCGACGGGGCGCTCGAGATCACCGCGATCGAGCCCTTCCCGGAGCTCCTCGCCGGGGTGCTGGCCGAAGGGGACCGGGTCGAGGTCATCGCCACCCCGGTCCAGTCGGTACCGCTCGCCCGCTTCCAGGCCCTCGAAGCGGACGACGTGCTGTTCATCGACTCCTCCCACGTGCTGAAGCCCGGAAGCGATGTCCAGTTCCTGTACACCCGCGTGCTCCCGGCCCTCGCCGAGGGGGTCGTGGTGCACCTCCACGACATGTTCTGGCCGTTCGAGTACCTGCGGCACTGGGTCGAGGAGGGTCGGGCCTGGAACGAGCTGTACCTCGTCCACGCCTTCTTGCTCTTCAACGACGCCTTCGAGGTGCTCTTGTTCAACCACTGGCTGGCCACGGTCCACCGGGACCGCATCGAGGCCGAGCTCCCGGCCATGGCAGAGAACACCGGGGGTTCCCTGTGGCTCCGCCGGGTCGCGCCTCGCAGCGGTGCCCCGGCTCAGCCCGGCGCCGGCTGAACCGGGGCGGGGTCGTCCTCCTCCTCGGGTTCGGGCACCGACATCGGCACCCTGGCCACCACCACGTCGGTCCGGCTCTTGAGCGCGGCCGAGAGGACCACCTCGATGTGGTTGTGGAGGGCCCGGTAGCGGAGGCGATTGGGCACCACCACCGGGATGAGCACCACGATCTGCTGGTCACTGTCGGCCCGAGCCCGATCGATGAACGCGACGATCGGCTCGACGATCGACGCGTACTCCGTGTGCAGGATGCGGAGCGGCACCCCCGGTGCCCAGCGCGCCCAGTCCCGCTCGAGCGAGGCCCGCGAGGACTCGGCCGCGTCGCCGTGGTCGACCACGACCGACACCGCCACCACCTCGTCGCCGATCGACAGCGCCTCGGAGAGGGCCCGCTCGGTGGGGCGCCACACGTTGGTGATGGGGACGATCACGAGGGTGCGCTTGCCGTGCGGCCGCCGGGGCACCCGGCCGAGCCCGAGCTCGAGACCCACCCGCTCGTAGTAGCTGTGGATCCGCCAGAACAGCGCGATGAAGGCTGGGACGGCCACCACCACCACCCACGCGCCGGAGGTGAACTTGGTCACGAGGAAAATCACCGTTGCGGTCGCGGTCGTCACGGCGCCCAACCCGTTCACCGACGCCCGGGCCCGCCATCGGGGCGGGCGCTCCCGGAACCAGTGCACCACGAGGCCGCTCTGGGAGAGCGTGAACCCGGTGAAGACCCCGATGGCGAACAGCGGGATCAGGGTGTTCGTGTCGCCGCCGACCGCGAGCAGCAGCGCCGCCGAGAGCGCGCTCAACACGAAGATCCCGTTGGAGAAGACCTGCCGGTCGCCGCGCAGGGAGAAGAAGTGGGGTAGGTAGCTGTCCCGGGCGAGCAGGCTGGTGAGGACCGGCAGACCCCCGAACGAGGTATTGGCGGCCAGCGCCAGCACGACGGTGATCGTGATCGACACCACGTAATACGCCCAGTGCCGGCCCACCGCCTCCCCCATGATCTGGCTGAGCACGGTCTGGTGCGAGCGCGGCCCGATGTGCCAGCGCCGGGCGAGGGTGGCCAGCCCGAGCAGCATCACGCCGAGGATGCCGCCCAGGAGCAACTCGGTCCGCTTCGCGTGTACGGGCGCCGGCGGCTTGAACAAGGGCACCCCGTTGGCGATCGCCTCCACCCCGGTCAGCGCGCTACAGCCGGCCGAGAAGGCCTTCAGCACGAGGAGGGTCGAGACGGTCGCGAGGTCCCTCCCCGCCAGGAGGGACCGGCCGGGCTGGGCCGCGTGCACGGCCAGCGGGTGGATCAGACCGACCGCGAGGATGGCGAGCAGGCCCACGATGAAGACGAGCGTGGGGAGGAGGAACGCCCGGGCCGTCTCACCCAGCCCGCGCAGGTTGAGCAGTGTGATGAGGGCGAGGATGCCCAGGCACAACGGCACCGTCGCCGAGGAGAGCGAGGGGAAGGCCGAGGTCAGCGCGCCGACCCCGGCCGCGATCGAGACCGCGACCGTGAGCGTGTAGTCGACGATGAGCGACGCTCCGGCGAGCAGGCTGGCCCGGGCCCCGAGGTTGGCCCGCGAGACCGCGTAGGCGCCGCCTCCGGCCGGGTAGGCGTCGATGACCTGGCGGTAGGAGAAGACCAGGATCGCGAGCAGCGCCACGATGGCCCCGGTGATCGGGAGCACGAGATGGAGGGCGCCGGCCCCCGCTACCGCCAGGACCACCACGACCGCCTCGGGCCCGTAAGCGACCGACGTCAGCGCGTCGAGCGAGAGCGCGGGCAGGCCCTGGACCGGGCTGATGTGCTCCTTCGCCGTCTCGGTCGTCCGCAGCGGCCGGCCGATCAGCAGCTGGATCACCGCCCGGCCGGCGCCACCCCGCCGCGACCCACCGGACACGGGGCGAATCGTAGGGGGCATGGCGTCCGCTCGACGGGCACGCGTAGGGCAATTGGTCCCATTTGCAGGGTCCTTTCGGCCCTGGTCCCCGCAGCCGGTGCGGCGCACCCTGGGGTGGGGCCACAAGTGATGGTCCGTCAGTCAGGCAAGGAGAAAGTTCGAAATGAGACGAAGGACATTCGATGTGTTGGTGTCAGGGGGCGGCCTGATCGTCGCCCTCGTCCTGGTCATCGCAGGAGCACTGGCGTTCTGGGGCTACAGCTTCGCCAACAACAACGTGCACACTCAGCTTGCCGAGCAGAAGATCGTGTTCCCGCCCGCGGCGGCGTTCGCCCATCCGCAGGTGGGGACGGAGATCACGCCGTCGATGATTCCATCGGTTTCCCAGTACGCGGGCCAGCCCCTGACCACCGGGGCCCAGGCCGAGGTCTACGCCGACGACTTCATCGCGGTGCACCTCCAGGAGATCGGCGGGGGCAAGACCTACGCCCAGCTGAGCACGCTCGCTCGCTCGGAGCCGACCGGGTCGGCCGCTGCCGCCAAGTACCAGGCGGAGTCCTCGACGGTCTTCCAGGGCACGACGCTCCGGGGACTGCTGCTCGAGGCGTACTCGTTCTCCGTGTTCGGTGAGATCGCCTTCTGGGGCGCGATCGTCTCGTGGACGCTCGGGTTCCTGATGTTCCTCCTCGTCGGGCTCGGGGTGTGGCACGCCCGCCGGACGAGCGAGGAAGTGGAGCTCCTGGGACACCACTCGGTGGCGACCGAAAAGGAGCTGGTTTCCGTCTGATCTCCGCGCCTGACGGAGCCCACCGGCCCGACCCACCTGGGGTCGGGCCGGTGGCGCGTCGTGGGTCGGGCGCCCGCGAGGCTCCCCCACAAGCGCCCGGCCCGATCCGGACGGCGATCCCGGCCCGGTTCGAACTCGCGTCCGACCTACCAGCGGACCGGCCCGGCCGGCGGCGCCGAGACGCGGGCAAGACTGGGCAGCGAGACGACCTCGGCCCGGTGGGCGGGCGGTCCGATGAGCCGAGCGAAGGACGGATGGTCGTATCGGGGGTCGAAGCACCCGACCACCTCCCCGGAGCACGCGAGGTCACCGGTGCCCACTCCGGGACCGGAGCCCTGTCCGACTCCCCCTATGGCTGCGCTCGTCGGTCGACGCTGGCGACCAGCGATTGCGCCACCGGGACGAGGCAGCGCGCGTAGGACGCGCCGTGCCCGGTCACCGAGTCGGGATCATCCCGAGGAAGTTTCCGCCGCCCTCCGACGGGCCACGAGCAAAGCCTGGACCGCTCAGCAGCACGACCCGCGGGACACGACCACCACCGGGCACGGGGCGCGGCTCGCGCAGTGGAGGCTCACCGAGCCGAGCAGCGTCGCGGTGGGCTCGCTGTGCCCGCGGGTGCCCACCACAAGGCACTCGGCGCCGCGCGCCGCGTCCAGGAGGGCCACCGCCGGCGCGGTCCGGCGAACCGTGACGCAGACCGGCACGGTAGAGCCAGCCGGGACCACCTCGGCGAGCACTCTCGCCACCTGGCGGTGCACGATGGCCTCGAGGTCCACGTCGATCGGCCAGAGGTCGGCATGGCTCACGAACACGGGCGAGCCCCAGGCTGCGACCACCTCGATCGCCGCCCCGGTCCGGGCGGCCTGCCGGAGCGCCCAACCGAGCGCAGCCTTACAGCCAGCCGAGCCGTCGATCCCGACGACGATGCGGCCGGGTGTCGTCGTGTCGTCTCCGTCCACACCTCCACCCTGGGCGTCGACACCGGTGGCGGGAAGGGCCCAAGGTCCCGAGTCAAGCGGTCAGGGCTTCCGGGCGACGAAGACGTATTCGGTGGCGTCCTCGGTGAAGGGCTCGCCGGCAAAGCCGCCCTCGAGGGATTCGAGCTCGAGGCCGGAGACGTCGAGAAGGCCGAGCCACTCATTCTTGGTCGCCCACCACAGCGAGCTGCGGCTGCCGTCGTCGAGGACGAGGTCGATCCGGTTGTCTCCCACCGCGTAGCCGACGCGGTGGGGGACGGGTCGCTCCTGGTGTGTGCCGTCGAGGCTGACGGCGACGTGGTGGTCGAACGCGAACGCGTTCCAGGCGAAGATCCCGCCCGAGCGGAGAGCCTTGGCCACCGCTTCGAAGGTCCGACGCCGGTCCGTCCAAGTGGCGAGGTGCAGGAGCGAACGGAACGGGCAGTAGACGAGCGCCGCGGGCTCCGCCATGGTGAGCTCCCGCATGTCGCACTCGCGCAGGTCCAACTCGACTCCGGCTTCCGCGGCTCGGATCGCGGCTCGCTCGAGCATCGCCGGCGACGTGTCGACCCCGATGACCGTGCGGCCCGTCGCCCGTGCGACCGGGACGGCGACACGCCCGTCTCCGACCGCCAGCTCGACGATCGGCCCGTCGGCCCTCAGCGCCAGCCCGACGTAGAAGGCGACGTCGGCCGTCATATGGGCCGACCACTCCTCATATCGGCGCGCGAACCCCTCGCCCCAGCTCATCGGAGCATCGTCCCATGCGTACGACCGGATCCAGGTCGCTGGTCCCCCACCGTCGGATGGCAGACTCCCCTTGTGCCGGAGGCGACGAAGACATGACCAAGCTCATCGTGGGCGGGCCCCTCGCCGCACCGGAGCACCAGCGCGCCGGGCACCCCGAGCGACCCTCACGGGTCGAGGCGGCCATGGCCGGTGTGGACGACCTGCACCTCGGCTCGGACCTCGAGGCGGTGGTCGGCACACCCGCCACGCTCGAACAGCTGTCCCGCGTCCACTCTTCCGCCTACCTGTCCGAGCTGGGGGCGTTCTGTCGGTCCGGGGGCGGCGACCTCGATCCCGACACCTATGCCACCCCGGCTTCGTTCGACGCCGCTCGAGCCGCCGTCGGCGCGGGCCTCGCCGCGGTCGACGCCCTGGCCGCCGCCGGGGAGGGGGTGGCCTTCGTCGCCGCCCGCCCCCCCGGCCACCATGCGCCCGGGGACCGCGCAATGGGGTTCTGTCTTCTCAACAACATCGCCGTCGCGGCGGCCGAACTGGTGGCCCGGGGCGAGCGGGTGCTGATCGTCGACTGGGACGTCCACCACGGAAACGGCACCCAGGAGGTGTTCTGGGACGATCCCTCCGTCCTGTTCGTCTCGACGCACCAGTGGCCGCTGTACCCGGGCACCGGCGCGGCGACCGAGGTCGGCGGGCCGCACGCGCTCGGCCTCACCGTCAACGTCCCCCTGGACCCCGGCTCGACCGGTGACAGCGTCCGAGCCGGGCTCGACGAACTGGCCGCCCCGGCAATCGACGCGTTCGACCCGACCTGGGTGCTGGTCTCCGCCGGATTCGACGCACACCGAGCCGACCCCATGGCCGACCTCGCACTGTCGAGCGGCGACTTCGCCGACCTGGCCCTCGTCGTCCGTGACTTGGCGCCACGCCCGGGGCGCCTCGCTCTGTTCCTCGAGGGGGGCTACGACCTCGAGGCGGTGCGCGGTTCGGTCGGCGCGGTACTCGGGGCGCTGCTCGGGGTCCGCCGGGCGGTCGAGCAACCGACGAGCGGGTCGGGGGCGGCATCGGTGGCGCGGGCGGTCGCCGAGCGAGCTGCGGTCCTGGCGCGGTTGAGCGACGCCGGCCGGACGACGGGAACCGGCCCGTGAGCCCCGTGCGGACGATCGCGGTCGGCTACGACGGCTCGTTGGGCGCCCGCACGGCCGCCCGCTGGGCGCTCGATCTGGCCGTCCAGCTCGACGCCCAGGTGGTCCTGGTGCACGCGCGCGGCATGCTCGGCCGAACCGACGAAGAGCGCTTGCTGGCGGACCTGGCCGAATCGGCGTTGGCCCTCGCCACCGCGACCGGCCTCGACCCCGCGAAGACGCGATGGCACGTGAGCCAGGGCGACCCGTGTTCGGCGCTCCTGCGGGCCGGTGCCCCACCGATCAGTGCCGACCTCATCGTGGTGGGGTCGCGCGGACACCGGAACGACGCGGGCCTCCCACTCGGCAGCACGAGCCATCAGCTGGCCGAGCACTCGGCCGTCCCGCTCGTGATCGTGCCGACGCCGGTGGCTGGGTCCGAGGGTGCGACCTGACGACTCCGAGCTGCGCTCGGCCGGGCCCTTCCGAAGGCTCGCGGTCGTCGGTTACCAACGGCTGACCACACCGGCCGACACCGATCCCGGCTGAACGCACGGGCTCGGCCCGGAGGTCCGACGGCCGCGACGTCGGCCGGCTGAGCGAAGCCGGCCGAAGCCACTCTCAGGCCACGTCCAGGTCGGACCGCTACGGTCCCGGGCCTCGTGGCTGCCCCTCGACCGGCCGGGCCGACCAGGGTCGCGGGCCGACGCCCCGACCTCGTGGCCGTGCTCGTGCTCACGGCGGTTCCCGTACTCGTGTACGCGCTCCCCGCCGCGCTCGGCCACTCCAACCTCCCGGGCGACGACAGCCTCCAGAACTTCCCGCTGCGGGTGCTGGCGGGGCGCCAGCTCGCCCACGGGGTGCTCCCCACCTTCGACCCGTACATCTGGAGCGGGGCCCCGCTGCTCGGGGGGTGGAACGCCGGCGCGCTCTCCCCCTTCACCATGCTGTTCGCGTTCCTTCCCGCCGGGCTGGCCTGGGTGCTCAACGAGATGGCGGTCTACTGGGTCGGCGCACTCGGCTTGTACGCGTTCCTCCGGGTGCTCCGCTTGCGCCCGGCCCCCTCGTTCCTCGGGGCGGCCACCTTCGCATTCGCGGGGGCACTCGACACCCAGCTCGCACACTTCGGGGTGGTGGCCGGCACGAGCTGGCTTCCGCTCGCGCTGGTCGCCCTGGCCAAGCTCGAGGGCGCCGACACGTGGCGACAGGCGCGGGGGTGGGTCCTCCTGCTCGGGGCGACCGGGGCGATGTGCGTGCTCGCCGGCGAGCCCCGGGCCATCGACACGGTCGTCATCGTCGTGCTCGCCTACTTCGGCTGGTTGCTCGTCCGGCGGCGGGGCCGGAGGATCGGCTTCGCCCTCGGCTCCGCCGCGGGAGTCGGACTGGCCGTGCTGCTCTCGGCCGTCCAGTGGATCCCCGGGGTCATCACGGTGTCGACGTCGCAGCGGTCGGTCGGCGCCTACGCCCTGTACTCGGCGGGGTCGCTCAATCCCCACTGGCTCTCGCTGCTCTTCGTGCCGGGCCTGCTCGGCGGGAGCGGGGCGTTCGGCACCTCGCCCTGGTTCGCGACCTACAGCCTCTCCGAGGTGATGGGCTACGCCGGCGTCTTGGCGCTCGCCGCCGCCTGCGGGCTCCTCGGCACGCTGCGCCGGCGACGGCCCCTGCCCGACTGGCTGCTGTGGGAGGGCGTCGCCGTGCTCGGGATCGTGCTCGCGCTCGGGGGGAACACCCCGCTCGGGCACCTCCTCGTGCACGTGCCCCTGTTCGGCGACCAGCGGCTCCAGAGCCGCAACATCGCCATCACCGATTTCGCCCTCGCGGTGCTGCTCGCCTATTGGGTGGACGAGATGCTGGTCCGGCGGGCCGCCGGCCGTCCCGCCGGCCGACGGTCGCTCGACCGCCTCCAGGTGTGCTCGCTCGTGCCGGTCGCGGGCGCCGCCGGTCTCGCCGTGGCCGCGCTGGCCACCCCGGCCGGGATCGCCCACCTCGTCGGGGCCACCGTCGACCAGTCGACCCACAGCACCGCCGACCGCCCGCTCTTCGCCGTCACGCTCGTCGTGTGCGCGGCGACCGCCGGGTACATCGTCTCCCTCGGGAGGCTCGCCCTCCGGGGGCGTCGGCTCGCGGTCCTCGCGATCGCCACGGCCGACCTCGTCACCTTCAACGTGGCCGCCCTCTGGCCGGTGGCGGCCTCGTCTTCCCTCCCGCCGCCGGTGTCACCCGCCGCCGCCTCGACGCTCGGCTCCGCGCTCGGCCGGCTCGCCTCGGGGATCGGGACGTCGGGCCGGTACGCGATCTACAACCCGCTGCACCTCCAGGGGGTGCGGGACGTGCCCCTCCAGGTCCCCGACACCAACCTGTACGAGAGCCGATCGAGCATCCAGGGGTACAGCTCGATCGTCGACGCCGCCTACGCGGCCGCCACGGGCGGTCACGCCGCCAACGGCGCCGGCCTCATGACGCTGTCACCCTCGGCGGTCGCCGACGGGACACTCGACCAACTCGACACGACCACGCTCGTCACGCTGCCGGCCTACCTGCTCACCCCCACCTCGGGGTCGACCGCCGCCGCGTCCGGGTCGCGGCCCCTGTCGCGGGGCACCCCGTCGCGCTGGTTCTTCGGCGAGACCCTCCGTGTCAACGCAGTCACCCTGGGCGTGACGTCACCCCACGGGCCGGGGGGCTCGGCCGACCTCCGGGTCGGGCTGCAGTCGGCGGACGGCTCGCTCCGATGGCCCAGCTGGCGGACCGAGGCCGAGAACGGATCGCTCACGCTCTCACTCCCCCACCCGGTCCCGGCCACCGCCGTGGTCGCGGAGGCCAACGGACCCGGCGTCACGGTCACGGCACCGGTCGTGCGCGCCGGTGGCGCCGCCTATCGGCTCGACGGGCCCCTGGCCGGGGCGCTGTCCTCGGGGTGGTCGTTCGCGGGCGCCCTCGGGGCCTACGCGTACTTCACCGACCTGCGGCCGGAGCCGCCGCTCCACCTGGCCCCGCTGCCGGGGAGGTCCACCCGGGGGGCGACCGTCCGGGCGGGCGCCGGCCCGGCCCTCCAACCAACGTCGGCCTCGGTGACGAGCCCCCATGGGGTCGAGGTGGTCCGGGCGGTCAGCGACATCCCCGGTTGGCGGGCGACGTGGCGAGATTCCTCCGGGGTCAGCCGCGCCCTCCCCGTACGCGCCCGCGGCGTCGTCCAGGCGGTCGACGTCCCGGCCGGGCGCGGCGTGCTGTCCTTCTTCTACGACGCGCCCGGGGTGGCGCTCGGCGTCATCCTCACGCTGGCGGGGTTGGCGCTGCTCGGGGCCGTCCCGCTCGCGGCACTGGCGGTCGGCACACGGCGCCGGCGGGGCCCGGTCCAGACCGACGGCCCGGCGGGTGCCGGGACGCCGTCGGAGAGGGTCGGGGCGCGGGCTGAGGTCTGAACGAGCCCGGACTCAGGTCGTCGGCGCCCCCGGGTCCGGCGACCACTCGAGGCCCAGCAGCACCACGTCGTCGTGACTGCTATCGGGCACGAGGGTGCGCAGGATGTCGTCGAGAAGCTCCTCCAGCGCGAGGTCGGCGGACGCGGTCAGGGCCAGTCGCTCGATCCCCTCGGTGATGGGCTCGGAGCGGCGCTCGACCACGCCGTCGGTGAACGCGAGCAGCCGCGCCCGTTCGGGCACCGGGACGACCGCCGCCCGGTACCGGTCGCGCCCGAGTCCGATCGGCGGGCCCGGCGCGACCGCCACCGGTTCGGCCGGGCCACCGGCCGGCACGAGCAACGGGGCGAGGTGCCCGGCGCTGGCCACGGTCAGGCGGCCGGCCTCGGCGTCGACCAGGCCGCAGAGCACCGTGGCGAAGGCGCCGTCGGTGCTCGCCGGGATGAGCCGCCCCAGTCGGGCCAGCACCTCGGCGGGGTCGGGTCGCTCGGCGGCATAGGCGTTGATCCCGAAGCGGAGCGATGCCATGAGGGTCGCGGCCCGGAGCCCCCGGCCGCACACGTCTCCAACCGCGAAGAACGACCGCCCGGGCCCGGCCACCCTCAGGTTGAACCAGTCCCCGCCGACCTCGATGTCGGCGGTGCCCGGGACGTATCGGGCGGCGGCCCGGAAGCCGTCCGGGACCGGGAGCGACTTGGGCAGGAGCGCCCGCTGCAGTGACTCGGCGATGGTCCGCTGCTCGCGGATCTCGGTGGACTGCTCGCGGACCCGACGCCGCATCTGTTCCACGCTCTGCCCCAGTCGGGCGATCTCGGAGGGTCCCGACGAGCCGACCTCGTGGTCGATGTCGCCCGCCGCCACCACCCGCACCTCGTGCTCCAGCTCCCGGACCGGGTGGATCACCCAACGGGTGAGCACCACGAGCCCCAGCACCGCGCCGGCCACGAGGCACGCGAGGATCGCCACCACGATCCAGAGGGTGTCCTCCTGGAGGCCGAGGCTCCGCGATGTGGCCGCCTGCACCTCGGTGGCCAAGTGCCCGTCGAGCGTCGTGACGCTCCTTCGTAACGCGTCGAAGAGGGACTTCCCGATGCCGGTCCGCTCGGTCGCGATCGCGGCGGCACCGTCCCCGGCCGCGACCGCGGCGATCTCGGGATCGGCGAAGGTCGTGAGCCAGGTGCGGTAGCGGACGCCGACCGTGGCGAGCAACCCACGTCCCCGGGGGTCGGCGGCGAGCTCGCCGTGGAGCGTGCCGAGCAGCCGCGGCGTTTCGGCCTTCCCGTTGGTGAAGGGCTGCAGGAACCTCGCCTGCGCGGTGATCTCGTATCCGCGCTCACCGGTCTCCTGGTCGATGAGCACCGCCAGGATCTCGTTGGCGGTGGCGGTGGCCGGGAGCAGCGAGGTGAGCGCCATATGGGCCTGGTCCTCGGACTGGAGCGCGAAGGAGATGCCGAGCGCCCCGGCGACGAGGGCAAGGCTCGCGCTCAGCACGACGGCGAGCCCGATGCGGCGTGACACCGAGAATCGGATCGCCCGCCACGACTGGCCAGCCGACCCGGCCCCGCCACGCTCGCCGACGAGCGCGGATTCGGCGGGTCTCATCGGATCTCCCTCACCCGCCACGGTGTGAAGCGGGCGGAGCGACCCGACGTGGACGAGCCCGCCACCGCTGGTGGCGATGCAGGACGATGCCCCTAGCCCGGGTACCCGGCTTCGACGACGGCCAGGATCTCGGGCTTGTCGGCCTCGAGGAGGAACCCACGTTCGATCGCGCTGTCGAGCGACTCCTCGAAGCGCTGGAGGTAGTCGGCGCGACCGCCCGGGTACAGCTCGGCGAGGGTCGCCTGGTCGAACGGCACCGTCGTGCCGAACAAGAAGTTCATCTGGCCTGCGCCGGCTCCGCCGAGGCCCGACAGGGTTGCGACCGGCACGTCGACCCACGGCGTCCGGATACCTCCGCGGGCGATGCCGTGCTCGTCCGGCACGAGGGTGTCGGCGGCGTCGCCCGTCTCCAGGCGCTCCCCGTGCGGCGGTGGCTCCCCACCCGCGATCCAGCGGTCCAGATGGGCCAACGCGGCATGGCTGACGTAGTGCTGCTGGGGTCCCGACGCGATGGGGACCTTGGTCGGGAACAGCGCGCTCACGCCCTCGGTGGCGTTGAGCAACGTCGCGAGCTCGGCCGGGGACTCCCGGCCGGTGTCCTCGCGGCTCGCCACGAGGAGATAGGTCTCGGCGTGGGCAGAGCCGGTGATCTCCCAGAGCCTGAAGGAGTCGTTGTCGGGCTGCCGCGCTCGTCCGCCGCCGAGCAGCACCACGTCGGTCTCACTCTGGAGAGTCAGCACCGGGACCCGCACGTCGGCTCGGATTGGGGTCGGCACCCCATTCATCAGGTCGCCGGACTGCTCGCCGCCGGCACCGTCCCGGGGTGGGATCCGCCAGCCGTCCAGCCGGGCGCCCGTGGCACCCCGGCCGTGCACGTAGAACCCGTCGAAGACGCCGGCGAGCGGGTCGATGTCGTTGATGTACCTGACGAGGAAGGCGGCCGACTGCGAGTGCCCGGCGCCGATGAGCCGGACCGGCACGAGGGGTGCGAGCGGGCCGTCCCCGCCCCGGAGCAGCCGGCCGATCTGGCTGTACATGTCGAAGGAGTACGAGTCGCCGGGGTGGACGAGGGTCTGGTATCGCTCCGGAAAGAGCGCTTTCAGATGGTTCTCGCCTTCCATCAGGCCGCCGCCGTCGATGCCGGCCTTCTGCACGGAGGCGCCAACCCACGCGAACCCCTCCCGGATGATGTGGCGGTGCGAGAGGGCCCAGTCGGGCTCGACGTCGATACCCCCGCTCACATTCAGCCACTCGACGATCACCGACCCGTTGAACCGAGCCGGGTCGATCGGCCGGCGAACGACCAACCTCGTCAGATAGTCGGCGCCGTCGACCGCCGACACCTGGGCACCGGCTACCTCGGGATTCTCCGACGCGAACGCTTCGGCCCGCCCGGAGACGAAGAACTCCTCCTCCAGGTACCCGAGAGCGCCAAGGTCGTACGGTGCGAACTGGAGCGCGGGCGTACCGGGAACCGGCCCGCGCACATCCGTCACGCCAGCGGTGGGCGAACTGCCTGACACGTCTGCCTCCGGTGCGGGAAGGTCGGGAGCGCGGCCGGTCAGGTAACCGGCGTCAAAGAGAGATCGGTGAGGTCGAACCCGATCCGATCGATGTCGGGCTGCAGCTTTTCGAGGTCGAATCTGTAGATCGAGGCGGCGTTCTCGTAGAGCACCTGGCGGGCGGCCGACTCGCTGATGCTCGGGTGCGAGACCAGCTCGGTCACGTGGTCATGGGTCCCCGGGAAGATCGACTCGAAGTGCGGATAGTCGACCCCGAACATGGCCCGGTCGGCGCTGATATGGAACGTCTCGGTCTCCGCCGCACCGGAGTCGGAGTCGAACTCCTCGAGCGAGACCTGAGTACAGGTGAACGGCGAGATGCCGGCGTAGCAGTTGGTGGCCCAGTACTCGTGGGCGGTCTTCCCGAACGCCCGATCACGCTGGAGGAACCGGGCGAATCCCATCCAATCGTCACCCCAGCTGAGGCGGCGGTCGAGCTTCTTGATGATCGGGGCGATCCAATCCGCCTCGGTCTCGACGAACACCATCCGCAGGTCGGGGAAGCGGTCGAACACCCCGCCCAGGATCATCTGCCATAGGGACCGGCCAGAGAAGAAGGAGTGCTCGATGGCGAGCGTCATGATCGCGGCGAAGCCGCCGGGGCTGTAGGCGGGGGCGCCCGACCCGCCGTGCTGACTGAGCGGGAGTTCGAGCTCGGTGCAGGCGTTCCAGATCGGGTCCAGGACCGGGTCGAAGAAGAAGGTCCCGCCGGGGAGGAGCGGCGGCATCATGATCCCCCCGAGACCGTGCTCCTTGGCCCAGTGGATGTCGGCCACGGCCTGCTCGACGTCGTCGAATGCGACGACGGCCTGACCGGAGCGCCGTCCCGGCGCATCCGCGCAGAAGTCGGCGAGCCACCGGTTGTAGGCGAGGCGGGACTGACGCATTACCTCGGGATCCTGGGAACGGCCGAGATCGTCGAGGCTCTGCGCCTGGAACGGCATACCGTTCGGGAAGAGCACCTCGGCGATCACCCCGTTGCTCTCAAGGTCGCGCATGCGGGCCTTCGAGTCCCACTGGTTCTCGACCGGGATCTGCGGCTGCCGGTTGCCGGTGTCGGGCGTGCCCTCCAACGCCTTCGCCCACGACTCGTAGTCCTCGACAAATCGCGACTCGACATAGTCACGGTAGATCTCACGAGAGCCACGGACGTGACCGTCCACGGAGATGATCGCAAGACGATCCATCAGGCGCCCCCAATCGGTGATCGACCCTGCCGACGGCGAAGAAAGATCATGCCAACGGGGTCTCAGGGTGTCAAGGTTGGGACAAGGCTCCTGTCTGTTCGAGAAGCTGAGCTCCGGCCCGCGCCGGTCGTCCGCCGAGCACCGACACGGCGTCTCCCAACCAGCTCCCCGGGTCCGTTCCGATGGCCTTCTCCAACACCTCGATGCTGTCGCAGATCAGCCGAGGCAGGTCGCCGCCCGCCATGTACCACTGGATGTGCGAGGCCTCGATCACGCCCATGGTGGCGGCCGAGAGCACGGCCGGCACGAGGGAGTCGCTGGCAAGGGAATACCGATCAGCGAAGAAGTCGGCCAGCACCTGGCGGGTCTTCATGTGCATGCCACCCACAACCCCGCGGAGCACGCCGGGCGAGTTCTGGACCACTGACGACCACAGGCGGAGGAGCTCGAGATCATCGTCCGCCAGGACCCGTTCGTACGCGAGGCGGAGCGCATGCATCGGCGGCTCGACCTGGCTCAAGCCTGTCAACACCGCGCGCAGCGCCTGGGATCGCCGGTCGATCCTGACCTGGAACACATCCTCCTTGGCCGGGAACCAGCGGTAGAAGGTGCGCACCGAGATCTGGGCGGCGGCCGCGATCTCCTGCACGGTCACGTTCCCAAACCCGCGCTCGTCGAACAGGCGAAGCGCGACTCTCTCAACCTCCATCAGCTTCGCTGAATGCGGGGTCAAGGGAGGAAGGCGCGGAGTCGGCACCTTGGCGGCCGCCTCGCTCGGCGTGTCGGTCAACGACATGGTTTGCGAAGCATAGGAAGTTTCAACCGGGGCTTCCGGCTTGGCTCGGTCCGCGGCTCTGACGTTTGTGGACCGACCGGTCGGTACGGCGAAACCCCCATCCAAACTCTCGCGCGATTGACGACTCTCGGTCTCGCTCTCAGGTCCCTGCGACGAGCCGACCGACCCGACGGCGGCCCCATCAACACCCTCGCCGAGGAGCCGATAGCCGCATCGTCGCGATGGAGCCGGTCATGCCGGCGAGCCTCGTCGGCTTGATCTAGGAGCCGCCGAGACCGCCTCGGCATCAAAGGCAGGGTCTGGGCACGTGATCTAGGGCCTTCGGACAGGGCCTCCGAACTCGGGACTTCAGTCCCTTCTGAATGGACCTTTGACCCTGTGTCCGGGAACCCCGGAGGTGGATCCTTTCTCCTAAGCCGTGAATTCACGGCACGACAGTTCGCTCAGACAAGGAGAAGACAAATGAGAAGGAAGACATTCGATGTGCTGATTTCGGGGGGCGGCCTGATCGTGGCCGTCGTCCTGATCGTTGCCGGTGCGCTCGGATACTGGGGCTACACGTTCGCCAACAACAACGTGCACACCCAGTTGGCGGAGCAGAAGATCGTGTTCCCGCCGGCGGCCGCGTTCGCACATGCCAAGGTCGGGACGGAGATCACCCCGTCAATGATCCCGAGCGTGTCGCAGTACGCCGGCCAGGCGCTCACCACGGGCGCCCAGGCTGAGGTGTACGCCAACGACTTCATCGCCGTGCACCTTCAGGAGATCGGTGGGGGCAAGACCTACGCCCAGCTCAGCACGCTGGCCCGGTCTCTCCCCGCAGGTTCCGCGGCGGCAGCCAAGTACCAGGCTGAGTCCGCGACGGTCTTCCAGGGCACGACCCTCCGGGGCCTGCTGCTCGAGGCGTACTCGTTCTCGGTGTTCGGTGAGATCGCCTTCGTGGGCGCCATCGTCGCCTGGTCACTCGGCTTCCTGATGCTGATCCTCGTCGGGCTGGGTATGTTCCACGCTCGTCGGACGAGCGAGTCGGTGGAGCTGGTCGGGTTGCACACGGTTGCGAGCAAGGCAGCCTGAACACACCCACAGCGGTTGCACTCGGCCCGGCCGGACATAGTCCGGCCGGGCCGAGTCGCGTCTGAGGCTCGGCCAAACTAAGTGACTCAGTCCTGGGCCACATGCTCGTGTCGAGCCTGATCCTCGGGGCTCGAGCGTTCGAAAATCGAAACCTCGGGCCGAAGGAGTCGAGTACCGCAACCAGTTGTATTCCCTTTTGCCACGCGCAGTGCATCAGGTGTCAGGGCTACTGTTCGCCCATCCGATGGACCCCGATGCGGTGGCGGCCCTTCAGCCGATCCCCCGGTTTCATCGTGACGAGCTGAACCTCACTCCCCAGCCAGGTCTCGCCGAGCAAATCCGACGGCTCCGGCCACAGCCGCGACGACCGCCACGGCGAGCATGACGGCATTCGTGGGCCAGTTGGGGGTCTCGGCCGGAGCAGCTGCGATCTGGTGGAACAGGGACGTATCGAGCAGCCAGTGGTTCAGGCCCACGATCCCGCCGACCAGGTCGAGCAGGAAGGACCAGACCAGGACGCTGTAGGTGGCGACGACGGTCGCTCGGGGCCACACCCCGAAGGCCAGCGCGCCCACCCCGAGCACGCATAGGGCCGGAGGTACGACGTTGAGCCCCGCATCGACCAGGGAAGCGAACGGCACCCCAGCGTGCTGACTGGCCTGGCCTAGCCAGGCGCAGAGTCCAACCAACACTCCGCCGAGGACGGCTCCCAAGGCGACGAGGCCGAACCCGGAGGCGAACCATCGCATGCGGGGCACCGGCCGTACGAGGAGGTGATCGAGCTGCCCGGTCGCCTCAGAGCTTCGGATTGCGGCGACCTGACTCGAGACGAGCAGGCCGACCAGCAGCGCCGCCATAAGAAGGGTCACGCCGAGAAAGACCCGGGGCCCGGTCCCCGATGCACCCAGACGGGCGAGGGCATGGCGTGCGCTGGCCGACCCCGTGAGCGCGCCGCCCGCCGCCTTCGCGATGAAGCCGGTGATCAGCCCTGCTCCCCCGATCGAAGCCAGCCATCCGAGAACACTCGCCCGCGACAGCCGGGTGGCGAGCCCGAGCGTCCCGCCGAGCAGCGCCAGATGGGCCGGGGCCTCGAAACGGTCCGGGACGATGCTGGCCCCCATGTCCCGGCGCCCAGCACACAGGAGGGCCGCCGTGACGCACACGGCGCACAACCCTGCGATCGGCAGTAGCGCGACCGGGTCGCTCCCACTCAACGGGCGGAGGTTCTCCGCCCACCCGAGCGGCGTCGTCCACCGAAGCCAGCCGAGCGACGCCGAGGAGTCGGCGACGAGGCGGAGGGTGAAGCTCACTCCGATCGCCACCCCGCCGTACGCAGCGGCGCGACGGCGGGTCGCGGCGAGCTGGCTGGCAAGCCCGCCGACGGTCAGGAAGACGACTGCGCTGACTACCAGGGCCAGGGCCAGGAAGAGGGCGGAGGGGGCGTCGATCCCGACCCTGCCCGAGCGCCCGATGGCGACCGCCACCACCGCGGTGATTGCGTAGAGGACGCCGGCACCGGCGGCGAGCCCCAACAGCCCCTTGGCCGCCGCACTCCTTCGAGTGGTCCGCCCGGCGAGCAGTAGCTCCCAGCGACCGGCCTCTTCCTCGCCCCGAAGCAGCCTCGTCGAAGCCAGCACCCCCCAGACCGCCCCCACGATCCCGAGGACGCCAAGGCTCCGCCAGGCGGTGAACCCGGCCACCGTTTGGACGTCGTGGGCCCGCCCGATGAGCGCGTCGATGCCGGAGTTGTCGCCGAAGGTGGCAGCCAGGTGGTCGCGCGCAGCCTGTGTCTTGTACGTCGCCGCATACCCAAGTGCCGAGGAGGCGACGACGATCCCGAACACGTACCCCCAGAGCGCTCCCGAGCGCACCGCCTTGCGGCCGGTGAGCCCCGCGATCACCCATCGCGAGTGACCCGACCCCACGCGGGATTCAGCGAGTGTCGGAGACAAGGTCGTCACGGGCCTCCCCCTCCGCGCCGTAGTGCGCCAGGAACAGCTCCTCGAGCGACGGCTCGCGACTGAGCAGCTCGTGGACACCCGACGCGGCGAGCACGCGCAGAAGTGGCTCGACCGACCCGCGGACCTGGCACCGCACCACCTGGCCCTCGACCTCGATCGAGTCCACGCCAGGCACCCGGGACAGATCGGGCGGAGGCCCATCAAAGGTCGCCTCGACGCTGAGTGCCGAGAGGTGCCGCATTTCGGACAGTGTGCCGATGTCGATAAGGGACCCGCTGCGAAGGATCCCGACCCGGTCGCACAGCGCTTCGACCTCGCTCAGGATATGGGAGGACAAGAAGACGGTCTGACCTCTTTCTCGCGCCTCGTGGACCGCATGGCGGAACGCCTGCTCCATGAGCGGGTCAAGCCCTGCAGTGGGCTCGTCCAGGAGGAGGAGGTCCGCCCGAGTCATGAGCGCGGCGACCAGGATCAGTTTCTGGCGGTTGCCCTTCGAATACGCGCGCACCTTCTTGGCCAGGTCGAGGTCGAATCGCTCGATGAGCGCGTCGCGATAGGCCGGGTCGACCTGTCCATGGACCCGCCCGAGGAGGTGAAGCGTCTCTCGTCCCGTGAGCCCTGGCCAGAGGTTGGCCTCGCCAGCCACGTATGCGAGCCTTCGGTGGGCTGCGACGGCCTCGCTCTGGCAGTCGAGACCGAAGATCTCGGCACTCCCACTCGTGGGCCGGACCAGACCGAGCAGCAGCCGGATCGTGGTGGTCTTCCCGGCTCCGTTGGGACCCAGGAACCCGAGCACCTCGCCCTCCGCGACGTCAAGGTCGAGATCCTTCAGCGCGTCGACCGTGCCATAGCGCTTCGACAGCCGTTCAGTTCTGACCGCCGGTGGCTGCACGTTTGTCTCTGCCCTCTCTTCGTGTCGCGACGCCGTGCGTCACCGTCGGCCTAGGACGGGCGAAGGACGACCACTGGACAGTGCGCGTTCGTCACACAGTGTTCACTCACCGAGCCGAGGACCATTCCCACGAAGGCCCCGTGGCCTCGGCAGCCGACCACGAGCAGGGACGCATCCTTGGAGCACTCCACCAACACGGATGCCGGGTGCCCCTCGCGGACAACCTTGCGGATCGGCACATCCGGGAATGCCTTGCGGACCCGCGCCTCGGCGTCGTCCAAGAGATGGGCAGCGTCCGCCTCGGGGTCGAAACCTTCGGGCAGGGGCAGCGGGCTCCCGTAGGTGGACGGCCACTCCCATGCGGTCACAATCTCCAGTGCGGTTGCGGTGGCCGCAGCATGTCGTGCCGCCCAGTCCAACGCGTCCAAGGACGAAGGCGACCCATCGATCCCCACCAAAACCGGGCCTCCCGGGGCTCCGCTCACCTGCTCCCCTTTCTCTCCGCACACGAGGATGCATGCGGGCGGGTGGCCCCGGAGGGGACACCACCCGAATCGACCGGCTCGACCACGAGCTCGGCGCCGGGTCCAACATAGGTTCCTGCGGTGCCTTCGAGGATCCGCCCGACCTCGTTCAGGCGACCGATGTAGGCCCCGTTCGACGTGGCGTCGACAAAACGACATACCGCTTCGACCTTGGGTCCCATCGAGCCCGCCGGGAACCGATGGGCCCGTAGGGCTTCCGGGCTCACCCTCCTCACGGCCAGAGCAAACTCGGTTCCATAGTCGAATTCGACGGCTGCGACATCGGTCAGCAGGACCAGCGCATCGGCCCCGAGATCACTCGCGAGCAGGGACGCGGTGAGGTCCTTGTCGACCACCGCCTCCATCCCGACGAGGCGGTCTTCCACTCGACACACCGGGATCCCCCCCCCGCCGGCACACACCACCACCGTCCCCGCCTCAAGAAGGGTCCGGACGGTGTCGATCTCGACGATCTGCCTGGGCTCCGGGGAGGCCACGACGCGGCGCCACTTGTCCCCATCTGCGGCGATCGACCAACCGAGGCGGCTCGCCAGACGACGAGCCTCGTCCTCGGGATAGGTGGGCCCCACAAACTTGGTCGGGACGTTGAACGCCGGATCATCGGCCGAGACGAGGGTCTGGGATATGACACTGGCCACCGGGCGGCCCGGCAGCGCATTCTCCACCGCCTGCTGGATGAGGTATCCGATCATCCCCTGCGTCTGGGCGTCGAGAACGTCGAAGGGGTAGGGATGAGGCAGGGCCGGATCCCGCGCACTCTCGAGCGCCAACAGGCCCACCTGAGGGCCGTTCCCATGTGTGATCACGACCTCGTGGGCGCGCAGAATCGGAAGAAGCGCTCCGATCCCGGCGACCACGTGGCACCGCTGGACCTCGGCCAGCGGCACCTCACCGCGCTCAAGGAGCGCATTGCCCCCGAGCGCGACGACCAAGCGCATCTCAGTCCCCGATCGTCGCCACCATCAGTGCCTTGATGGTGTGCAGGCGGTTCTCGGCCTGGTCGAAGACGACCGAGGCCGGAGACTCAAAGACTTCGTCGGAGACTTCCAAGGAGGTGAGTCCGCGCTTCTCGAACACCATCCGACCGACTTCTGTCTCCGTGTTGTGGAGAGCCGGCAGACAGTGCATGAACTTGGTCTCGTGGATCCCGGTGGCGTGCATCACCGCGTGGTTCACCTGGTAAGGGAACAGCAGGTCGATCCGCTCGTCCCACTCTTCGGCGGGCTCGCCCATCGACAACCACACGTCGGTGTACAAGAAGTGGGCCCCGTGGACGGCAGCGAAGACGTCCTCGGTCAACGTGATGCGGGCACCGGACTGCTCGCTCAAGGCCTTGGCGATCGCCCGCACCTCTCCGGATGGCCAGAGCGCCTCTGGAGCGGCGATGCGGACGTCCATCCCCAACAGTGCGCCGGTCGCCAACAGCGAGTTGGCGGTGTTGTTCCGGGCATCACCCAAGTAGCAGTAGGCCACATCGGTAACCGGCACACTCGCGTGGTCACGCATTGTCAGAATGTCGGCCAGCATTTGGGTGGGATGCCATTCGTCGGTGAGCCCGTTCCATACCGGCACTCCGGAATGGGTAGCCAACGTCTCGACGATCGTTTGGGAAAAGCCGCGGTACTCGATACCGTCGTACATGCGCCCGAGCACGCGAGCCGTGTCGGACATGGACTCCTTCTTCCCGAGCTGAGATTCGCCCGGTCCGATATAGCTCACGTGTGCGCCCTGATCGTGCGCCGCCACTTCAAATGCCGATTTCGTCCGCGTCGATGGCTTTTCGAAGATGAGAGCGATGTTCCTACCGCTCATGCGCTCCACCTCGGTGCCCGATCGCTTCGCAGCACGCAGCTCCCCAGCGAGGTCGATCAGATAGAGGAACTCATCGGGGGTGAGATCGGACTCTTTCAGTAGGCTTCTTCCCCGCAGGTTCATCGTGTTTGCCACCTCCTCTTCGGCCTAGTCCGCCGCGTCACGTTCGATCGGGCAGGTCATGCACCGTGGGCCGCCTCGACCCCGACCCAGCTCGCTCCCGGCGATCGTCACCACCTCGAGACCGTGCTTTCGGAGCATGGTATTCGTGGCCACGTTGCGTTCGTATCCGAACACCACCCCAGGCGCCACCGCGAGGTAGTTGGTGCCGTCGTCCCACTGCTCACGCTCGGCGGCACGGATGTCCTCGTCGGTCGTCAGCACCGTCACCTGCTCGATTTCCAGTATCCGAGCCAAGGTCTCCCACAGGTCGTGATTGCGGCTCACCGGGGCCTGGCCATCGTGTCCAGCGGTGATGGTCCAGCTCCGAAGGCGCCGGTCGAAGTACGGATACAGGACGAACGTCGATCGGTCGACCATGGACATCACGGTGTCGAGGTGCATGAAGGCATGCGAGCGGGGGAGCTCGATCGCCACGACCTTCGTCGCCTGGCCCGAGGCAAACAGAGCTCGCGCCAAGATCTCGACCGCCATAGGCGTGGTCCGCTCCCCCATCCCGACCAGCACGGCACCGTTGCCTACGACGTGCACGTCGCCACCCTCGAGGGTCGCCGGTTGGTGATCTTCGTCGTCGTCTCCGTAGTAGGTGATGAAGTCGGAGTCTCTGAACAGCGGGTGGAACCGATAGATGGCCCGCGTGTGAAGCGATTCGCGTCGCCGAGCCGGCTTGGCCATGGGATTGATCGTCACACCGCCATAGATCCAGCACGAATTGTCCCTCTGGAACAGGTGATTGGGCAGCGGGGACAGCACAAAGTCGTCGGCACGAAGCATGTCCCACTTCAGGCTCTTCGCCTTCAAGGGTTGGAGGTCCGCCTTCAGCACGCCACCGACCAGATGCTCAGCCAGGGTCTCACTGTCGAGCCGTTCGAGCAGCTTCCTGACGGGATCCACGAGCGACGGGCCGAGCATCTCGGGAGTGCAGATGCGATCGAGTACAAACTGGCGACCCTCGGGCACGTCTAATGTCTCGCTGAGCAGTCGCCCGTAGTAGTGAACCCGAACCCCCTTTTCCCGCAACGCTTCGGCGAAGGCGTCGTGCTCCTCCTTGGCCTTCTTCGCCCACATCACGTCATCGAACAGCAACTCACCGATGTTCTCGGGCGTGAGCCTGGAGAGTTCGAGCCCGGGTCGATGCAGAATCGCTTGCCGGAGCTTGCCGACTTCAGATCTGACTGCGAAGGTCACGTCACCACCTCCCATTCTGAAGGGCGTGCGAACTCGAGTGGCTCGCACCTGCTCGTACTGTCTTCGTACCGCCACCGTACGACGTCCCTGGAGCGACCAGAAGGGTCATAGGTCCCGCCCCTTCGCCATCGACCGAGGCTTGGGTCGGAGGGCCGGCCGGTGTCATCGGCGTAATCGACTCGCTCGGTCAATATCCGTCCGCTCGGACCACGACCACCGGGCAGTGGGCTCTGGCGACACAGTGGAGGCTCACGGAACCCAGAAACACCTCTGTGAACTCACTGTGGCCCCGAGTCCCGACGACGAGGAGATCTGCGCCCCTGGAGGCTTCGATCAGTGCCACGGACGGAGGCCCGGGGCGCACGACGACGTCGACAGTGATCGGGCTGTCGTTGGGGACGACCTCTCCGAGAACCCGTTGGAGTTGGTGGGTGACGATGGACTCGAGATCGAGATCGACGGGCCAAGAGTCGGCATCGCTGACATAGACGGGGTACCCCCACGCCGCCACCACTTCGACCCGGGCCCCGGTCAGGTTCGCTTGGCCCAGTGCCCAGCTAAGGGCTGCCTTCGACGAGGCGGATCCGTCGACACCGACGACGATTCGGCCTTCCTTCCGGAGACTCTGCGTCACGGTTCCATCGTGCCGGTTCCGAAGGGGTGCCGGAAGGGCTGAAGGTCCCACATTGGACCTTCCGGGGTCGACAATGCACCGCCGGCGTCCAGCCCGAGATCACACGCGACTGGGGTCTTGGCTCACCGATTGGACCCGGTGGTCATGGTCGATTCACGACGACTGGGTCAGCTCGACGGCGGGACCCTCTGCGGGGAGGTCCACCGGCTCGGTCGCCTCACCAAGTCGCTGGCGACGGGCATTCAAGAAGACGTACAGGACGAGCCCGGTAAGGATCACGACCAGCGCCTGGTAGACGACTTGGTATCCCGAGGCGAACGTCACCCACATCGAGAACAGGACGCTCGCTCCAGCGACCGAAAGGTCCCGGGCCAGAAGCCAGCCCTGCACTCGGCGACGCCCTGAGACCAGGAAGGTGAGCTGGGCGATCGCCGACATGAAGTAGGGGATCGCCACCGTGACCACTGTGAGGTCCACCAGATAGGTGAACACCGTGAGCCCAGAGCTCGTGGTGTAACGCCACAACATCAGGAGCGATGGCAGCGCGGTGCCGACCAGGATGCCGAACCAGGCTGTTCCCTTGCGGTCCGTCCAGGTGAACGGGCGGGGGAACATGTCGTCCTGGGCGATCGCCCGCGACGTCTCTGTGACGATCAGTGTCCACCCGTTCAGCGCTCCGATCCCCGAGACAACGGCGATGGCGGCGATGAACTTCGGAGCCCACGCACTGCCGGGGAAGATGCTCTGAAAGGCGTTGACAAATGGAGACCCGGTGTTGACAAGGGTGTGATGGGAGACCAGTCCCATCACTGCCGCGGTGACCAGCACGTACAACAAAGCGCTGATAGCAGTGCCAATCATCGAGGCGCGCATGACGTTCCTGCGGGGGTCCCGTACCCGCTTGGCGGTGACCGCAGCCGCCTCGACCCCGATGAAGGAGAACAGCGCGACTCCGGCGGCGATCCCGATGCCGCTGTACAGACTGCCACCCGAAGCGTTAAAGGGTCCAAAGTGAGCTTTCTCCACAAAGAACCATCCCACTATGGCGACGAAGAGCAACGGGAAGAACTTGAGAATGACGGTGACGTTCTGGAACCACGCCATCTGGCGGATCCCGACCAAGTTGACGATGGCGGGCACCCACAACCCCACCATCGCGATACCGAAATTCTCCATTCCGGTCGGGTGAGCGAAGCCGAACAGGGCGTCCACATAGAACACCCAAGACGAAACGATCGCAGCGTTCCCCGCCCAGGCTTGGACCCAGTAGCACCAACCAACCAAGTACCCCGCGAAGTCGCCGAACTCATGTCTGGAGTAGGCGTAGAGTCCGCCATCGCTGTTGGGCACCCGCTTGGTGAGCTGACCGAACAGGACCGCCAGGAGCATGGCGCCCACAGCGATGACGCCCAGAACGACGATGCCCATGGTGCCGGCACCGGCCAGCACAGCCGGCATAGTGAACACACCGGTGCCGACGATGCTGCCGATCACCAGCCCAGTGGCCGAGGTCAAACCCAGAGCGTGGGCCTTCTCCTGGTTGCGGGTCGACAGTGATGGTTGGTCAACCGGAGCCGGCTGGGCTGGTCCCGGCTGAGTATCGATGACTGACATCCGTCCCCTCTCGGTCAAGCCACAGCCTGGTCATGACCTGGCTTTGGACCTCTCAATCACTCTGAAAGACGGATCGAGAGCCGACTAGGGACCAAAGTCACCCTTCAGGCCCCTCGTCAACCTGGGACGGGCCCCATCGCCAGTGCTCCGCCGTGGACACCCCCGCTCTGGCACAATTGCGGGGTGCCGATCCGGGTCTTTCTCCTCGACGATCACGAGGTCGTGCGCACCGGCCTCCGTGCCCTCCTCGAAACCGAGGACGACATAGAGGTCGTGGGAGAGGCTGGCACGGTCGCTGACGCCCTCAATCGGATCCCCCTGGCCCGGCCGGACGTGGCCATTCTCGATGTGAGACTTCCCGATGGCAGTGGGGTTGAGGTGTGCCGAGAAGTCCGATCGGACAATCCGGAGATTGCCTGCCTGATGCTCACCTCGTACGCCGACGACGAAGCGCTTCTTGCGGCCGTCCTGGCCGGGGCCGCGGGGTATGTCTTGAAACAGGTCGGCGGGACCGACCTGGTTTCGGACATTCGGAAGGTCGCTTCCGGAGGAACCCTCCTTGATCCCGGCATTGCCCAACGGGTGCTTGAGCGCGTTCGTCGCGGTTCGGACGAGGACAAGCAACTGGCGTCGCTGACACCCCAGGAGCGGCGGATCCTCGATCAGATCGCAGAGGGCCGGACCAACCGGCAGATTGGAGAGGCTCTCTTCTTGGCAGAGAAGACGGTCAAGAATTACGTGTCAAATCTGCTTTCAAAGCTTGGAATGGAACGCCGGACAGAGGCTGCCATTTTCGCAACCCGGCTCGCGGAACGACGCGACCATCCAAAATCGCACCCCCCTTCCGAGGGAACTTGAAGTCAACTTCGCTCTAAATCCACGCCGAACGCTCGAAGCGAGTTCTCGAGCCGGCACCGCTCGATCATCGGCCGTTCAAATCGCTTCGGATCGACGTCGATGCCGTAGGCCATGCATAGGCGAGTAAGTGCGAGGTCGTAGTCGATGTTCGCCGCGATGTCATCGGCGACTCCGGCAGCGGTGGGCTGCACCGTTCCGGGATCGCCAAGACGGGCCCGAAGCTCAAGAACTCGGGCGCGTAACTCGGCCGGGTCACTGCCCAAATCGTGGTCCCCCTGGATCTCCAGGGAGGCCAGGAGCAGTTCGCCATACATCGAAATTGGGCCTTTCGTCTCCCGCATCGCTTGCTCCGCAGTCCAAGCCATCACTCGCTCGGTTCGTGTCGTCTCCGGTCTTCTAGCTCGGAGTTTTCAGCATGCGCTCCCGGCGGCGGAGAGCACCAGGGTCGTTCGTCCCCCGTGCTTCGAAACAGCCTCGAAGGACCGCGCATCCAGGGCCTTCTGGCATGGCATCCGCCGGCCACGGGGCTACGATCGGCCTCGCATGCCCTACCGAAGCATCGAAGACCCGGCCACGCTCCGCCGGCTCCTCGAGGCTGTCTTCCTCATCGAGGCTGACCTCGCCTTGCCGGTCCTTCTTCGCCACATCATCGAGGAAGCACGCTCCATGGTGGGTGCCCAATACGGAGCTCTCGGCATCCTCGACGAGAGTCACACCGGGCTCGCCGAGTTCATCACCATCGGCATCGATGCCGAAATGGAAAGAGCGATCGGAACTCGGCCCACCGGTAAGGGTGTGCTCGGGCTCCTCATCCTCGATCCGAAGCCCTTACGACTGGCGAATCTGAACGACCATCCGGATAGTTACGGTTTCCCACCAAACCATCCAGCAATGAAGTCATTCCTCGGGGTACCGATCATGTCCCACAACCAGGTCTACGGAAATCTCTACCTGACGGACAAGATCGGCTGGGCCGAGTTCACCAAGGACGACGAGGAATTGGTGATGGCCCTCGCGCAAGCCGCCGGGATTGCGATCGAAAATGCTCGTCTGCACAGCCGAGTCCGGGAGAGCGCGGTATTCGAGGACCGCGATCGGATCGCCCGAGACCTCCACGACGCTGTCATTCAGCGGCTCTTTGCAATAGGCCTTTCGCTCCAGGGCATCACACGCTCCGCTGAGACTCCTTCGCTTTCTGAACGGCTCAACCGGGCGATTGCCGACATCGACGACACGATTCGACAGATCCGATCGTCGATCTTTGAGCTCTCCGCGGTCCGCGACGAGCAAGGACCGCGTGCCAAGATCCTTGCGCTGGCTCGGGAACTTGGCTCGGTCTTGGGATTCGAGGTGCCCGTCGCGTTCGATGGTCCGGTTGATTCCGCGATCCCCATCGACCTTCTGGAACATCTGCTGTTCGCGCTGCGGGAAGCACTGACCAATGTGGCACGACACTCCGGCGCGCGGCGCGCGTCGGTGACTGTCCGTGCAGACAGAGGTCAGTGCGTTCTGGCGGTTAGAGACGACGGCCACGGCTTCCCCGCCGATCGCTCAAACGAGGGTGGCCTGGGGCTCAACAACCTGCGGACCCGGGCCGAAAAGCTCAAGGGCAGGTTCGACATCGATACCTCGGAACACGGCACCACCATCACGTGGTCCGTTCCTCTCCCGGCCTAGGAGGAGACGGCCCCCAAGCGTTCCAGGATCCCGCGCAAGGAGTCACGCCGGGCTCGTAGCTCGCGCACGTACATCGCGTTGTCCGTGTCGGCGATCTCCGAACTGAGCTCACTGAGTGCCCCTTCGAGGAGCCGGCGCAGCTCGTTCGCCTCCTCGTCGGAGAGTCCGAGTTCCATTTCTGTCCTCTTTCTGCGGCTATCCCTACGGTGTCGTTCCGGCATAGTCGACCCCATTGTTCTGGGCGGGCGCAAAGAGGCGACGCACGGGGCTCGAATCGTTCGGGCCACGGGCGCCCCAGAGCCCGGGCCGGCTCCCGGTCGCGCCCGGAGCCACAAAGGTGAAAACATCTTGCACGATGACGAAAAAGGCTGGCGTTCCCCCTACCGGTGACCGGGGCATCCCCACGGCACCGCCCGCACCCCCGGCGTGGCGCCACTACCTCTGGATCATCGCACTCGCAATCTTTCTCGTGCTGTTGTTCAAGCTTCCGACAACTCACACGAGCTCGGTCTCACTGAACTATTCGCAATTCCTTCACGATGTGTCGATCCATAAGGTCAAGACGGTCACGATCAATACGTCGGGCAGTGCTTCGGGAACCCTGACCAACGGCGGTCAGTACACGACGGCATTTCCTCCGCAGGCCGGCCAGTCTCTGTTGGACAAGTTGTCGGCCGCCGGAGTGCAAATTACGGCCAACACGAATAGCACATCGTTCGGCAGTGAAATCCTCACATGGGTGATCCTGCTCCTGCCGTTCCTCATTCTTGGCTACTTGTGGTGGAGACTCTCCAAGGGCGCCGCCGGCCGGATGCAGGGCGCCCTCGGTGTCGGCCGTTCCAAGGCCAAGGTCTTCGACGAGGAGCGTCCAAAGACGACCTTCGCCGATGTCGCCGGATACGAGGGCGCCAAGTTCGAGGTCCGCGAGGTGGTTGACTTCCTGAGGAACCCCGAGCGATATGCCCGGGCCGGAGCGATGGCCCCACGCGGGGTACTGATGGTCGGTCCACCCGGCACCGGCAAGACGCTTCTTGCCCGCGCGGTGGCAGGCGAGGCCGACGTCCCCTTCTTTTCGGTGACCGGTTCGAGCTTCGTCGAGATGTTCGTCGGCGTCGGTGCCGCCCGTGTTCGAGATCTGTTCCAGGAAGCAAGGAAGCGGGCTCCTGCCATCATCTTCGTCGACGAGATCGACGCGATCGGCCAACGGCGCGGCGGAAGAGCGTTGGTCTCAAACGACGAACGCGAGCAGACTCTCAACCAGCTCCTGGCTGAGATGGATGGCTTCGATCCGGCCACCGGAATCATCGTCCTCGCTGCGACAAACCGACCCGAGGTGCTCGACCCGGCGCTGCTACGCCCTGGCCGGTTCGATCGTCAGGTCGTAATACCGCTGCCAACCTTGTCTGAGCGGAGTGCCATCCTGGCTGTGCACTGTCAGGGCAAACGATTGGACAGCTCGGTTGACCTTGACGTCGTTGCCCGAGCCACGCCCGGCTTCTCTGGTGCCGACTTGGCCAACCTCGTGAACGAAGCGGCCATTGTCGCGGTGCGCGACGACCGCGAGGTTCTCGCTGCCGGCGACTTCGACGAGGCTCGTGACCGTGTCATCTTGGGTCGGCGCGAGGGCTCCAACGTCCTGCTGGACGAGGAGAAACATGCAGTGGCGATCCACGAGTCCGGACATGCTCTCGTCGCGGTGTACTCAGAGAAGGCCGACCCCATTTCGAAAGTCACCATCCTTCCTGCTGGACAGTCGCTCGGAGTCACCGAGCAACTTCCGCTGGTCGAACGTCACCTGTACGGGGAGGATTACCTGAAGGACGCGTTGTCGGTCCTCTTGGGTGGCCGAGCCAGTGAACTGGTCGTCCTCGGACAGGGCTCGACCGGCGCGAGCAACGACCTGGCCAAGGCGACCGATCTTGCCACCAAGATGGTGAGGGAGTTCGGACTGTCGGACGCAGTTGGCCCGGTCGGATATCCCTCAGGTGGTTCGGTCTACCTCGATGCCGGCGGACCAGAGTTCTCCTCGCGGCCCTTCGCCGAGGAGACGCAGGCCGCCATCGACCTGGAGGTCGCGCGGCTGCTCCGCGAGGCCGAGGAACGGGCGATCGGGATATTGAAGGATCATCGTGACGTGCTCGACAAGGTTGTCGAGATCCTTCTCGCTCACGAGACCGTCGACGGATCGGAGATCTACACACTCGCCGGCCGAGCCCAGCCGGAGGGACCAATACGCGTCGATGTCGCGCCCGATCGGCGACGGCTCGACCGTGACTCCAAGGCTAAGGCCGTCGCGACGACAGACCGTTCCAGCCCCGCGGACAGACCTGCTCCGAGGGCTGGCGGCTAGCTCGCACAAGCATGTAGGCGAAGCTGACGAGCACACTCACGCTGGCGACATCCCAGGAGGGTCTCGGAGGACCTGGCAGCGGAAGACCCGTGAAGCGGAGGTGCTGACACCATCGCCCGCCTCAGGCACCTTGACCTCGAGATCCCGCTTGCCGAGAGCATCATTCACAAGCTGTTCCAACTCGGCACGTTGTCCCGCACTTCTCGTCCGTGAGAGCGGTCTCCTGGAAGGGAGACGGGCGAGGCCGAGCGGCATCACGGTCCAGCGACGGGTGAGCACAAACGGCTCACCACCGCCTCGCTGGCAGTCTTGAGGGACAGGATTCCCGCCACTTCACCGGTTGGCCGAATGACCACGAGGTGGCGAACGCGGTGCGTCGCCATGAGATTGAGCGCCTCGACGAGCCTCGTGCTCGTGGTCACCCAGAGCGGGTGGGGGCTGGCAATCCGGTCGACCGGGTAGTCGACCGGGAGACCAGCAGCCAAGCCGCGAACAAGGTCGCGTTCGGTGACGATCCTCGATGGCGGGTCGCCGATCATCAAAGACGAGGTGTCCGCGCGCTCCATCTCAGTCGCTGCCTCCCGGATCGTCGCGTCGACCGGCAGGCGCGTGGGGGGATCGAGTGACACAGAGCCGACCCTGTCCCGGGCGTGTGACGACCTCACACACCGATCGTGAGCGTGTTCAGCGCCCACGAACAGAGCCGATGGTCCGGAGTGCGGGTGGGTCCAACGACCCTGGTGATCCAGGTATGGACCCGTCAGCCTGGAGCTAGACCGAGGAGGGCCCGGGTGAACGACGTGGGAGATTTCGGCCGACGGGTCGCCGAGCGACGCCGGGAGCTGGGGTTCAGCTGTGAAGAACTGGCATCCCGTGCCGGCATGCATCCGGCGTACATCGAGATGATCGAACACAGCCCGGCATCCCAGCTCACCCCGTCAGCGCTGTGGCGGCTGTCAAAGGCACTTGATACGAGCATGGCCGCCCTCGCCGGAGGAGGAGTGCTCTCGCCGCCGGGAAGGAGTGATCCCGTCGGGACAGCGACGCTGGTGGCCCTCGATCTGTCCGAGTGCTTGGAGTTGATTTCGGGCGGTGGCGTCGGTCGGGTGGTCCTGATCGAAGATCGGGGGCCGGGAGCCTTTCCGGTCAACTTCAGAACGCTCGATGGGGACGTGGTGTTTCGGACCGAACCGACCGCAGCGATCACGAAGGCGGTTGCAGCCGGTCCGGTGTCATTTGAGGTCGACCATGTGGACGATGCATTGACGGAGGGTTGGAGTGTGCTCCTTTCCGGCGAGGCCCATCTCATCAAGTCAACCGACGAACTCGAAAGGGTCAAGGCCCTTGACGTGAGGCCGTGGGCGGCCGGGAACCGGGAGTGCTATGTCCGGATCGTGCCAAAAGAGGTGACCGGTCGACGCATCCGGCACACGCCGATCCCGTGACCCCGAAACGGGATCGGGTGGTGTCTGCTCGACCGGACAGGACCGTGCTCAACTCCCGAGCAAGCTCTCAAGTGGATACCCAGGCGACCGATGTCAGCGACTATCCGAGGGCGCTTGAGTGCGACGTCACCACGATGCTGGGGACGACGGTGCATGTCCGCCCCATTCGAGCTGATGACGGCGATCGCTTGGCGACGTTTCATCAGGAGCTCAGTCCGGAGTCCGTGTACTTCCGTTTCTTTTCACCGCACCCGAAACTCACGCCGTCAGAAATCCACCGATTCACCCATGTCGACTTCGCAGACCGACTCGCTTTGGTGGTGGAAATCGAAGGTCGGATGGTGGCAATTGGCCGCTATGACCGGACCTCGGGAGCAGAGGCCGAAGTCGCGTTTGTCGTGGCTGACAAGTGGCATCACCATGGCGTCGCCACCTTGCTCCTCGAGTTGCTTGCCCAAGCGGCCTGGATGTGTGGGATCAACACCTTCGTCGCGTCGACGTTGCTCGAGAACCGAGAAATGCTGCACGTCTTCAGACACTCTCGATTCGAGGTCAGCACCCACTTCGTGGGCGGACTCGTCGAGGTTCGGTTCCCGATCGGTCCGGTTTACCATCATCACATGGAGCCCAACGAAGGAAGTTGAGAAACCGTTCGAGCCGAAGTCCTCAGCCGAGGGCCTCGGGTGTCGTGATTGTGCCGGCGCAACGTGGATCTAGGAAGTCTTCGGAGCGGCGATCCGTCGTCCTGAGACGTCGGCACGCGTGATGGCCAAGAAATAGTCGAGCTTGCCCCCGACCCAGGGTTCGGCACCGGCCCCCCGGGCGTGCACGGAGAATGCATCACCCGCATCGGTGATGTCCTCGGCAAAGCCCCGCACGACGACGACCCAGCCTTCCCGTGTGCTCTGGTCGATCTCCTCGACCTCGAATGCCACATACGAAAACGATCCGAAGGCGAGCTTCACCCCCGGCGCTGTCCGAACGGTCACCGTGCGACCATCGAGCGCGTAGTTCACCGGAAAGATTTCCGGCCTTCCGCCGCGCACCACTGCCAGGCGCCCAAGCACCTGGGTCGCCAAGAGGGCAAAACATTCGTCCTCGGAGATCTCGCTCAGAACCTGACCGGGCCACCCCTCGAGCGCGGAGGCCTGACCTTCGGCCTCGAGCGGGCCTTCTGCTGTCGTCATGACTCCATCATGGCGGAATACCACCATCCGCTGCGACGGCGCTCGCCGGGCGCTCACGTCCCCACCTCTGGCCAAGGCCGGTATCAAAAGGCGAGCGAAGTCTTTCCGGTCAACCGTCCCGGTCCGGGAATTGGCCTCGGCGGTTGACCGCGACGAAGTGCAGCGAGCAGTGCCACGCCCGTGGGAGCGGTACTGACCGCCTGGGAGGATTCAAGGCCATACGACCCTGTCGAGGAACGGGCCGCGGGTCCAGGATGGACATTGGAGCGAGTGAAAGGGCGCCGAAATGCTGGTGCGAGAGTGTCTTCGAAGTGCTCCGGTCACCGTGTCCCCAGAGTGCACGGTTCGCGAGGCTGCGGAGTTGATGGGGAGAGACCGGGTCGGTGCTCTCCTCGTGGTCTCGGCAGGACAACTGCGAGGGATATTGACGGACCGGGACATCGTCGTTCGAGCAGTGGCCGCCGGTCACGACGTGGACGACAGCGTCGCCGGGATCATGACCCCGGATCCGGTCACGATCCAGGGCGGAGCGGACATCTTCGAAGCGTTCGTCATGGTCCGAGACATCAGCGCTCGTCGGCTTCCTGTCCTCGAAGACGAGGAGCTCGCTGGAATTGTGACTGTGGACGATCTCCTCGTCGCGTCGATGATGGAATTCATGTCAGCGGTTGCGCCGGTGGCAAAGCAGATCGCCCGACCCGTTTAGTAAGGCTGGTGCCCAAGGCTTCACTGATCCTTTGCCGAGGGAGCACAGCACACTGACCGCATTCGTGAGCGCTGCCGACATCAGATGCTCCACGGATAGTGCTAGGGGACAACCCCGGTAGCCAGGCACTGAAACCGCTCACCAACCACCTCCGGTGGTGCAGTCCCATTCACGAAGTCCCCACGGAGCGGCCCCACCCATACGCGGTGCCGGCGCGACGGTGGCTGACATGACGCCGACGGGACCCCGAGGCTGCCGGCCGCCTTCAGTCAGTTGGACGGCCTGCTTGTGTGTGAGTGAGGTCGCTCAGGTCGATCAGCTGGGGACAGGAGAGAGCGAACCTCCGAAGCAATCTGGATGTCCTCTCTTGCGGCCACCACGGCGATTCGGACTGATGAACGGGGGCCCGTCAGCTCGCTGTCGGGGGATCGAGAGAGGTTCGCCTCCTCGTCGAGTGCGGCACCCAAGAACGCCAGGCCCTGTACTGCTTGGGATCGGATGGTTGGTGAGTTTTCCCCAACTCCTCCAGTGAACACGAGCAGATCGATTCCGTTCATCGCGCTCGCCATAGACGCAATCCCAGCGCGGAGCTTGTGCACATAGACGGCGAGCGCAAGCTCGGAGCTCCCAACACCGTCGGCCGCTCCGTTCAAGACCCTGACCATGTCGGCAGTGCCGGCCAAGGCGAACAGCCCTGATCGATGCTCCAAAGCATCGGAGACGTCGCCGATTTCGATGCCGGCATGCTCCACCAGCCAGGTCACCAGGCCAGGATCGACCGTGCCCGACCTGGTGGCCATGACGAGTCCCTCGAGGGGCGTAAAACCCATCGTCGTGTCGACCGACCGAGCGTTCACTATGGCGGCGAGCGAAGCACCTGCTCCCAAGTGGCACGTGACGATGCGCAACGCCTCCGCTGGGAGACCAACCAGTTCAGCGGCTCGCCGGCTGGCGTACTCGTGGCTTAGCCCGTGAAATCCGAAACGCCGAACACCCAGTCGTGTCCGCCAATCTTCCGGCACGGCGTACGTCGCTGCCTCAGCTGGCATCTGGGTGTGGAAGGCGGTGTCAAAGCAGGCCACGGCAGGAAGGTCTGGTAGGAGCTCGTGCACCAAATCGATTCCGGCGACGCACTGTGGCTGGTGGAGAGGCGCAAGGGCAGTGAGATCGCGTATGTGACGGTCGACGGTGTCATCGATGACGACCGATTGGGTGAACCTGGTGCCGCCGTGGACTACTCGATGCCCGACCGAGTCGGCACGGTGGGACATCTTCAGGATGGCGGCACGCGCCATCGCCAGATCCGCGAGTCCATGTTTGGCTGCAATGTCCTCAGCCGAGAGCACCGTGTTGTCCTCGTCCAAGAGCCTGAGCTTCAGACTCGATGATCCCGCGTTGACGACGAGCACCCGCATCGATTGTCTTACGGGGTCCAAATCCAGTTGGCGATCGACGGATCGTCCTCGCCGTGCTCTCGGGTGTAGGCCCTTGCATCGATCCTTGCGTCCGCCATCTGCTGGCGAACGTGTGCGGCTCGCCCTGCGAGCCCCGGCACTCGATCGATGACGTCCATGACCAGATGGAACCGGTCGAGGTCGTTCATGATCACCATGTCGAAGGGGGTGGTGGTTGTCCCCTCTTCCTTGAAGCCGCGCACGTGAAGGTTGTGGTGATTGGTGTGACGGTAGGCGAGGCGATGGATGAGCCAGGGATAGCCGTGATAGGCGAAGACGACCGGCTTGTCGGTTGTGAACAACCCGTCGAACTCCGCCTCCGGGAGGCCGTGCGGATGTTCGGTCACGTGTGACATCCGCATCAGATCAACGACGTTGACCACCCGAACCCTCAGCTCGGGGAGCAGTTGCCGGATGATCGACGCAGCAGCCAGCACCTCGAGCGTGGGAATGTCGCCCGCACAGCCGAGTACCACGTCGGGCTCGTCTCCCCCGTCGCTGCTGGCCCACTCGAATATGCCGATGCCCCGGGTGCAGTGGTCGACGGCCTCCTCCATCGTCAAATAGTTCAGCGCTGGCTGCTTGCCGGCGACGATGAGGTTCACGTAGTCCCGACTCCGGAGGCAGTGATCGGCCACGGACAAGAGGGTGTTCGCGTCGGGGGGCAGATAGACACGAACGATATTCGAGTTCTTGTTGATCAGATGGTCGATAAATCCGGGATCCTGGTGCGAAAAACCATTGTGATCTTGACGCCACACATGGCTCGAAAGGAGGTAGTTGAGGGACCCGATGGGTCGTCGCCAAGGGATCTCCTTCGACGTCTTGAGCCACTTCGCATGCTGGTTGAGCATCGAGTCGACGATGTGGATGAACGCCTCGTAGCAGTTGAACAGACCGTGACGACCGGTCAGGAGATACCCCTCCAGCCAACCCTCGCAGAGATGCTCGCTGAGCACCTCCATCACCCGACCCTGGGGGGCCAGGAACTCGTCCCCCGGCACCGTCTCGGCCTCCCAGACTCGATTTGTCGATTCGAACACTGCGGAGAGCCGGTTGGAGAGCGTCTCGTCAGGACCGACGATCCGAAAGGTCGCGGGATTCGCCTTGATGACGTCCCGGAGGAAAGTTCCGAGCACCCGGGTTGGCTCGACAGATTCCACTCCCGGACGCTCGACTTCGACGGCGTATCGCCTGAAGTCGGGCAGATCCAGCTCCCTCAACAGCAGGCCCCCGTTGGCATGTGGATTCGCGCTCATACGGCGCTCCCCGCTGGGCGCTGCGGCACGCAACTCGCCCCGTAGGCGACCTGACTCGTCGAAGAGCTCTTGGGGGCGGTAGCTCTGCAGCCATTCCTCGAGGATCTCGAGGTGCTCGGGATTGGTACGGACGTCACTGACGGGTACCTGGTGAGCGCGAAACGTCCCCTCGATTGGGACCCCGTCGACCACTTTGGGGCATGTCCAACCTTTTGGCGTGCGGAGCACGATCATTGGCCACGCCGGCCGGGACGTGGTTCCCTCATGGCGGGCCGCCGCCTGGATCCCGGCGATGTCGTCCAACGCGTCGTCGAGCGCCGCCGCCAACTGCTGATGGACCTCAACGGGATCGTCACCCTCGACGAAGAGCGGGCGATGCCCGTATCCCGTAAGCAAGCTGGACAGCTCATCGTTACCGATCCGGGCCAAAATGGTCGGGTTCGCGATCTTGTAGCCGTTGAGATGCAAGATCGGTAGCACGGCACCGTCACCCACTGGATCCAGGAACTTGTTGGAGTGCCAGCTGGCTGCCAACGGGCCGGTCTCTGCCTCTCCGTCGCCGATGACGCAGGCAACGATGAGATCGGGATTGTCGAGCGCGGCGCCGTAGGCGTGGACCAACGAATAGCCGAGCTCGCCTCCCTCATGGATCGATCCGGGCGTTTGCGGTGCCACATGACTTGGTATCCCACCGGGAAACGAGAACTGAAGGAAGAGCCTCTTGAGGCCCTTCAGGTCCTCGCTGACGTGTGGGTACACCTCCGAATAGGTCCCTTCCAGGTAGGCATTCGCCACGATGCCGGGGCCCCCGTGTCCCGGCCCGATCACGTACATCAGGTTGAGACCACGAGCCTTTATGACCCGGTTGAGGTGGGCGTAGATGAGATTGAGCCCTGGAGTGGTACCGAAGTGGCCGAGAAGCCGGGGCTTGATGTGTTCGGGTCGGAGGGGCTCGGCGAGGAGCGGGTTGTCCATCAAGTAGATCTGGCCGACTGAGCAGTAATTTGCGGCACGCCAATAGGCATCAAGCGTCCGGAGTTCATCGTCGTCCAGCGGTCGAGAAGTCATTTGAAACACGAGCGTCTCAGCGGTAAGTCTCCTTGTGGCTCTGCCTTCTCCCTAGCATGCAGCGGCTCGGGGACCGATTCCAGGTCGCCGGTGCAAATGAGTGTTTTGGATCGGCTCCGTCACACCTGAGGGCGACGTCAGATCTTCACTGTCCGCACGTTCCGGCTGTGACCGTCACGGTCACCACTCGAGCCCCCCGGGCATTCTGGATTTGAAGGATCGAGGCGCCCGGCTTCGAGATCACCGATCCGCCCGAGACTCGAGTGCAATATCCACTGGGATAGTGAATCTGGACCGGCACGAAGATGAGCGTGGGAGCGTGGACCGTCCGCTCGGGTACGTACTGAAGTTTGAACGCGCCGGTCGTCGGATTCGACATCATCGACCTCGGTCTCCCTGCGATCGCCTGGGGGTAGGCACGCGAGAGCACCCGAGCCGTTGAGCGAAGCGTGCCCTTCGCAGTGACCAACGCTTCGGCCGCGCTGCCTGTCGGATCTCGGTAGAACTTCCACGACCAGTACGCCCAACCGACCAAGAATCGGTCTTCGTCGCCCGTAAGGCTACGAAGAAGTGCAGAACTCGACGTGGCGCCGAACTCGCTCACAAACCACGCGGGGCCGCCGGGTTGACTCGTTGAGCCGAGGTCGCGCCGATCCTCAGAACGTGTCGTGAGTGAACGCGTCTCTTGTGACGCGCACGCGGCAATGTCTGTGGGGTTACCGGTCTTTCCGCTCCGGTAGCTGCAGTAGATGTGCACGTTGAAGACGAGGTTGGGAAAGTTCATTGGTCCCACGAAGTTCGTCCGGCCACGGCGGCCGAAGATGTCCGGCTCGTAGAAGACCACGTGCGTAGGGTCCGCAGCCAGGATCTGCGGGAGAACCCCCATCGCCGGATCGTCGAATGGACACGTAATCGGCGGTGCCCCGTGCGAGGGTTGGCCGATGAGGGCGGTGCCCGTGTAGAAGCACTCCAGCTGGGCGTCGAACTGCTCGTCAACGCCTGAGACCAGGGAGACCGAGAAGGGCTCGTTGAACGGGTCATAGCCGACGACCCATGGATCACTTCGGAAGAACGACGCGACCTCGGCCCAGACCCGGTCGTACTCGCCCTGCAGATTGCCCACAACGTCGTTGTTCCAGAAGTGCGCGTAGGCGACGTCCGCCGCCGCGGTGGCGTAGTTGGAAGACCAGCGACCGGGCGGTTCGGTATTCGGAAGACTGTTCGTGCACACCGCCCAGTTTGGCGCTCCCTCACCATCGAACATCTCGTTGTAGACGTCCTGATGCATATCGAGGAGAGAGAAGATGTGATAGCGCCCAAGGAGATCGACGGTCTGCTTGAGCTTCGTAAGGTAACTGAGAACTACGGCCGGGTTGAACTGCCCCGGGTCGCCCGGAGCACCCGGAGCGCAGATCGCCGGGTCATTCGCCGGAGCAGTCCCCGGCTCGAGTCCCTTCCACGTCATGCCCAATCGCACGACGTTGAAGCCGAGCCTGGCCATGAGAGATGCGTCAGCAGCCGTGAAATTCCAGGGCTTGCCTGGGGCCGGATAGAGCTCATACGGAGGCCGCTTGTAGACCGCGTTCACTCCATGGAGAAATACAACGCGACCTTCTTGGTCATAGAGGTACGGACCGCTTAGCGAGCGAATGGGACCGCCGACGAACTGACCGGCGTCACTCGATGGGACCTGCAACGGTGACGACATGGATGGCAAAGCCCCCGAGTGGACCGGGCCATTACAGCCGGTCAAGACCATGGCCACCACGACGACGATCGAGGCGAAGGAGATTGAGCGCCCCGCCCGGCTGGGTCGACCCCGATCAACAGGTTGGAGGACGTGGTTGCTCATCGTGGAGGATCTCGTCTCACGTGGTGCGAGAACCGCGAAGAGGAAACGGGCCACCGACATCGGGCAGGGAGGCCGCGCGAAAGCTTCGGGAGATGTGGGGCAAGTGGTGGCGCCGCGCCCCCACCGACGAGTCACGGGGGCCGCCATGGGTCTCTCGCACCGCGACAGCAAGCAATTTCTGAGAGCGGACGACGGGACTCGAACCCGCGACCCTCACCATGGCAAGGTGATGCTCTACCAACTGAGCCACGTCCGCAGCGTTCCCAAGGATACCCCGCGAGGGCGTGCGCGCTTCAACGCCCCGAGTGGCCGAACCCGCCGTCGCCCCGCTCGGACTCGGGGAGTCCGTCCCTCTCGACCGGCACGAATCCGACCTGCGCCACCTGCATCACGACCAGCTGGGCGATCCGGTCACCCCGCTTGATCTCGTAGTCCTCGTCGGGGTCGGTGTTCACCAGGAGCACCGAGAGCTCTCCGCGATAGCCCGGGTCGACCAGCCCGGGAGTGTTCAGGCAGGTCACCCCGTGTCGCATGGCGAGCCCGCTCCTCGGGAGGACGAACCCGCCGTAGCCGTCGGGCAACGCCAGCACGATCCCGGTTGGGACGAGCACCCTTCCGCCCGCGGCGGCGAGGTGTGCGTCCTCCCGTGCGTACAGATCGGCCCCGGCGTCACCCGGGTGCGCGTAGCGGGGCGCGGGGAGGTCCGGGTCGAGCTGGTGCATGGGGACCTCTATCACCGGGGCGAGAGGCTACCCAGAGTGGACTCGACCCACCGTTAGCATCTCCTCGGTGCTGGCCTGGATGGACCTCGAGATGACGGGACTCGAGCCGGCCCGCGACGTGATCGTCGAGATCGCCGTCCTGATCACCGACGACGGACTCGACATCGTGGCCGAGGGGCCTGACCTGGTGGTGCAAGCGCCACTCGAACCGCTCGAGGCGATGGAGGACATCGTGCGCCAAATGCACACGAAGTCCGGTCTCCTCGACGCCATCCGGGCGTCGAAGGTGTCGCTCGCCGATGCCGGGGCACAGGTCCTCGCCTTCCTGCAGCACCACATCCCCGAACCCCGGAGCGTCCCGCTCGCCGGGAACTCGATCGGTACGGACCGCCGTTTCCTCGCCGCCCACCTGCCGGAGATCGAGAACTGGCTCCACTATCGGTCCGTCGACGTCTCGACGGTGAAGGAGCTGTGCCGGCGGTGGTACCCGGCTGCCTACGCAGGCGCGCCGGGCAAGCAGACCAGCCACCGGGCGATGGACGACATCAAGGAGAGCATTGCCGAGCTCGCCTACTACCGAGAGGCGATCTTCCGGGCGGTGGACTCCCCCGTTCGCGGGTCCGGGGCCCCGGATCTGCGCACGGAGGCGTCGGGCACCGCCTGAAGGCAAGCCGTTCGGGTGGGCCGGGACGGCCGCGCACGCTCCCGCCTACCCCTGCTGCCTCACCGAGACCGACGAGCGTTCAACCGGCCGAGAGCAGCGAGTTGAACATCGCGTTGGCGCTCTTCTTGAGCGGGCCCTTCGAGGATGGTGGTCCGATCACCGCGGCGAACGCGCCGTTCCCGGTCTCCGAGTTCTGGTATTCGACCGCGGCTCCGCTCAGGTGCAGGCCGCCCGCAGTCCCCGAGAAGGTGAGCTGGCTCGCCTGGTCGAAGTTGGCGGCTCCGGTCGAGATCGGCTGCGGGGTGCTGTAGCGCAGGTGCTTCAGCCCGGCTCCCTGGGCGAACTGGGTGATGTGGATCTTGAGCGCCTGGCTCACGGTTGCGGTCACCGTTCCGGTGGCGAGCACCGAGAACGCTCCCGCGGGCTTGCGATGGATGATCGTGGCGGTGTTCGCGGTGGTCGTCTGCACCGACCATCCCGGCGCGACGGTGACCGACACGCCGCTTGCCAGCTGGACGACCCGTGCGGCCCCCGAGGCCGGGAGAGCCAGGAGCCCACTGCCGCCCACCCCGGCCGCCACGGCGACGGCCAGGGACGCGATGATGCGCCGACCAGAAGACATGCTCCACCCTCACCTTTCGTCAACCGACCCTCAGCGGTGACGCCGGGACGGTAGCCGAAAGGAAGGGCGCGCGAGCTCGGGGGGCTCGTGTTGCGATGCTCGGTGGGCCGAAGCCCGCCGCTCAGCGGTTGGGCTGCGGCGTGACCCGGAGGTACGGCTTGAGTGCCTTGAACCCCTTCGGGAACTTGGTCTTGGCGTCCTCGTCGGACACCGCAGGAACGATGATCACGTCGTCACCGTCGGTCCAGTTCACCGGCGTGGCCACCTGGTATCCGGCGGTCAGCTGGAGCGAGTCGAGGACCCGGATGACCTCGTTGACGTTGCGCCCGGTCGAGGCCGGGTAGGTCAGGGTCAGCTTCACCTTCTTGTCCGGCCCGATGATGAACACCGAACGGACCGTCATCGTGTCGCTGGCGTTGGGGTGGATCATGTCGTAGAGGTCGGCCACCCGCCGGTCCTCGTCGCCGATCAAGGGGAAGTTGAGGGCCGAGCCCTGGGTCTCCTTGATGTCGCCGGCCCAGCCCTTGTGGGACTCGACGCCGTCGACCGACAGGCCGATCAGCTTGGCGTTGCGCTTGTCGAACTCACCCTTCGCCTTGGCGAAGGCCCCGAGCTCGGTCGTGCAGACCGGGGTGAAGTCCTTCGGGTGGGAGAAGAGGATCCCCCAGCTGTCGCCCAGCCACTCGTGGAAGTTGATGGTCCCCTCGGTGGTGTCGGCCGTGAAGTCGGGGGCGGTGTCGCCCAGTCGGATTGCCATGTCGGTACGGTCCTCCTGTTCCCTGGCCGGGGGTCGTCAGTTTCCCCTCGTGCCGGACCCTTCGTCGTGGCCACCTTATCGGTGGGAGGCCAAATAGTCGACTCAGCTGGTCAAGATTCGGCAACGCCGCCGGCCACCGGCTCATTCCCGATCGGCCCGGCCGGCCATGCCAAAATCGCCCCACTGTGTCCCCCGCTGCCGACCGCCCGACCGCGCCCGGGGGCCGGGCGGGGACGGTCGGAGTCGAGCGCCGGGGCCCGGTGACCATCGTCACGATCGACCGCCCGGAGGTCCGTAACGCGGTCGACAGCGTGACGGCCGACGCCCTCCGCGAGGCGTTCGAGGCCTTCGATGCCGACCCCGAGGCGTCCGTCGGCATCCTGACCGGCGCCGGAGGGACCTTCTGCGCCGGCGCCGACCTCAAGGCCGTCGCCGCCGGCGACCGGCGCCCGGTCCACGACGTCGGCCCAGGCCCCATGGGTCCCACCCGGCTGACCCTGTCGAAGCCGGTGATCGCGGCGGTGGAGGGCCACGCGGTCGCCGGCGGCCTGGAGCTGGCCATCTGGTGCGACCTGCGGGTGGCGGCCGAGGACGCGGTATTCGGGGTCTTCTGCCGGCGTTTCGGGGTGCCGCTGGTGGACCTCGGGACCGTGCGGCTCCCCCGGCTGATCGGCGCGAGCCGGGCGATGGACATGATCCTCACCGGTCGGGCCGTGTCCGGCCCCGAGGCGGTGGCGATGGGCTTGGCCAACCGCCTCTGCCCGCCCACCCGGGCCCTCGAGACGGCCGTCGAGCTCGCCGAGCAGCTGGCCGCGCTCCCCCAGGGTTGCATGCGCAGCGACCGGCGCTCGGCGATCGAGCAGTGGGGGCTCTCGGAGGAGGACGCCGCGGTGGTCGAGGCCCGGCTGGGCCGAGAGGTGCTGAGCAGCGGCGAGTCGATGGCCGGGGCACAACGATTCTCGTCGGGCGAGGGCCGCGGCGGGGCCGCCCTGTGAGCTTCGGGGAGTCGGGAGACGAGACCGGGGACCGCCCGACGGTCGCCGCGTTCGATTTCGACGGAACGGTGACCCGCGGCGCCAGCACCGTCCCCTTCCTGATCGCCGTCCGGGGCCTCCTCCCGGTCGCGATCGCGCTCGGGCGGAGCCTCCCGGGCCTCTTCCGGGCCGCGGTGCTCTCGGGCGCGGCCGCCGACGAGTACAAGGAGAAGCTGTTCGTCCAGCTGCTGCGGGGCACCTCCGACGAAGAGCTGTCCCGGAAGGGGCAGCTCTTCGCGGCCAACCACCTCCGGCTCCGGCTCCGCCCCGAGGTCCGGCGCCGCATCGAGTGGCACCGCGACCGGGGACACCGGATCGTGCTGGTCTCGGCGTCGCTCGAGCACTACGTGCTCCCCGCCGGCGAGCTCCTCGGCGTGGACGGGGTCCTCGCGACCCGCCTCGCAGTCGATGCGGCCGGCATGGTCTCGGGCCGCTTCGACGGCAAGAACTGCCGGGGTGCCGAGAAATACGCCCGGGTGGTCGGCTGGCTCCGGGCCAACGGTCTTGCCGCCACGGGGCAGTCCCAGGCGATCCTGTGGGCCTACGGGAACAGCCGGGGCGACGCCTGGCTCCTCGGCTCGGCCGACCACGCGGTGGACGCCGGCCGCCTGGGCAAGCTGGGGGCGCTGCGGCGGTTCCCCTCCCTCGCGTCGATGAACGCGGGCCGGGCGAACCCACCCAACCCGAGGCCGCCGGCGCGCTAGCCCCGGACCTTCCGGGGCCGCTCGTTACACTCGGCCGTGCGGATCGACCAGATCCTGCCCTCGCTGGCCAGCCGGGACGCGATCGGCATCCACTCGCTGGCACTCTCCGAGGCGCTCGAGGCGGCCGGGGTCGACTCGGACATCTACTACGGGACCTGCACGCCCGACATGGCCGACCAGGGCCGCCCGGTCACCCAGCTCGGCCGGAGCGGTCGGGACCGCTGGTTCCTCTACCACGCGTCGATCGGGAGCCCCGTCTACGACGCGCTGAGCACCCGAACCGAGCCGAAGCTCGTGAACTACCACAACATCACCCCGGCCGAACTGTTCGACGGCTGGGCCCCGCAGGTCGCCTACGAGGCCACGCTCGGGCGCGCCCAGCTCGAGCGGCTCGCCCCGGCCTGCCGCTTCGCGGTGGCCGACTCGGCCTTCAACCAGTCCGAGCTCCAGGCGGTCGGCTACCGAGACACCGCCGTCGTCCCCCTGTTGATCGACATGACCTCGGCCGGCGCGCCGCCGGACCGGGACATCGCCGGCGGGCTGGCCCGGGCGAAGGAGGCCGGCGGGGCCGACTTCTTGTACGTGGGCAAGATCTCGCCGCACAAGGCCCCTCACGACCTCGTGAAGATGCTCTCGGTCTACCGCCGCCTGTACGACCCGAAGGCCCGCCTGCACCTGGTCGGCTCACCGCTCGGCGAGACCTACGGCCCGGCCCTCCGGGCGTTCATCGCCCGGCTGGAGCTGACCGACGCCGTCGACGTCGTGGGGTCGCTCGAGCCGGCCGGCCTCGAGGCCTACTACCGGGCCGCCGACGCGTACGTGAGCGCGTCGGAGCACGAGGGCTTCTGCGTGCCGGTGGTCGAGGCGATGGGCCACGGCGTGCCGGTGGTCGCGTACGGGGTCACCGCGGTGCCCGAGACCGTCGGCGACGCCGGGGTGCTCCTCGACTCGAAGGAGCCGCTCCGGTTCGCGGCCGCCCTGCACCGGGTGCTCGGCGACCCCGAGCTCCGTGCCGCGCTGGCGGCGGCGGCCGGGCGGCGGGTGGCCCACTTCGACCTCGCCCGCTCGAGGGCCCGCTTCGTCGAACTGCTCCGGGCCGCCACCGCGGCCTGACCTCAGGGCCGCGCCGTGCGGGCCCGTTCGACCACCGTGGTGAGGAACCGGGCATAACGCGAGACGAGGACGGGCCACTGGTAGTGGGCCTTCACGTAGGCCCGGCCGTTGGCGCCGAGCCAGCCCCGCAGCTCGGCGTCGGCCATCAGCCGGTCGATGATCACCTCGAACTCGCGGTAGGAGCCGAACCACAACCCGCCGCCCGAGTGGGCGCAGTGGTCGCGGGTGGGCTCGCACAACGCGTTCACCACGACCGGGATCCCCTGCTCCCAGGCCTCCATGATGGCGATGGAGAAGGACTCGAGCGCGCCCGGGTGCACGAACGCGGTGGCGTCGCGCAGGATGTCCCACTTGGCCGGCTCGTCGACCGGGCCGGCCACCACGACGTCGGGATGGGGCTCGATCTCGGTCGAGATCGGGCCGACGAAAGCGAGGGCGAGGGGGCCGGGTCGGCGCTCCTTGTAGATGCGGAAGTACCGGTCGAGCATGTCGGCGCCCTTGTGGGCGTCGATCCGGGCGAGGAAGGTGAGGTAGGGCCGGTCGTCGAGGCCGAGCAGCTCACCGCCGGGCCGCCCGCCCTCGACCGGGTCGCCGAGGCCGATGCCGAGCACGATCTGCGGCCGGTCGGCCACCGGGTGGATCCGCTGGACCAGCCGCCGCTCGGCGGCCGTGTAGTAGCAGAGCGCCTCGGCGCGCCCGAAGGCGTCGCCGATGGCCGGGAAGTAGAGGGGCGGCTCGTCGTGGGCGGCCGAGTGCAGGACGGTCGGCATCGGGGCGGCCCGGATGCCGGCCACCGTCACGAGGAACAGGTAGGGCGAGAACACCGCCACATCGGCGTCGCTGCCCCGTAGCGCCTCGATCAACCCCGGGGCGTCGGGTCCGTTCAGCTGGAGCCAGCGCTCCGACTGGTCCCAGGTGACCCGGCGCGGGGAGCGCCGCAGCTTGCCGTCGAACCGGAAGAACTCCTCTTGACGGGGCTCTTTCACCTCGAACCGGGTGACCGTCACCCCGTTCAGTTCGGTCGTGCCGGCCGGGAGCTCGTTCTCCCAGCTCAGATGGTCGAGGGAACAGGTGGAGAAGGCGGCGACCTCGAAGCCCGGCTCGGCCGCCAGGTGCTCGGCCAACAGCCGGACGGCCGACTCGGCGCCGCCGATGGCGCCGGGGTCGTAGCGGGGGGTGACGAAGACGACCTTCATCGAGGCGAGTCGGCGCCCTCCTCCCCCCCGTCCGCCTCCGCCACCACCAGGTAGTCGCGCCCACCCGGGCCCTCGAGCACCCGGACCGAGAACCCGGCCGCGCCGAGCAGGGCCACCCAGGTCCGCGGGCGCAGCGGCCGTCCCGAGGCCAGGTCGGTCTCGAGGGGGGCGTCCTCGGATGCCCAGCCGGCCTCCGACAGCGAGTGCACGACCAGGCACCCGCCGGGCGCGACGATGTGGCCGACCAGGCCGAGGACGGTGTGGCGCTCGGCCGCCGCCATCGCGTCCACCACCCCGCTCAGCACGAGGGCGGCCAGTCCCTCCGGGGCGACCGCCCGCAGGTGGTCGAGCACCGGCTCCTCCCGCAGGTCGAGACCCTCCACCTCGCCACGGTCGATGCGGCCCTCCCGGGGCTCCACGCCGTAGACGTCGAGGCCGCGCTCGGCCAGCAGCCGCACCAGCCAGCCGTCGGCGGCGGCGGCGTGCAGGACGCGCCCGTTGCGCCGCCCGACGGCGGCCAGCGCCTCGGCCACCCACCACGCGTCGGGCCCGTGGGCCCAGCCCGCCTCGATGATGGGGGCGGCCGGCACCCGTTGGTCGTCGAACTGGCGTTGGAGGGAGCGGACCCGGTCGTCGAGCACCCGCAGCGTGCGGCTTGTGGCCATAGCGAACTGGTTGATCTGCTCGGTGACCCATCCCACGTACCAGAGGCTGGCCTGCCGGATGGCCCGCTTCACGAACGCCCCGCCCGCCTTCGACGAGGCCACCGGGACGACCGGGTCGATGTAGCTGGCCGACTCGACGACCCCGAGCGCCTCCTCGATGCTGCCGTCGCGGCCGGCCATCGGCGAGTAGCGGAGGAAGAGCTCGTCGAGCTCCCGCTCGACCCACTGGGGCAGGTCCCCGGAGCTGCGCCGGCGCTGCACCTCCTCGTCGATCTCGGTCATCACCTTGGCGAGGAGCAGGTGGGTGGACTCGAGGTCGTCGGCCGCCGCGTCGCCCCCCTCCGCCGGCGGGCTCACAGCGCGACGGCCGGGCCGTAGCCCGGGGCGCGCTCGGTCACCACCTGCACCCGGACCGGGATGTCGATGAGGCCCTGGGCCTTGGTCGGGTTCATGACCTCGATGCGGGCCGCCCCCTCCCGCCAGTCGTAGAGCTCGCCCCCGGCCCGGTGCTCCACTCCCACCGAGATGTCGTAGGCACCGTCGGTGAACGGCACCGCCTCGTAGCGGAACGAGACCGCGCCCGGTCCCGCCGGCACGTCGAGCACCGACCCGACGTCCCCGCTCACGGTGCGGAGCAGGCACAGCCCGAGGGGGTCACGCACCTCGACGACGAAGGAGGCCGAGGTCGCCTCGGCCGAGGTGAAGTGCAGCGTGAGGGTGAGCGGCTCGCCGGTCGTCACGTATGGCCGCTCCGCGCTGCCGGGATACTCCGAGGTGACCCCGGTGATCCGGATGGGGTGCGACTTGTCGAGCTGCTCGGAATGGGCGATGGGGACCGGCGCCGGCGCGGCCTCCTCGGCGTGGGCCTGGGACAGCACGTCGCCCGCCTCGAGCAGGTTCTCCCGGAAGATCCGGACCGCCTCGCCCGGGGGACCGTAGGCGACCACCTGGCCGTCGCTCAGGACGACCGCCTTGTTGCAGATCGAGCGGACCTGGTCGGCCGAGTGCGACACGAAGATGATCGTGCGCCCCTGGTCCTGGAACGACTTCACCCGGTCGAGGCACTTGCGCTGGAACCGCTCGTCCCCCACTGTCAGGACCTCGTCGATGACGAGCACGTCGGGGTCGACGTTCACCGCCACCGCGAAGCCCAGCCGGACGTACATCCCCGAGGAGTAGAACTTCACCTGCTGGTCGATGAACTGATCCAGCTCGGCGAACGCCACCACCTCGTCGAAGACCCGGTCCATGTCGCTCCTCGACAGCCCGAGCAGCGAGCCGTTCAGGTAGATGTTCTGCCGGCCGGTGAGGTCGGGCTGGAACCCGGCCCCGAGCTCGAGCAGGCCGGCCAGGCTGCCGTTGACCACCACCTGGCCCTGGGTCGGCTGGAGGACCCCGCAGACGCACTTGAGCAGGGTCGACTTGCCCGAGCCGTTGCGGCCCAGGATCCCGATCGTGTCCCCCTCGTTCACCTCGAAGGAGATGTCCCGGAGGGCCCACAGGTCGGTGTACGGCGTGCGGCCGGCGTGGATCACCCGCTCCTTCAAGGAGGTGTACTTGCGGTGGTAGAGGCGGAACCGTTTGGAGACGTCCTGGATGTCGACGGCGAGGGTGGCCACTACAGCTCCTCGGCGAAGTTGCCGGCGAGCCGGCCGAACACCACCAGCGCGAGGCACAGGAACAGGATCGAGGCGGCGAGGACGAGCGCGTCGAGCTCGACGTAGGTCCACGAGCCCCAGCCGGGCAGGAGCTGGGAGCGCTGGCCGGCGATGGTGAGGGCCACCTGGCCGGTGCGCGCGTAGAGGACCCGCTCGAAGGTGAGCACGATCGGGGTGAGCGGGTTCAAGAAGTAGATCCACACCGGGATGTGGTGGCTGAGCAGCTTCGGGTACACGGTCCGCTGGTAGGAGTAGACGATCGGGCAGGCCCAGAACCACGCCGAGCCGACCACCACCTCGACCAGGTGCTGGGTGTCGCGCAGGTACACGTTGACGGCGGCCAGGAAGATCGCCATCGCCGAGCAGAAGACCAGCAGCGGCACGAGCGCGATCGGGAGGAGGAACAACTCGCCGAAGGCCGGCCGCCAGTGCAGGACCAAGAGGAAGATGACCATCACGAAGGCCTGGAAGACGAAGAACACGGACGCCGAGCCGACCGAGGCGAGCGCGAGGATCTCGCGGGGGAACGAGACCTTCTTCACCAGCCCGGCGTTGTTGACGATCGCCCCGGTCGCCGTGAGGACCGAGGTCTGGAACAGGTTCCAGGCGAGCAGCCCCGCGAACAGCATGATCACGAACTTCGGGATGCCGTTGCGCAGCGCGACCCCGAAGACGAGCGAGTAGACGGTCAACGTCATCGCCGGCGCGAGCAGTGACCACAGGAGACCGAGGAACGAGTTCTTGTACTTGACCCGGATCTCGGTCGAGACGAGGTTCAAAAGGAGCTGGCGGGACCGCCAGACCTCGAGGACCCGCCTCGGGACGCTGACGTGCGAGGAAACGACTCGGGTGGTCTTGATCCGCCCGGCGCCTCCGCTCGGGGCCGCAGCCTCGAGCGCCACGGTCAGTTGCCGCCGACCTGTGCGGCCGACCGCTCGATCACCTGGTCGATGAAGCCGTACTCGCGCGCCTCTTCGGCCGTGAACCAGCGGTCACGGTCCGAGTCGGCCTCGATGCGCTCGACCGGCTGGCCGGTGTGCAGGGCGATCCGCTCGGCCATCATCCGCTTCAGGTAGACGATCTGCTCGGCCTGGATGGCGATGTCGGCCGCCTGGCCCTGCATCGCCCCCGAGGGCTGGTGCATGAGGATCCGCGAGTGCGGCAGGGCGTACCGCTTCCCGGGCGCGCCGGCGCACAACAGGAACTGGCCCATCGACGCGGCGAGGCCGAGGCAGATGGTCGACACGTCGCAGCGGACGTACTGCATGGTGTCGTAGATGGCCAGGCCGTCGGTCACCGACCCGCCCGGTGAGTTGATGTAGATCGAGATGTCCCGCTCGGCGTCCTCCGCCTCGAGCAGGATCAGCTGGGCGCAGATCGAGTTGGACGTCGCCTGGTCGACGGTCGAGCCGAGGAAGATGATCCTCTCCTTCAAGAGCCTCTGGAAGATCTCGGCGCCGGGGTCCAGGGGGCCGGCGGCGGCTTGGACGAGGGACGGAACGGACGGGGTGGGCATGGCACGAGGCTACCCGGCCCACCCGGCCCCGAACGTCCCTTGTCAGCGCCGCGAACGGGCCGTCGGGCCCCGCGTTCGTCCCGTGGTGCTGCGGTGCGGTCCGGGTGCGACCCTCGGTCGGACGCGGTCGTCACCGACGGCGGGCCGTTCGACGACCGGCCCGTAGAATCCGGGCGAGGCGGGTGTGGCGGAATAGGTAGACGCGCCGGGTTTAGGTCCCGGTCCCCATTGGGGGTGGAGGTTCGAATCCTCTCGCCCGCACCGCGCCGCGACCCGCGCGAGACGGACAAGGACGGGGTCGCCCGGGCGGGCGTCACGCTCCACCCCGACGCTCGCGATCGTGGGTCGGGGCCAGAGATGTGACATTGGCCACTGGCGGCGCCCCACCCCGCGTTCCACCCTTGTCCTATGGCTTTCGGACGCAAAGCCGCCGGTGTGGCGGGCGTGGCAGCAGTCACGTATGGACTCTGGGTGCGCCCTCGGCTCTGGAGCTGGGGTGCCACCGACGACGAGGTTGCAGGGCCGTTTCCCGGCGCCGACGTGGTCCCTGACGGCGAGCGGGCGGCCACGATGGCCGTGACCATTGACGCGCTCCCCGAGCGGGTGTGGCCGTGGCTCGTGCAGATGGGCTGGGACCGGGCGGGTTGGTACTCCTGGGACCGTCTCGACAACGCGGGTCGTCCAAGTGCCACCGAAGTCCACCCGGAATGGCAAGACCTGGCCCTCGGCGACTACGTCAAGGCCTGGTCACCGGGCGGCCCGATGGACGCCTGGGAGGTTGCCGCCCTCGAACCGAACCGGTTCCTGGGACTGCGTGGATTGACCGATCTGAGAGGGCGCAACCTCGACCCGAGGAAGCCACGGCCACCGGCCTACGTCGAAGGACTTTGGGGCTTCTGGCTCAAGGAGCTCCCGGGCGAACGCACTCGTCTTGTCATCGGCGGCTATCAGGCCATCCGCCCGCGGTGGATCGAGCGCTTCGTCAACTACTGGTTCTACGCTCCGGTCGTCTGGATCATGCAGGCCCGGATGCTGGCGGTGCTCAAGCACAATGTCGAACGGGTGGCCGCCGCACAGCCGCAGGGTGCCGCAGTGCCCGAGACACCCCACACCCCCAAAGGACGTGCGGCCGCGGGTTCAAGATCCTGACGTCGACCGGGGCCGCCGCACCACCCGCCCGATGCCTCGGCGCTCTCGGCATGGCCGACGGGAAGCCGTGGCCGTCCGACAGGATCACTTGCGGGTGACCACCCCGCGCGTGACCCGCGTGTCACTCCCCGGCGAGCCGGCCCTCGCTCCGTGCCCGGTCAGCTCGATGGCCGATGTCGGTGCACGATCGACATGTCCTCTTCGGCGAGCGCCTCCTCCTCGGTCTCACTGATCGCCACCGAGGGTTGGAAGAGCTTCTGGGCGATCAGTGTCGGCACGAAGGCCGACAAGAGGACGACGGTGATCAGTTCGGTGTACTGGGTCCGGTCGATGAGGTGGTGGGTGAGGCCGAACAGCGCCGAGATGGACCCGAAGGTGAGTCCGGTCGCCATCAGCAGGGTCGTGTAGGCCCGCTCGCGGGTGCGCACCCCGAACCACGCCGAGGTCGGCCAGACCCCGATCCCCTTCGTGACCATCTTCACGGCGAAGAGCGCCGCGATGACCCCGGCCCCGTCGAGGAGGGCGGAGCCGGAGATGAGGGTGCCGGCCCGAAGGAAGAAGAACGGGGTGAGGAGGGCGAAGGCGATCGCCCGGATCCGGTCGAGGATCACCCGGTCCTGCATGAAGATCCCTGCCACCACCAGCCCTCCGACATAGGCGGGGAGAACCGCCTCGCTCTTGGCCGCGGTGGCAAGGCCGCCGAGCGCCAGGAGCACGACGAAGATGAACTTGACCTCGGGCTCACTGATGCGGTGGCCGAGCTGGGCGATCACCAGACGCAAGAGACGCGGGAGCAGGACGAGGGACACGGCCGAGACCGCGACGAAGACGAGCAGGAGCCACCCGTAGGTCGCGAAGAACCCGCCGAGCGCGAGCACGGTGCCGAGGTCGGTCACGAAGCACGCCGCCAGGATCAGCTTGCCGATGTCGTGACGGTTGAGCCCGGTCTCGACCATCACCGCGTAGACCACGGCGACCGAGGTGGTGCTGAGCGCGATCCCACCGATCTCGGCCGCGTGCAGGTGCCAGTGCAGTGCGTAACGACAGGTCAGGAACGCCCCCGCGAAGGGCAGGGCGAACGACACGACGCCGATCGTGAGACTCGGTTTCCAGTTCTTTCTGAGCGAGACCGGGTCGATCTCGGCGCCGGCGAGGAACGTCAGGAGCACCGACCCGAAGTCCGCCAGGAAGGTCGTGAAACCGGTCTGGACGATGTGCTCCTTCAGGCCCGGGATGTTCCCGCAGATCGCTCCGATCAGGATCTCGACGAGCGCGACCGAGACCCCGATCCAGACGCTGAAGACGGCGGCGGCGAGGGCCATGCCCATCCAGATCGCCGCGATGTAATAGATGTTCACCCGCACCTCCGGTCCCGGCTGGAGGGGACGGACGCCCGAGCCCTACCAGCACATCTGCATTGCCGGTAGAAGCCATCATCCGGAGGTCCCGGCGATTCAAGGAGCGGGCTTCATCGCGCCGGCGGTGAGGCTACCAACGCCGGCACCGGGGGGCGATGCGGCAAGCGGTCGACCTCAGCGCGCCGGTTCGAAGGTGAGGAGGAGGACTCCCGAGCCCGTCGTCGTCGAGTCCGTGAGCCGCAGCGGCGCCGGCCCGGGCATGGTGTCGGGGAACAGCCGCTTGCCCGCGCCGAGGACGATCGGGAACAGCATGATCCGGTAGCGGTCGACGAGGTCGTGGTGCGCGAGCGTGTGGACGAGCCGGGCGCTGCCCTCGACGAGGAGGGTGCCCGCACGCTCTGCCTTCAGCCTCTGCACCTCGGAGACGAGGTCTCCGCGCAGCACCGTCGTCGCGCCCCAGTCGGCCTCCTCGTCGGTCAGGGTCGACGACACGACGAACTTGTGGATGCTGTTCATCCGCGTGCCGAAGTCGTCGTGGCCCATGTCCGGCCAGGCGGCGGCGAACCCCTGGTAGGTGACCCGTCCGAGCAGGAGCGATTCGGCCTCGAAGAGCTCCTCGACCTTGAACCGGTCCCCCGCCTCGCCGCGGTCGAACTGGAAGGTCCATCGGGGCTCCTCGATCACCCCGTCGAGGGACATGAACTCCGTGACGACCACCTCGGCCATTGGCGTCTCCGCTTCTCTCGCGTTCGAGGGTACAGACGAGACGGCCCGCGTCGGCCGGACTCATCGGCGCGGTCCCCGATGCGCCGGGCACCGCGCCGTGACCCGACGGGCGCGAGCGCTACGCGGGGAGGAAGTCGAGCAGGAGCCGGTTGAGCTGGTCGGGGGCCTCGAGCGCCATCCAGTGGCCCGGCCCGTCCAGACGCTCGTAGCGCCACTTCCCCGCCACCGACCCCTCCGATCGGGTCATCTGGCCCTCGGTGAGGAACAGGTCGCCGCTGCTCCAGATGCCCATGGTGTCGGCTTGGACCGGCGGGAGTTCGGGGCCCGGCTCGACGAAGCTCGAGGCGGGGATGTTGGCCCGGTACCAGTTGAGGCCCGGCGTGAGCGCGCCCGTCGACTCGAGCTCCTTCACCACCGCGTCGTGATCGGGGTGGTGCGCCCAGCGGCCCATGTTCACCCAGTCGTTCTCGGACAGCCAGCGCTCGGCGATGCCCTCGAACTGGAACAGCAGCATGTACCAGGACTTCTCGGTCTGCTCGAAGTCGGTGCCGCGGAAGTTCCCCCCGGACGGGTTGCCGACCGACAGCGCCACGAGGCGGTCGACGTTCTGGGGGGCCACCGCCCCGAGGACCCAGGCAACGGCGGCGCCCCAGTCGTGGCCGACGACGTGGGCCCGCTCGACGCCGGCGTCGGCGAGCACCGCGCCGACGTCGGTGACGAGGTGGAGGATGTTGTAGGCGTCGACGCCCTCGGGCTTGTCCGACGCGCCGTAGCCGCGCTGGTCGGGCACGATCACCTTGAACCCGGCGTCGGCCAGCGGCGCGACCTGATGCCGCCACATCCGGCCGGAGTCCGGGAACCCGTGCAGGAGGACCACCGGCCTGCCCTCCCCGGTCACCTCGTAGTGGATCCCGACCCCATCGTTGTCCGCGCGCACGACTCTCCTTCTTTCCTGTTCAGGCCGTCGCCATCTCGACCAGCTCTTCGCGACTGGGCCCGATCGCGGGCCCGTCACGCCAATCGGCGCCGAGCTCGATCACCTTGTCCATGATCCCCGGCCGGGCGAGCACCACCTCGGGGAGATCGAGCACGAAGGCGATGTCGACCGAGGCCCGGAGCACATCGGGATCCTTCCCCGCGGCCACGCCGAGCGCCTTGCCGATCTCGAACGCGGGATCGTCGGGCCGGTAGGTCCCGCCCTCGGCGATCGCCGCCATCTCGGCGAGGCGGTGGCGGTCGAAGGAGAGCGTGGACTTCCACCACGGTTCGACGACGTCGTCGGTCGCCTCGGCGAACGCCTCGGACAGCTCGCCCGGCTGGTCCGGCCCGACCTCGCGCAGCGTGTCGCGCAGGGCCCGGGCATGCAGCATGCCGATCGAGACACCGCGACCGAGCGACGGGTTCGTGCAGGCCCATGCGTCGGCGACGGCCAGGACGCCGGTCGCGACGGGCTCGCCGCCGGGGCGCAGGTCGCGGTGGCGGTCCTCGATCTTCGTGATCGTGACGACCCGGTCCTCGATCGGATCCCCGTCGAGCCAGTGGGCGACCGTCGGCATCGACCGGAACACCCGCTCGAAGCGATCCAGGTCCCGCAGCCCGAGGAGCGGCCGGTCACCCGAGCGGGCCACCAACACGACCGACCAGGTGTCGTTGTCGGCCGGCAGGGTGAGCGTGGAGACCGAACCCCATTCCTGGAGCCCCGGCCCGAGTGACACCGGCATCCCCCCGTCACGAGAGCGGTAGTGGCGGCCGTAGTAGGTGAATCCGCTGTCCTCGAGCTGGTCCTCGGGCGCCCGCGCGTCGATCGCGGCCAGCCAGCTCGGCAGGGCCGAGCGGCGCCCCCCGCAGTCGATGACGAGGTCGGCCCGGAGCTCCTCGCCGTCCTCGGTGCGGACACCCGTCACATGCGGCGTGCCGCTGATTGCATCGGGGCCACAGAGGAGCCCGGCGACCGCCACGCCCCGGCGGACGGTGAGATTCGGGACCCCGCCCGCCACCGACGCGACGGCCCGCTCCATGACGGCCCGACGTCCGGAGACCGCGTCGAAGCGCTCATCGCCGTCTCTCACGCCCCCGGTCACGAAGTCGGGGGCCTCCTTCACGGGGTTGAACCGCAGCGCGCCGTCACGTTCCATCGCGGCGATCAGCTGGGGGAGCTCGTGCTCCACCACCTGGCGATACCGGGCCAGGAAGAGGTGCGGGAGCCGGAACTGGTTGACCCCGGTCCGCTCCCAGCTCTCCCACGCGTCGGCGGGCGTCTCCGGCGGACCCGCTGCGTCACGTTCGAGCACCGTGACCGCGTGCTGGTCGGTGGCGAGCAGCATCCCGAGGCCCATGCCGATCACGCTGCCGCCGACCACTATGACCTCGGCCATCGCGCTGCTCCTTCCCTCGCCCCTTCGGCCCGCCGAGTGTACGAGCGGCGCACGACCGGCACGATCTGAGTTCGACACCGCACCGGTCGACAGATCGCTGGTTTCCCCGAGGAGCCGACGAGCTCGTCCCCGGCGCCCAGGGCGGCCCCGAAGGGTCCGGCCACACGTGCCTGGCGCGGCGAAGCCGGCCCTGGGGCCGGCTTCCCGATCGTGCCCTTGCGGGCTATGCAGTTGTCAGCCGACCCCGCCCCCGCTCACGTCGCATGGTGTCGGGACCGCATCAACCGGTGGCGCCTTTCGGTGCCCCGCTCACGGCTCGTGAACAGACGGCCGGGGGGTGCGGTGGCCGGTGCATGGAGCCTCGGTGGTCACCCGCCGAGGCGAAGACCACCCGGCGGAAGACTCTCCTCGCTCGAGCTCGTCGATGGCATCGCAAGCTCCCTTCTCACCTGCCGAGCCGCTCAGGCCCGGCCTGCTTCCATTCTCTCCCTGCGGCGCGGCGTTGTGAAGGGTCCAGCGCGATTTGCCCGCGACCAGCGGACTCAGGGGGACCTGGCGGCCAGCCGGGCGGCCAGCGCCCGGAAGGCCCGTCCCCGGTGGCTGAACGCGTGCTTCTCGTCGGGCGCCATCTCGGCGAAGGTCCGGCCGTCGCCCTCGTCGGGAACGAAGATCGGGTCGTAGCCGAACCCACCCTCCCCCCGGGCGGCCTCCGCGATCACCCCGGCCACCGCCCCCTCGCACCAGACCTCGGTCCCGTCCGGGAACGAGGCGAACGCGACCGCCACGAAGCGGGCCCGGCGCTCGGGCGGCGGCCGGCTGTCGAGTGCGGCCAGCAACTTGGCCACGTTGTCGGCGTAGGTGGCGTGCTCGCCGGCGTAGCGGGCCGAGTAGACGCCGGGCGCACCGCCCAGGGCCTCGACCTCGAGGCCGGTGTCGTCGGCGACCGCGGCCCGTCCGGTCGCCCGCATCAGCGCCACCGCCTTCAGCCGGGCGTTCTCGAGGAGGGTGGCGCCGGTCTCCTCGACCTCGGGTGCCGAATCGGGGCGGGGCAGGACGGCGATGCCCGCCTCACCGAGGATGGTGCGGATCTCTTCGGCCTTGTCCGGGTTGGCGCTGGCGAGGACGAGCTCCAGGCCGGTGGGCCCGCTCACCGCGGAGTGGGCGGCTCCGCCAGGACGGCCCGCTGCGCGTCGACCAGCTGCGCGATGCCGCCCGCGGCCAGGGCCAGCAGCTCGTCGAGCTCGTCGCGGCTGAACGCCATCTTTTCGGCGGTGCCCTGCACCTCGACGAAGCGCCCGGATCCGGTCATCACGACGTTCATGTCGACGTCGGCCCGGGAGTCCTCGGCATAGGGGAGGTCGAGCATGGGGACGGCGTCGATGATCCCGACCGAGACGGCCGCCACCTCGTCTCCGAGCGGGTGCACCGCGAGCACCCGGGAATGGCACAGGCGGGTGCACGCGTCGTGCAGCGCGACGTAGGCGCCGCAGATCGAGGCGGTGCGGGTGCCGCCGTCGGCCTGCAGGACGTCGCAGTCGACGGTGATCTGGTTCTCCCCCAGGGCCACGAGGTCGCAGACCGAGCGCAGCGAGCGGGCGATGAGCCGCTGGATCTCCTGGGTCCGTCCGGACTGGCGCCCCCTGGCGGCCTCGCGGTCCACTCGCTCGGGAGAGGAGCCCGGGAGCATCGAGTACTCCGCGGTCACCCAGCCACGCCCGGTCCCCCGCATCCAGGGCGGGACCCGCTCTTCGAGTGAGGCGGTGCAGAGCACCTTGGTCCGGCCCATGGTGACGAGCACCGACCCCGCGGCGAACTCGGTGAAGTCGCGGTCGAACAAGACGGGCCGCAGCTCATCGAGGAGGCGGCCGTCGTCGCGCCGGGCCCTCGGGTCCGTTCCCCCCGTCACCGCACTCCCCTTCCCCGGCCGCTTCGACTCGGCCCTCTCACCACTCCAAGCTCATGCCGGGAGCGGCCTGGTAGATCGCCCGCCCGAACGCCTCGGCCGCCTCGAGTGCCAACGGCTCGGCGTCGACAGTAGGCCACCGGTGGGTGACCACCAGTTCCCCCACGTCGGCCGCGTGCGCCATGATCCCGGCCTGGCGGCCGCTCAGGTGCCGGAGCTCGCCCTCGCGGTCCTTCTCGTAGGTGGCCTCACAGAGGAAAAGCCCGATGCCCGCCCCGAGTTCCTCGACGGACCACTCGGGGCCGGTGTCGGCCGAGAAGGCCATCGGCTTGTCGCCGGGATCGGCGGCCAGTTTCTCGATCTTGACCGCGAGCGTCGTCGGACCGTGGTCGGTGACGGCGAAGGAGCAACGCACGTCGTGCACGTCGATCGTGGATCCCGCCTCGGCGACCCGCCAGTCGAGCCCGCGGTGCTGGGCGGCGTAGGAGCGCTCCCGCAGTCCCGGCGGCGCCACGACGAGGAACGGTTCCGCCGCCCGCTGCAGTTGCGCCCACACCGCGAGGGACTCGAGGTCGGTCCAGTGGTCGGGGTGCTCGTGGGTGAGCACGACGGCGTCGAGTGACCCGGGGAAGCAGACCTCCTGGAGCCGGGCGAAGGTCCCCGGACCGGCGTCCAGCCAGATCGTCGCCCCGGCCGAACGCACCAGATAGCCGCTCGCGGCACCGCCGGGGCCGGCATAGCTGCCGTCGCAGCCGAGCACGGTGAGGGTGCCGCTCGGCACGGCCTAGAAGTAGATGGTGTTCTCGGCGCGCTTGGTCACGACGTCGAGGTCGTCGGTCCAGGCGCCGGTGGACAGGTACTTCCAACCGTCGTCGGCCGAGATGACCACGATGACGGCGGCCTCACCCTCGGGGATCTGCTTGGCGCAACGGATCGCCCCGGCGACGGCGGCCCCGGTCGAGATCCCGACGAACAGCCCGGCCTCGGTGAGCAGCCGCCGGGTCACCTCGAGCGACTCACGGGGCCGCACCACCGTTTTGCGGTCGAGGATCTCGGCGCCGCCGAGCTCCTCGAAGATCGGGGGGACGTACCCGTCCTCCAGGCTGCGCAGGCCGTCGACCCGCTCCCCGGCCGGCGGTTCGACCGCCCACACCTGGATCGCCGGGTTCTTCTCCTTCAAGAAGCGGCCCACGCCGAGAAGGGTGCCCGAGGTGCCGAGGCCCGAAACGAAGTGGGTGACCTCGGGGCAGTCCCGCCAGATCTCCGGACCGGTCGTCTTGTAGTGGCCGAGCGGATTCGCGCGGTTCCCGTACTGGTAGAGCATCGTCCACTCGGGGTGCTCTTCGGCCAGCCGGAGCGCCATCCGGACCGCGCCGTTCGAGCCCTCCTCGCCCGGGGACTCGATGATCTCGGCCCCCCACACCTCGAGCAGCTGGCGCCGCTCGACCGACACGTTCGTCGGCAGGACCACCTTCAGGTGGTAGCCCTTCACCTTGCACACGAACGCGAGGCCGATGCCGGTGTTCCCCGAGGTCGGCTCGAGGAGGACCTGGCCCGGCTGGCCCGGCGTGAGCAGCCCGTCCGCCTCCGCCTGCTCGACGAGTGCGAACGCGACCCGGTCCTTCACCGATCCGCCGGGGTTGCGGCCCTCGAGCTTCACCACGAACCGCACGTCGGGGCGCGGGCTCAGCTGACTGACGTCGACCATCGGCGTGTTGCCGATGAGATCGAGGACGCTCCGGGCGACGCCCATGGGAAACGCTCAGCCCCCGGCCACCGCCGGGAGGATCGAGACCTCGTCGCCCTCCTTCACCGGGGTGTCGAGGGCCGAGAGGTAGCGGACGTCGTCGTCGTTCACGTAGACGTTCACGAACCGGTGCAGGCTCCCGTCGGGGTTGAGCACCTGCCCGGTCATGCCGGGGTGGGCCGACACGAGCGACCGGATCACCTCGCCCACGGTGGAACCCTCCACCAAGACGGACGACCTGCCCCCGGCCTGGGACCGAAGGACGGTCGGCAGGCGGACCTCGACTGGCACGGTTCCTCCTTCTTGGGCGGCCGTCGGGCCAGCCGGGCTGAATGTTGACCGAACAGGTCAGATTCTACCGGCGCCGCCGAGCGGTCCGCTCCCGGTGGCCGTGCTCGGGCGTTCCGGAGGAACGCTCGGGGGCCCCGCCAGGAGGGCCGGCGGCTGTCCTCGCCCGTCGGTGTCGCTCGGTGGCAAGATCCCGGCGGTGACCGAGGTCCGCACCGAGGCCGTCTCGCCCCGCCAGCTCGGCGCCATCGAGGCGACCGTCGCGCGTGACCGGGTCCCTCAGACGATCATCGAGCTGCTCGACCGGGTCTGGCCGGAGCTCCGCCGCCAGGGGGCGGCGACCGCCCACAACGTGGTGGTCTACCGGGACGCCAACGACGGGCAGCTTGAGATGACCGTGGGCGTCGAGGTGCTCGGCGAGTTCGTGGACACAGGAGGGGTCTCGCGCACCACCACCCCGGGCGGTGTCGCGGCGGTCGCGACCCACTGGGGCGACTACGCCAAGCTCGGCCAGGCCTACGAGGCGATCGAGCAGTGGTGCGGAGAGACCGGGCGATCGGGCGCCGGCGTCACCTGGGAGGTCTACGGCGACTGGGACGACAACCCCACCAAGGTCCGCACCGACGTCTACGTGCTCCTGGCGGACTGAGCCCGCTCGGGTCGTTCAGCTGGCCTTGGCCCAGTGGGTGCGGATGACGACGGACTCCTCCTCGACCCGGCCCTCGGTGATGCGGAAACTCCGCATGACGGGGTGAGTGTCCCGGAGCGAGACGATCACGTAGTGCCAGCTCGGATCGGGGGCCTGGGCGACGTCGGTGGCGGAGGGGTACGCGTCGGTATGGGTGTGGGAGTGGAACACCCCCAAGATCTGGAGTCCCCTCGCCTCGGCGTCCCGGTCCGCCCGGAGGTGGGCCAGGGGGTCGACCGTGTACACCCGCGCCGAGTGGGCCACGTTCTGGGCCGGGTACCAGGCGACGGCGGCCCCGAGGGCCGGGTCGCCGGCCAGCAGGCCGCAGGCCTCCTCGGGGAGCCCTCGGAGGCAGTGGGCGACCATGGCCATCTGCACGTCGGTCGACATCCGCAACATCGTCACAAGAGCGTAATGATCGTGCGTGACCAGGAAGCGGACGGTGGCCGCCGTCGGGCCGCCGGTACGGTGGCACCGTGGCGCGCGCCAAGAAGACGATGGCCAAACGCCTGGCCAAACGGCAGGAGACCAGCCAGGACCGGGTGGTCGCCACCAATCGGCGCGCCCGCCACGACTACGAACTGCTCGAGACCTACGAGTGCGGGATCGTCCTCCAGGGCAGCGAGGTGAAGTCCCTGCGGACCGGCCGGGCCCAGCTGAGCGACGCCTACGCCCGGGTCTCCGACGGCGAGATGTGGCTGTTCGGCGTCCACATCCCGCAGTGGCAGTACGCGAGCGGGTTCGGCGCCCACGACCCGGACCGCCGGCGCAAGCTCCTCCTCCACCGGGCCCAGATCGACGAGCTGCTCGGCCGCACCCAGCAGGCGGCGCTGACCCTCATCCCGGTGAAGCTGTACTTCCGCGACGGGAAGGCCAAGGTCGAGCTCGCCCTCGCCCGGGGCCGCCGCCTCTACGACAAGCGCCGGGTGCTCGCCGCCAAGGAGGCCGAGCGCGAGGCGGCCCGCTTGGCCCGGCACAGCTCGCACTGGATCGAGTAGCTCACAGGCGGGCCTCGGTGGCCTCATCGCGTCGGCCGGCGAACCAGTGGTCGAGGACGGCTCCGAACACCGGTGCGTCGGGGTCGGCGCGCTCGAACAAGGTCATGGAGGAGCACAGCTTGAGGGCGTCGACGGCTCCGAGGACCTCCTCGGGGCCGCCAGCCGCGAGGCCCGCCACCACCCCTGCGCACGCCCGCAGACGGGCCCCGAGCACCGGGTGGGCGAGGTAGGCGCGAGCCTCGGCGAGCCCGGAGATGGCGAAGCGCCTCGACATCGCGCTCAGGCCCAGTCCCGCGATCTGGGGGAAGACGAACCACATCCAGTGCGTGGTCTTGCGCCCGGCCCGCAGCTCGTCCAGGGCCCGCTCGTAGGTGCCCGCGTGGTCCTGGGCCTCGACGAAGCGGTCGAGGTCGAACGGGTCGGTCTCGCCGCGTTCGTCTCCGACGGGCTCCCCCATCGCTTCTAAGATGGCATGGATCCGAGGCACTTCCGACTCTCGCGCCGCGTCAATCGAACGGAATCGGCAGTTGGCATCACCCGACCAACACACAACCAGGAGCGGGAGCTCCGTCGGGTGGCGTCTCTTGATCAGGACCATCCTCCGCCACCGGCGCGCGGTCTTCTTCGGCGTGGGCGCCGGGATGCTGTGGAGCGCCATCCGGGTCGTGGTCCCCAGCCTGACCGGCACCGCCATCGACAAGGACATCCAGAACGGGTGGCACCCGGCCAACCTGCTCCTCTACGCCGCCGCCATCCTCGTGCTCGGCGCGCTCTCCTCGACGTGCTCGGGGTTCCGCCGGTACCACGCCTTCAAGGTCTCCTACGCGGTCGAGACGGACCTCCGCCAGGCGATGTTCTCCAACCTGCAGGAGCTCGACTTCCAGTACCACGACCAGGCGCAGACCGGACAGCTGATGGCCCGATCGGCGACCGACCTTCAACAGATCAACCAGTTCTGCACGATGATCCCGATCACCGTCGCCAACGTGCTGACGGTGGTCCTCGTGGCCATCCTCCTCATGCTCATTGACTGGCAGCTCGGCCTGCTGGCCCTCTTCTGTCTTCCCTTCGTGAACGTCGCGGCCAAACGCTTCTCGACCCAGCTCCACCCGGTGGCCATGGCGCTCCAGCAAGACCTCTCGACCGTATCGACGGTCGTCGAGGAGACCGTGACCGGCATCCGGGCGGTCAAGGGGTTCGGTGCCGAAGCCGGCCAGCACCGGCAGCTGAGCGATCGGGCGGACCGGGTCTTCGACCGGATCGTGCACCTCGCCCGGATCCGTGCCCGGTTCCAGCCCCTGCTCGACGTCATCCCGATGCTCTCGATGGTGGGCGTCCTCGCGTACGGCGGGATCCTCGTCATCGACCACCGGATCCAGGTCGGCCAGCTGGTGGAGTTCAACCTGTTCATCACCTTGCTGATCAACCCGCTGCGGTCGATCGGCCAGATCATCGCCCAGGCCCAGCGGGCCGTCGCTTCCTCCGAGCGCGTCAGTCAGATCCTGGAGGCCCTCCCCGAAGTCGCCGACCGGCCCGGGTCCCGGCACCTGGCCAAGGGGCCCGGCGAGGTGTGCTTCGAGTCGGTGCGGTTCTCATATGGGCAAGGGGGTGCCCCGGTCTTCCACGACCTCGAGCTCACGGTCGCCCCCGGCGAGTCGGTGGCGGTGGTCGGGCCGACCGGCTCGGGGAAGACCACGCTCGCCCGCCTAATCCCCCGGTTCTACGACGTCGACGGCGGACGGGTCGTGCTCGACGGTCACGACGTGCGTGACGTGAAGCTCTACGACCTCCGCAAGGCGGTCGCCGTGGTGTTCGAGGACACCTTCCTGTTCACCGACACCGTCGCGGCCAACATCGCGTTCGCGGAGCCGGGAGCCTCCATGGAGCGGGTGGTCGGGGCGGCCCGGCTCGCCGGAGCCGAGACCTTCATCGCCGAGCTGCCCGACGGCTTCGACACGATGCTCGGCGAGCGCGGGTTCTCCCTGTCGGGCGGCCAGCGACAGCGCATCGCGCTGGCCCGGGCGATCCTGGCCGATCCGCGCGTCCTCATCCTCGACGATGCGACCTCGTCGGTCGACGCGACGAAGGAGCACGAGATCCGCGACGCGCTCCGCCAGGTGATGGCCGACCGGACCACCATCGTCATCGCGCACCGGCCGGCGACGATCGCCCTCGCCGAACGGGTCGTCCTGCTCGACGAGGGCAGGATCGTGGCTTCGGGCACCCACCACGGCCTGCTCGAATCGAGCCCCCGCTACCGGGAGGTCCTGGCTCAGGCGGCCGCCCTCGAAGCGGCCCGGGTCGAGGTCCAGCACGACCCGCTCGACGAGGTGACCAACTGATGCGGGGCATGGGAGGCGGGGCCGCCAGAGGATGGAACCAGGGGGCCGTCGAGGACGAGGACCGGGTCGACACCGCCGAAGCGGGCCGGATCGTCAAGCGGACCTGGCGGATGATGCGCGCCTATCAGCACGGGCTCCTGGCCGCCATGGCAGTCCTGGTCGGGTTCACGCTCACCACGGTGGCCGGGCCGGTCATCGTGGGCTACGCGATCGACCACGGGCTCACCCCGCATCACTTCGACCGCCGGGTGATCGTCTGGTCGGCGGTCGTCTACGCGGTGGTCGCGATCTCGATGGGAGTGCTCGAGCGGGCCCAGATCGTCATGGTCAACCGGATCGGTGAGTCGTTCCTGCGAGACCTGCGAAAGCGGGTGTTCGCCCACATCCTCTCGCTGTCCATGGCCTTCTTCGACCAGGAGCAGACCGGTCGTCTGGTGAGCCGCATGACCCAGGACATCGACGCGCTCGAGAACCTGGTCCAACAGGGAATCGTGATCTTCGTCACGAGCGGCCTCTTGTTCGTGGGGGTGCTCATCATCATGGCGGTGCTGTCGCCGCTCCTCTTCCTCGCGACGATGGTCGTGCTTCCCCCGGTGATCATCTCGAGCCGAAAGTTCCGGCGCGACTCGAACGTCGCCTACCTGGTGGTGCGGGACCGGATCGGACAAACGCTCTCGACCCTGCAGGAGTCATTGGCGGGCATCCGGGTCGTGCAGGCGTTCGGCCGGGAGGAGGAGCAGTTCTCCCGCTTCGTCGACCACAACCAGGCCCAGTTCGACGCCAACGTCGACGCGGTGCGGCTGTCGGCTCGCTACTTCCCGGTCGTCGAGTTCACCAACGCTGCGGCGACCGCGATCATCATCGGGTTCGGCGCCCTGCTCGTGCACTGGCACCGGACCACGATTGGGACGGTCAGCGCCTTCGTCTTGTTCCTCGCCTATCTGATCGACCCAATCCAGCAGTTCAGCCAGCTCTTCAACCTCGTCCAGCAGTCCGGGGCGGCGATGAAGAAGCTGTTCGGGCTGCTCGACACCCCACCGACGGTTTCGGAGCACCCCGGCGCGGTCGAACTGCCGGAGAAGGGTGACCTGGTCGTCGACGGGGTCAGCTTCTCGTACCGCCCCGGTGAGACCGAGACAGTGCTGCACGACGTCAGCCTCACGGTGCCTCCCGCCGAACGGGTGGCCCTCGTCGGGCCGACCGGCGCAGGCAAGTCGACGCTGGCCAAGCTGATGGCCCGCTTCTACGACCCGGTCGAGGGCACGGTGAGCTATGGCGGAGTCGACCTCCGAGACGCCGCCTTCACCTCGGTCCGTCACCGCATCGCGGTGGTGCCCCAGGAGGGCTTCCTCTTCCACGGCACCATCCTCGACAACGTCCGGCTCGCCGACCCGGACGCGAGCGAGGACGACGTCCGCCGGGCCCTGAGAACGATCGAATGCGAGGAGCGGTTCGACGCGCTTCCGGAGGGACTGCAGACAGAGGTGCGCGAGCGGGGGTCGCGGCTGTCGGCCGGAGAGCGCCAACTGGTGTCGCTCGCCCGCGCCGCCCTGGCCAACCCTGACGTCCTCATCCTCGACGAGGCGACCTCGAGCCTCGACCCCGGAACCGAGGCCGTCGTCGAGAAGGCGCTCACCGCCCTCATGGCCGGACGGACGGTCATCGTGATCGCGCACCGACTCTCGACCGCGGAGCGGTCGGACCGAGTGGGGGTGGTCGACGCCGGTGGCCTCCTCGAGCTTGGCCCGCACGAGGAACTACTCGCTCTCGGCGGCCGCTACTACGACCTCTACCGGGCGTGGGCGGGGCATCAGCCGCCCGAGCGCGACTGGATACACGACGCCGCGCTCGACATCGACGACCCCGATGACCTGGGCCTCGCCGCCTCTCCGAGCGGATCCTGAACTTCCGGCACGACCGGTGGCGATCACGGTGCCAGTAGGATGGATCGATCGTCGAACGTCGACGGTGAAAATAATGGGGGTGAATGGTTTCGACTCAGGTTGTCGAGGTAGGAGAAGCGAGCCGTGGTCCCCGGAGCCACGTAAAAGAGCCGGGAACAAAAACAAACGCCGAGCCTCAGCTCGCGCTCGCTGCTTAGGTAGCGACGTCCGCCCGGTCCTTGCCCCACGGGCCGATCACGGGCGTCATCTTGTGGGGCTCACTCGATAGGTCGTTCCGGTAGGCCTTCGAGGAAACCAACATCGGATACGGAGAGTCCAGTCGCCGACGGCAGGACGAATCCCGACAATCTCTCGTCGGCTGCGCTCGGAGAAGGCCTACTGAGGTGCTTGGGGACGCGGGTTCGAATCCCGCCACCTCCACTCACTCAGGGGTGTTCATGAAATTCAACGCTGTGAGTACATGAAACCCTCC
>DAIUEV010000014.1:0-64486 GCA_036844945.1 Acidimicrobiales bacterium
CTGCCGAGATCAGGTCCTCGATCTCATGAACTCAGGCACCGTTGGGGGTGCAACGGCACCCTCTGCTGGGCCCAATGGCTGTGGTCGTCAGGGGACCCCGGCTTCGCGTTCGCTCAAGCTCGGCGGCCCCGGCCCGATTTCGCCCGGCGCTCACATCTAAGGAGCACGGCAAGGGCGACCCACCGGCACTACTCGTTGGCCACCGCGCCCACTGAGGACCACCCGATGGCTCCGGTCACGTCGTACATCGTGCACAAGCCGATGGCGACTCCGTCCCCGCCCAGGTGATTGGTGACCTCGACACCGATCCACTCCGACACCGGCGGCCGCTGGATGGTGAGGGTCAGGTCGGCGTTGATGAACTGGAGTCCGGCGGCGCCGGCGTTGGCAAGGGGATTCGGGAGATCAGCGGCTAGGGCAACCCGGACGTTCCCGGTCAGGTCTTCCCCGGAGACCAGCTGCCAGTTGTCCCTCATCCAGATCTGCTTTCGACCGGCCGATGAGAAGGCGTGAGGCGTGACCGGCCGGAACTCCCACCCAGCAAAGACCGACTCAGGAGGAGCGATCGTATCGGGGTGGGGAGCGTCCCACTCCGGCGCGCTCCACAGCTCGCCCGCTGGGTGCGGACCGGTTCGCAGCGCAACGGAGGACCCTCTGGCCACCATGCTGCCATCGCAGGTGATCGACATGTCGACGGCCCGCACTCGCCGGCCGTCTCGGGCAACGCTGGTGGCCACCTGGAACGGCTTCATGGGGGGGAACCGGAACATGTCCAGCGTCAAGCGGACGAGACGGTACTCGCTCGGGGTCTCCCGCTCGCTCACCCGCGCCGCCAGGCCGGCAAGCAGCCGTCCATGGAGCATGTCGGGCGACCACGGGCTTCTCGCCTCGGGCACCGGAACCAGACCGTCAGCTGTCTCCTCAAAGAATGCTCCGGCCACCCCGGGATTATGCAATGCGCAGCGAGTTCGGTCATCCTCGAAGTAGATGTGCGGGGCCCGCCGGGTAGTGAAGGTTGCCGTGAGGATGAGAGGGTCTTCTCACGTCAACGGTGAATACAGGATCTGCAGGAGGTCACGGTTACCGAGCTGGGTGGTCAACACTACGAAGTGGGCCTCTGTGGGAGTACCTGAGTTCGAATGCCGTCCCGTTGGGGTGCTCGCTGGACTTGCGGAGAGTCAGTTGCGCCAATTCGTCGGGTCTGAGGTGTAGTGGGAGCGCCACTCGACGACTTTTCCTCCCCGATCAACACGCATGATGTCAGCACCAGGCTTTTCGGAGCCATCGGGCAGGTGGCACGTGTAGACGAGGATGACGGTTTCGGTCCCCGCATATGCGGAGTTGAGCGTGTAACGAATATCACCCGATCGGTTGAGCGCTTCTGCCACATAGGAGCGGAGAGCGTCCCGGCCTTCGACGGTCGTCTTGCTCGGATCGCCGAGTTGCTTGGCCACGTATGGAGAGCTGAAGACAACGTCAGCTCCGAATGGTTCCATGATCAAATCGAGATCGAGGCCATTCCAGCCATCCTCCCAATGGCGGGCCAGCGAAGCGACGGTCGCGCCATCGATCACGTTCCCGAACGTACTCGCTCACCCAGCGAGGATGCTCGTCGGGCATGACCTTATGATCACAGAGCCAACCGTCGTGGCGGAGATGCCGTTGCGGCTCGCAAGCCGATTCCGAGTTGCAGTTCTTGGCTCTGCCTGCGGCTACTTCTTCTCCTTCTCTTTCGTGCTGGCAGGCGGGTACAGGGCGGGAAGGACATCCATCAGCTTTGGGAGCAGTGGCGTGAAGCGCCCGGCTCCCCAAGGCAGGTCGGGTTCATTGGCCAGGGCTTGGCCGAACACACCCGCGATAAAGACCGAGACCACGTAGAGGGCCTGTTCGGAATCCGCTTTCGGACCGAGTTGACCCAACGCGACGGCATCGGCGAGTGCTCGGCGCTGGATCGCGACCATCTCGACGCTCGGTGCCATCGCGTCCGCACTTGGCTCGAAGCGCGGGACGGGGCGCCAGAACATCAGCTGGGCGATCGGTCCGTTCGCCAAGCACCAGCGCCCGCTGGCGTCCAGAGCAGCGTTCAGCGCGTCGAGGCCCGGATCCGCCTGTTCCATGGCGACCCGCATGACCTCGAGATGGGCCTGCATGCCCCGCCGGAAGAGCCGGTCGTAAAGGGCCATGAGCGAGTCGAAGTACTTGTACAGCGACGGTGGTTGGACCCCGAGACGGCGAGCCACTTCCGAAAGCGTCAGGCCGTTGACCCCCTCTTCGCCCATGACCTCCAGAGCGATGTCGAGGATCTCCTCGATCGTCTCTTGACGGCGTCGGGCCCGCCGATCGGGCCCGGGCGGACCGGGAGACGAATCCGCCTGCGACGGATCAGAGGCTGCGCTCATGTCGTACGTAGATTAGCATAGGTGAGGGTTGACAGCCTAAGCTAATCTCTGTAGCTTAGTCGTCACTGAGCTGTGACCGTGAAGGAGGGTGCCATGTCGCCGAAGAACCAGCACTGGTGGTTGACCGAGGATCAGGTCGAACTTGTGATCGAGGCCGACGCCGAGCTGCTGTACGAGATGGTTTCCGACCTTCCTCGCATCGGCGAGTGGAGCCCCGAGTGCGAGCGGGTCGACTGGGAGGGTGATGTCACGGTGCCGGTCGAGGGCACCACGTTCAATGGCCACAACGCGGTCGGGCCCGGGCGCCACATCCGCTACTCACGCCATGGTCGGGTGCTCGTCGCAGAGCGCGGCAAGGAGTTCACCTTCATTACCGACGAAGGCGGACGCGAGTCGACGTTGTGGCGGTACCGGTTCGAGCCGACGGCGAACGGGACCCGGGTGACCGAGGGCTACGAGGTCCGCTGGATCCCGACATGGGCCCGGATCCTCGACGTCCCGCTGAATCGACACAAGGAGCTGGTCGCGAACATGCGCACCACGTTGGAGCGGCTGAAGGTGGCCGCAGAGTCCCGCACGCAACGCGCGGCGAAGAACGTGCAGCCATGACCACGTGCTTCAACGGGTGAACTCCAGTGCGTTGAATGGGTTTCAACAGGTTGACGCGATTGTGGCTGCTCGTCACCACGTGAGGCCAAACGTGTCATAGACATTCGCAGCACATGAACCTTGCAGGCGATCCGAGGGAGCGTCCCCCGTCGCGCCAGGGTCGTCGCAGTTCGTCCTGCGATGCCTGACTCAGATCCAGTTCGCCACCTTTGCGCTCCACCACTTCACCATGGCATCTGCATTGGCTGTTGTGCTGGTGAGCTGCACCATCAGGTCATCGGCAGTCACCGTCGCGGCGATCGTCGGTGGCGCTTGACCGTTGCTGAGTGTGTAGTCGAATTCGACGATGTGACCGAGAGTCTTGCTCTTCCCCCCGGTGTTCCAGTTGGTCTCGCACCCAGCGATGAAAGTGGTGAAGTTGCCGCAGCCAGTGCCACCCGCCTTCACGCTGAATTGCGTCAGAAATCTGCCGTAGCCCGCGCTCAGGCGAGTCTTGTTCGAGTAGAGGTAGTAGTACACGTCGTAGGCAGGTATCGAAGCCGTTGAACCAACACAGCTGATCTGAGCGATCGCGCCCGCCCCTGGGCCGATAACGGTCGTACAGGGAAATTTGGCAATGACGTCCGCGGGGATCAGTGACAGGAGCCTGACAAGCGGCGTTTGAGCCGAGCCGCCCGCGCCTTGTGCGGAGGTTGCGAAGGGGGTCGTTCCCAGCACGAGCAGACCGGCAACCGAGGCTGGAACCGCTAGGCGGCCGAGTACACGTCGAGTCCTGGACTCCATGGTCCGCGACCTCCCCACGCCAGATGACCGTACTACCCGCAAACCTTGCAACGCCTCGCTCGAACCAAGAACACAACGGGGCGCGACCAACACATCCCCAGGATCCGGGAAGCTCGGCCATCGGTCACGTGACCGCATGGGGTGCGGGTCGAAATCGACTCTGCGTATTCCGCATCGGGGATCCTCGCGCCGGCGTCGATCAGGTAGGTCAGAGGACCGGCATCGGCCGAACAAACATCCGGCGGTACACCGCCAAGATGGGCCGCCGAGCATCGCTCGGCGGCCCATCTCCGCCAAAAGCTCAACAGACGATGGCGAGCACCGACGCCTGCCGAGGCACTGAGGTCACCGACCAAGAACGCACCAGAAGCAAGGTGTGGGTAGACCGGCGGGTGCCGGGGACCACGACCGTCAATTGGAACAGCGGCGCGGGGCCGAGCCGACGCACGTGGGCACGCCGACCCGACCCCTCCGACTTCAACGGTTTCTACGGAACGATCGCGGTGAAATCGATGTCGTTGGCGGGGGTGCCGTTCAGCAACGTGTCCACCCGGAACACCAATGGTGTCTCACTGCAGTAACCCTCCCAGGCGACCGAGACCGAAGTGCCCGCACCGAAGGCAGCCGCGGATCCGTTCGACACGACGAGAGCACTGTTTGCCATCGTCGACGACGCGTCGGGCGTCAGACAGTAGATCCCTGCGGACGGGCTGGTAATCGTGGTCTTCCACCCCGTCAGCCCCTCGGTTTGGAAGCTCGGACTGCCGGCACCGGTTCCGTTTCCGTTGACCGACCCAACATCACGTGCCGAGCCCGCGGGTCCCGTTGGGCCGGTCTTGCCCTGCACACCGGTCTTGTTCCAGTTGAGACTGGTGTAACCGGCCGGGCAGCCCGATGTCACCGCGCTGTCGATGACCTTCAGGGTGTGGTCGGTGCCACTGGTTTGGTAACAGCCGTGGATCAAGCCACTGCCGTCGGGGATCGATGCACCACTCGTTCCGGCAAATACGATGGCGGCCGTTGCGATCGCAGTCACCATCGCGATGCCGAGTCGCGACGCGGTGAGTCTTTTTATCGTGCTCAATTTGGACATTGTCCGCTCTCCTCTGCCGGCGAGGGACAAGGTGTCCTAGACGATCGCCAGTTCTCGTGACTGAACGTACGCTTCGCGGAGGACTCATGCCCTTTACGTTCCTTCGACTGCCGTCGCAGGCACGAAAGCAACGGCGGGGACCCTTCGGCAAGGTCTCGCTCGGGGCACAACCGATTGCCGAGTGATCGTCGGGCCCAGGAACGCGCTCATCAGGGCAACGGTTGACCTTCCCGGCAGTGAGCGCCTTGCTCACCCGTCCTTCGACGCGACCCCCTCGTAGGCGAAGCTCACCAGCTCGGGGTGCCCCATGCGGTAGGTCTCGAGGGTCCCGATTCTGAGGTCTGCGTCCTCGATCAGCCGGTCGATCGGCCGGTTGAGGTGACAGCCGCCGGCCAGGTGACCCCACAACGGCGTGAGCCGGTCCTGCCACGCCGCCACCGAGGGCTTCGGCGAGCGCCCGTGCTCGGCGAAGCGCAGGGTCCCGCCGGGGCGCAGCACCCGCCGGGTCTCGGCCAGCGCGCGGGCGACATCGGGGATCGTGCAGAGCACGAAGGTCACGAGCACGTGGTCGACCGAATCGTCGGGGAGGGGGATGGCCTGGCCGTCGAGGCCGATCCAGTCGACCGGGCAGGTCGCGCTGGCAATCCGCCGCGCCGCCAGCGACCGGCAGACGGAGGCTGGCTCGACGGCCAGCACCCGGGTGACCTCGGCCGGAAGGTGGGGAAGATTGCGCCCGGAGCCGAAACCGAGCTCGAGAACCTGACCGCTCAATCCCGCCGTCACCCGCTTGCGGATGGGTTCCATCGGCCGGCCGAGCGCCACGTCGGTGAAACGGGGCAGGAGCCGATCGGTGTAGAAGCCCATGGTCAGCCCCGATCGTCCGATGCGTTGTGACCGGCCGAGCGGGCGCGGACGATCAGCCCGGCGATGAGGTCGCGCGCGGCGCGGGCGACCTCGGTGACCGGGAGGGCGGCGGTGACCGGGGAGATCACCTCGGGACCGATCAAACGGAGACCACCGATCCGGTCGAGCGCCGAGAGAACCCCGACCAGGTCGAGGTCGCCCTCGCCCGGCAGCAGCCGGTGGAACGTCTCCTCACCGAGGCTGCCAGAGGGCTCCGCCGGTGCGTCGGCCACCTGCACCCCGAAGATCCGGTCGCCCGGCACCCGCGCGAGGGTGGCGAAGTCCGGGTGGCCCCGGAAGAAGTGCCAGGTGTCGAAGAGCAGCCCCCCGTTGGAACGGCCGGCCCCCGAGACCACGGTCCACGCCGACGACAGGTCGCCCACCGACAGCATCGGCATGAACTCGAGATGCACGAGGGCGCCGATGCCCGACGCTTGATCGCACAGCGCGGCGAACGGCGCGATCAGCGCGTCGACCTCGACACCGCCCACGGGACCGATGGCGCCGATCGACTCCGCGCCGATCGCCTCGGCCATCTGCAGGATCTCTTCGACGCCGACCGATGCGAGCCCCGACGGCGGGAGCGGGCCCTCGGTCCAGCTCATGACCGGATCGATCACCACCGAGAGCCCCGCATCGCGAAAGAGACGGCCGAGCGCATTTGCCTCGGTGCCCTCGGCCTCCGACCGGCGCACGTCGAGCGGACTGAGCGAGATCCGGCCGAATCCGCCCACCTGCGCCGCCTCGACCCGCGCCGCGATCGGGCTGTCCAGCCCGAGGGTCCCCGCCCACAGCACCCATTCCACGTCCGTGACAGGCTCGGCGTGTGAACTTGGCATTGCACCGCTCCCCGGCACGCCCGAGCTCCGGTGTGCCGTCCGGCGACTGTAGACCCGGCACCTGCGTGGCCACCGGGCCGTTCGCCGCGGGTGGTCGCGGGTGAGCGACGACCTGGGGGCGGCGGGCCTGCGCTTCGAACGCGAGGGCGCCCTCGGCTGGTGCGTCATCGACCGTCCCGAGGCGCGCAACGCCTTCACCCCGGCCATGTACTTCGGGTTGAAGCGGGCGGTCCGGCTCGTCAACAGCGATCCCGAGCTGGCCGCGCTGATCATCACCGGCACCGGTGACGCCTTCTCGGCGGGTGGCGACCTGGGCGGCCGGTCCCAGCCCGGCGATGACCTGCCCGCCGACCTCACCGGGCCGGACGTCCTGCCGTTCCTCACCATCCGGGACAGCCCGGCGCCGGTGGTGGCCGCGGTGAACGGGATCTGCCAGGCCGGCGGGCTCCTCGTGGCGATGATGGCCGACATCGCGGTGGCCAGCGATCGGGCCACCTTCCGGGTGCCCGAGCTCCTCCGGGGCATCACCGACGCCACCTACGCCGCCGCCCTGCCCGCCCACGTCGGGGTTGCCGTCGCCCGCGACCTGTTGCTCTCGGCCCGGCGCTTCGACGCCGCCGAGGCGCAGCGGATCGGGCTCATCAGCCGGGTCGTGCCACACGACCAGCTCCGCGACGCCGCCGTCGAGGCGGCCGGCCAGATCCTGCAGACCGCGCCGGCGGCCCGCGCCCAGGTGAAGCGCATGCTCAACGAGCGCTACGGCCTCATCGACTACCAGACGATGTTCTTCACCCTCGCCCACTCCGAGGAGCCCCGGGAAGGGATGCGGGCGTTCATGGAGAAGCGCCCGCCCGCCTGGATCCCCGAGCAGTTCGCCGGCGGGTGACCCGCCGCCGGCTCAGGCCAACTGGGTGCCGCCGTCGACCGAGAGGACCTGTCCGGTGACGAATGCGGCCGCGTCCGACGCGAGGTAGACCGCCGCCGCCGCGACCTCGCGCGGATGGGCGGTCTGGCGCTCGAGCAGCGTGCGCCGACCGATCGAGTGGAGCTCCTCCCCGCGGGTGGCGGCCAGCCGCGCGATCAGTCCGTCGGGGTGCCACCGGCTCCCCGGGCTGACGTCGTCGGGCCCCTCGGGCAGGGTCCCGTAGGGTGCGATGGCGTTCACGGTCACACCGTCGGGCCCGACCTCCTTGGCCAGCACCCGGGTGAACGCGTGCACCGCCCCTTTCATCGCCGAGTACACCGCGAGGAGCGGGTCGCCCACGATCCCCGAGCTCGACCCCATGTTGATGATGCGGCCCGATCTCCGTTCCAGCATGCCTGGGAGCACCGCGTGCGTGCAGTTGAGGGTGCTCCCGATGTTGAGGGCGATGTCCCGCTCCCAGGTCTCGGGGTCCGAGTCGACGAAGCGGTCCATGCCGACGTTGCCCCCGACATTGTTGACCAGCACGTCGATCCGGCCGAAGCGGGCGAGCGCGGCCTCGACCATCGCCTCGACCTGCGGCCGGTCGGTCACGTCGGCCGCCACCCACAGGGCGTCGGCCGCCCCGCCGTCGAGCAGCTGCGCGCAGACCCGGGCACCCCGCGCCGCGTCGCGGCCGACCACCACGACATTGCAGCCCTCGTGGGCGAAGCCGAGCGCGATGGCCCGCCCGATGTTGGCGTTGGCCCCGGTGACGACGACCGTGCGGCCGGCCAGTCCCGTCTCCACCGCGGCGAAACCTACCTTCCGCCACCCGACGGGGCTTTCCGATGGGCGCCTCAGCCGGGGACGAGCCCATGGAGGGCGGCGAACGGGTCCCAGCCGGGGTCCCGGTGCCACTCGTACTCGACGGCGTCGGCCAGCCCACCGGCGACCTCCTCGCCGTGGAGGTGGGCGATCAGCCCGAGCGCCATGTCCATCCCGGCCGCGACCCCCGAGGAGGTCCACCGGTCGCGGTCGGCCACCCAGCGGGCCTCCGGCACCCAGGACACGGAGGTCCCCTGAGCCGACGCCCAGCCGAACGCGCGCTTGTTGGACGTGGCCCGGTGGCCGTCGAGGAGTCCCGCGGCGGCCAGGACGCCCGAGCCGGTGCAGACAGAGGTGACGTACGCGGCCCCGGCCGACCAGGCGGCCAGCCACTCGAGGAACGAGCGGTCCTCGACCAGCGTCCGGGTGCCGATCCCGCCGGGGACGAGGACGATGTCGCACGGCGGGGCCGCGGCGTAGGCGTGGTCGGCAACGGCCCGGACCCCCTGGGCGCTCACCACCGGCCCGGCAGCCGGGCCGACGGTGATGACCGAGAACTTGTCCCTCAACCCCGCGAACAGCTCGACCGGGCCGAACACGTCCAGCACCTCGAAGCGGTCGAACAGGACGACGCCGACGACGGCTGGCGCGGGTGGCTCCGGCATCCGCCCATCCTCGCCGATGCTGCGAGCTCGCCGCCCGGGCCGACGGGTGGACGGGTGCGTTCGGCCAGCCCAGCCCGGGTAGTCGGGCAGGGCGGGCTCAGGCCCGAACGCAGAACGGGTTGGCCGGCATCGCCCGGCCGATGTGGTATCCCTTGGCGGTGGCCGGACGGGTCGTCGCCCACGACGGGGAGTTCGTCCGTGCCCGGTTCCCCGAAGGGAACTTCACGATCGCGGTGCGCTGCGACCAGGAGGCCAAAGTGCTCGGGTTGCGGCAGGCGGCCCCGGAGGACGAGGCCTGATGGACGCCCCGCCGCCCGCGGGAGCCCCGCCCGAGCCAGAGGCGCCCGCTACACCGACGGCGGGGATCCCCACCGGCCATGACGGCTGGCAGCCGGGACTCCCGTCGCTGCGGGCGATCGGTCCCAGCATCGTCGGCGGAGCGGTCGTCCCCCTGGCCGTCTACTACCTGGTGCGCAGCCACGTCCACAGTGACGCCGACGCGCTGGCAATCGCCGGGGTGCCGGCGGCCGCGTTCGTGATCGGGCAGTTCCTGCGACGGCACCGGATCGACCCCATCGGGGCGATCGTGCTCTTCGGGTTCGCCACGGGGCTGATCGTGTCGTTCGCGCTCGGCGGGAACGCCTTCGTGCTGAAGGTCCGAGACTCGGGGTTCACCTTCTTGTTCGGCGTCGCCTCGATCGTCACCACCTTCGTCGGGCGCCGGCCGGTGACCTTCTACATCGGGCGGGTGCTGTCGGCCGGTTCGGACGCCCGCCGCGCCGCCCTCTACGACCAGCTGTGGGAGACGGCCCCGGCCCGGGCCACCTTCCGGGCCATCAGCCTGGTCTGGGGGATCGGGCTCGCCTGCGAGGCGGCCACGCGGGTGGTGCTGGCCGCCGAGCTGTCGACCAAATCGTTCCTCGCCGTCTCACCGGTGGTCGGGTTCGTCTACCTCGGCACGCTCGGGGCCTTCACCTTCTGGCTGGTGGAGCGGTCGAGGGCCCGGGCGTCGCTCGTGGACCCGGCGTCGGTCCCCGAGGGCGGGGGCGGCACCTGGTGGTGGCTCCGCGCCTACTTCCGCCCTCTCGGCGCCGTGGCGCCCGAACGCCCGCCCGAGGTCTGAGCCGGGCCCGGTCCCGCCGCCGCGTCGAACTCGGACACCAGCTTCTGGGGCGCCCGCAACCGCCACGACTCGACGAGTGCCTCGGTCATCTCCTGGAGGTCGACCGCGGCCATGCGGACGAGGACGGTCGGATGCCCGTCGTAGTGGGGGGTGGTGAAGTACTTGTCGGGGTCGGTGGCGATGAGCGCGTCCTTCTCCGTGGCGTCCGCGCACCACACCACCACGCTGTCGCCCTCCGGGCGCACCCGGGCGAACAGCCGGTCCCGCACCCGGAAACCGGGCGTCCCGTAGGAGGGCTTCTCGGTGGTCGCCGGCAGGGACAATGCCACCGCTCGGACCTCGTCCTCGCTCACCATGGCCCCCCCTTGTCCGGCGCAGCTTGACACGGCCTGAGAGCCCGTGGTGCCGTGGGGGGCGTGGGTTGCCTGCTCTTCGTCGTGTTCCTCGGAGTGCTCGCGCTCGCCGGCGCCGGGTTCGCGGTGCACCTTTTGTGGGTGTTCGCCGCGATCTTCTTCGTCTTCTGGGTGGCCGGCTACGCCTTCGGTCGGGGTCGCGACCGGGCGGCACGGCACTGGCGGCGCTGACCGCAGGGACCCGGGGCCGGGCGTGGCCAGGGGTCCTATAGTTGACCTCTCGCACTCCGGTCGCGGCGTGCGGGCAACGGCCACTTCGCCGCATTGGACCTGTGGTGCAGTTTGGAGTGCACGCCGGCCTGTCAAGCCGGAGGTCGCGGGTTCAAATCCCGTCAGGTCCGCCAGTGTCTGTTATCGCCGGTCCCGCCGCGCGAAAGCCCCCAACCTCCGCGTTGTAGCCTGTCCGCCACGGTCGGGTAGCTCAGTTGGCAGAGCGCGCGCCTGAAAAGCGTGAGGTCACCGGATCGACGCCGGTCCCGACCACCGGACGCGGCCCGTTTGCGGGACCGCGTGACTACGCCGTCCCCGGTTCGTAGGGGAACCCGAGCTCGGGGGCGCTGAACACCGCCCGGAAGGGGAGTCCCTCGGCGGCCGCCATCGCCTCGACCGTGCCGCCCCGGTCGACGACGGCCAGGAGGAGGACCGGCTCGGCCCCGGCCTCGCGGACCGCGGCCGCCGCCTCGAGGAGCGACGTCCCCCTGGTCACCGTGTCCTCGGTCACGACGACCCGGTCGCCAGGGTCGAGCGCCCCGGCGATGCGGCCGCCCCCGCCGTGGTCCTTCGGCTCCTTGCGGACCGAGAAGGCCCGCAGCGGGCGCCCGTGCACGGCCGCCACCGCCGCGGTGACGAAGGCGACGGGGTCGGCCCCCATCGTGAGGCCGCCGATGGCCGTGGCATCCGGGGGGATCAGCTCGAGGACGGCCTCGCCGACGAGCAGCATCGCCTCGGGCCGGCACACCGTCTGCTTGGAGTCGATGAACCACTCGCTCGTCCGCCCGGACTTGAGCACGAAGGTGCCCCGGCGCACCGAGTGCTCGAGCAGATGCGCCCGCAGCGCCGCGCGGCCGACCACGGAGGTCTGGTTCATCGGTCCCGCACCGCGCCCGAGCCGGTGACCACCTCGCCGATCACGACCGACTCGATCCCCTCGGACCCGAGGGCGTCTTCGACGGGACCGGCCGCGGGTGGGTCCACGACCACGACCATCCCGATCCCGAGGTTGAAGGCCCGCGCCATCTCGGCCGGCTCGATCGAGCCGGTGCGGGCGATCTCCGAGAAGATCCGCGGGACCGACCACGCCCGCCGGTCGACGAGGGCGTCCAGGTCGGCCGGCAGCACCCGGGTGAGGTTGGCGGCCAGCCCCCCGCCGGTGACGTGCGCGCAGGTATGCACCGCGCCGGGCGCGGCGGCGAGCGCCGCTCGGACCCCGGGCGAGTAGAGCACCGAGGGCTCGAGGAGCTCCTCGCCGAGGGTACGGCCCGCACCCGGCCACGCCTCGTCTCCCAGGTCGCGCCCGCCCCGCTCGAGCAGGACGTGCCGGGCGAGGCTGTAGCCGTTCGACCGCAGGCCCGGCGAGCGCAGCCCGAGGAGCAGGTCGCCCGCCCGGACCCGCGACGGCCCCAGCTCGTCCCCCCGTTCGACCACCCCCACCGCGAATCCGGCCACGTCGAGGTCGTCCTCGGCCATCGCCCCGGGGTGTTCGGCGGTCTCGCCCCCGATCAGCGCGCAGCCCACCCGCACGCAGGCGGCCGCGATCGAGGCGACCAGCTCGGCGAGGCGCTCGGGGTCGAGCCGGCCGACGGCCACGTAGTCGAGGAGGAAGAGCGGCTCGGCCCCGACGCAGACGAGGTCGTCGACGCACATCGCGACGAGGTCGGTCCCGACGGTGTCGTAGCGATTCATTGCCTTGGCCACGAGGAGCTTCGTCCCCACCCCGTCGGTGCTCGAGACGAGGACGGGGTGCCGGTACCGGTCGATGTCGAGTTCGAAGAGGCCCCCGAAGCCACCGATCGAGGAGCGGACCCCGGGGCGTCCGGTGCGGGCGGCGATCGCCCCGATGCGGGCCATCGCGTCCTCGGCGGCACCGAGGTCGACGCCCGCCCCGGCGTAGGTCGCTCCCCGTCCGGGCGGGCAGGGCATCTCGCTCAGACCCCGGGCAGGGCGGCCTGGAGGACGCCGAGCCCGTCGGGACGCTCGGGGCCGTCCGGCCGCTCCGTGAAGCTGACCGGGACCTTCACCGGATACTCGCCGGTGAGGCAGGCGTCGCAGAACTCCACCCCGTCCGCCCCGATGGCCGCCTTCAGGTTGGCGATCGAGATGTAGGCGATCGAGTCCACGTCGAGGTGCTGGCGGATCTCCTCGATCGACAGGTTGGCGGCCAGCAGCTCGCCGCGGGTGGGGGTGTCGATTCCGTAGAAGCACGGCCACGCGAAGGGCGGGGACGAGATCCGCAGGTGCACCTCGGCCGCCCCGGCCTCCCGCAGCATGCCGACCACCGAGCGGATGGTCGTGCTGCGGACGATCGAGTCGTCGACCACCACCAGGCGCTTGCCCTCGATGTTCTCGCGCAGCGGGTTGAGCTTGCGCCGCACCGCGTTCACCCTGGCCTGCTGGTCGGGGTCGATGAAGGTGCGGCCGATGTAGCGGTTCTTCACCAGGCCCTGGCCGTAGGGGATGCCGGACTCCCGGGCGTAGCCCTCGGCGGCCGGGACACCCGACTCGGGCACCGCCATCACCATGTCGGCGTCGACCGGGGACTGCCGGGCGAGCAGCTCCCCCATCCGCCGGCGGGCCCCGTGCACTTCGATGCCGAATAGGCGGGTGTCCGGGCGTGCGAAGTACACGAACTCGAAGATGCACAGCCGGTCGGCCACCGCGGAGCCGAACAGCGGGGCGAACCGCACCCCGTCGGGGCCGATCGTCACCATCTCGCCGGGAGACAGCTCCCGCACGAAGCGGGCCCCGATGACGTCGAGCGCCGGCGACTCCGACGCCAGCACCCAGCCCTCGGGGGCTTCGGCCGGGCCGAGCCGGCCGAGACACAGCGGCCGGAAGCCGTTGGGGTCGCGCACCCCGTAGAGGTGCGACGCGTCCATGAGCACGAAGCTGAACGCCCCCACGAGGTCCGGCACGACGTGCTCGATGACCCCGCCGAGCTCGCCGTGCTCGGGGTCGCCCGCGCTCGCGGGGAAGGCCGCGGCGAGGAGGCCCGCGACCACGTCGCTGTCCGAGGCGGTCATCCCGGGCAGCATCCCGGCCCGCTCGATCAGCGAGTCGGTCTCGGTGAGGTTCCCGTTGTGGGCCAGCGCGAAGCCGGCCCGGCCGACCGGTCGGTAGGCCGGCTGGGCGTTGTTCCAGTCGGAGCTGCCGTGGGTGGAGTACCGAGTGTGGCCGATGGCGAGGTGGCCCTGGAGGCCCGACAGGGTCCGCTCGTCGAAGACCGTGGCCACGAGGCCCATGTCCTTCACCACGGTGACGGTCTCGCCGTCGCTCACCGCCATGCCGGCCGACTCCTGGCCGCGGTGTTGGAGCGCGTAGATCCCGTCGAAGGTGAGCTGGGCCACCAGCCGGCCGGGCGCGTAGACCCCGAAGACCCCGCAGGCTTCCTTCATGGCTGGCCCTCTGACCCTCGTCGCTTCCCCGCGCCGGCCGCCGTCTCGCACCGGTACCCGGGACGGCGGGGATGACATGCCGAGTCTGGCACAGGGCACTGCGGCGGCTTCGCCCACCCTCTGCGGGCGCCGGTAACGTCTCGGGCGCCGTGATCGACCTGCACCTCCACTCGACCGCGTCCGACGGCACCGACCCGCCCGAGGTGATCCCCGAGCTGGCCGCGGCGGCGGGGTGCCGCGCCGTGGCGCTCACCGACCACGACACCCTGCGCGGCCTTCCGGCGGCGGCGACCCGGGCGGCGGAGCTGGGCGTCGAGCTGGTGCGGGGTTGCGAGGTCTCGTGCGCCTTCAGGGGCGCGAGCGCCCACGTGCTCGTCTACTTCATCGACGGCGAGGAGGGCCCGCTGCAGGACGAGCTGGCCCGCCTCCGCGACGACCGGATGGCCCGGAACCGCCGGCTGGTCGAACGGCTGGCCGCCCTCGGGATCCCCATCACCTACGACGAGGCCGTGGCCGCCGCGGCCACCGAGGAGAGCCTGGGGCGACCGCACTTCGCGGCGCTGCTCGTGGAGAAGGGCGCGGCGGAGTCGATCCCCGACGCGTTCGACCGCTGGCTGGCCAACGGCCGGCCCGGATACGTGCCGAAGGCCCGGATCCACCCGGCCGACATCGCCGCCCGCGCCCGGGACTCCGGGGCGGTGTGCGTGCTCGCGCACCCGTTGACGCTCGAGCTGCCCCCCGACGAGCTCGACCGGGCCGTCGGCGAGCTGGTCGAGGCGGGGTTCGCCGGCCTCGAGGCCCACTACGCCAGCTACGGCGCCGACGATCGCCGGGCGCTGCTCGCGTTGGCCGACCGGCACGATCTCGTGGCGACCGGTGGGTCCGACTACCACGGCACGGTCAAGCCGGGGCTGTCGGTCGGGACCGGCCGCGGCGACCTCTCGGTGCCCGACGAGGCGCTGGAGGCGCTGGCCGCCCGCCGCCCCTGACCGCACCTCACGCCCGGTCGCCGAGGGCCACCGGGATCGCGCCGGTCCAGGCCTCGCGCAGCCGCTCGACCGGGAGCGACACGAGCGCGCCGAGCGTCAGGGACGGTCCCCCCGCCCGACCGAGCACAGTTGTGCCCACCCCGGCGTCCGCCGCCCGGGCCAGGAGCTCGCCGGGTGCCTGCGTCGCCACAACGAAGCACGAGGGGGCCTCGGAGAACAGCGCCGCATGGTCGCAGACGGCGTCGGTGGCCAGGCCCACCCCCGCGGCCAGGGCCATCTCGGCCAGCGCCACCCCGAGGCCGCCCGCCGACACGTCGTGGACGCCGCACAGGATGCCCGGGGCTCCAGCGAGGCGCTCGGCCACCAGGTCCCGGACCAGCTCGACCGACCGCCGGTGCGACGCGACGTCGAGCGCCGGAAGGACGCCGCCCCGCCGGCCGGCCCGCTCGAACGCCCAGCGGCTTCCGGCCAGCCCGACCTGCCGATCCTCCGGTTGGAGGAGGACCACCGTCGCGCCGTCCTCCCAACCGGTCCCGGGCGGCCGGCGCTCGAGGACCTCCACGAGCCCGAGCGCGCCGATCACCGGGCTCGGCGGGATGTCGGCACCGCCGCTCTCGTTGTAGAGGCTGACGTTGCCCCCGATCACCGGGAGCCCGAACGCGAGGCACGCCTCGGTCATCCCGTCGATGGCTTCGGAGAGCTGCCACATCACCTCGGGGTGCTCGGGGTTGCCGAAGTTGCAGCAGTTCACCACCGCGACCCCGCGCGCCCCCACGCAGGCCAGGTTGGCGAGCGCCTCGGCGACCACCAGCGCGGTGCCGGCCCGGGGGTCGAGCGCGCACCAGCGGGGATTGGCGTCGGTCGTGATGGCGACCCCGCGGCGGGACTCCGGGAGCCCGGGCCCGCCCAGCCGCAGCAGGGCGGCGTCGCCGCCCGGGCCCTCCACGGTGTTGAGGAACAGCTGGTGGTCGTACTGGCGGTAGACCCACGACGGGTCGGCCAGCATCGCGAGCAGATCGGCCTCCCAGTCCCCCGCGGCGTCCCCGTCGGGGCTGTCGGCCCGCCTCGCCTCCAGATCGGCCGGGGGGGCGAGGGGGCGGTGGTAGCGGGGGCCGTCGTCGGCGAGGGAGGCGGCCGGGACGTCGGCGACGACCGGCCCACCGGGACGCTCCCGGATCCGGAGCCGGCCGACGGGGGCGCCGTCGTCGGTGTCGGGCTCGGTCACCGTGCCGATGACCGATGCCCGGACCTCCCACCGCTCGCAGACCCGGGCGACCTCGGGCCAGTCGTCCGGGGTCACGATGGCGAGCATCCGCTCCTGGCTCTCGCTCGTCATGACCTCCCAGGGCGCCATCGCCTCCTCGCGGCGGGGCACCGCCGAGAGGTCGACGTCCATCCCGACCCGCCCGCGGGCCGCGGTCTCGCTGGTCGCGCAGGCGAGACCCGCCCCGCCGAGATCCTGGATGCCGACCACCAGGCGGGCGTCGAGCAGCTCGAGGCAGGCCTCGATCAGGCGCTTCTCCTCGTAGGGGTCGCCCACCTGGACGCTCGGACGCTTGGCGTCGTCGGGCGCGTCGGCGCCGGCCGGACCGTCGAACCCGGCCGACGCGAGCACGCTCACCCCGCCGATGCCGTCGCGCCCGGTCGACGCGCCAAGCAGCACGACGAGGTTGCCGGGCCCGCTGGCCGCGCCGAGCACGAGCCGCTCGACCGGCAGCGCGCCCATGCAGAGCACGTTGACCAACGGGTTCTGCCCGTACGCGGGGTCGAAGGTGAGCTCGCCGCCCACCGTCGGGACCCCGACCGCGTTCCCGTAGGAGGAGATGCCCCGGACGACCCCCTCGAACAGCCACCGCTGGCGCGGCTCGTCGAGCGGCCCGAAGAACAACGGGTCCATCAGCGCGAGGGGCCGGGCTCCCATGGTGAAGATGTCCCGCAGGATGCCCCCGACCCCGGTCGCGGCGCCCTGATGGGGTTCGATGGCCGAGGGGTGGTTGTGGCTCTCGATGCGGATGGCCACGGCGATGCCGTCGCCGGCGTCGATCACGCCGGCGTTCTCCCCAGGGCCGACGAGGACGCCCGGTCCCTCGGTCGGCAGCCGGCCGAGGTGTACGCGCGACGACTTGTACGAGCAGTGCTCGCTCCACATGACCGCGTACAGGGCCAGCTCGAGCCGGTTGGGCGCCCGGCCGAGCACCCGGGTGACCTCGGCGAACTCGTCGTCGGTCAGGCCGAGCGCGCGGTGGAGGGGCTCGTTGTCGCCCTCCGCGCCGGCCACGGGCCAACCCTACCGGTGGGCGGTTCGACGGCGGTGCGGGCCCGGCGCCCCCTCCGTGTGCCTGCGGCAGCACCGCGACGGCCCGGTTTTCGAAGAATTCCGGACGGTGGATCCCGATCGGGCGACCGTTCCTTGGGCATCCTGTCGGCTCCTGTGGGCTTGAAAAGCGGGTGATCCCGGGGCCGGATCTGTCGGTGAGCCGCCGGGTACTCGCCGGTAACATAGAGGGATCTCCCTGTTCAGACGCATGATGCGTCCGGGATATCGGGAAATGACGTGAGATCCACCGCTCGCGGCCACACGCATGGTGACCGCGATGATCTTCAGGCTCCTCCCAGGTTCTGCCCAGATATCGAAGAAATGGCCTTTGTGTACAGCGGCCGAATCCGCGACAATGGGGCCATGCCAAAGACGAAGACAAAGATGACGGCACAGCACAAGGCGGCCCTGGCCAAGGGCCGTGAGGAAGGACTGGCCGTCCGCCGCTATCTCGAGGCAATCGAATCGGCCCGGCCCCGCCGAGGGCGGCGCCGGACGCCGGCCTCCATCTCCAAGCGCCTCGGCGCGATCGAGACCGAACTGGCGACCGCCGACCCGCTCACCCGGTTGCACCTCCTCCAGCAGAAGAAGGATCTCAGCGAGGAGCTCGGCCGCTCGTCGGACACCGAGGATCTCGGCGCACTGGAGAAGCAGTTCGTGAAGGTGGCCCGGACCTACGGCGAGCGCAAGGGCATCAGCTACGCGACCTGGCGGACCGCCGGGGTCCCGGCCTCGGTCCTGCAGAAGGCCGGTGTCGCCCGGACCCGCGGCTGAGCCGGATCAGCCGACCGAGACCGAGAGCAGCGACCGGAACAGCACCAGGCCGTCGGCCGAGCCGAGCAGCTCGTCGCTCGCCCGCTCGGGGTGGGGCATGAGCCCGACCACGTTGCGCCCCTCGTTGCAGATTCCGGCGATGTCGTCGACCGACCCGTTCGGGTTGTCGAGGTAGCGCAGGACCACCCGGTCCTCGCCGCGCAGCTCGTCGAGCGTGGCGGGGTCGCACACATAGCTGCCGTCGAAGTGGTTCACCGGCAGGACGAGCTCGGTGCCGACGGGCAGCCCGGCGGTCAGCACCGAACGATCGGACGCGACCATGAGGGTGGCGGGGGCGCACAGAAAGCGCAGGTGGCGGTTCTTCTGCAGTGCGCCCGGCAGGAGTCCGGCCTCGGTGAGGACCTGGAAGCCGTTGCAGATCCCGACGACCGGGCCGCCGGCGCGGGCGAAGGCGGCGACGGCCCCCATCACCGGCGAGAAGCGCGCGATCGCCCCGGGGCGGAGGTAGTCGCCGTGCGCGAACCCGCCCGGGAGCACGACCGCGTCGAGCGCGCCGAGCTCCGACTCGCCGTGCCACAGGAAGGTGGGCTCGGCCCCGACGCGCCGGAGGGCGGCCGCCACGTCGTGCTCGCAGTTGGTGCCGGGGAAGACCACGACCCCGACCCGGGCCGCCATCAGGCCGGCACCGCCCGGCCGACCGACACCGAGACGTCCTCCATCACCGGGTTGGCCAGCAGCCGCGCCGCGAGGGCGCTGGCCCGCTCGAGCGCCGCCTCCTCGGTCTCGGCCTCGACCTCGAAGCGGAAGGAGCGGCCGGTCGTCATGGCGCCCACGTCGTCGAACCCGAGGGCGGGCAGGGCCCGCACGATGGTGGCGCTCTCGGGGTCGGCGATGCCGGGACGCAGGCGGACCTCGACGTGGGCCGCGAACCTCATCGGACGCACATGTCAGCGGGGCCCCGCACTCACGCGGGACCGTACCAGTCGGCGAGGGAGCGCCCCGTGACCCGCTCGTAGCAGGCGACGTAGCGGCTCGAGGTGGCCGCGACCACCTCTTCGGGGAGCGGGGGCGCGGGCGGGGTGCGGTCCCAGGGCTGGGTGGCGGCCCAGTCGCGCAACGGCTGCTTGTCGAAGGCGGGCGGCGGCGTGCCCGGGACCACCTGGTCGGCGGGCCACAGCCGGGAGGAGTCCGGGGTGACCACCTCGTCGCAGAGCACCAGCCGGCCGTCGATGCGGCCGAGCTCGAACTTCGTGTCGGCCAGGATCAGCCCCGCCTCGGCCGCCCGGGCGGCGGCCCGCTCGTAGACGGCGAGGCAGATCGCGGCCACCTGGGCCACCGTCTCGGCTCCCACGAGCGACGCGGCGCGGGCGAGGTCGATGTTCTCGTCGTGGCCCACCTCCGGCTTCGTCGACGGGGTGAACATCGGCTCGGGCAACCGGTCGGCCAGCCGTAGCCCCGCCGGCATCGCCATGGAGTGGACCGTCCCGTGCTTCGCGTACTCCTCGTAGGCCTGGCCGGCGAGGTAGCCGCGGACGATGCACTCGAGCGGCAGCATGTCGGCCTCGCGCATGAGGACCGCCCGGCCGGCCAGGTCGAGCTCCTCGGCCCCGTCCACCGCGGCGCGGATCTCGGCCGGGTCGGCGGTGACGAGCGCGGTGTCGACGACGTCGCCCACCTGCTCGCACCAGAACGCGGTCATCGCGGTGAGGACCCGGCCCTTCTGTGGGATCGGCTCCGCGAACACGACGTCGTACGCGCTCACCCGGTCGGAGGCGACCATGAGCAGGAGCCCAGGGCCGGCCGCGTAGAGGTCGCGGACCTTCCCGGAGCGCAGCAAGCTCGGGGCGCTCACGCCGGGTCGAGCTCGTCGAGCGCCGCCACCACCCGGTCGGCGTGGCGGAGGAGGTGCGAGAGGTCGAAGGCGTGCGCCATCGAATCGGCGGAGAGCCCGACCTCGGGATCGGCCTCGAGCACCGCCCGGAAGGGTCGCCTCGACTCGGTGGCGTCGCGGGCGTCCCGCTGGACGATCCGGTAGGCGTCGTCCCGGGTCGAGCCGGCCGCCACCATGGCGAGCAGCACCGACTGGCTGAAGACGAGGCCGAACGAGCCGGTCGTGAGGTTCTCGAGCGCCCGGTCGGCGTGGACGACCAGGCCCGAGACGAGGTCGGCGGCCTTGCGCAGGAGGTAGAGGGTGAGCGCGGTGGCGTCGGGGAGGACGATCCGCTCGACCGAGCTGTGGGAGATGTCCCGCTCGTGCCAGAGCGCGACGTCCTCCAGCCCGGCCACGAGGTAACCCCGGAGCACGCGGGCGAGGCCGCACAGGCGCTCCGACAGGACCGGGTTGCGCTTGTGGGGCATGGACGAGGAGCCCTTCTGCTCGGTTCCGAAGGCCTCCTCCACCTCGCCCACCTCGGTCCGGGCGAGGTGGCGGACCTCGGTCGCGAGCAGCTCCACCGTGGTGCCAGCGGCGGCGCACGCGTACAGGTACTCGGCATGGCGGTCGCGGGCGATCACCTGGGTGGCCGGCACCGGCTCCAGGCCGAGCGCCCGGCACACGGCCGTCTCGACCTCGGGATCGATGTTCGAGTAGGTCCCGACCGCCCCCGACAGCTTCCCGACCGCCACCCGGCGCCGGGCCGACACGAGGCGTTGGCGGTCCCGGTCGACCTGCAGCGCAAGGAGCGCGAACTTCGCCCCGAACGTGGTGGGCTCGGCGTGCATGCCGTGGGTCCGCCCCGTCACCGGGGTGCGGCGCAGCTCCCGAGCCCGCGCGCATAGCGCCGCCAGCAGCCCGTCGGCGGCCTCGATCAGCAGGTCCGAGGCCTGCACGAGGGCGACGCTCTGGGCCGTGTCGACCACGTCGGAGGAGGTGAGCCCGAAGTGCACCCACGCCGCCTCGGGCCCGCCGATCCGCTGCTGGACGACGTCGACGAAGGCGGCCAGATCGTGGTCGGTGGCCCGCTCGCGCTCGGCCACCGCGTCGACGAATGCGGCGTCGACCTTGGGGGCGCGCTCGCGCACCGCCGCCGCCGCCGCCGGCACGGTTCCGGCGCGGGCCAGCGCCTCGACGGTGAGCAGCTCGACCTCGAGCCACCGGCCGAGGCGGGCCTCGTCGCTGAACAACGACGAGGCGTCGGCCGGCGTGTAGCGGGGGATCACCGGACCACCGCGCCCGCGGGCTCGACGCGTCCGATGTCGGTCCGCAGCTGCATGCCCGGCCACCGGACCCGCTCGGCCGCCGCGTACGCCCGGGTCCGGGCTTCGCCGAGCGTCGGGGCGAGCGCGCTGAACCCGAGCACCCGGCCGCCGCGCACACAGAAGGCGCCGTCTCTGTCCCGGCCGGTGCCCGCGTGCAGGACGGTCGCCCCGTGCACCGGGTCGGCCAGCTGACCGTCGGGGCCCAGCCCCTCGATCCGCGCCCCGTCCTCGGGCGCCTCGGGGTAGCCGGCGGCGGCCGCGACCACGCAGACCGCCGCCTCGGCCGAGAACCGGGGCGGGCCCGAGAGCGCGCCGAGGGCGACCGAGCGGAGGAGCGCCACCGGGTCGTCGGCCAGTCGGGGCAGCACCACCTGGGCCTCGGGGTCGCCGAAGCGCACGTTGAACTCGAGGACGGCCGGGCCGTCGTCGGTGACCATGATCCCGGCGTAGAGCACGCCCCGGAAGTCGATGCCGCGGCGGAGCAGCGCCGCGACGACCGGCTCGACCGCTTGGTCCATCACCCGGCCGACCAGGTCCTCGTCCACCTCCGGCGGCGGCGAGTAGCTGCCCATCCCCCCCGTGTTGGGGCCCCGGTCGCCGTCGAGGGCGCGCTTGAAGTCCCGGGCCGCGGCCAGCGGGACGGCCCGCCGACCGTCGCACAGCGCCTGGATGGAGCACTCGAAACCGGCCAGGCCCTCCTCGACCACCACGGTGCGGCCGGCCTCGCCGAAGGCAGCGCCGGAGAGCTTGGCGGCGATGTCCGCCTCGGCCTCCGCCCTGGTCGCGGCCACGAGCACCCCCTTGCCGGCGGCCAGCCCGTCGGTCTTCACCACGAACGGGCCGGGCAGCGTGGCGAGGAAACTCCGGGCGCCCTCGAGATCGGAGAACACCCCGTAGCGGGCGGTGCGGACGCCGGCCTCGTCCAGCACCGCCTTCATGAAGGCCTTCGAGCCCTCGAGGCGCGCGCCGTCGCGGCCGGGGCCGACCACCGCCAGGCCGCGGGCGCGGAGCCGGTCGGCAAGCCCGTCGACGAGCGGTGCCTCCGGGCCGATCACGGTGAGCGACGCGCCCAGCTCGTCGGCCGGGGCCCCCGTGCAGGTGATCCGGTGGCCCTCGACCTCGCCGGGCATGCCGGGGTTGCCGGGGGTGACCACCACGTCGTCGCTCCGGGCGAGCAGCCGGGCCAGGGCGTGCTCCCGCCCCCCGGCGCCCACCACGCAGACGGTCACGTCGGCCCCGGGCTCAACGGGCGGCGAACGACACGAACTGCTCGCGCTCGGGTCCGACTCCCACCATCTTCACCGGGACGCCGATCTGCTCGGTCAGGAAGGCGACGTAGTCGCGGGCCGCCCGCGGCATGTCGTCCTCGGAGGTGATCTGGGAGAGATCGGTGAGCCAGCCGGGCAGCTCCTCGTAGATCGGGGTGACCCGGTGCAGCGTCGACTGGTGGTACGGGAGGTGCTCGTAGCGGATCCCGTCGGCCTCGTAGGCGACGCACACCTTCACCGTCTCGAAGGTGTCGAGCACGTCGAGCTTGGTCAGGGCCACCTCGGTGAGCGAGTTCAGCCGGACCGCCTGACGGAGCATGACGGCGTCGAACCACCCGCACCGGCGGCGGCGGCCGGTGTTGGTGCCGAACTCGTGGCCCCGCTCGACCATCAGGTCGCCGGTGTCGTTGGTCAGCTCGGTCGGGAACGGCCCCGCCCCCACCCGGGTCACGTAGGCCTTGGCGATGCCCACGATCCGGTCGATGTCGCGCGGCCCGAGCCCCGAGCCGGTGCAGGCACCACCGGCGACCGGGTTGGACGACGTCACGAAGGGATAGGTGCCGTGGTCGAGGTCGAGGAAGGTCGCCTGGGCGCCCTCCAGCAGCACGTGCTCGCCGCGGGCCAGCGCGTCGTGCAGCATCCCGACCGTGTCGGCCACCATCGGGATGATCCGGGGCGCGTACTGCTCGAGGTAGGTGGTCGCGATGGCCTCGGCCGAGGACGGGAGCCGGTTGTAGACCTTGGCCAGGACGGCGTTCTTCTCCTTGATGGCGACGTCGAGCTTCTCCCGGAAGATCTTCGGGTCCATCAGGTCCTGGACCCGCAGCCCGACCCGGGCCGCCTTGTCGGCGTACGCGGGGCCGATCCCCCGTCGCGTCGTGCCGAGGGCGTTCTTGCCGAGGAACCGCTCGGTTACCCGGTCGAGCTCGCGGTGGTACGGCATGATCAGGTGGGCGTCGCCGCTCACGACCAGCCGGCTCGTGTCCACGCCCCGCGCGCTCAGCGCATCGACCTCGTCCAGGAGGACCGCCGGGTCCACCACCACGCCGTTGCCGATGACCGGGGTGGTGCGGCCGTAGAAGACGCCCGAGGGCACGAGCTGGAGGGCGAACGCCTCGCCGTCGATGACGATCCGGTGCCCGGCGTTGTGGCCGCCCTGGTAGCGGACCACGTAGTCCATCTCCGCGGCGAGGAGGTCGGTGAGCTTGCCCTTCCCCTCGTCGCCCCACTGGGTCCCGACGACCACGGTTGCAGGCACCGCGCACCCTCTCTCAATGGCAGCGGATTACGCCTCACTGTAACCCGGCCACGGGGCTCTCCGGGCCTGGTCGCGGCCCTACCATGGAAGGCGTGACCCGCGGGGCCGGGCGGCCGTGACGAGCGCCAACGACACCCTCGTCGTCGCGGTCGCCATCGTGTGCGCGGCGATCAGCTTCGCCCGCACGGCCGTGTTCCGGCGCCGGCTCGGGCGGAACCCCTGGAGCGTCCATCCGAACCTGTGGCTGGCGATCGGGTTCCTCTTCGGGCCGATCGGGGCCGGCCTCGCCTTCCTCGCCTGTGCGACCACCCGGGTGAGCCCGGCCTTCGGGGGCCCGGGGGCGGGCGGGGCCGGGCCCATCTACACCGTGGGCGCCCCGAGCGTCAGCGGGCCGCCGGCCGGCTGGTACCCCGACCCCTCGGGAAGGCACGAGTACCGTTTCTTCACCGGGCACGACTGGACGGCCGACGTCGTCGACCACGGCACCCACTCGACCGATCCGCTGCCGTCACCGCCCGGGGGTTGAGCCCGGCCGGGTTCAGCGGAGGGTGAGCCCGTCGCCCTCCACGTCGACCGTGATGGTCGACCCCTCGGGGTAGCGGCCCGAGAGGAGCTCGAGGGCGAGGCGGTCCTCGACCTCGCGCTGGATGACCCGTCGCAGGGGCCGGGCCCCGAAGTCCGGGTCGTAGCCGGCGTGGGCCAGCCAGGCCTCGGCGCCCGGGGTGACCGACAGCGACAGACGGCGGGCGGCCAGCCGGGTGCGCAGCCGGCGGAGCTGGATGCCCACGATGATGGCCAGGTCGTCCTCGCTCAGCGACCGGAACCGGACGATCTCGTCGATCCGGTTGATGAACTCGGGCTTGAAGAAGTCGGCCGGCTCACCGGGCAGGTTCGAGGTCATGATCAGGACAGCGTTGGTGAAGTCGACCGTTCGGCCCTGGCCGTCGGTCAGCCGCCCGTCCTCGAGCACTTGCAGGAGGACGTTGAACACGTCGGGGTGGGCCTTCTCGATCTCGTCGAGCAGCACCACCGCGTACGGCCGCCGGCGCACCGCCTCGGTGAGCTGGCCCCCCTCCTCGTACCCGATGTAGCCGGGCGGGGCGCCGACGAGGCGGGACACGGTGTGCTTCTCCATGTACTCGCTCATGTCGATGCGGACCATGGCCCGGTCGTCGTCGAACAGGAACTCGGCGAGGGCCCGGGCGAGCTCGGTCTTGCCCACCCCCGTCGGGCCGAGGAAGAGGAACGACCCGATCGGGCGGTGGGGGTCGGACAGGCCGGCCCGGCTCCGGCGGATCGCGTTGGACACCGCGCGCACCGCCTCGTCCTGGCCGACCACCCGGGCGTGCAGCGAGTCCTCCATCCGGACCAGCTTCTCGATCTCCCCCTCGAGCAGGCGGGTGACCGGCACCCCGGTCCAGCGGCTGACGACCTCGGCCACGTCCTCGGCGTCGACCTCCTCCTTCAAGAAGCGCTTACCGCTCTGGAGCTTGGCCAGCTCGTTGGTCGCGTCGTCGATGCGCCGCTCGAGGTCGGGCAGCTCGCCGTAGCGGACGGCGGCTGCGCCGGCGAGGTCCCCGTCCCGCTCGAGCCGCTCGGCCCGGCCGCGGGCCTCCTCGTGCTCCTTCTTCAGGGCGCCGATCGCCTCGATGGCCGCCTTCTCGGCCTGCCAGTGCGCGGTCATGGCGTTGGACTGCTCGTGCAGCTCGGCGAGCTCGGCCTCGAGCCGGGTGAGCCGCTCGGCCGAGGCCTCGTCGGTCTCCTTCCCGAGGGCCACCCGCTCGATCTCGAGCTGGCGGATCCGGCGGATCACGACGTCGAGCTCGGTCGGCATGGAGTCGATCTCGATGCGCAGCCGGCTGGCCGCCTCGTCGACCAGGTCGATGGCCTTGTCGGGGAGGAACCGGCCCGACACGTAGCGGTCGGAGAGCACCGCCGCGGCGACCAGGGCGGCGTCCTGGATCCGGACCCCGTGGTGGGACTCGTAGCGCTCCTTTAGCCCCCGCAGGATCGCGATCGTGTCCTCCACCGAGGGCTGGTCGACGTAGACCTGCTGGAACCGGCGCTCGAGCGCCGCGTCCTTTTCGATGTACTTGCGGTACTCGTCGAGCGTGGTGGCCCCGATGAGGCGCAGCTCGCCCCGGGCGAGGAGGGGCTTCACCATGTTGCCGGCGTCCATCGCCCCCTCGGCCGCGCCCGCCCCGACGATCGTGTGGAGCTCGTCGATGAACGTGACCACCTGGCCGTCGGAGTCGGTGATCTCCTTCAGCACGGCCTTCAGCCGCTCCTCGAACTCGCCGCGGTACTTGGCCCCGGCCACCATCGACCCGAGGTCGAGCGCCACCACCCGCTTGTTCTTCAGGCTCTCGGGGACGTCGCCCTCGACGATCCGGTTGGCCAGACCCTCGACGATGGCGGTCTTGCCCACCCCCGGCTCGCCGATCAGCACCGGGTTGTTCTTGGTCCGCCGGGAGAGCACCTGGATGACCCGGCGGATCTCCTCGTCCCGGCCGATCACCGGGTCGAGCCGGCCGCGCCGGGCCGCTTCGGTGAGGTCGCGGCCGTAGCGCTCGAGCGCCTGGAAGGTGTCCTCCGGGGTCGCCGAGGTCACCCGGTGGCTGCCGCGCACCTCGCGCAGCGCCCGGAGGAGCTCGTCGCGGTCGGTACCGAGCTCATCGGCGAACGCGAGCAGCAGGTGCTCGACGGACAGGAAGTCGTCGCCGAGTTCGCCACGGATCCGGTCGGCCGCCTCGAGGCCGTCGCGGGCGGCCCGACCGAGCGCCGGTTCCTGCCCGCCCACCGCGCTCGGCAGCCGGCTCCGCAGCTCCGCCAGGCGCGCCGCCACCTCGTCGGGCGACACCCCCACCCGGGCCAGCACCGGCCGGGCGATCGTGTCGGGGTCGGCCAGCACCGCCGACAGGAGGTGGGCGGGTGCGACCTCGGGGTTGTGCGCCTCGGCGGCCATCTGGGTGGCGGCGGAGAACGCCAGCTTGGTCTTCTCGGTCCAGCGTTGGGGGTCAAGGGGCATCGGTCAGGCCTTCGTGGTCAGCGGCCCCTCCGCGGGGCTCGGTAGGGCATCGGCGACTGGTCGAGCGGGACGAGCTCCCGCCGGTAGTGGCGGTGGGCCAGCTCGAGGGCCTCGCGCGACTCCCGGCGCACCTGATCGATCTGGTTCTCGAGGCGGAGGATCTCGGTCTCGAGCTCGAGCACTCGGCGCACGCCCTCGAGGTTGAGGCCGGCGTTGGTCAGCTCCTGGATGCGGCGCAGCCGGGCGAGGTCGAGGTCGCTGAAGCGCCGTGAGCCGCCGGGGGTCCGGGTCGGCTCGAGCAACCCCTTGCGCTCGTAGATACGCAGCGTCTGGGGATGGACGCCGGCCAGCTCCGCGGCGACCGAGATCACGTACAGGGCCCGGGTGTCGAATGGCCCGGTGCGCCGTCCTGCAGCAGGCAACTGGTCGGTCATGTCACACCTCCTCGAGGTGCTCGCGCGGCGCGGGGTCGGTCACCTTGGCCAGCGACTCGACCGCCGCCCGCTGCTCGTCGTTCAGCGACGTCGGGACCATCACGTCGACCCGGACCAGCAGGTCCCCCGGCTTGGCCCCGTTCTTCGACGCCGGGATGCCCCGGCCCTTCACCCGCAGCACGGTCCCCGGCGCAGTGCCCGGCGCGACCTTGACCTTCACCGGGTCGTCCAGCGTCGGCACCGAGATGACGGTGCCGAGCACCGCCTCGGGGAACGTGATCGGGACGTGGAAGGTGAGGTTGGACCCGCGACGGCCGAACTTCGGGTGCGCGGCCACGTGCACGGTGACGTACAGGTCGCCCGGCGGGGCCATCCCCTGGCCGGGCGCTCCCCGCCCCTTCACGCGGATCCGCTGGCCTCCCTCCACGCCCGGCGGGATGCGCACCTTCACCTGGCGGTTCCGGCGCTCGGTCCCGGTGCCCTGGCAGGTGGGGCACGGCGTGTCGACGAGGCTGCCCCGGCCGTTGCACTTCGGGCAGACGGTGGACAGCGAAAACAGGCCCTGGTTGTCGTCGAGCGTGCCCCTCCCGTTGCATCGGTCGCACACGTGCGTCGCGGTGCCGGGTGCGGCGCCGGTCCCGTTACAGGTGCGACACCGGGAGTCTTGGGGAACGTTCACCGACGTCGTGACGCCGCGCACCGCGTCCTCGAACGACAGGTGCAGCTCGGCCTCGACGTCGACGCCGCGCTGGGGCCCCTGGGTGCGGCGCCGGTTCCGCCCGAACAGCCCGCCGAAGAGATCCCCGAGGTCGCCGAGGTCCTCCATCCGGAACGTGCCGCCCGAGCCCGGGGTCCCGAAGCCCCCGGCCATCGGCCCGAGCCGGCGGGCCTCGTCGTACTCCTTGCGGGTGGCCGGGTCGCCGAGGACGGCATTGGCGGCCGAGATCTCCTTGAATCGGTCCTCGGAGCCGGGGTTGGCGTCGGGGTGGTACTGCTTCGCGAGCTTGCGATAGGCGCGCGCGATGTCCTTGTCGGTGGCCGTCGAGGGCACGCCCAGGACCTGGTAGTAGTCCTTCTCGAACCACTCTCGCTGGACCGGCAACTCAGCCCCTCGCCCGCACCATGGCCGGCCGCACCGTCCGGCTCCGCCAGCGGTAGCCCGCTCGCATGATCTCGTCGACCTTGGCCCCCGGCTCCCCCTCGTCGCCCGACGCCGGGGCGTGCGCGACCGCGTCGTGCACGCCCGGGTCGAACGGCACGCCCACTTCGTCCACCCGCTCGAGCCCTTCCTTGGCCAGGGTGTCGAGGAGCAGCGCGCGCGCCTGGCGGAGCGCCTGGGCCTCTGTGGTCTCGTTCTCGGCCCCCTCGCGGTCGAGGTGCGCGACAGCGAGGTCGAGGGCGTCGAGCACCGGCAGGAGCTTGCCCACGAGGTCGAGGGCGGCCCGAGCGACCTGCTCCTCCTGCTGGCGCAGCACCCGCTTGCGGTAGTTGGCGAAGTCGGCCTGGGAACGTTGCAGCGCGGCGAGGTACTCGTCGCGCTGCGCGGTCAGGGCGAAGACGTCGGTCAGGATCTCCTCGGCCGCCGAGGCGATCGAGTTGGCCACCGGAGCGCCTTCCTCCTCGACGGTCTCTGCTCGGTCGTCATTCGGGGCACCGTTCCCCCCGACCCCCTCGTCGTCGGGGGGGCCGAGGAGGTCGCGCTCGGGACGCGAGGTCACTTCTCGTCGACGATCTCGGCGTCCACCACCTCGTCGTCGGCGGCGTCGGACGACTGCTGGTGGGCCGAGCCGTCGGTGGCGCTTGCCTGGGACGCCTGCTCGTACAGACGCTGGGAGAAGCCCTGGCTGGCCGACATCAGCGCCTCGGTCGCGGTCTTGATGGCCTCGACGTCGGTGCCGTTGAGGGCGTCCTTCACCCCCTGCAGAGCGGACGAAACGGCCTCCTTCTCGGAGCCCTCGATCTTCTCGCCCTGCTCCCGGAGCAGCTTGTCGGTCTGGTACACGAGGGTGTCGGCGGTGTTGCGCACCTCGGCCTCCTCGCGCCGGCGGCGGTCGTCCTCCTGGTGAGCTTCGGCGTCGCGAACCATCCGCTCGATGTCGTCCTTGGCCAGGGCCGACTGGCCGGTGATGGTCATCGACTGCACCTTGCTGGTCGCCTTGTCCTGGGCGGCCACATGCACGATCCCGTTGGCGTCGATGTCGAAGGTGACCTCGATCTGCGGGATGCCGCGGGGCGCCGGGGGCAGGTCGACCAGCTGGAACTTGCCGAGGGTCTTGTTGTACATGGCCATCTCGCGCTCACCCTGGAGCACGTGGATCTCGACGGAGGGCTGGCTGTCCTCGGCGGTCGTGAAGATCTCCGACCGCTTGGTCGGGATGGTCGTGTTGCGCTCGATGAGCCGGTGCATCACGCCGCCCTTGGTCTCGATCCCGAGGCTGAGCGGTGTGACGTCGAGGAGCAGGATGTCCTTCACCTCACCCTTCAGCACGCCGGCCTGGACCGCGGCGCCGATCGCCACGACCTCGTCGGGGTTGACACCCTTGTGGGGCTCCTTGCCGGTCAATGACTGCACCAGCTCCTGGATGGCGGGCATCCGCGTCGACCCGCCGACGAGCACGACGTGGTCGATGTCGGAGGTCTTCAGCCCCGCGTCCTTGATGGCGGCGTCGAACGGCCCCCGGCACTGGTCGACGAGCTCGGCGGTGAGCTCGTTGAACTTGGACCGGGTCAGCTTCAGGTCGAGGTGCTTGGGGCCCTCGGAGGTGGCGGTGATGAACGGCAGGTTGATCTGGGTCTCCTGCACCGAGGACAGCTCGATCTTGGCCTTCTCGGCCCCCTCCTTCAGCCGCTGCATGGCCATCTTGTCGGCCGAGAGGTCGACGCCTTCTGTGTCCTTGAACGACTTCACCAGCCAGTCGATGACCTTCTGGTCCCAGTCGTCCCCGCCGAGATGCGTGTTCCCCGAGGTCGACTTCACCTCGAACACGCCCTCGCCGATCTCGAGCACCGACACGTCGAAGGTCCCGCCGCCGAGGTCGAACACGAGGACCGTCTGGTCCTTGCCCTCCTTGTCGAGCCCGTAAGCGAGGGCCGCCGCCGTCGGCTCGTTGATGATCCGGAGCACCTCGAGCCCCGCGATCTGGCCGGCCTCCTTGGTGGCGGTCCGCTGGGCGTCGTCAAAGTAGGCGGGCGCGGTGATCACGGCCTGGGTGACGGTGTCACCCAGGTACGCCTCGGCGTCGCGCTTCAGCTTCCCGAGGATCCGGGCCGAGATCTCCTGCGCGCTGTACGCCTTCCCGTCGATGTCGATCTTCCAGCCGGTACCCATCTGGCGCTTCACCGAGCGGATGGTCCGCTCCGGGTTGGTGATCGCCTGGCGCTTGGCGACCTCGCCAACCAGCACCTCACCGTTCTTGGCGAACCCCACCACCGACGGGGTGGTGCGGCCACCTTCCGCGTTGGGAATGACGACCGGCTCGCCCGCCTCCAGCACGCTGACGACCGAGTTGGTCGTCCCGAGGTCGATCCCTACCGCCTTGGCCATATCGCTTGCCTCTCTGTTCTCTGTGTCTGCGATTCACACGGGCCCGCTCCGGACCCGCTGTTAGTGCAAAGTATATCAAACTTGAGTGTCTACTTTGCAAGTTTTGTGGCTAAGAAACCAACAACCCGGACGAGTGCCACGGCGACCCACCGCATTTTTGGTCGCTGACCTGCGGTTTCGCGAGGAGCCTGCACGCAGGCAGACCCGGCTCAGCGGTGGGCTTGCCCGAATTTGGGCCAGGGCGGCCAGTGTCACCGTGCTGTCTCTTCCGCGCGCCTCCACCTGGGCTACCCGCACAGCCCCGGGCCGCGTTCGCCGGCGGGTGCCCGGGTCGAGCAAGACCTCGGCCGCTCCGGCGCCCCCGGCCTGGCCAGGGGGAACACGCCAAGCGGGAGGTTCCGCGCCGGTACGCTGCGGCCGTGCCCGACCTCATCCTGCTGCGGCACGGCGAGTCGGTCTGGAACGCCGAGAACCTCTTCACCGGTTGGGTCGATGTCCCGCTCAGCCCCCGCGGCGAGGGCGAGGCGGTCGCCGCCGGTCGCCTGATGGCGGCCGAGCCGGATCTCGACCTGCGGGTCCTGCACACCTCCCTGCTCGTGCGGGCCATCACCACCGCCGAGCTGGCGCTGCGAGAAGCCGGGCGGAGCTGGCTCCCGGTGCGACGGCACTGGCGGCTCAACGAGCGCCACTACGGCGCCCTCCAGGGGCTCAACAAGAAGGAGACCTCGGCCCGCCACGGCGAGGAACAGGTCCACCTGTGGCGCCGCAGCTACGACGTCCCTCCCCCGCCGATGGCCGACGACGACCCGGGGCGACCGGGCGCCGATCCGCGCTACCGCGACGTCGATCCCTCCGACCTGCCCCTGACCGAGTGCCTCGCCGACGTCGTGCGCCGGGTGGTGCCGTACTGGCGCGAGTCGATCGTCCCCGACCTGACCGCGGAGGGACCCCGGGGTGGCACAGTGCTCGTCGCCGCGCACGGCAACAGCATCCGGGCGCTCCGCAAGCACCTCGAGGACATCAGCGACGACGACATCGTCGACCTTGAGATCCCGACCGGGATCCCGTTCCGCTACCGGCTGGCCGACGACCTGTCGGTGAAGGAGGCCGAGTACTTGGGCGACCCCGGCCAGGCCCTGGCGGCCGCCGAAGCCGTCCGCCGCCAGAGCCAGCTCTAGGTCCGCCGATCAGAGGGCGTCGACGCCCCGCTCCCCGGTCCGGACCCGCACGACCGCCTCGACGGGGATGACCCAGACCTTGCCGTCACCGATCTTCCCGGTGGCCGCCGTGCGGATGATCGTGTCGACGACGTCTTCGGCCTGCGCATCGTCGACCAACACCTCGAGGCGGATCTTCGGCACGAAGTCGACCTCGTACTCGGCGCCCCGGTAGACCTCGGTGTGACCCCGCTGGCGACCGAACCCCTGAGCCTCGGTCAGGGTCATCCCCTGGACCCCGAGGTCCTTCAGGGCCTCCTTCACGTCGTCGAGCTTGAACGGCTTCAGCACCGCCACGATCAGCTTCATTGCTGCGTTCTCCTCTCTGCTCGTAGTGGTCCGGTCAGCCGTCCGTCGACGCCGGTGGGGACGGATCGCTTCTCAACCCTACGGACGACGCCTCCCGGGTGTCGCCGGCCATCGAAAGAGCCCCGATGCGCTCGGCGAAGGTCGCCTCCGGGAACGCCTCCTCGTCGTGGATGGCGAGGTCGCCGACCTCGAGCACCTCGTCCTTGTAGCGGGCGCCGCGGAGCACCAGGCCGATCAGCTTCATGAGGATGAAGGTCACGAGAGCCGACCAGAAGATGACCCAGATGGCCGCCCGGAACTGCTCCCACAACTGGTGGGCGGAGCCGGAGTACATGAGCCCGCTGACCGAGAACGGCACGCAGCCCTTGGACGACGTGGCGTAGGCCGTCGCCGTCGTATTGACCACCTGGCCGGCCGAGTTCAGGTGACCGCAGCCGTACTCGAGCATGTTCGGATCACCGAATATCCCGAGCAGGAGACCCCCGAAGAGCCCGGCGATCCCGTGGGTGTAGACGACCCCGAGGGCGTCGTCCACCTTGGAGAACGGCCGCACCTTGGACAGGTAGTTCCAACAGATCCACACGACCCCCGAGCAGATGCCACCCACCGCGATGGCGCCCCACCCGTTGACCCACCCGGCGCAGGGGGTGATCCCGACCAGACCACAGATCATCCCGTTGACACCACCGAGGAACGTCGGTTTCTTGGCCCGACTCAGCCAGGCGTCCATGGCCATCCAGACCACGACCCCAACCGCCGTGGCCAGGTTGGTGTTGATGACCGCGGCGGCCGCGTCGGCACCCGCGTAGTACGGGTCGCCGCCGTTGAAACCGTTCCAGCCGAGCCACAAGATGCCCGCCCCGACGGCCGCCATCACCAGGTTGTTGGGGATGGCGTGCTGGCGATCTCGCAACAGCCGGGGCCCGAGCACCCAGGCGGCGACGAACCCCGAGACTCCGGCCGACATGTGGATGACGAACCCTCCGGAGAAGTCGAGCGCCCCCTCCTGGGCGAAGTAGCCGCCGCCCCACAGCATGAACGCGTCGACGCCGTAGACGAAGGTGGACCACAGCGGGACGAGGAGGCACCAGGCGCTGAACTTGATCCGGCCGAGCACGCTGCCCATGAACAGCAGCGGGGTGATCGCCGCGAACACGAACTGGAAGTACGCGAGCGAGACGGTGGGGAAGTGGAACGGGATGACCGTGTTCGCCGCCGAGACCGCCTGGCTCTGCTCGTTGGTGGCGTTGGTGATCTGGCCCGGCTTCCCGACGAAGTTCTCGAAGAAGTGTTTGACCCAGCCCACTCCGCTCAGTTGGGTCTGCACACCGTTGTGGACACCTCCCCCGAGCGAGGTGGAGCCGAAGCCCATCTTGTAGGACCAGAGCACCCAGGCGATGAGGACGAGCGAGAAGCCGGCGAACATCATCGCCAGCACGTTCACCGCCCACTTCTTCTGGACGATCGACGCGTACAGGACGGCCAGGGCCGGCAGGCTCATGAGGCCGACGAACGTCGCCGCGACGATCTGCCACGTGTTGTCGCCGCTGTTCAGCCAACTCGGGTACGGCACCGGTACTGCGGCAGCTAACAGATGCACTGCTCGGGTCTCCTCTCCTACGAGTCCCGCCACCCGGAGTGAGTCCCGGCCATGCCGGTGCGCCACACCCCGGCGGGCGGTTTCGCCCTGCCGCCGACAGGATGCAGGGTCTCGGTTTCCGAACCGTCACGCGAGTGTTTCCGCCGCGTGAACTCGGTCGGCCCGGCCTGCGAGCGCTCGGGGCGCCGTCGGTACCATCGCGGTTCGCGGCAACGGCGGGAGACGAGCGTGAACGGCCAACCGAGCGACCCCGGCGCACCGCTCTCGACCTTGCGCGGCGCCGGCGTCGCGGTCGACGCCCGCCGGGTCGGTCAGGTGGTGGTGGCCGTCGTCCTCACGACCCTCGTGGCGGTGGCGGCGGCGCTTTTCGTCGCCGGGGCCGACAAGAACGCGCAGGTGACCGAGCTGCGTCTCCACGGGGTGCGCGTCCCGGTGACCGTCACCTCGTGCATCGGGCTCCTCGGCGGGAGCGGCAGCAACGCGGCCGGCTACGCCTGCCGGGGCGCCTACTCCTACCAAGGCCGCCGCTACGCCGAGGCCATCCCGGGCGACGTCGAGCGCACCCCCGGCTCGACGCTCGTGGCCGTCATCGCGCCGGACGACCCGGGGCTGCTCTCCACCCCGGCCGCGGTCCGGGACGAGCACGCCTCATGGCGGGTCTATCTCGCCCCGGGGATCCTGGCGGTGCTCGCCGCCGCTCTCGCCGCGCTGGCCGGGACCCGCTGGCGGCGGGCGCGGCGCGCCCGCTAGGTGGGCGGCGTGTAGCGCTTGTTGGCCCGGGGCCGGGCCGAGCCCGGCGCGGTGGCGTCCCGCACGGCCTGGTGGGCCCGGTAGGCGCGCACCAGCAGCCACGCCCCGGCCAGCAGGAAGGGCACGCCGAACCCCCAGTAGTGGAGGTTGAACACCCCGAGACCGTAGAGGGCCATAGCGATGCCGAGGAAGAGCCGCTTGCGGTACCAGGCGGTCGCGAGCATCACGAGGGCCAGCCCCAGCAGCACCAGCTCGAGGGTGTGATAGGTCACGATGCTGCCGTGCAGCTTGTTGGGCTGGCCGTCGCTCAAGGTGGCCGGCGGGTTGTGGTCGATCAGGTAGTTGGCGACGAAGAACCCGATGGCGGCCGCAAGCGGCGCGGCCACAAGCCCGAGGAACCGTTCGCTGTCGTCGGCGTAGCGCTCGGCGTTGCGGAGCTCCTCCACGCTCCGGCGGTCCGGATCCGGCGCCTCTCCGGGTTCGGGGTCGGCCGGCTTCAGGACCGCGGCGCGGAACCGGTCGCCGACCGCGAGGTCGTCGCGGCCGTGCAAGAGGCGGTGCAGGAGGCCGGGCCTCGGCGCAGCGTCGCCGAGTTCGTCGCGACCGGACATCCGCGGGAGGCTACCGCGCCCGACCGCGCCTGCCCGCCGGCCGTCCGGCCCTGTGGCCAGGCCCGATACCTCCGGCTACCCTTTGCCCATGCCACGCACGTCCGCCTCCGAAGTCGACCTGTCCAAGATCTGGCTGTTCGCGCCGTGCTCGACGCGAGACCTCCGCAAGGTGCGCCAGTCGCTCGACGAGATCGAGGTCGAGGCGGGCGAGGTGCTGGTCGAGGAGGGGTCGACCGGCCACGAGTTCTTCCTCATCGTGAAGGGCACCGCGGCGGTGAAGCGCAAGGGTCGCAAGGTGGCCACGCTCGGCCCGGGCAAGTGGTTCGGCGAGCTGGCCCTGCTCGATCGGGAGCCCCGCTCGGCCACCATCGTCGCCGAGACCGACATGGAGCTGCTCGTGCTCGAGCAGCGGCACTTCCTCGGGCTCCTCGACACCATCCCGAGCCTCGCTCGCAAGATGCTCGCCGTCATGGCCTCGCGCCTGCGGGAGGCTGACAAGCTCGCGTTCCACGGATAGCCCGTCTCGTGGAGCTGGCCCGGGCGGTCGACTTCGCACAGGCACGCCACCAGGGCGTCCTCATCACGCTGCGCCGGGACGGCCGTCCCCAGGTCTCAAACATCATCTATCTCATGGATCCCGCCGGCGCGACGCGAGTCTCGGTCACCGAGACCCGGGCCAAGACCAAGAACCTCCGCCGTGACCACCGGGCGGTGCTCTACGTGGTCGGCGATTCCTTCTGGCAGTACGTGGTGCTCGACGGCACCGCGCTGCTCAGCCCGCCGGCGGCCTCGCCCGACGACGCGGTGGCCGATGAGCTCGTCGAGATCTATCGCCGGATCCGGGGTGAGGACCACCCGGACTGGGACGACTACCGGCGGGCGATGGTTGCGGAGCAGCGCGTGGTTCTGAGCTTCCGGCCGGCGTCGGCGACCGGGATGCTCGCCTCGTAACCGTCACTCCGCCGCCAGGACCGCGGCCGCAGGGGTACGGGCGGCGATCCGGCCCGGGACGTACGACACGAGAATGCCGAGAACGAGCGCGCCGAGCGCGATGAGCGCCGTCGTCCAGGCCGAGACCGCCGGGACCGGCACCGCGTGGATGTCGTTCGCGAACAGGTCCCACAAGAACCGCCCGGCCACGATACCGAGCGGCACCCCGAAGATGATCCCGATCATCACCGCCACGGTCGCCTGGGCCGCCACGGTCGCCCCAAGCTGGGCCCGCGTGAACCCGAGGGTCTTCAGCAGCGCCAGGTCCCGTCGGCGCCGTCGCACCGCGGCCAGCAGCGTGAGCCCGAGCGCGAGCACCGTCGCGCCGGCAAGGGTCGCGCCGAGGACCGACGGGGTCGCCCCGAGCGTCTTGTAGTTCACGATCTCGGCCGGGCGTTCCACCTGCTTCACCACGACGCCGGAGTTGTTCTGGTTGCTCGTCGCCCCGGCGATCCGCTTCAGCGCGGGGAGGGCGGAGGACTCGGACACCCCCGGCCGCAGCCGGACGAAGATCGCGTCGGGGCCGGACGCGAACGAGTTGCTGATCGATTCGCGGAACGCGGCCGGGATGGCACCGTCGGGGACGAGGGCCCCACTCCCCATCTCGAGGTGGATCCCGCCCCCTCCCCCGATGGTCGGCATCGTGGCCGTTCCCACGATCCGCAGGCGCGCCGAGTCGATCCGGCCGGTCAGCGGGTCGCGGACCGAGAGGACCACCGACTGGCCCACCCTCTTTCCGATGTCGGCGAGGGTCACCGCCCCCAGCACCACCTGGCCGGGAGTTTCGAGGCCGTGGCCGGTCAGCACCGGCGGCTGCACCGGCGTTCCCGGGCGCTCGGCCAACACCGGCACCGGTTGGCCGTCGATCTTCTCCACGTCGAAGTACGCGCCGCTGAACGACCCGACGTCGCGGTCGGCGTGCAGCAGCCGGTCCGACTGCGCAGCCGGGATGTTGCCCGAGCCGAACAGGCTCGTCAGCTCGTAGTTCCAGTTCCACCCGTAGAGGGGCGGGTTGGCGACGAGCGAGTTGAGGCTCGCCCCGAAGATGACCGCTGACATCACGATGAGGAGGGCGAGGACCGAGCCCATCATGACCGAGCGGATCGGCACGGGATCCGCACCCTGCCCCGGCTCGAGGGCGAAGCGCGCGCCCACAAGGGCCGGCGCCGGCAAGCTGTTGGAGACCGACGACAGCAGACGAGAGTGTCGGCCGACCACCCGGTCGGCTCGCGTCGCCATCTGCCTCGGCGAGTAACGGCGAACCAGCGCCAGCGCGACCGCGCCCAGGCCGACCACGAGGAGGGCGAAGCCGCCGCCGAGCACCGTCCAGTCGAAGGACACCCCCGGATACGGGTAGTACGGGCGCACCGGGCCGAGCGGAGCTAGCGGGGACAGGGCGACAGCCACGCCGACGGCGAGGACGGCCCCGACCACGACCGCGCCCAGCACCCCGACGAGCCCGTCGGCGGCGGTCATGGATGGATCCGCGCCCAAGGCCCGCATGACGGCGGCGTCCCCCGTTTCCGAACGGAGCTGGCGGCCGATCAGCTGGGCTGCGACCAGCAACCCGGCCAGGGCCACGATCACCCCGAACGCTCCGATCGCGATCGACTCGGGCCTGATGGCCCGCTCGGCCTTGGCCACCGCCGTGGTGGTGAGAGTGAACGGGCCGAAGCCCGTGGGGACGAAGGAGGCGATCTCCCGCTGGACGGCCGACACCGCAGCCGGACCGCCCGAAACCCCGACCGCCGTCTCTGTGAAGCTGTCGCAACAGCCGATGAGCGGCCCCGTCGTCGCGGGTGTGAAGATCACGTTCCCGGACGAGATGTCGACGTCGTCCTGGACGAGATCTCTGGGGCTTAGGACCACGGCCGCCAGCCGCGCGGTGAAGACGCTCCGTGGGCGGGTCGTCGGACCGAATTCCGGAGAGACCACCTGGGCGTTGGAGTAGATGCCGAAGGTCAGCTGCTGGCCGAGGTGCAGGTGCAGCTTCTCCAGGGCGACCTGGTCGACCAGGAACACATGGCGGGCGTTCTGGCTCGGGAGGTGGCCCGCGAGGACGGTGACCCGGTCATCGACGAGCCCGTAGCCCAAGGTGCCGGCGAAGGTCAGACCGAAATCGAGGTTGATGTTCGCGACGTGGCCCTGGCGGTCGAGCGGCAAGACGTTGATGCCGATGACGCTGTCCACGTGGGTCACATGGGGCAGCCGCTTGATCCGGCCGATGATGGCCGGGTCGTAGCCCTCGTTGTTGGGCGGGGGTTGACCGGGGAGGAACTGGGCCGACGTGCCGCCCAGCTGGGAGGTGCGGTTGGCCGCCAGGTACTCGGGGTACGAGGACTGGGTCCGACGGGCCGCTGCGATCGATCCCATGGCCAGGCCACCCAGGAGCGCGACGAGCAGAACCAGCGCGAGGTAGCCGGACCGCCGGCGGCCGAAGGTGGCGCCGAAGCGGAAGCGGGCCACGCTCCAGGTGCTCCGGTTCACGCTCGTCCCCCAGCCGTCGGCCGCCGATCACGGGGCGAAGGGCCGCCGCCGGTCTCCCACCGATCGTGCCCCGTGCGGGCGGGCAGGCCAAGGGAGCCACCCGGCTTGTCGTTCTCGTGCCTCCACCCCCCGAGGAGGGCGGCCGAAGCTACTGGGAGGGGGTGGAGAGGGACTCCTCGACCAGCTGGGAGAGATCGAGGACCCGGACCTCCTCCTCCTTGTTGTTGGCCCGGACGGCGTCGTCGAGCATGATCATGCAATAGGGGCAGGCGGTCGTGACCACGTCGGCCCCGGTGGTCAGTGCCTCGTCGGTGCGCTCCATGTTGATCCGCTTGCCGATGGTCTCCTCCATCCACATGCGGGCCCCCCCGGCGCCGCAGCAGAAGCTCTTCTCCCGGCACCGACGCATCTCGACCTGCTCGACGCCCGGGATGGCGTCGAGGACCGACCTGGGCTGGTCGAACACCCGGTTGTGCCGGCCGAGGTAGCAGGGGTCGTGGTAGGTGACGGTGCCCCGGTATCCCTGGCCCGGGGTGAGCTTCCCGGTCTTGACCAGATGGTCGAGCAGCTGGGAGTGGTGGATCACCTCGAAGTCGCCGCCGAGGCTCGGGTACTCGTTCTTCAGGCTGTTGAAGCAGTGGGGGCAGGTGACGACGATCTTCTTCGCTCCCACGGCGTTCAGGGTCTCGACGTTGGCCTTCGCCTGCTCCTGGTAGAGGTACTCGTTCCCGAGCCGCCTGGCCGGGTCGCCGGTGCAGGACTCCTTCGGCCCGAGGATCGCGAACGACACCCCGGCCCGGTGCAGCATCCGCGCGGTGGACTGGACCCCCTTGCGCGCCCGCTCGTCGAGCGCACCGGCACAGCCCACCCAGTACAGGTACTCGACGTCGTCGGGAATGGTGTCGGTGACTACCGGGATCTCGAAGTCGAGGGACTGGGTCCAGTCGGCGCGCTTGGACGTCCCGAGCCCCCAGGGGTCGCCCTGGTTCTCGATGTTGCGCAGCATCAGCCCCGCCTCGGTGGGGAACCGCGACTCCATCAGGACCTCGTAGCGGCGCATGTCCACGATCGCGTCGACGTGCTCGATGTCGACCGGGCACTCTTCGACGCACGCCCCGCAGGTGACGCACGACCAGAGGACGTCGGGCTCGATCGTGTTCGGGACCAGCGTCTCGGGTTCACCGGGCGCGTCGCCGTTCTGGTTCGAGAGGAGGCGCGACGCCTGGGAGAACATGTTGTCGCGCAGGCCCATGATGACCAGCTTGGGAGAGAGCGGCTTGCCGGTGTTCCACGCCGGGCACACCGACTGGCACCGCCCGCATTCGGTGCAGGTGACGAAGTCGAGCATCTGCTTCCAGGTGAAGTGCTCGATGAGCCCGGCGCCGAAGACGGTCTCCTCGGTGACGTTCTCCATGTCCATGTCCGGCGTCTTGTCCAGCGCGCCCAGGGCTCGCGGCCGTCGTGAGGTAGCCACGTTGATCGGCGCCGCAACGATGTGCAGGTGCTTGGAGTAGGACAGGAAGACGAGGAACCCGACGATGGCGCAGATGTTGAGGATGAGGAACGTCGTCTCGAGGACGCTGTTCACCCCGCTCCCGAGCGGGTGCAGGGCCTTCCCGATCCCGTGGGAGGCGAACGCCCACCAGGTGTAGGGGAAGTCCCCGGTGTTGGCCTGCGCCCCCCGGTAGAGGAGGAGCGTGATCATCACCAGCGCGATGAAGCCGAGCGTCAGCCAGGCGGCATCGGTGTGGGAACCGTAGAAGCGCGAGTTTCGCTCGCGCCGAGCCGGCGCGTTCTTGATGCGGATCATCGCGAAGACGCACAGGGCGACGAGCACCGCCACGACGAAGAAGTCCTCGATGAGTCCGAGCACCGGGTTGTGCCCGAACCCCCAGATGGCGAAGGTCTTCTTGAACAGGTCCCCGTAGGCCTCGAGGATGGTGAGCATGAGGACGGTGAAGCCCCAGAATGTGAACGCGTGGGCCAATCCCGGGACCGTCCAGCGCAGGAGCTTCTTCTGACCACCCACCTCGACGAGCTCCGCCTCCGCACGGGCGGAGAACCCGCGTAGCCGCTCCGGAGCGGGTTTGCCCGATCGGACCAGCTTCGAGATCGTCCAGAAACGGCGGCCCGCGACCGCAAACGCGAGGGCGGATGCGGTCAGCCCGATGACGATCCGTACCACCATCTGCGCGACGCCAATCTCCCGGTTTGTGTTGACTCGGGCGGCCCGATGTCGGCAAAACGATAGTGTGACCACCGCTTGCGGGCGTAGTTCAGCGGCAGAACATCAGCTTCCCAAGCTGAGAACGAGGGTTCGATTCCCTTCGCCCGCTCTCGGATATTCCTGGTCGGCACTCTTGATCCCGAGGAGGGTTCCGGCCGTCCCACCGGGCGAGTCATCCAACGATCCGGGGGGCCCACAACCGCGCCCCGTCAGCGTTAACTTCGCTGATCAGCCCGGTTGGACCTCCGGGTCAAGGCCAACATCCCCCGTTGCGACTTGCGCGCTGCGTACGGTCGCGTGCGGGCGCCTACGGGCGGCGCCGCGAGGGGGTGGGTCAAATGATCTCGAACCGTCTGGTCGACATCGGGCCGCTGGTCTTCGGGGGTGCCTTCGCCGTCGTGGCCCTGGTGGCCGCGCTGGCGCTGGTCCCGATCATCGTCATCATCGCCAACCGGGCCGAACCCGACGCCCGGGGCATGCGCCCCTTTAGCGTCTACCTGTTCGGCATGTCGTTCGTTGCGTTGCTGTTGGCCTATGGCGGCCTGACCATGATCGTGACGGCGTTGTTGTCGCTGATTGGCTCGCACCCCTCGCCCATCGCCGACAGTGTCGGCCGCGAGTGCGTCATCGGCGGCCTGCTCCTGGTGATCGGGGGCGGCACCATGAGCTTTCACGTGCGCAAGGGGCTGGGGGCGGCCAGTGGCGACAGCGCGGTCGACGGGCCGAACGCCCGGGTGCGGCACAGCTACATCGGTGCGGTGTCGTTCGTTTTCGTGGTGCTGGCCATGGTCTCGCTCGGCGTCGGCATCTACCTGATCTTCCAGTTGGCCGGGCCGGGCATCTTCGGGCAGGCGGGCGGCAGCCGCACCAACACGTTGCGCGTCCTCCTCGACTTCGCCTACCTGCTGGTCGCTTCCCTCGGAGTCGTCTCGGTGCACTGGCGCTGGTCGCCGCCCGGACTGCTACGCAGTGCGGCGCGTCCGGCAGCGGCACCCACCGCGCCGGCGTCCTGAACAGTGGCCTGAGGGTCCTTCCGGCGATTGAGGATGGCGATCGGCGGGAGAGGATCAACCCTCCGGGTGCCCCCGCCTTGACCAGCGGTCGGATCACGACCATCCGCCGTTGTCCGGGGCGTCAGTCTGATTCGGAAGCCAGCGCAGCCTTTCGGCTTCGACCGCGCTGTCGGGCTCGCGTCGGCTGGTCCAGGTCCACCTTTCGAAGTCGGACGGCGCTCGGTGTCACCTCGGCACATTCGTCATCGGTGATGAACTCCAGCGATTGTTCCAACGACAACTGAATGTGGGGGGTGAGCCGTACGAGCTCCTCCGCCGTCGAGGAGCGGTAGTTCGTGAGCTTGCGCTCCTTGGTCGGGTTGACGTCCATGTCATCGGTCCGGGCGTTCTCCCCCACGATCATTCCTTCGTAGACGAGGACGCCCGGGCCGACGAAGAGGGATCCGCGATCTTCGAGCGACATCAGTGCATAGGTCGTGGTGACCCCGCGGCGATCCGCGACCATCGATCCGTTCCGCCGCACGCGCAGCTCCCCGTGAACCGGGTCCCACCCGTCGAACACGTGGTGGAGGACTCCGGTACCCCGGGTGGCAACCAGAAATTCGGTGCGGAAGCCCACGAGGCCCCGGGCCGGGATCCGGTAGTCCATCCGCACCCAGCCGCTGCCGTGGTTCACCAACTCGCGCAACTGGCCGAGTCGCAGAGCCAGGAGCTGGGTGACCACGCCGAGGTACTCCTCGGGGACGTCGACGGCCAAGATCTCCATCGGCTCATGGAGCTTTCCCTCGATCAGGCGGGTCACCACCTGTGGTTTGCCCACGGTCAGCTCGAACCCCTCACGGCGGATGGTTTCGATGAGCACTGCCAGCTGCAGTTCGCCGCGGCCCTGGACCTCCCAAGTGTCCGGTCGCGGTGTGGGCAGGACCCTTAACGAGACGTTGCCCACCAGTTCGGAGTCGAGTCGCCCCTTCACCAGCCGGGCCGTCAGCTTGGTTCCCTCCTGGCCCGCCAGGGGCGAGGTGTTGATGCCGATCGTGATCGACAAGCTGGGCTCGTCCACGAGGATGGGAGGGAGCGGACGCGGGTCTTCGGGGTCGGCCAGGGTCTCGCCGATGGTGACCGAGGCGAAGCCGGCGACGGCCACGATCTCGCCCGGCCCGGCGGCGTCGATGTCGACCTGGTCGAGGCCTTCGGAGGTGTAGAGCTCGGTGACCTTCCCCTGCTGGACGGAGCCGTCGAGGCGACACAGGGCGACAACGGCGCCCCGCCGCAGCGTGCCGTGGTGGACCCGGCAGATGGCCAACCGACCGACATAGGGCGACGCGCCGAGGTTCGTCACCAGTACCTGAAGCGGATGATCGGGGTCGTAGGTGGGCGCCGGTACGTATCGCACGATGGTGTCGAACAGCTCGGCGAGATCAACGCCGACGGCATCTCGCTCGGCGGTAGCCCAACCCTTACGGGCGCTGGCGTAGAGCACGGGGAAGGCGATCTGGTCCTCGTCGGCGTCAAGGTCCAAGAAGAGCTCCTCCACCTCGTGGACCACCTCGGCCACTCTGGCGTCGGGCCGGTCCACCTTGTTGATCACCACGATCACAGGGAGCCGGGACTCGAGTGTCTTTCGGAGGACGAAGCGGGTCTGGGGTAGCGGACCTTCCGAGGCGTCGACGAGGAGGAGCACCCCATCGACCATGGCCAACGCGCGCTCGACCTCACCACCGAAGTCGGCGTGCCCGGGCGTGTCGACAAGGGTGATCTTGGTGGCTCCGTAGTGCACGTTGATGTGCTTGGCGAGGATGGTGATGCCCTTTTCGCGCTCGAGCTCCCCGGAGTCGAGTACCCGATCCACCACGTCCTGGTTGGCCCGAAAGGCCCCGGTTTGCCACAGCATGGCGTCGACGAGGGTCGTCTTGCCGTGATCGACGTGCGCCACGATCGCCACGTTGCGGAGATCGTCACGAACATTCATGTGTGTTCAGCGTACCGGCAGCCGCAAGGGTACCGACCCGCCCACCTCAGAAGGCTGGCCGGTGGCCCGACTGCGCCCGCACTCCTACCGGCCCAGGATTGCGTTGAATCGTGCCTCGACATCGCCAATGCGTTCGGGATGGGTGAAGAGGTAGAGCACGTTCTCCTCGACCGCAGTCAGGATCTCATCGGCGACCTTTTGGGCCGATTGGAGCCCCGGCTCGGAGGACGCGTCGAAGTCGGGCGGCGGCTCCCCGCTCGGCCGTCCGATTCCCGTCGCGACGCGGCCGGGCATGACGACCGTCACCCCGACCGAGCTCCCCGCGGCCTTCAGGTCGGCGTGCAGCGTCTCGGAGAGCGCGAGAAGGCCATGCTTGCTGACGTTGTAGGGGGCGATCCCGCGCACCGGGGTGACCGAGGCCATCGATCCCACATTGACGACGTGGCCGCCGTCTTCGTTCCTCATGAGCAGCGGGACGAAGGAGCGGATGCCGTGAATCGCGCCCCACAGGTTCACGCCGATCACCCGGTGCCAGGTGTCCAGCGAGATCTCCCAGGTCGGTCCGCCCGCCACCACACCGGCGTTGTTGCAAAGCAGGTCCACCCGCCCGAACCGCTCGATCGTCAGTCGGGCGAGCTCGTCCACCTGGGACGGGTCGCTCACGTCACACACCACGCCCAGGGTGTCGGAGTCGCCCCCGCGCAGGTCCGCCGCGGCGCGCTCGGGTTGACCCTGGGCGACGTCGCTCAGCACGACCTGCATGCCTCGCCGCGCCATCGCTTCGGCCAGTGCCAGCCCGATGCCGCGGGCTCCCCCGGTCACCACCCCCACCCGGCCTGAGAACTCACGCATCTCGAGCCTCCTCGTGTTCGGTCGAGTGCCCGGAGCGGCCATGCTACGAACCGGGCGCCTCCGACTCGGCGGCTCGGCCGAACGGGGTGCCGGACTGCAGACGCCCGGACGGGCACCTACGACCCGTTCCCGCCGGACCCCCGGAGGAGCGATCGGTCCAGCTCGCGCACGGAGCCGACGCCGAGGAGGCTCATCGTTCGCGCGATGTCGTCGCGGAACCACCCGAGGACCCGGTCGACGCCCCGCTCGCCCGCAGCACCCAGCCCGTAGAGGTAGGCCCGGCCGGCCATCGCGGCAGTGGCACCCGCCGCCAGTGCCTTGACGATGTCCGAACCCCGTCGGACCCCTCCGTCACAGAGGATCTCGCTGCGGTCGCCGATGGCGTCGGCGACCGGCGCGACCAGGTCGAAGGGGGCGGGAGCGCCGTCGAGCTGACGACCCCCGTGGTTCGAGATGCAGACCACCTCCACCCCGGCATCGGTGGCACGGACTGCGTCCTCGACACCCTGGACCCCCTTCAGCACGATCGGTCCGTCCCAGACACTCCGAAGCCAGTCGACGTCGGCCCAGGAGAGTGCCGGGTCGAACTGGGCGCCGACATACTCCGACAGCGTGACCGGGGAGGTCCCGTCACCGACCGACCGGCCCACCACGTTGGCGAAGCGGATCGGTTCGTGCCGCACGAAGTCCCAGGTCCAGCCGGGGTGGCGCGCACCGTCCAGCAGCGTGCCGAGACCGAGGGCGGGCGGCAACGAGAACCCGCGGCGCACGTCGCGCTCGCGGCGACCGAGGACGGCGGAGTCCACGGTGAGGACGAGCGCTTCGTAGTTGGCCGCTGCGGCGCGCTCGATCATCTCCTTCACGAGCCCCCGGTCCCGCCAGACGTACACCTGGAACCAGAGGCGACCGCCGCTGACCGCGCGCACCTCCTCGATCGAGCGGGTGCCGAGCGTGGACAGCGAGTAGGGCAGACCGGCCCGCTCCGCCGCCCGGGCGACCGCCAGCTCGCCGGCAGGATCGGCGATCCTTGTGAACCCGGTCGGTGCGAGCACGAGCGGGTAGGCGAGGGGGCGGCCGAGGAGCACGGTGCTGACGTCGACCGTCTCGATCCCCCGCAGCACGCGAGGGGCGAAGGTGACCGATTCGAACGCGGCGAGGTTGGCGCGAAGCGTCCGCTCGTCCTCCGCCCCGCCGTCGACGTAGTCGAACACCCCTCCGGGCAGACGGCGCTCGGCGATTCGCCGGAGGTCCTCGACCGAGGCGGCCCGGGCCAGCCGCCGTTCGACCCGGTCGAGCTCGATCGACCGGAACCGCACGACCGAGCGGAGCGTCTTCCAGGGATTCATGTGGGTTCGAACCTCGCGCGCGACGTCGGTGCCGCGATGCCGCCGCGGATCTCGCCGAGCCAGGCCGGGAGCGCGCCCTTGCCCCGGATCCGGACCACGAGGTTGCCAGCGTCGAGCCGGCGGCCGAGGCCGTCCGGGCCGCCCGGGCGAGCGAGTTCGGGGGGCGGGCTCGTGCGATCGGCATCGGGTGGGCGCGGGTCGACGTTCTCGTGCGCGATCTCGACCCCTCGGGAGCCAGGCCCGTCCGCGGGGCTCACCCGGCTCCGCCGACCGCCCCCGGCCCGGCGGGCTTGGCCGCCCGGAACCGGAACTCGTACTCGCCTCGATCGACGGCCACATCGCAGAACCCCATCGCGCTCAGCCGGTCGACCACCCGGTCCGGGTCGATGGGCACGAACAGGTCATCGACGTGGGCCTCTCGGGTCCCGTCGTTGTCGTAGCCGTCCGAAGCGACGAGGACCCCGGCCGGCCGAAGCACGCGGAGGATCTCCCTGAAGACCTCGTCCTGGGCTCCCGGCGACTCCACGTGGTGGAGCACCCCGAAGCACGCCACCGCCGAGAATCGGTCGCCGGCGAAGCCGGTGTGTCGGGCGTCGCCCTGGACCACCTCGACATTCGATCCGCCGAGGCGTGCGGCGAGGTCGGAGGCCAGCACCGGGTCGATCTCGATCGCGGTGAGCCGGGCCGTCCGGACGCGCAGCAGGTCCGTCGTCAGCCCTGGGCCGGGGCCCACCTCGAGCACGTCATCGCCGAGGTCGGCGACCTGCTCCACCCAGGGCAGGAGGTGCTGCTCCAGCATCTCCCGCCATCGGGGACTGGCCAGGACCTCGAGGTGCCGCTTGTTCATCGGGCCGCCTCGTCCCTCACTCGCGAATCCTCTTCGTGTCTCCGGGGACCGGTCGATCCCGCGACTGTGCTTTAGGGGATGTGGATGTCATGTCGCCGACGGGCCGTCTCGCGCTCCTCGTCGGTGAGATCGGCGTCGCGCACGGGGACGACGACACTCCAATGGGGGCCCACGGGGCACCGCTGGATCCGGGCGATGCCGAGATCGAGACCCTTGAGGTTGATTCCCGGGACCCAGATGGTGGTCGAGAGGTGACCCCGCCGGCAGCGGACGGCGACGTTTCCGCCCAGCCGGTAGCCGCGCCGCCGGGCCAGCAACGTGAAGGCGACAACCAGCCCGATCATGACCGGCTGGACCAGCCGGCGGAGCGTGGCTTCGGGTCGGACGCGCTTCACCACCCGATCCTCGCGCGGGATCCGCCGAGGGACCCGCGCCCGGTCAGGACTTCGTCGCCGCCAGGTCCCTCGCCTTGCCGCCCGGAGCCGAGACGACCATCTTCACCAGCTCCTCGGTGATCCTCGGCTCCAAGCCCTCGGTGTGGCCCTTGTCGAGCCGGACCACGTCGGCGATGACCCGGCCGTCGCGGGCGTCGGGAAACACGAACACCTCGGCGGTCCCGGGGCGCGGCAGCTTCCCCCAGCTCGGGGTCGAGCCGTCGCCCCACCGGGTGTCGTGGATCTTCCCCGCCTCAGTGTCCACGACATCGGGGAGCCGGACCTTCGGGCCGGCCCCGTAGCGCTCGGCCCAGGGCGAGGTCTCGGGCAGCGAAGCGATCTCGTGCTCCCCGGTCGTGTAGATGAAGGAGAGATCGGTGGTCGGGGGCTTGGGCGGCCCGAGGGCACGCTGGCGGGCGAAGAATGACTCCATCGCCGCCCGGTCGGCTTCGCTGCGCGGTGGGCCGAAATTGGCGGCGCGCTCGGCCGGGCCGATCCGTCCGCCCGACAGGCTGAGCCAACCGTCGACCCGGTCCGCGAAGTAGTCGTCGGACAACAGCCGCAACGAGGTGGCACCACCCTGGGAGTGCCCGACCAACCAGAAGGCGCGGATGTTCTCGATCCCGAACCGGGCGAAGACCGCCTCGACCACGCTCTTCAGGTAGTCGTCGTCGGCCTCGGCCGCCCAGTGCCGGCTCGGCTCGGTGGTCGCCGCGCTGGGGGTGGCGATCACCAACCGGTACGCGTCGACGTAGTCGTAGGCCGGGAAGTACTCCCGCTGCCACGCCCCGACCGATCCCCCCCCGTGCAGACTCAGGAGGAACGTGACCTCTTCCCCCGCACGCAGGTCATCCGGCAGGTCCAGGTAGCACTTCCGCCCGGTCCCCTCGTCGACGATGGTGTCCCTCGCCATCCCGCCTCCCCTCGCTCCGGCCGACGATACGCAGCGAGCCCGGTCGTTGCAATCGTTCCCATCCTGGGCCCCACCACCCGGCGCGGCGCTTCCCAGGGGATACTTCCAAGGGAGACGACCGGTGAAGCTGAAGCTCGACCTGCACGAGATCTACAACCGGGGCTACGACATCGACCGCGCGCTCAAGGACGTCATCGACGAGGCGGTGGCGAAGAAGGCGACGCTCGTCGAGATCATTCCGGGGAAGGGGTCGGGCCAGCTGAAGAAGCGGGTGCTGCGGTTCCTCGACCAGAAGGAGGTCAAGGCCCTCTACCAACGCGTCGAGAAGGACTCGCACAACTTCGGGCGCGTCTTCGTCCACTTCCGATGGAAGTAGGAAGAGGACGACATCGAAAGTCCGATACGACCTAATACCGAGCCTCGAGCCAATCGCCGACGAAGTTGAACAACTCGGACTCGGTGTCGCCGAACTCGTTGGGTGATGTCTGACAGACGGTGCACGGGTTGGACGTGTGTTCAGCTCCCTCGAAGTTGATCAGCACCGCGTTGGATAACCCACCCCAAATCCGCATCTTCGGCCAGAGCCCATCAAACGGGATGTCCTCGACCCGAAGGTAGCCCCGACGCGCAGGAGCCGCCGGCCGAAGCCGGCGGCTCCCACTCCCCCGCAAGGAGGGTCAGGCCGTGCGAGCCAGCTTCGAGGGCACCGGGTCCTCGTGGCCGTGGTGCACGGTCACCGGTCCGGCCCCGGGGCTGGTCTGGTAGATCGGCCCAAACGGCGCGACCCCGATGTAGGTCCCTCCGGGCAGGACCACCGGCGGTGCCGAGTTGCTCATCTTGTAGAGCTGCTCGCCCTCGTAGCCGAAGTGGACGGACGAGGTGTACGAGTACGGCACGTACCCGGGGTTGACGAAGTTCTTGCCGTCGTTCGCGATGGCGTTCAGGAGCCCCTGGCGGGTCAGGTTGCGCCCGGCCGCCTGCAGAGCCTGCACCACCGTGTATCCGACGCCCACTCCGACCAGCTCATCGCCCGTGAGGCCGTTCTTGGCCAACAGGGTCGGGTCGTAGTCCTGGAGGAGCTTCTTCGTCACCTGGACCCACGGGTTGGAGGTCTGGTTCTCGAAGGGCCCGTATCCGGCGGTGATCGCCCCGTTGAGCAACGCCTCGGTGCCGGCCGGTGGGGAAGAGATCGCCTGGGCGCCGATCGACCCCGGGTCCCCGCTCACGCCGTCGATGATCAGCTGCGGGTGGTACCCGAGCGTGTTGGCAGCGGTGAGGAAGGCACCGGTGAAGACCGGGATCGAGGCCATCATCACGACCTGCGCGCCCGCCTGCTGGAGCGCGGCCACCTGGGTGTTCACGCCGGCCAGGAACGCCGCGACGCTGGCCGTGTAGACCTGGCTGCTCACGACGGCGCCCGACTTGATCTCCATGTGGGCGCCCTTCAGGAAGTCGAAGCCGAACTCGTCGTCCTGGGTGAAGAAGCCCACCTTTTCACCCTTGAAGTTCTTCGCCACGTACGAGCCGAGGATCTTGCCGTCGACCGTGTAGGGCGGCTGCCAGCCGCTCGACCAGGGGTACTTGGCTTCGCTCCAGCAGTTGCACCCCGAGAGGATGAACAGCTGGGGGATCTTCTGGCTGTTGAGGTAGCCCTGGACGGCCAGCTGCGTGGGGGTCCCGAGCGACGCGATGTCGGCGAAGATGTTGTCCTGGAGGACCAGCTGGTGCGTCATCGTCGAGGTGATGTTCGGCGTGTACTGGTCGTCCAGGTAGGTGTAGTTGATCTTCCGGCCGTTCACGCCGCCGTGCGCGTTGGCCCACTTGAAGACCGCGTCGATGGCCGGCGCGATGTCGCCGTAGTTGGAGGCGACGCCGCTCAGCGGCTCGGTCGCACCGAGCGTGATCGTCGTGCTCGTCACGCCGGGTGTGGCGGCGCTGGCGGCTCCTGCCGGCGTTCCGCTCAGACTCAAGGCCATGGTGCCCCCAAGGGCGGCCACGACGGCCCCGGTCACGATGACGCGCGACCGGCGGACCGCCGATCGCAACGAAAGTCGCTGCATCAATACCCCCTCTGGGTTGTCTGTCTTTCGGTGAAGGATCAGGACGTCTCCCGCTCCGGCATGGTCGACGGCGTCCCCGGCCCGTCGTTGTTACCCGTCGGTACGATTGAGTCTCGTAACGGTAACGCAATAGTAACTAGCGGATCGGCCGAGAAGTAGGCGCCCACCCGGGCGGCGATCCAGCGGAGCCCGCCCTGGATCCCGGTCGGGGCGGCCAGCATCATCACCACCAGGACCAGGCCGAAGATGACGATGGCCAGGTTGGCGCTGACCAGCTGATTGGCGTGCAGGTCGCCGGCCAGCGAGGTCGCCCACTCGGTCGGCAGGTACACGACCAGGATCGCCCCCCACCAGACCCCCATCAGACTCCCGGTGCCCCCGAGGACGACCCCGGCCAGGAGATAGATGGACAGCGAGAGGGGGAACTCCGCCGAGTTGGTGATGCCGGCGGAGAGCACGAACAGGGCCCCGGCCAGGCCGGCACAGGCCGAGCTGACCATAAACGCGATCACCTTGGTCCGGGCGACATGGATGCCCGCGAGCGACGCCGCGATCTCGTCGTCGCGCACGGCGCGGAAGGACCGGCCGAACCGGCTCTTCACCAGGTTCGCGAGCAGGATCAGCACGACGAACGCGGCCAGGATCTGGACCCAGGCGAGCCACTGTTGCGGGTTGATGTCCGAGGGCCCCGAGGGAGCGGGGGTCTGGAGGCCCTGGTCACCGCCGAAAATACTGTTGTACTGGTTGGTGACGTAGGGCAGGCCGACCGCGACCATGAGGGTCATGCCGGCGAGATACGGCCCCCGCAGCCGGGTCGCCGGGATCCCGATCACCGCCCCGGCCACCGCGCTGACCGCTGCCGCGATGAGCAGCTCGAGCACGATGTCCAGGGTCGTGTGGGCGTACAGCAGCGCCAGTGTGAACGCGCCCACCGCCATGAAGCCGCCCTGACCGAGCGAGATCTGGCCGCTGATGCCGGTCAGCACCGTCAGGCCCGCGAGCGCGATGGCGTAGAAGGCGATCTGACCGACCTCGTAGTCGTTGAACGCGCTCAGCCAGTTGGTCAGGAAATAGGCGGCGACGCCGGCGACCACGGCGAAGGTGAGGTGCCGGAGCATCGGTTGGCGGGGGAGCCGGAACCACGGCTTGGCCACCAGCCGCTGCACGGCCCGGCGGAACGCACCCATCAGACCCGCCGGGCGGCCGGGCGGGCGAAGATCCCCTCCGGCCGGATCATGAGGGAGACGATCACGAGGGCCAGGGCGGCCATCGGCTCGAGCGAGCCGCCGAGGTAGCCGCCGACCCATGCGAGCGAGAGCCCGGTGAGGAGCCCGCCGACGAGCGCCCCGACCGGGCTGTCGAGCCCGCCCACCACGGCGGCCGTGAACCCGTAGATGAGGATCACGTCCATGAAGGTGGGCGTGAGGTCGGAGTTCGGCACCACCAGCACCGCGGCCAGGACGCCGGCCGCCGCGGCCAGCGACCACCCGAGGGTGAGCAGGGGCTGGACCCGCACCCCGAGGAGGCGGGCGGCCTCCGGCGCGAACGCGACGGCCCGCATCCGCAGGCCGAGGTTGGTCCCCCGGAACAGCACCAGCATGACCCCCATCAGGAGGAGGACCGCCACGACCCCGTAGAGATTGAAGGGAGAGAAGGCGATGTGGAAGCTCCCGAGCTGCTCACCGCTCTCGGCGAAGGGTGCCGGGTAGCTCCGGTTCGTCGCACCCCAGATCGCACCGGCCAGGCCCTCCAGGAAGATGAGGAAGCCGAAGGTCACGATGATGGCGTTCAGCGGCGATCGGCCCTGGATCGGCCGAATCAGCACCCGCTGGGTCACCGCGCCGAAGATCATCGCAATGATCAGCGCCAGCAGAAGGGTCAGCCAGTATCCGAGGCCGTGGTGGAGGATGGCGTACGCGATATACGTCGACAGCATCGCCATCGCGCCCTGCGCGAAGTTGACCACGTTGGTGGCCCGGAAGATCAGGACGAGACCCAGTGCGACCGAGGCGACGATCATCCCGGTGGCGATCCCCCCGAGGGTGATGTTGACGAAGAACTGCACGCGCCTGCTCCCTTAGTACCCGAGGTAGTGGTGTCGCAGCTCGGCGTCGCCGGCCACCGTCTCCGCTCGGTCGCTGACGACGACGCGGCCGAGGTTGATGACGACGGCGTGTCCGGCGATGGACAGCGCGCTCCTGGCGTTCTGTTCGACGAGGACCACGATCAGCTTCGAGGTGGTGGTGAGGTCGCGCAACACGGCCATCAGGCGGGCGGTCACGATGGGCGCGAGGCCGAGCGACGGCTCGTCGAGCAGGAGGACCTTGGGCTTCGCCACGAGGGCCCGGGCGATCGAGAGCATCTGGCGCTCGCCTCCCGAAAGGGTGTTCGCGTGCTGCCGGCGCCGCTCGGCGAGCGGCGGGAACAGCTCGAACATCTCCTCGATCACGGCCGCGCGATCGCGTCGCCCGAACCGCCAGAGTGCGCCCAGGCGCAGGTTCTCCTCGACGGTCATCTCCTCGATGACCGAGCGGCCCTCGGGGACATGTGCGATCCCCTGCCGCACGATCCTTTCGACCGACAGGTTGTCGATGCGCCGCCCGTCGTAGCGGACCGATCCCTTGCATTTCACGAGCCCGGAGATCGCCCGCAAAAGGGTGGTCTTGCCCGCGCCGTTCGCCCCGAGCACGGCCGTCACCTGGGACTCTTCGGCCTGGAACGACACGCCGCTCAGCGCCTGGACGGCGCCGTAGGCGACCGAGATGTCGTCGATCTCGAGCACGGCCACGACTAGGTCCCGCTCCCCGACACGTTCGAGACGTCCTGGCCGAGGTACGCCGTGGTCACCTCGGGGTTCTCCTGGATCTCGGCCGGCGTCCCCGTCGCGATGACCCGGCCGAAGTTCAGGACCACGAGCCGGTCACACGTCGACATCACGAGGTCCATGTGGTGCTCGACGAGCAGGATCCCCATGTTCGAGACCAGGCCCTTCAGGAGCTGGCCCAGCTCGTCCATGTCGTCGGACGACAGCCCGCTCGCCGGCTCGTCGAGGAGCAGGAGCGTGGGCTCGGCGATGAGCGCGCGGGCGAGCGACGCCCGCTTCTGGATCCCGTAGGACAGCGAGCCGGGATAGGCCCTCGCGTATTGCGCGATGCGCAGCTCGCCCATGAGTTCGAGCGCCCTGGTGCGGATCCGGGCCTCTTCTCGACTGGACCGCCACAGCCCGAACATCGCCGAGGCGAAGTCCGCCTTCGAGTTCACGTGGTACCCCGCCATCACGTTTTCGAGGGCGGTCATCCCCTGCCAAAGGCCGACCCCCTGCAAGGTGCGCGCGATCCCGAGTTTGGCCAGGTCGTGCGGCTGGTGGCGCCGCATCTCCTTGCCCCGGTAGGTCAGGGTCCCAGAGTCGGCCCGCACGAAGCCGCAGATCACGTTGAACAGCGTGGTCTTCCCGGCGCCGTTCGGACCGATCACCCCGACGATCTCCCCGGGGGCGGCCGCCAGGGAGACGCCGTCGAGAGCGACGAGACCACCGAAGGTCACGGTGATCTCGTTCATGGCGAGGCCGCGGTCCTCTACGTTCGACATCCCCCTCCAGCGAACTCGACGCCCGGAACTCGCCAGCCGGGACGGGTGCCCCCACGACGGCGCCCCGGGTCGTGCCGGCCGCTCCTCCGGCCCATGTGCCGACGCCGAAAAGTATGGGTTAGGCGACCGGAACGCGCAATCGACGAACGCTAACCCGGGAAGCCGGTCGGCACGGGTCGCCTACGCGCCGGCGCTCCCGGCCGCTAGCTTGCGGTGGTCCCACGAGACCGTCCGCTCGGGGTGCACGATCACGCCGACCCGGTTGTAGACCATCCCCTCGACCGCGCCGCGGTGATCCTGCTCGCGGTACGGCGAGACATGTCGCTCGAACACGCTGATGCCGATCTCGAAGAGCCGGTCGCGGTCCTCCAAGATCTCGGCCTTTCCGACCAGCTCGACCCCTCGCAGCTGGTCGTAGGACTCACCGTCCTCGACGAGACAGGTGATCCGGGGATCGCGACGGAGGTTGCGCACCTTCTGGGACTTCGCCTTGGTCTCGATCGCGATCGCACCGTCCAAGAACCCGTACCACATCGCCACCGCATGGATCGTGCCGTCGTGATTGAACGTGCACATCGTGAGGGTCCGCGCCTCGACCAGGAACTGGTGCGCCTCCTCCGGAGACATCTGGACCTGCTTGCGGCGGTTGACGCGGTCGCCGTAGGGCGCCGGCGCTGGATCACTCAATGGTCCGCCCCGGACGCCGGGCCATCGGCCGATTCCCAATAGTTCATCTGGGGGTCACCTCGGGTTTCCGGACGATTCGCGAACCGTTCATCTGCCGCTCCTACGGTACCGTCGATGGCTTCGAGCTGCGCTGACGACCAGAGGTCGAGCGGCTGCGCCGGGCCACCAACCGCCCGGGCACTGTGGAGCCTGAGCGCCGAGGCGGCGGCGGGGACATCCCCCCCTCCCCGTTCGTCGCCCCCTTCGCCCTCCCGCTGCCGCGCCGGGTCGCGGTGAGCGCGGTGGCCGAGCCTCGCGACGGGACCGTCCGCGACTCGCGACCGCTCGTGCTCGTGGTCGACGACGAGGAGTCCTACCGCCAGGCGCTCGCCTCGGGGCTGTCCCAGGAGGGATTCGCCGTGGAGTGCGCCGCCGACGGCCACGAGGCGCTCCGGCTCTTCCACCGCATCCACCCCGACCTCGTGCTGGTCGACGTGATGCTCCCCGACCAGTCGGGCGTCGAGTTGTGCCAGCGCATGCGGGCACTGGCCCCCGTGCCGATCATCATGGTCACCGCCAAGGACTCCGAGGTCGACGTGGTGCTCGGGCTCGAGCTCGGCGCCTCCGACTACGTCCCGAAGCCCTTCCGGCTCCGCGAGCTCGTCGCCCGGATGCGGGCGGTCCTGCGCCGCGGGGTGGCCACCAGCGCGATCGCCAACGAAGAGGTCCTCCAGTCCGGCCCGATCCGCCTCGACAACGGTCGCCGGGAGGTCACGGTCGAAGGCAACCTGGTGGAGCTGTCCCGCAAGGAGTTCGACCTCCTCGCGCTCCTCATGTCCCACGCCGGGCAGGTCGTGACCCGCGACCGCTGCATCGACCGGCTCTGGTGGGACCAGGACCTCGCCGACACGAGGACGCTCGACACCCACATGAAACGCCTCCGGCGCAAGATCGAGAAGGACCCGGCCAACCCGCGGCACCTCGTGACGGTGCGGGGGGTCGGCTTCCGCTTCGAGGGCTGAGCCCCCGGCCATCGCTCCGGCCGGCCGCGCCGGGCCGGATACGCTCGTCGCCATGCAGAAGGGCGGCCGGGTGGAGGACTTCGAGCTCCCCGACGAGACGGGGGCGCCGCGGCGCCTGAGCGACCTGGTCGCCGACGGGCCGATCGTGCTGTTCTTCTATCCCGCCGCCATGACGTACGGCTGCACGAAGGAGAGCTGTCACTTCCGGGATGTGAGGGCCGAGATCGAGGCCGCCGGGGGGCACCCGGTCGGCATCAGCGCCGACCCAGTCGAGAAGCAGAAGCAGTTCTCCGACCTGCACTCCTTCGGCTATCCGCTCTTGTCCGACACCGACGGGACCGTCGCCAAGCAGTTCGGCGTGCGCCGGCGGATCTCCGCCCTCGGGAACCGCCGCGTCACGTTTGTCATCGACACCGATCGCACCGTCCTCGAGGTGATCCACTCCGAGGTCTCGATGTCCACGCACGCCGACCGGGCACTCGACGTGCTCCGAGCCCGTGCCGCGGCCTGAGGGCAAAGCGGCCGGCGACCTCCAGATCACCGACCGCACCTCGCTGCGGCGGCTGCGCGAGCGCGGCACCCATGACCGGGCGGTCGTCGACGCCATCTTGGACGAGGGCCTCCTGTGCCACGTCGGCGTGGTCGACGACGGGACCCCGGTCGTTACGCCCATGGCCTACGCCCGGGTGGGCGACCTCCTCTACCTGCACGGCGCGCCCGCCAACCGCACGCTCCGGCTGGTGGCCGACGGCGCGCCGGCGAGCGTGACGGTCACGCTGCTCGACGCCCTCGTCCTCGCCCGCTCGGCCTTCCACCACTCGATGAACTTCCGCTGCGTGATGCTGTTCGGCGCCGGTGCCGCCGTCGAGGAGGACGACGAGAAGCGGCGGGCCAGCGTGGCGCTCCTCGAGCACATGGCCCCGGGCCGCAGCGGCGACGCCCGCCTCCCGACCCCCTCCGAGCTGCGGGCCACCCTGATCGTGCGCTTCCCGATCGACGAGGGCTCAGCCAAGGTGCGCACCGGCGGCCCGAAGGACGACCCCGAGGACATGGACAGCCCGATCTGGGCCGGGGTGGTGCCCTTCGACCTGGTGGCGCGGCCGGGGGTCCCCGAGGACGGCCTCCCCGCCGGGACGGTCACCCCGCCGTACGCGGCGTCCTACCCGTCGCGGCGCGCCTCGACCGGGCGCAACGGCACCGCCTGACGCTCGACTCCGCCGGCCGGCCCGACCGTACGCTGCCCCGATGGCCCGCCGGATCCTCGTCGACCCCGCGCCGCTGCGCGAGAGCCGCGACTTCCGGCTCCTCTTCATCGGCCAGCTGGTGTCGACGCTCGGGTCCCAGCTGACCGTTGTCGCGATCCCGTTCCAGATCTACGCCGAGACCCACTCGTCGTTCCAGGTCGGGGCGATCAGCATCGCCCAGCTGGTCCCGCTCGTCATCGGGTCCCTCATCGGCGGATCGGTTGGCGACGCCGTCGACCGCCGTCTGCTCCTCCTCCTCTCGAGCGTCGCCCTCACCTTCACGAGCGGCGGGCTGGCGTGGAACGCGCTGTCCGCCCACCCGTCGGTGCCGACGCTGTACGTCGTGAGCGCGCTGGCGGCCGGCCTGACCGGGTTCGCCAACCCGGCCCGCAACTCGATCGTCCCCCGCCTCGTGGGCCAGGAGAACCTGGTGGCGGCGCTCTCGTTCCTGCAGGTGCTGTTCCAGGTGGGGGCGGTGGCCGGGCCGGCCGTGGCCGGCCTGCTCATCGGGCATACCGGCATCGCCTGGGTCTACGGCATCGACGCCCTGACCTTCTTCGCGGCGATCGTCGCCACCGTGATGATGCGCCCCATCCCCCCGGCCGACGGCGCCGATCGGCCCGGAATCCGCTCGATCGTGGACGGCATCCGGTTCCTCCGGGGCCGCCAGGTGATGCAGGGGGCCTACCTGATCGACATCAACGCCATGGTGTTCGGCATGCCCCGGGCGCTGTTCCCGGCCATTGGCCTGTCGGTCTTCCACGGCGGCCCCGACGTGGTCGGCTACCTCTTCGCCGCACCGGGGCTCGGCGCGCTCGCCGGCGCGCTCACCACCGGGTGGGTGGGGGGGATCGACCGGCGGGGGCGGGCGGTCATCGTGGCGGTCGTTCTCTGGGGGCTCGCGATCACCGCGTTCGGCTTCTCGCGGGTGCTGTGGCTCGCGCTCGTCCTGCTGGCGGTGGCCGGGTGGGCGGACGTCATCTCGGCGGTGCTGCGCAACACGATCCTCCAGACGGTCGTGCCCGAGCATTTCCGGAGCCGGATCATCGCCATCCAGCTCGCCGTGGTCCAGGGCGGCCCCCGGGTCGGGGACCTCGAGTCGGGCGGCGTCGCCACGCTGGCCGGCACCCAGTTCTCGGTGGTGTCGGGCGGCGTCCTGTGCGTCGTCGGGGCGGCCGCCCTCGCCGTCGCCATGCCGGTCTTCGCCCGCCATCGGACGAGCGAGTTGCCGGGGCACCGGGTCGAGCCCGACCCGCTCGCCGTCGGGCCGATCACCGAGGACGGCCTGGCCGAGCCCTGAGCGCCCCTGGGCGGCACGGTCCGCCGTAGGGTGCGGAACCGGCCCGAGGAGGTCCTATGCCGTTCGTCTCCCCCGACCAGATGATCACCGGTGAGCCGTTGCCGGGGTGGCACGGCCGGTTCTTCCACGCCGAGCACATGACCTTCGCCCTCTACGAGATCGACGCCGCCGCCCCCTCGCTCCACGAGCACCACCACGAGAACGAGGAGGTCTGGAACGTGATCGACGGCGCGATCACCCTTGCGGTCGGCGACGAGAAGCGCACCCTGCGGGCGGGCGAGGCGGCGATCATCCCCCCGAACACCCCACACTCGGCCACGATCGTGGGCGCCTGCCGGGTCGTGGTCGCCGACCATCCCCGGCGTGACGAGCTCCCCGGGGGGATCGGGCAGCCCGGCTAAACGCTCCGGTCGACGTCGAGGGGCCTACACCCTCGACATGTTCTCGAACCGCGCATACTGGCTGAGGAAGGCGAGGTGCACCGAGCCGGTCGGCCCGTTGCGGTGCTTGGCCACGATGATCTCGGCGTCACCCCGTCGTTCGATCGGGATGTCCGGGTCGTACTGCTCCTCCCGGTAGATGAACAGGACCACGTCGGCGTCCTGCTCGAGCGAGCCCGACTCGCGCAGGTCCGACAGCATCGGTCGCTTGTCCTGGCGGGCCTCGAGGCCGCGGGAGAGCTGGGACAGCGCGATCACCGGGACCTCGAGCTCGCGGGCGAGGATCTTCAGGCTGCGGCTGATCTCGGCCACTTCGACCTGCCGGTTCTCCGCCTTGGCCCTCCCGGTCATCAGCTGCAGATAGTCGACCATCACGACACCGAGCTCGCCCTCGGTTTTGCGCAGCCGCCGCGCCCGGGCCCGGATGTCCATCACCGTGACGTTGGGGTTGTCGTCGATGAAGATCGGCGCGCTGTCCAGGCGGCTCACTGCCACGCCCAGCTTGCGCCAGTCGGCCTCCTGGAGCCGGCCGGTCCGGACCCGCTGGCCGTCGACGTGAGCCTCCGAGGCGAGGAGTCGCTGGCAGAGCTCGAGGTGGCCCATCTCGAGGGAGAACAGGAGGCTCGGCTTACGCAGCTCGATCCCGACGTGGGCGAGGATACCGAGGGCCAGGCTGGTCTTGCCGACGGCGGGGCGGGCGCCGACGATCGTGAGGGTGGAGGGCTGGAGCCCGGCCAGGATGCCGTCCAGGTCGGTGAAGCCGGTGGCGATGCCGGTGACTGCGTCGCGCCCGTGCGACAGCTCCTCGATCCGGTCGAGGCTCGGCAACAGCACGTCGTGGAGGGACTTGATGCTCTCGGTAGTGCGTCGTTGGGCGACGTTGAAGACCTTCGCTTCCATCTCGTCGACCGCGGCCTCCACGTCCTCCGGGACGCTGTAGCCGATGTCGGCGATTTCGCCGGCCACTCCGATCATGCGGCGGAGCAGGGCGTGCTCCTCGACGATGCGGGCGTAGTGCACCGCATTCGCGATCGACGGCGTGTTGGCCTGGAGCGAGACGAGGACGGCCGGGTCCCCAACCGATTCGATGAGGCCCGATCGGGTCAGCTCGTCCCGCACCGTGACCGCGTCGATCGGCTCGCCCCGCTCGAAGAGGGCGATGATCGCCCCGAAGATGTGCCCGTGGGCCGGCTTGTAGAAGTCCTCGGCGCCGCAGGTCTCGATGGCGGCCGCGGTCGCGTCGTTGGACAGGAGCATCGCGCCGAGGACCGACTCCTCGGCCTCGAGGTTGTGCGGGGGGACCCGGGGCGTCCCGATCGGCCGGATCGGGCGTGGCCGCGTGTCGTCGAGCGCCTGCACCATGGTGCTCATAACCCTGACCGGTCCGGCTGTGGGACGGAAGGCGCGAAACCTGGGGATTCTGACGACAAAACCCCTGGTGATGCCTGTGAGCGCGCCTGTGGACGGGCGGGGGACCACGGGTCGCCAACTGGGGATGGGGCGAAGAGCCGCCCTGAGGTGACGAGGGGCGCGTTGGTCACCCTCGAAGGGTGACGGGCGGGTGTGACGAGGACCTTGCTGCGCCGGGCTCAGCCGGCCGCAGTGACCTCCACCGCGACCTGCACTGACACGTCGCCATAGAGGTGGATCGGAACCTCGACGGAGCCAACCGACTTGATCGGCTCGTTGAGCCCGATGGACGCGTGGTCGATCTCGACGCCCTTCTGTGCCGCCACCGCTTCGGCGATCTCGTGCGCGGTGACCGAGCCGAACAGCCGGCCTGTGGATCCAGCCCGAGCCGCGATCGTGATCGTGGCACCGCCAAGAACGGCGGCCTGTGCCCGCGCCGCCTCCTCGCTGGCCGCCGACCTCAAGTCGCGGGCCCGACGCATCGACGCAGCCTGTCCCTCCATGGTGTCGGTCGCCTTGAACGCCTGGCCGTTCGGGAGCAGGAAGTTGCGCGCGTAGCCGTCGGACACCGTGACCATGTCGCCGCGGCGGCCGACGCCGTCCACATCCTCACGCAGGAGGACGCGCATCAGGCTTCGACCTCGTCGGGCTCACGCTCGGCGGGCTCGTTCGCCTCGGCCACCGCCACCGGCTCCTCCACCTCGGCCACCGCCACCGGCTCCTCCACGCCGACCCCGTCGGACGTCACGGTCTCGTCGCCGGCCGACGCGGTCTCCTCGGGTTCGGCATGACGAGGGCCACGGCGGTCGCCCGGTCCCCGGCCGTCACGCCCGCCGCCCCGTCGACCCCCCGGCCGCTCGGTCACGGTCCTCTGCGTGTACGGGAGCAGGACGAGCTCGCGCGCGGTCTTGATCGCCATCGCGATGCCCCGCTGGTGCTGGGCGCAGTTGCCGGTCACCCGGCGCGAGCGGATCTTGCCCCGGTCGCTCATGTACTTGCGGAGCATCGACACGTCCTTGTAGTCGACCCACTCGATGTGGTCCCGACACAGCGCGCATGGCTTCTTCTTGATCCTTCGCCCCGCGTCCTTCGGCGCGCGCCGCGTGGTGGTGTTGCGCATGTTGCCCCGCGCCATTAGAACGGCTCCTCGTCCTGGCTGTAGCCGCCGCTCGGCTGCTGCTCGCGCTGCGGGGCGGGCCGCGAGCCGCCGCGCCCGCCGCCGTCGCTCGGGCCGCGCCGGTCGTTCTTGGTCACCTGGGCGGTGGCCCAACGCAGCGAGGGGCCGACCTCGTCGGCCACCACCTCGATCTTCGAGCGCTTGTCCCCGTCCTGGGACTCCCAGCTGCGTTGCTCCAGCCGGCCGGCGACCATGACCCGGGAGCCGCGCTGCAGCGACTCGCTCACGTTCTCGGCCATCTCGCGCCAGCACACGACATCGAAGAAGCTGACCGCCTCCTCCCACTCCTGGGTCTGGCGGTTCTGCCAGCGCCGATTCACCGCCAGCCCGAAGGTGGCGGTGGCCTGGCCGGTGTTGGTGAAGCGGAGCTCGGGATCCCGAGTCACGTTCCCCACCAGCACGACTGTGTTGTCCGTGGGCATGTTCCCCTCCTTCTCGGCCGCCCGCTCAGCCGGCGGGGCTCGCCGACGCCTCCGGAGACGCTCCCCCGGCGGCACGCCCGGCCACCCCTTCGGGCAGCCGGATCACCTTGTGACGGATGACCTCGTCGGCCAGCGACAGCAGCCGGTCGAGGTCGTGCACGGTCTGGGTCTCCCCGGTCAGCTCTATCAGGACGTAGTAACCCTCCCGACGGTGCTTGACCTCGTACGCGAACGGTCGGCGGCCCCAGCGGTCCACGGTCCCCGGGTTGCCGCCGGAGGATCGGATCGAATCGAGGGTCCGATCGACCACGCCCTGGATGGCCGACGGATCGGCCGCGGCGTCGAAGATGACCATGACTTCATACGGCCGCATGCGGGCCTACCTCCCTCTGGACCGGGGTCGACCGTGACGCCCGGGCCCCGCGCGGTGCGGGGCAGGGTGATCGTGGACGCCACGCCGGAGCGGGGCGACGATCGGCGAAGCGATGTTAGTGCACGGATGCCATGGACCCCGCCGGGGCGGCGGTCAGTCGGGGCGGGCGGCGTCGGGGTCGAGGGCGGTGCGGAGCTCGTCGGAGGACGTGTAGCTCTCCGACTGGTTCGGGAAGGCGCCGCTGCGGACGTCGGCCGCGAACGCGGCCAGCGCCTTCGTGGCGTCCTCGGCCAGGTTGGCGTACGGGCGGACGAATTTCGCGACCCGGCCGGTCCCGAGGCCGAGCACGTCGTGGAACACGAGCACCTGGCCGTCGCAGCCCGGACCTGCGCCGATGCCGATCGTTGGGACGTCGACCGCCGCGGTCACCGCCGTGCCCACCGCGTCGGGGACGCTCTCGATCACCATGGCGAAACAACCCGCTTCCACCAGGGCGGAGGCGTCGGCCAGCAGCGCTGTCGCGGCATCGACGGCGCGCCCCTGGACCCGCATCCCCCCGATCGCGTGCACCGACTGGGGGGTGAGCCCGATGTGGCCCATGACCGGGATCTCGGCGTGCACGAGGGCCTCGATCGCAGGAGCCCGCTTCGCCCCGCCCTCGAGCTTCACGCACTCGGCGCCGGCCCGGATCAGGCGGGCGGCGTTCCGGACCGTCTCTTCCAGGCTCACGTGGTAGCTCATCCACGGCATGTCGCCGACGATCAGGCACTCTGGCTTGGCCCGGGCGACGGCCGCCACGTGGTGGGCCATGTCGTCGATGGTCACATGCAGGGTGTCCGGGTAGCCCAGCACCGTGTTGGCCACCGAGTCGCCGACGAGGATGAGGTCCACGCCGGCCGCCGAGGCGATGGCCGCGGTCGGGTAGTCGTAAGCCGTGACCATCACGATGGGCTCGGCCCCGTCGCGGCGCTTTCGGCCCCGCAACGTGCGGACATTCGGCTTCGGGCTCACAGCGCCCGCCCGGCCCGCTGACCCTCTCCGCGCCCGCCCGCCGGGTACTTCCGGATGAGGTGGTGCCAGGCGCAGTCCGGACACACCTCGACGTCGTAACAGAGCACCGGGTCGCTCCGGCGGCGGAGCCGGTTGAGCTCGGTGGCGCTCCCGGGGCACCGCCCGCCGGGAGGCAGGCGGCTCCCGAACACGTAGGTGACCTCGACGGTGTCGGCCGCCTCGCAGATCGGGCACCGCTCCCGCATCGGCTTGCCCACGTTGCGGGCGGCCCGCAGCAGTTCCGGGTGGGCGTCGCACACGTCCTCTCGCCCGAGCCGCCCCTTCTGGACGTCGCGTACGACCGCGTTGCGCATCAGGCGATATTCGACGCGTGCCTCCGCGGCGCCGCTCGTGTCCTTCGGCGCCTTCTTCGGATCCTGCGTCACCGTCATCGAGGAAAGAGGCTAGCCCTCGGGGTCTCTCCGGCCACCTCCTTTTCAGGGGCGCCGGCCGAGCGGTTCACGCGGCGGGTCGACGGCCGGGAGGCGGCGCTCAGAGAGCCTGACCAGGGCGTTCTTTCCACAATTCGACCGTGATTCGGGCGGCCCGGGCCCGTTCTCTCCCCATGGAGTGGGACTGCCCCAGCTGGGGTTGCCACGGCGCCCTCTTCGTCGAGGGCGACCCAAAGGACGGCGAGCACGTGTGGTGCCGGCGCTGGCCCGGGACGCACGCGTCGGTCTGCGGTCGGCGCATGCGTTGGGATCGAGCGCGTGCCTCGTGGTTCCTGGTGCGCGACGAGGAATTCGACAAGGAATACAGCCTCGCCGAGAGCTGAACACCGGCAGGCGGCTCAGCGCCGGTCCGAGCCCGTCCCAACGTCGGCCCGGGGACAGGTTGTTCGTGGCCTGACACCCGTCACGAAGGCGAGGCCGGCGGTTTCGGCGGCTGGTCGGGATGCGTTCGCCACCGCTCCTGGTGGCTGCTCCAGATCATCGCCCGCCCGCAACTGCGGGGGGACTCGTCGCCGGGACGGGGTTCGCACCAGGTCACCAGATCGTGTCGAGGCGGCTCTTCGACGAAGAGACGCCCACGACACCCCCAGGTGGGGCACTCCCACTCGAATCCAGGATCGACGAACACCGCTGCCACGGTAAGAACTCAGCATCGTCGCCACCAGGGCCGAAGTGCCCTCGGCGCGCCTGTTTCCACGGGCCGGGTGCCAATACGACCCCCTGACGGTGATGTTCACAAC